>NZ_JAVYJE010000009.1:0-353404 GCF_032621735.1 Pseudomonas sp. zfem005 | reverse complement strand
AGCGGGCCAAGCCGTGACTGGAACCCCATGGGCGTAAGGCTGTGGCTTGGCAGTGGGGGCAATGCTCGGGAGGCTCCAGCGCCTCCGCCAGCATGCCCTGGGGGCAGGACAGCTGCGTTTGAAGCTGATCCCGCTGGGTTTGGTTGAGCTGAGTCAGGCGAGATAGCCAGCTCCGAAACTCTGTCGCACGCATGGCAGACCTCCTGAAAGAGATGCCGTAACGACAAGTCTAGAAGCTAGCAACACTTAACGCAGACAGAGCCAATTCATTCGCCCAGCAGGCCGCAGGCCTGCCCCACGGTGCCCCCGGGAGCGCTACGCGCTCCTTGGCGACTGAAGTCGCCCCTACACAGTGATTCTCCATTACCCGAGGAATGAACCCATGACCCGATTTACCCTCAAGACCCTCACCCTCGGCCTGCTCCTGGCCACCGGCATCGCCCAGGCCGCCGAGCAGACCCTGAAGGTGGGTACCACCGCCGCCTTCGCCCCGCCCCTGGAAGTGGCGGTGGAAGAAGCCGCCAAGCAAGGCCTCAAGGTGGAGCTGGTGGAGTTCACCGACTGGAACACGCCGAACATCACCCTGGCCCACGGCGACATCGACGTGAACTACTTCCAGCACACGCCCTTCCTGGAGAACGCCAACAAGGAAGGCGGCTTCGCCCTCAAGGCTTTCGCGCCCGGGGTGATCAACAACGTCGGCCTCTACTCGACCCAGTACAAGGCCATCGCCGACCTGCCCGAAGGCGCCAAGGTGGCCATCGCCAACGACCCCATCAATGGCGGTCGCGGCCTGCAGCTGCTGCAGAAGGCCGGGCTGCTCAAGCTCAAGGACGGCGTGGGCTACAAGGCGACCCTGGATGACATCGTCGACAACCCCAAGCACATCGACATCATCGAGCTGGAAGCCGTGCAGCTGGTGCGCGCCCTGGACGACGTCGACCTGGCCCAGGGCTACCCGCACTACATCCGCCTGGCCGGCACCCTCGACCCCAACAGCGCGCTGCTCTTCGACGGCATCGAGAACAAGGAATACATCATCCAGTTCGTCACCCGTGGCGATTACCAGGACGACGGCCGCCTGGCCAAGTTCGTGGATGTGTACCAGCACTCGCCGCAGGTGCGTGCCGCCTTGGATAAGGCCCACGGAAGTTTGTACCAGCCCGGCTGGCAGTGACGCCCCTGGAATCCAGGGCTACCGGCGGCACGATGTCATTGCTGTTTGTGGGAGCGAATTCATTCGCGAAAGGAGCGCGCAGCGCTCCCCGGGGGGCCCTGGCAGTCCTTCGGCCTGCAATCGCGGATGAATCCGCTCCCACAGGATGAAGACGGTCGCCCTGGCGCTGTTGATCGTTGTAGGGGCGAATTCATTGGCTCTGTCTGCGTTAGCTGTTGTGGTTTTAATGCAGGCGCTCAAGCACGGTGCTTTCCGGGCACCAAAGGATTTCTGCCACCGCCACCGCATGGGTTTCGCTCCGCTCTACGCCATCCTACGAAAGCCGCCGCTACGTGCACGCTGGGTTGGTGCGCACATCAATATGTGGATTTGAGCGAAGAAAGTTGGAGCAGCCGCCAACGCCCCTCCAGGAGGCTGAACGCAGTCGTTGCGCCGGGGGACGAGCGGCATGGATGCCGCGAGAGGCGCGCCAGGCCATGGATGGCCCATCGCGCCGGCCCCCAGAGCGACGATGGAGTGAGGGCACCGCGGCGAAGCCGGGGCCGGATGATGGGGCAAGTTTTTTGGTTCCTTTTCAACGATTGGAAAAGGGACTCGCCCGGGAGGGCGAAACCAGAAACATCACCAGAACTCAGCAATCAGCTGAGCTCAAATCCTCTAGCAACACTTAACGCAGACAGAGCCAATTCATTCGCCAAGCGGTGCGCAGCGCCGCCGTTTCCAAGCCCTTGAATGAAAAAAGGCCGCTCATCGAGCGGCCTTTTTCATTCACTGCGGATGCCTCACACCAGCGGGTCGCCGACGTGGAGGATCTTCATGGTGTTGGTGCCGCCGACGGTGTGGTAGCTGTCGCCCTTGGTGAGGATGACCCAGTCGCCCTGCTGCACGATGCCGCGCTTGAGCAGTTCGTCCACCGCGGCCTGGCTGACCTTGTCGGCCGGCAGCGCGGCCGGGTCGAAGGGCACGGTCTGCACGCCACGGAAGAGGGCGACGCGGGCCTGGGTGGCGCGGTGGGGGGAGAAGGCGAAGATCGGCACCGAGGAGCGGATGCGCGACATGATCAGCGGGCTGTAGCCGCTCTCGGTGAGGCAGATGATCGCCTTCACGCCCGGGAAGTGGTTGGCGGTGTACATGGTCGCCAGGGCCACGCTCTCGTCGCAGCGGCTGAAGGTGTGCCCCAGGCGGTGGCTGGATTTCTGGCTGGTGGGGTGCTTCTCGGCACCGACGCAGACACGGGCCATGGCCTGCACCGCTTCCACCGGGTATTCGCCGGCGGCGCTCTCGGCGGAGAGCATCACGGCGTCCGTGTAGTCCAGCGCGGCGTTGGCTACGTCGGAGACTTCGGCGCGGGTCGGCATGGGGCTGTGGATCATCGACTCCATCATCTGGGTCGCGGTGATCACGGCTTTGTTGTAGCGGCGGGCGTGCAGGATGATCTTCTTCTGGATGCCCACCAGCTCGGCGTCGCCGATCTCAACGCCCAAGTCGCCACGGGCCACCATCACGGCGTCGCTGGCGCGGATCAGGCCGTCCAGGGCTTCGTCGTCGGCCACGGCTTCGGCGCGTTCGATCTTGGCCACCAGCCAGGCGCTGCCACCGGCTTCGTCGCGCAGGCGGCGGGCCAGTTCCATGTCGGCGGCGTCACGGGGGAAGGACACGGCCAGGTAGTCCAGTTCCATCTCGGCGGCCAGTTTGATGTCGGCCTTGTCCTTGGCGGTCAGGGCCGGGGCGGTGAGGCCACCGCCACGACGGTTGATGCCCTTGTGGTCCGACAGCGGGCCACCGATGAGCACGGTGCAGTGCAGTTCGTCGGCGGTGGTGGCGTCGACGCGCATGACCACGCGGCCGTCGTCCAGCAGCAGTTCGTCGCCGATACCGCAGTCCTTGATCAGGTCCGGGTAGTCGATGCCGACCACATCCTGGTTGCCGGCTTCACGCGGGTGGGTGACGGAGAAGCGGAATTTGTCGCCGGCTTCCAGTTCGATGCGCTTGCCTTCGAACTTGGCGATACGGATCTTCGGGCCTTGCAGGTCGCCCAGCAGCGCCACGAAGCGGCCGTGCTTGGCTGCCAGCTCGCGGACCAGGCGGGCGCGCGCCTTGTGCTCGTCGGGGGTGCCGTGGGAGAAGTTCAGGCGGGCAACGTCGATACCGGCGAGGATCAGCTGTTCCAGCACCTCGGGCGAGTTGCTGGCTGGGCCGAGGGTGGCGACTATCTTGGTGCGGCGAAGGGACATGCGAAGACTCCATTTTTCAAGCAGAGCCCGAGGCTACACCGCTCGCAACCTGTAGTCATTGTTCCTCTTCACTACCCTTTGCCGGGGTTATTTCACGCCGGGATTCAGCGCCTGGTCCAGGTGCCGGGCGGCATTCTCGGCCTGCTCGGCATCGGGGAACTCGGCGAGCAGGCGGCGCAGGTAGCCGATGGCGCGGCCACGGTCGGCGCGGGGATTGGCCGGGGCCAGGTTCATCAGCGCCATCTGGTACAGCGAGCGGGCCTTGATATCGGGCTGCACATGGGCGTCGCCCAGGGCCAGGGAATACAGCTGCTCGGCTTCGTCGACGCGGTCCTTGAGCACGGCGCGGCGCGACAGCAGGGTCATGTCCGGGTCGAGATCGCTGCGGTAGAGATCGAGGTTCTGGCTGGGCTTCCAGTCGGCCAGCAGCTCGCGGGCGGTCTTGTGCACCGGCTCGTCGGCGCGCTGGCGGATTACCAGGATGCGCGCTTCGGCGCGTTCGGCGGCGCGGGTGCCGGGGAACTCGTTGGTGATCTGGTAGAAACGGTTGAGCGCCTTGGTGTCATCGCGCTGGTCGTTGTAGCGGCTCATGTAGATCAGGCCGATCTGGTAGAGCGAGATGGCACGCACCTCGTCGCTGAACTGGCGATCCTGGTAACCGGTGAGGTAGAGCTTCTCGGCCTGGGCGCTGGTGCCATCGCGGATGGCCATGGCGCTGTAGGTGAGCAGGTCGCCATCCTCTTCCACCGCCGCGGCCATGCGGTTGTTCTTCAGCACCTTGTACTCCACCGCTTCGTTGGTGGTGATCTGGGCGATGAACAGCGGGGTGGTGGGGGCGCAGGCGCCAAGCAGCAGGAGGGTGCACAGCAGGGCAGGGCGGATGGGCTGCATGGAGGCTCCGGGGGCGGGGTTTGGGCGAGTCTAGCAGCCGCTTCGCCTGGGCCGGGATGATGGGCTGCAAGTCCCATCGGAGGTTGTGCCCGCACTCCGCCGGATGGCGCTGCAGAAATTTCCGTGAGCGCCGATATACTCGCCAACGGAGGACTTACCCATGCGCACGCTGATCATCCTGGCCCTGCTCGCCGGCCTTGCCGGTTGCACCCGCTGGTCGCTGGACCATCACCTGAACAATGCCTACCACGCCTACGACGAGGGCGACTGCGAAACGGCCATGCTCGAGCTGTCCCAGGCCGAGCGCAAGAGCCGCTCGCGGGCCTATATGCAGCCGGAGATCTCCCTGCTGCGCGGCCAGTGCCTGGAGCGCCAGAGCCTGTTCGTGGATGCCCAGCAGACCTACAACTTCATCATCGGCCGCTACCCCACCAGCGAGTACGCCTACCGCGCCCGTGCGCGCCTGGAGACCCTGGAGAAGCTCGGCCAGATCAACACCGGCTCACCGGCCAAGGCCACCCCGGCGTCGCTCTGACCGGCGTTTCGACCGTCGGTCGTGGCTCGCTTGAGTGGCGACCGGCCAGCGCTAAGCTTGGCCTTTGTTTCCGGGAGGGGCTCCATGCGTCACCTGCTTTTCGCGGTCATCCTGCTGCCAGGGCTGGCGAGCGCGGAGATCTACCGCTGGACGGACGCCAGCGGCCAGGTGCATTTCAGCGAGCGACCCCAGGCCGGCGCGCAGCAGGTGGAGGTCAAGCCGCAGGTGGTGGAGCGTGACGAGGCCACCCGTGAACGTGAGCAACGTGCCGAGCAGTTCTTCGATGCCCGCCGCCAGGAACAGGCGCAGGCCGAGCGCAAGGCGGCGGATGCCCGCGGCGAGCGCCAGAAGCAATGCAACACGTTACGCGGTAACCTTGCCCAGCTTCGCGACGGCGCTAAGTTCTATCGTGTCGATGGGAAGGGTGAGCGCCAGTATTACAGCGACGGCGAGATCGACGCCGCCCGTCGTAAATTGACTGCGGAAATCAGTGAGCACTGCGGTTAATTACTTGGTTCGAGTGCAGTAGTGAGGCCATACTGAACGGCCATCAATAGCGATTCGCCATCATGCGTAGCCAACGCCGAATAGAACGCCACCAGCTGCCCTATTACCTGAAGGTCTTCAATCGCATCACCGACAAGCCCATGGGCTATCTGGGCAACGTGTCCCTCGAAGGCCTGATGCTCATTAGCCAGCTACCGATGCTGGTGGGGGCCCGTTTCGACATGCGCCTGAAGATTCCGGGGCATGACGGCCAGCAGCACTTCATCGATTTCTACGCGACCTGCCAATGGAGCCGGGAAGACGTCAACCCCGGCAACTTCGACTCGGGCTTTGCCCTGGTGGCACCGCCGCCGGAGTATGTGGAGATGGTCGAGGCGCTGCGCCACTACTTCAGCTTTCGTCCCCTCGCCGCGTCGGCGTAGCCGTGCCCGGCGTTAGCCGCTGCGCTTCAGGCGTGGCGGCAGCCTATGGGATCGCACGCAGAATGGTGAGGGTGGCGTGACCGCCATGATGGGTTTCGCTTCGCTCGCGGAACGCCGCCCGACCCATCCTACGAATTGGCCACGTAGGTCGGGTGCAACCCGACACATCCACGCACGGTGCCACGCGAGGTTCACCCGCCCTGCGGTTGTGCGTGCGGAGCTGACCATTGGGTAGGGTGGAGGTCGCTTTTTACCTCCACCGTGCGGAGGTGGGGTTGGCGATTGGCAGCATGGGTTTCGCTTCGCTCTACCCATCCTACGGTTGCGCTCAAGCAGTCCGTAGCCCGGGCTTCAGCCCGGGAATCAAGCGTGCCCTGATGGGGGTTAGAGCACGCCGGCCTTTTTCCAGGCGAGGTAGCGGCCGACCAGTTCGGGGCCGAGTTCGCCGGGGCGGCAGTCGAGCACCGGGACGTCGTGGGCAGCCAGGCGTTCGTGCAGGCTGGCGCGGGCGTTGAGGTAGTCCACCGTGCCGCAGTAGGACAGCGCCTGCTCGAAGCCTTGCACCGGTTCCTGGCGCAGGGCGTCCAGCACTTCTTCCCGCAGGCTGGCGATCAGCACCCGGTGATGGCGGCCGAGGCGCTTGACCGCGGCCAGCAGTTCATCGTCGTCTTCATCGCGCAGGTTGGTCACCAGCACCACCAGGGCGCGGCGGCGCTGGCGTGCCAGCAGGGCGTCGATGGCGGCGCCGAAGTCGGCCGGGCGCTGGGTGCTGTTGAGGTCGTAGACGGCGTTGAGCAATACGCTCAACTGGGCCGGGCCCTTGACCGGCGCGAGGTAGCGCTGCTGGTCGCCGGCGAAGGTGCTGAGGCCCACCGCGTCGCCCTGGCGCAGGGCCACGTAGCTGAGCAGCAGGCTGGCGTTGAGGGCGTGGTCGAAGTGCGAGAGATCGCCGTCCTGGCTGCGCATGCGGCGGCCGCAGTCGAGCATGAAGACGATCTGCTGGTCGCGCTCGTCCTGGTATTCACGGGCGATGGGCGTGCGCTTGCGCGCGGTGGCCTTCCAGTCGATCTGGCGCAGGGTGTCGCCGTCACGGAATTCACGCAGCTGGTGGAACTCCAGGCCCAGGCCGCGCCGCGGACGCTGGCGCACGCCGAGCTGGCTGAGCCAGTCGTCCACCGCCATCAGCTGGGCGCCGTAGAGGCGGGCGAAATCCGGGTAGACGCGGGTCTCGCCCGGCAGGTCGAGGTAGCGGCGCTGGCCCCACAGGCCCAGGGGGCTGGGCAGCTCCACCTCGCACAGGGGGAAGGCGAAGCGGCCGCGCTGCAGCGGGCGCACGCGGTAGCCGAACTCGGTGACCTCGCCCGGGTGCAGGGCCACGGATTGCGGCAGGAACTCGGTGTCCATCCCCGCCGGCACATGGTCGTAGACCTTGAGCTGCAGGGCGCGGGTGAAGGCATGGTGCACGCGCAGGCGCACCTCGCCCCAGCGGCCCAGGGACAGATTGCCCGGCAGTTGGCGTTCCAGCGCGGGTGAAGGCAGGCGGCGCAGCCACAGCGCATCGAGCACGGCCAGCAGGGCGAGGGCGCAGAGCAGCCCCCACCAGAGCAGGCGCAGCTGTTCCGGCAGCTTGGTGCCGAGGGCGTGCAGGGTGCCCAGGACCAGCGCCACGGCCAGCAGGCCGGCGATCAGGCCGAGCAGGATGCGCGATGGTTTCATAGGCGCGGCGCCGGCACCTGTTCCAGCAGTTGTTGCAGGACCTGGTCCACGGACTGGCCTTCGATATCCAGCTCCGGCGACAGCCGTACGCGGTGGCGCAGCACCGCCAGGGCGCAGCTCTTCACGTCATCGGGCAGCACGAAGTCGCCGCCGCGCAGCAGGGCGCGGGCGCGACCGCCACGGACCAGGGCGATGGAGGCGCGCGGGCCGGCACCCAGGGCCAGGCCCGGCCAGGTGCGGGTGGCACGGGCCAGGCGCACGGCGTAGTCGAGCACCTGGTCGTCCATGGGCAGTTCGCTGGCGATGCGTTGCAGGGCCTGCACGTCCTTGGCCTGCAGCAGGGTGCGCAGGGGCGCCACCTCCAGCATGTCGGCACGGGCGGAGCGGGTCACCTGGCGCACCAGGGCGAGCTCTTCGTTGGCCTCGGGGTAGTCCATGCGCAGCTTGAGCATGAAGCGGTCGAGCTCGGCTTCCGGCAGCGGGTAGGTGCCTTCCTGCTCGATGGGGTTCTGGGTGGCCATGACTAGGAAGGGCAGGGGCACCGGCAGGGCGCGGCCTTCGAGGGTGACCTGGCGTTCCTGCATCACTTCCAGCAGCGCGGCCTGGGTCTTGGCCGGGGCGCGGTTGATTTCGTCCGCCAGCAGCAGGTTGGTGAACACCGGGCCCTTGCGCAGCTTGAACTGCTCGCTCTGCATGTCGTACACGGCGTGGCCGGTGACGTCGCTGGGCATCAGGTCCGGGGTGAACTGGATACGCGAGAACTCGCCGCCGAAGCAGCGTGCCAGGGCGCGGACCAGCAGGGTCTTGCCCAGGCCCGGCACGCCTTCCACCAGCACGTGGCCGGCGCCGATCAGGGCGGTGAGCACGTCGTCGATGACGGCGGTCTGGCCGACCACGGCTTTCTGCAGTTCCTGGCGCAGGGCCTGGGCCAGCTGGCTGGCGCGCTGGCGCTGGCTGCTGGCTGCCGAGGGCGCGGCGGGTGCCACGGGGGCGGCCGGCGCCTGGGCAGGCTCGCTCGGCTGCACGGCAGCAGTCACGGGGGCCGGGGCTTCGGGGGTGACGTCGGAAAGGTCCAGGTTCAGGCCTTCGGCTTCATCGTTGATCGGCTGATCGGGCGTCTGTTCGCTCATAGGGCATTCCTGAGGCTTTGCAGGTGGGCGACCTGGCGGGTGAATTCGGAGGCGCTGAGGCGCTGCTTGGGCAGCGGCCGCATGGCCTGGCTGATGGCGGCGGTGGGCATGCGGGTCAGGCGGCTGAGCACCTGCCATTGCTCGGCCACGGCGAGTCGTTCGAAACCGGGGTGACGGCGCCGCGCGCGACGCAGGATGTCGCGCTGCAGGCCTTGCAGCAGCACCTGCTTGCCGCTGCGCCGCATAAGGAAGTCGGCGCTGGCGCGCAGGTGTTCTTCCAGCTGGCGGCGCGAGCGGCTGGCCGGTGCCAGTTGCGGCCCCTGGCGACGGCCGACGTGCCAGAGCACCAGGGCGATGAGCAGGGCCAGGGCCGCCAGCGCTTCGGGGAAGTTGCGCAGCAGCAGGGCGGGCAGGTCATCGCGCTCGGCGCGGTACAACAGGGTCACGCCGGTGTCCTGGGTCA
This sequence comes from Pseudomonas sp. zfem005, assembly GCF_032621735.1. Classification (NCBI taxonomy): domain Bacteria; kingdom Pseudomonadati; phylum Pseudomonadota; class Gammaproteobacteria; order Pseudomonadales; family Pseudomonadaceae; genus Pseudomonas; species Pseudomonas sp. zfem005. Next base: position 344,329 of record NZ_JAVYJE010000009.1, on the reverse strand, counting down.
GGTACCAGAGCAGCCAGGCGTTGTCGTGGCTGGCGATGTTGTTGTTCTGCCAGATCCAGCTGTCGGTGAGCACGGTGACCAGGCCGTCGCCGTGGTTCATCTGCAGCATGTGGGTGGCGTTGCCGCTGTTGGCCCAGGCGTGGGCGCGGTCTTCGCTGTCGTAGAGGTGGAAGCTGGTATCGAAGTCGATGTAGGCCGGCGCGTCCTCGTTTTCCAGGTAGAGCTTGGTCAGCTCGGGGTAGCGGTCTTCGTCCTCGGGCTCGGCTTCGCCGTCGGCCGGCGCTTCTTCCTCGCCTTCGGCCTGCTGCTCGCTGTCGTCGGTGGCGTCGGACTCGGCTTCATCCTGGGTGTCTTCGGCGCTGTCGGTGGCTTCGCTCTGCTCGGCGTCCTCGCTGTCCTCTTCGTCGAGGTCCTCGCTCTCGTACTGCTGCACGCCGAGGCGGTCCAGCAGCAGGTCACCGCTCTTGCCGTCGTCCTCGTCGTACAGGGCTTCGGCGACGAACAGCAGGTGGCCGCCCTTGGCCGCCCAGTCCAGCACGCGGTCGGCCTGGCGCGGGGTCATGCGGCTGCGGTCGGCCAGCAGCAACAGGGTGTGGCCGGCGGCGGGCAGGTCGTTGAGCACTTCCAGGCCATCGGCGTGCGCCACCGTCAGGCCCTGCTTGCGCAGGTAGCTCTCGGCGGCGAGGTAGATGTTGGCGCGCGCCTCGGGCGAGGCCCCGTGGGCGATGGTTTCCTGATAGGGCTCGATCTTGTTGAGCAGCCAGATGAGGAACAGGCCCAGCAGCAGGAAGAGCAGGGCACCGAAGATGAAACCTCCACGACGGCTCATGCGCTGGCCCCCGTGGCAACGAGGCGGCGCCAGCCTTCACAGAGGCCACGCTTGAGGCTCTCCGGTGGCAGCTGGTGGCCGTAGGCGAGGTTCTGCCAGTGGCGGGTGAGGACCTGGGCGAAGCGCCCCAGCTCTTCACGCTGCAGGTTCTGCACCATGCGCAGCACTTCGCCTTCGGTGTGGGAGCCCTTGAGCGGCAGGCGGAAATCGTGGAGCAGGTGGCTGAGCAGGGCACGGTAGAGCAGGCCGAGGGCCTCGCGCGGGTGCTCGGCCCAGAGCCGTTCGGCTTCGCTGGCGACGTCGTCGGGCAGGGTCTCGGGGGCCACTTCCAGGCCGAACAGCTGCAAGGGGGCCTCGCGGCGCCGGCGTTTCGGCAGGCCGATGTTGCCGGCGAAGGTGGCGAGCCATTCGCGGTAGCGCCAGATGATCAGGGCGATGAGGCTGAACAGCAGGCCCCACAGCAGCACCTTGATCACCAGCGCCAGCCAGCTGGTGCTGTCCCAGAGCTTGGTGAGCTTGAACAGGCCTTCGAGGAAGCTGGTGAGGCTTTCCGCGTCCTCCTTGGAGAGCTCTTCCTTCTTCTTGTCCTTGGCCTCGGCATCCGGGAAGCGCCAGCGGGTCACCGTCTCGCGGTTCTCGAAGGGCGGCTCGTCCAGCAGCTTGGCAATGCTTTCGCTGGAGGCCTGGCTGGTCAGCTCCTGGTGGAGGAGGCGCGGGGCGTCGGGGCCGTTGGGGTCTTCCACCGGGATCGGGCAGCTGCTGGCTGTTTCGTCGGCCAGTACCGGCTGGGCGGGCAGGGCGGTGACCAGGAGCACGCCCATGCCCAGTACCAGGGCGTAGGCGAGACCGGTAAGGCGCTGGCGCAGGCGGCGGAACACCAGCTCGATGTCCCAGGCTTCCAGGGCGGTGCGGCGGTTCAGGTAGAGGGTGAAACCGCAGGCGACGTAGACCGGCTCCCAGATCATCAGCACGAAGAAATACAGGCCGTTGGACAGGTGCTCCAGCCACACCCAGTCGCCTTCGGCCTGTTGCAGGAGTTTCTGCCAGTCCCAGTCGGCCACCACCTGCTGCGGCAGCATCAGGTAGAGCAGGGTGATCAGGCCCATCCACAGGGCGGTTTCCAGGTGCATGCCGATGATGGTGAGCCAGGTGGCGCCACCGGCATCGCGCTGGCCGAGCACCACCAGGCGCTGGCTGCGGGCCGCGCCGGAGAGGCCTTCCAGCTGCATCACCGGCATGTCGAAGCTGCGCGTGGGGCTGAAGCGGCGCCAGGTGAGGCTGGCGATCAGCTGCGGCTTGAGCAGGCGCGGGAAGGCCTTGAGCGCTTCCTTGAGCGTCGGCGTGTCGCCGAACAGCGCGCGGGAAAGGATGTACAGCGGCAGGCGCTCGAAGGCGGGCTTGAGCAGCCAGAAGATGAAGATCGCCCAGCCGGAGTAGTTCCACAGCACCAGGCACAGCAGCAGGAACACCGGCAGGGTGACCAGCGCCCAGCTGGCCATGAGCAGGCCCATGTGGCGCCGGGCGAGCAGCACGCCGAGGTCCATGGCTTCCCAGGCGCTGCGCGGGCGGATGGCGACGCTGGCATCAGTCAGGCGCATGGCGACTCCGACCGGCGAAGCAGAAGTAGCTGCCGAGCAGCAGCCACAGGCAGGCGCCCACGATGTACTTCACCTTGGGCGTGGTGAAGGTCATGGACGACCAGTAGGCCTCGACGAAGGCAGCGATCAGGAGCATCAGCATGGCGCCGGCAATGAGTTTGACGCTGTGGGTGGCGGCCAGGCGCAGGGATTCGGCGCGGGTCATCCGCCCGGGGGCGAGCAGCGCCCAGCCCAGCTGCAGACCGGCGGCACCGGCGAAGGTGATGGCGGTGAGCTCGAAGGAGCCGTGGCCGATGACGAAGGACCAGAAGGTCTCGCCGTAGCCGACCTGGGTCAGGTGCCCGGCCACGGCGCCGATCATCAGGCCGTTGAAGAACAGGAAGAACAGGCTGCCAAGGCCGAAGAGCAGGCCGCTGGCGTAGGTCTGAAAGGCGATGCCGATGTTGTTCATGATGTAGTGGCCGAACATCATCCAGTCGTCGCCGGAGTCGCGCTCGCTGGCGCCGATGCGGTGGGCGTCGGGCTCGTACATGGATTCCATCTCGGCCACCTGGTCCGGCGGCACCACGCTGTAGACCAGGTCGGGAAACTGGTGCACCAGCACGCCCATCACCGCCAGGCTCACGTAGAACAGCAGGCTGGCGATGAGGATGCTGCGCCACTGCTCACGCACCAGGCGCGGGAAGCCGCCGAGCACGAAGCCGACGATCTGCGCGCCGAGGTGGCTGCGGTGACGGTAGAACTGCTGGTGGCCACGCATGGCCAGTTGCTGCAGCTGGTCGATCAGGTGGCTGCTGTAGCCGCGCTCCTGGGCCAGGGCCAGTTGCTGGCAGAGGTGGCGGTAGTCGGCGGCGAAGCCCTCGCAGGACTTGGCGTCGGCCTTGCCGCGTTCCAGAGCGTCGAGCTGGGCGCCGAAGCGTTCCCAGTCGGCCTGGTGGCGACGTTCGAAAAGGCTTTGTTTCATGGGCTTCCCAGTAGGCTCCTGGCGATGCCGTTGAGGCGGGCCTCGGCCTGCTCGGCCGGGACTTCCAGCGGCTCGGCGAGGATGCCCGCCAGCTCGGCGCGGCGACCGCTGGAGAGGCCGCCCTGGCGCTCGGCATAGCCGAGGATGGCGCGCTGCTCGGCGAGGCTCAGGATGAAGGGTGCACGCTGGGGCTCGGCGTCCGGCAGTTGCGGGCGCGAGGGTTTGTCTTCGCGGTAGACCACCAGGGTGCCGGCGGCGAGGTCGCCGAGGCGCTTGAAGGCGGGGTGTGTCAGGGTACTGATGATGCCCAGGGCGTAGCCGAAGGGCAGGATGTCGACGAAGCGCAGCAGGTTGCGTACCAGCGACGAGGACCAGCCCACCGGCGTGCCGTCGTCGTGGACCACGCGCAGCCCCATCAATTGCTTGCCGGGGGAGCGGCCCTGGTTGAGCACCTCGAACAGCACCATGTACCACCAGGTGACGAGGAAGGTGACGATCAGGCCCAGGCCCATGCCGAACTGCCCGAGCAGGAGGAATACCGAGTAGAGCACCAGCAGCAGGATGCCGCGGATCAGCAGGTCCACGGTATAGGCCAGGGCGCGGGGCAGGAGGCTGGCGGGGCGCAGCACGAGGTCGATGCCCTCGGGCGTTTCCACCTGGTAGCGGGTGTCCAGGGGAGCGGACTGACCCTGCTCATTTCCGTATGGGCTGGTGCTGCGGGACGTCGATGTCATGGGTCGACTGCGTTGGGGAAACCACGATGCTAGCGGAGCATCACTTGGCGAGGCAACCGACCCGCCGCTGGGCGGGTCGGCAAGGCGGGATCACTGCGGCGGCGGCAGCACACCGAAGATGGTGCGGTAGAGGATGCCGACCGCGATGATGAACATCGGGAAGGTCCAGATCAGGCCGATGCCCAGCGGGATCGCACTGACCATCATGATCAGCGACAGCACCAGCATCAGGCCGAAGACCTTGAACCAGCGCTGGGTGATGGCCTTGCGCGAGGCTTCCAGGGCTTCCCAGGGCGACAGCTTGCGCTCCATCGCCAGGGGCAGGGCGAGCATGTAGGCGATGGCCAGGTAGAAGCCGGGGATGAGCAGCAGCAGGAAGCCGATGTAGATCAGCACTGCCATCAGGATATTGAGGATGAACAGCGGCACGAACAGGTTGAAGTTGCTGAACAGCTCGTTGAAGTTCAGCGGCTGGCCAGCAGCCTGGCGGATGCCCAGCAGGTAGATGCCGCCGAGAACCGTGGCGCAGAGGCCGGAGCCGATGACGCCGCCGATGAAGGACAGCACCGTGGCGGCGAGTTCACCGGCCATGCCGCCGATGAAGCCCAGGACCAGGCCGAGCAGTGTGGCCAGAATCTGGCTGGCGACACCGTAGATGATCATGCCGCAGACGATCATGCCCTTGGAGCCTTTGACCCGCTGCCAGGATTCGTTGATCACGTCGCCGATGTTGAAGTCGTAGCCACGGGCCAGGGCGGCTTCGATGCTCAGGGCGCCGTTGTCGACGGTTTCGACCAGGGCGCTCTGGGGCGCGGAATAGGGGTTTTCGGGGATGCCTTGCATGGTCGCTTCCTTGTGAGTCGGTGCAGGAGGCGCGGGCCCGGGTCGGGCATGGCGCGAGCGCAATATTTTCGGGCGTCGGCGCGACGAATTCAATCGGCTGCGTCACTGTTTCGCGTATTGGTGGTCGGTGGTCGCTCGCCTGCGGGTGATAGACTCCGGCCCCTTGGCCATAGGAGGCAACGTGACTTCCAGCATCTTCTGGTACGACTACGAAACCACCGGCATCAACCCCCGCAGCGACCGCGCCATCCAGGTGGCGGGCATTCGCACGGACGAGGCGCTCAACGAAATCGAGCAGCCGTTGAACATCTATTGCCGGCCCAGCGACGACATCCTTCCCCACCCGGCGGCCTGCCTGGTCACCGGCATCCTGCCGCAGACCCTGCGCGAGAAGGGGCTGGACGAAGGCGAGTTCATCACCCGCGTGCACGCCGAGCTGTCCCGCCCGGGCACCTGCGGCGCCGGCTACAACACCCTGCGCTTCGACGACGAAGTGACCCGCTACAGCTTCTACCGCAACTTCCACGACCCCTATGCGCGGGAGTGGCAGGGCGGCAACAGCCGCTGGGACCTCATCGACACCCTGCGCACCGCCTACGCGCTGCGCCCGGAGGGCATCGAGTGGCCCACCGAGGAGGGGCGGGTGTCGCTGCGCCTGGAGCGCCTGACCGCCGCCAACGGCATCGACCATGGTCAGGCCCACGAGGCGCTGGCCGACGTGCGCGCGACCATTGCCCTGGCGCGGCTGGTGCGTGATCGCCAACCACGCTTGTATGACTTCCTCTTCCAGTTGCGCAGCAAGCACAAGGTGCAGGAACAGATTCGCCTGTTGCAGCCGCTGGTACATATATCGGGTCGCTTTTCGGCGGCGCGGCATTATTTCTCCGTGGTAGTGCCACTGGCCTGGCACCCGAAGAACCGCAATGCATTGATCGTCTGCGACCTGTTATCCGATGTATCGCCGCTGTTGGATCAGGATGCTGAAACTCTGCGCCGCCGCCTCTATACACGGCGTGATGAGTTGGCCGAAGGTGAAATACCGGTCCCGTTGAAACTCCTGCATATCAATCGTTGCCCGGTAGTGGCGCCCTTGAGTGTATTGCGGCCGGCGGACCAGCAACGCCTGCACGTGGACTTGGCCGCCGTCCAGGAAAGCGCCCGGCAACTTGCCGAGTTGCGTGGGCAATGGCAGGACAAGTTGCCCGCCATCTATGCAGAGGAAGCCTTCCCCGGAACCGAAGATCCGGAGCAGCAACTCTATGATGGTTTTATCGGTGACCGTGATCGGCGGCTGTGCGAACAAGTACGGAATGCCGAGCCGCTTCGTTTGGCCCAGGAACCCTGGCCGTTCGATGATGTGCGGTTGCCGGAATTGCTGTTCCGTTACCGCGCGAGAAACTTCCCGGACACGTTATCCCCCGCCGAGCGGGATAAATGGAGCGCTTTCTGCCGCGGCCGCCTGAGTGACCCGGCCCTGGGCGCGCCCAATACACTGGCGGGCTTCGAGCAAGCGATGGCAGAGCTCCGCGCCACGGCGACGCCAGCGCAGCTGGCGATCCTCCAGGCCTGGTCCGAACATGCCACGCAATTGCGTCAACGCTATGGCCTTTGAGTTTTGCCGGGCAATAAAAAACGCCAGCTGATGCTGGCGTTTTTTTAACCCGTGGCAATTAGCCCAGCAGGGTGGCCCAACCTTCAACGGTGTCGGCGCCCCACTTGGCTTTCCACTCTTTCAGCGTCTTGTGGTTGCCGCCTTTGGTTTCGATAACTTCACCGGTGTGCGGGTTCTTGTATTGCTTGACCTTGCGAGCACGCTTGCTGCCAGTAGTCTTGGCGGCAGCACGCGGGGCCTTGGAAGTTTTGGAGTCCGGATCGAGCAGGGCGATGATATCGCGCAGGGACTTCTGGTATTCACCCATCAGGGCGCGCAGTTTGCCTTCGAACTCCAGCTCTTTTTTCAGCTTGTCGTCTTGCGACAGGTTCTTCAGGCGTTCTTGCAGTTCTTTGATGGCTTCTTCGGTAGCGCGGTATTCGTTGATCAGCGACATGTCTGAGTCCCTTGTGAAAATGGTGATGGCTGGCGATGGCTGAGTGTCAGGAATAATAGTCAGCGCGTTAATACAAGTAAACATGCAGGAAAAGTTTTGTCGGGATTATTTTTAGAATAAGCCGATGTTTGAATTAATCCCTGTTCACAATCGGACCTAACCAAGGATTGGAACTTGCGTGCGTCATCCTCGGCGGGGCGGAGTTGCGGGCTCGCTCGGGGCGGCGACGGGAAGTTCAATGGGGCTGCTGAACTTTTCACGGCGTGTGGATAGAATGACCGCCTTTTGCGAAGTCTCTGGAGTTTCCCCCATGCGCACATTTCGTCTGGTGATCGCCTGCCCGGACGGCGTTGGCATCGTAGCCAAGGTCAGTAATTTCCTGGCGACTTACAACGGCTGGATCACCGAGGCGAGCCACCACTCCGACAATCAGAGTGGTTGGTTCTTCATGCGTCACGAGATTCGCGCCGATTCGCTGCCGTTCGACCTGGACGGCTTCCGCCAGGCGTTCGCGCCCATCGCGCGTGAGTTCTCCATGGAATGGCGCATCACCGATTCCTCGGTGAAGAAGCGCGTGGTGCTGATGGCCAGCCGTGAATCCCACTGCCTGGCCGACCTGCTGCACCGCTGGCACAGCGGCGAGCTGGATTGCGAGATCCCCTGCGTGATCGCCAACCACGACGACCTGCGCAGCATGGTCGAGTGGCACGGCATCCCCTACTTCCACGTCCCGGTCGACCCGAAGAACAAGCAGCCGGCGTTCGAGCAGGTCTCGCGCCTGATCGACGAGCACAAGGCCGACAACGTGGTGCTGGCGCGCTACATGCAGATCATCCCGCCGGACCTGTGCCAGAAGTACCGCCACCAGGTGATCAACATCCACCACAGCTTCCTGCCCTCGTTCATCGGCGCCAAGCCGTACCACCAGGCCTCGCTGCGCGGCGTGAAGCTGATCGGCGCCACCTGCCACTACGTCACCGAGGAACTGGACGCCGGCCCGATCATCGAACAGGACGTGGTGCGCATCAGCCACCGCGACAACATCGAAGACCTGGTGCGCCTGGGCAAGGACGTGGAGAAACTGGTGCTGGCGCGCGGCCTGCGCTATCACCTGGAAGACCGCGTGCTGGTGCACGACAACAAGACCGTCGTCTTCGACTGATCGCGTAACAGGAACAAGGAACGATCCCATGCTCAAGTCCGTCCAGGTTCGTGACTACATGACCCATCACCAGGTGAGCTTCCGGCCGGACACCGACCTGTTCCTGGCCATCGAGCGCTTGCTGGAGCACCGCCTGAGCAGTGCCCCGGTGGTCGACGCCCAGGGCCACCTGCTAGGCATGCTGTCCGAGTCCGACTGCCTGCGCGGCATTCTTTCCGGTGCCTACTACGATGCTGTAGGGGGAGTGGTGGGCGCGTGCATGCGGGCGCAGCCGGGGAGCGTTTCCCCGGGCGAGGACGTGGTCGATGTCTGCCAGCGCTTGCTGCGCGAGCAGCATGAGGCCTTGCCGGTCGTGGAAGGCGGTGTGCTGGTGGGCGTGCTCAGTCGTCGTGACGCCTTGCGCGCGATCAAGGCCTTCGCCCAGCACGACGCCGGCCGCCCGACCTAGGAGCTTGAGCATGTCCGACCCTCTCGACCGCGCGACCTCGAAAGCCCCGCCCACCCTCGGCGAGGGATGCGTGCGGCGCTATGACCCCGAGGCGCTGGACGAGGAGGACGGCACCGACTTCCCGGATGCCGAAGCCCTCTGGAAGCAGATCCAGGACGAAGCCGACGAAACGAAAAAGGCGCCTTGAGGCGCCTTTTTCATTCCCGTACGGTTCAGATGCGGAAGCTGTCCACCAGGTGCTTCAGGCGCGCGGCCTGCTGTTCCAGGTCGGCGCAGGCGCGCAGGGTGGCCTGGAGGTTTTCCACGCCTTCCTGGTTGAGCATGTTGATCTCGTTGATGTCCACGTTCAGTGATTCCACCACCGAGGTCTGTTCCTCGGTCGCGGTGGCCACGGACTGGTTCATCCCGTCGATCTCGCCGATGCGCTGGGTCACGCTGGAAAGGCGCTCGCCCGCCAGGTTGGCGATGGTCACGCTTTCCTCGCTGTAGCGCTGGCTCTCGGTCATGGTGTTGACCGCCTCGCGGGCGCCGACCTGCAGCTCCTCGATCATCTTCTGGATTTCCTGCGCCGACTCCTGGGTGCGGTGGGCGAGGTTGCGCACCTCGTCCGCGACCACGGCGAAGCCACGGCCCGCCTCACCGGCACGGGCGGCTTCGATGGCGGCGTTGAGCGCCAGCAGGTTGGTCTGCTCGGAGATGCCCTTGATGACTTCGAGGATCTGCCCGATGTTCACCGTCTTGCTGTTCAGCGTCTCGATGTTGCCGCACGAGGCGCGGATCTTCCCGGACAGGTCGCTCATGGCGACTATGGTCTTCTCCACCACCTGGCGGCCGTCCTCGGACTGGTTGCGTGCATCGGAGGCCTGGTGCGAGGCATCGGCGGCGTTGCGGGCGATCTCCTGGGCGGCGGCGCCCAGTTCGTTGATCGCCGCGGCCACGCTGTTGGTGCGCTGGGCCTGCTCATCGGAGTTGCTCATCGACGAGTTGGAAGCCGACAGCACCAGCTTGGCCACCTCGTTGACCTGGCGGGTGGTGGCGGAAACCTCGCGGATGGAGGCGTGGATGCGCTCGACGAACTGGTTGAAGGACTGCGCCAGCTCGCCGAACTCGTCCTGGGAGTGCACCTCCAGGCGGCGGGTCAGGTCGCCCTCGCCCTGGGCGATGTCCTGCATGGCGCGGCCCATCAGCAGCAGCGGCTGCATCAGCACGCGGATCAGCATGCCCAGCAGGGCGATGATGATCACCACCGCGATGACGGTGACGATGATCGCCGAGGTGCGGAACTCACGCAGCATCGAGAACGCCTCGGCCTTGTCGATGGACAGGCCGATGTACCACTTCACCGTCGGCAGGCCCTTGATCGGGGCGAAGGTGAGGATGCGCGCCTGGCCGTCCAGCTCGGACTCTGAGAACTCGGGGCTGATGCGCGGCGTGTTCCTGGGGTAGATGTCCGCCAGCTTCTTCATCACGAAATCCTTGTTCGGATGAACCAGGATGGTGCCGTCCTCGCTGACCAGGAAGGCGTAGCCCATGCCCTGGAAGTCCAGCGAATTGACGATCTGCTGCAGCGTCTGCAGGCTCAGGTCGCCGCCCACCACGCCCTTGTCTCCGGCGGGGGTGGCGATGGTCATGATCAGCGTGCTGGTGGCGGCGTCGATATAGGGTTCGGTCAGGGTGGTGGTGCCGGCGGCCATGGCGTCCTTGTACCAGGGACGGGTGCGCGGGTCGTAGCCTTCGGGCATGGCATCGTTCGGGCGCATGGTGAAGGTGCCGTCGGCGCTGCCCAGGTAGGTGAAGGAGAAGGTCGAGGCCAGCACCTTCTGTTCCAGCAGCGAGGTCACGGATTCGGCTTCGGCGTGGCGGGAGATGTTCTGCGCCACGTTCTCCACCAGCAGGATCCGGCCCGAAAGCCAGTTCTGGATGTTGCTGGCGGTCACGTCCCCCATTTCCTTCAGGTAACTCTCCAGGTCGTCTCGGATCGCATTCCGTTGCAGGTAATCGTTGTAGAGCGTGAATAGCGAGAACGCCGCTATCACTACCAGAGAGGCGGCCAACAGGATCTTGTGGCTGAACTTCAGGTTCTTGGTCATGTTTTCTTGCGTCCGATTGATGCAGGTACCAGTCTTGGCGGGTCGCCGTTTTTTCTTAACGGATCCGGCGTTGAACACTGTGTCGGTACAGAACCAGTAAAGCTTGAGGATGGCGAGATGCCTGCATCCAGTTCGATAATTCTTGGCGCTGACCCTTCCGGCCAGCCGATCGCCCAGGCACTGCGCCTGGCCAACCGTCACGGCCTGGTGGCGGGGGCCACCGGCACCGGCAAGACGGTGACCCTGCAACGCCTCGCCGAAGCCTTCAGCGACGCGGGGGTGGCCGTGTTCGCCGCCGACATCAAGGGTGATCTCTGCGGCCTAGGCGCTGCCGGCGTGCCCCAGGGCAAGGTCGCCGAGCGCATCGCCTCCATGCCCTGGCTCGGACACCAGCCCAAGGCCTATCCGGTGACGCTGTGGGACGTGGCCGGCAAGAGCGGCCACCCGCTTCGTACGACACTCAGCGAAATGGGCCCCCTGCTGCTGGGCAACCTGCTGGAACTCACCGACAGCCAGCAGGCGGCCCTCTATGCCGCCTTCCAGGTGGCCGACCGCGAAGGCCTGCTGCTGCTCGACCTGAAGGACCTCAAGGCCCTGCTCAACCACCTGCGTGACCACCCCGAGCTGCTTGGCGAGGACCGTGCCCTGTTCGCCGGCGCCTCCGCCCAGGCCCTGCTGCGGCGCCTGGCCACCCTGGAGCAGCAGGGCGCCGACGCCCTGTTCGGCGAGCCGGCCCTGCAACTGGAAGACATCCTCCACCCCGACCGGGACGGCCGTGGCCGCATCCACCTGCTGGACGCCAGCCGCCTGGTGCACGAGGCGCCCAAGGTCTACGCCACCTTCCTGCTCTGGCTGCTGGCCGAGCTGTTCGAGCAACTGCCCGAGCGCGGCGATGCCGACAAACCGGTGCTGGCGCTGTTCTTCGACGAGGCGCACCTGCTGTTCGCCGACACCCCGCGTGCGTTGCAGGAACGCCTGGAGCAGGTGGTGCGGCTGATCCGCTCCAAGGGTGTCGGCGTCTACTTCGTCACCCAATCCCCCAGTGACCTGCCGGATACCGTCCTCGCCCAGCTCGGCCTGCGTATCCAGCATGGGCTGCGCGCCTTCACCGCCAAGGAGCAGAAATCCCTGCGCGCGGTCGCCGACGGCTTCCGCCCCAACCCGGCGTTCGACAGCCTGGCCGTGCTCACCGAACTGGGCATCGGCGAAGCCCTGGTGGGTACGCTGGAAGAGAAGGGCACGCCGGCCATGGTGCAGCGCGTGGCCATCGCCCCGCCGCAATCGCGCATCGGGCCGCTGAGCGAGGCCGAGCGTGCCGAGCTGGTGCGCAGCTCGCCCCAAGCCGGGCGCTATGACAAGCCCATCGACCGCGAGTCCGCCTACGAAATCCTCACCGCCCGTGCCGCCGATGCGCCCGCCGCCCCTGCCACCAAGGGCAAGGCCGCGCCCGCCGAGGCCGAGTCCGGTTTCGCCGGTGCCGCCGGCGAACTGCTGGGCAGCCTCGCCAGCCAGGCGATGAAAACCGCCGTGCGCCAGGCCGCCAACCAGCTGGGCCGGCAACTGGTGCGCGGGCTTATGGGCTCGTTGCTGGGCGGCAAGCGCCGTTGACTGCGGATTCGCCGCAACGAAAAAGGGCGCCCGAAGGCGCCCTTTTTCATGGCTGCATGGCTCAGACGATGAACTTGGTCGAGAGCCAGAACAGCGCCGCGGCCAGGGCCATGGAGGTGGGCAGGGTCAGCACCCAGGCCAGCAGGATGTTGCGCACCGTGCCGCCTTGCAGGCCGCTCTTGTTGGCGACCATGGTGCCGGCGACGCCGGAGGACAGCACGTGGGTGGTGGACACTGGCAGGCTGTAGATGTTGGCCAGGCCGATGGCGGCGGCGGCGGTGATCTGCGCGCTCATGCCCTGGGCGTAGCTCATGCCCTGCTTGCCGATCTTCTCGCCGACGGTCAGTACCACGCGCTTCCAGCCGACCATGGTGCCGATGCCCAGGGCCAGGGCCACCGCGAGGATCACCCAGAAGGGCGCGTACTCGGTGGTGGCGGTCAGGTCCTTGCGCAGCTTCTCCAGGTCCGCCTTCTCGCGGGCCGGCAGGTCGGAGAGCTTGCCCACCTTCTTCGCGGTGTCGTCCAGGCAGAGCAGGTAGCGACGGGTCTCGACGCGGGTTTCCTCGCTCATGTCGCTGTAGCTGGCCACGCCCTTGAGGTTGGTCAGCAGGCCGTCGATGGTCGCTTCGGTCTGTTTCGGATCGCAGCGGAACGCCTGGGGCATCTCGCTGATGTTGCCGCCTTTGCCCAGGGCCAGCATCTCGCCGAGGGTATCGGTGTGGCGCTGGTAGAACTGGCTCAGGTGAGTGGCGGCATCACGGGTGCGTTCGATCTGGTAGGTGGTGCTGTTCAGGTCGAGCACGAACTTCGCCGGGACGATGCCGATCAGCACCAGCATGATCAGGCCGATGCCTTTCTGGCCGTCGTTGGAACCGTGCACGAAGCTCACGGCCATGGCCGAAAGCACCAGCACCAGGCGGTTCCAGAAGGGTGGGTGCTTCTTGTCGTCGACTTCCTTGCGGGTCTCCGGGGTCTTGTGCATCTTCGACGCCGGGTAGAACCACTTCAGCGACAGCAGCAGCAGCGCCGCGACCATGAAGCCGGCGGCCGGGGAGAAGATCAGCGACAGGCCGATATCGATGGCCTTGCCCCAGTTCACGCCTTCGCCCAGGGGCAGATCGGTGATCATCGCGTTGGCCAGGCCGACGCCGAGGATCGAGCCGATCAGGGTGTGGGAGCTGGACGCCGGGATGCCCAGGTACCAGGTACCGAGGTTCCAGGTGATGGCCGCCGCCAGCAACGAGAACACCATGGCCAGACCGTGGCCGGTGTTGACGTTGATCAGCAGCTCCACCGGCAGCAGGTGGACGATGGCATACGCCACGCCGACGCCGCCCAGCAATACGCCGAGGAAGTTGAAAATGCCGGAGAGGACCACAGCGCGGTAGGGCGACATGGCCTTGGTGTAGATAACCGTGGCGACCGCGTTGGCGGTGTCATGGAAACCGTTGATGAACTCGAAGGTCAGGACGAATGCCAGGGCGAGCAACAGGCTCACGACCAGCCAGGCATCAAGCCCGCTGAAGAGATCGAACATGAAGGTTTAGTGACAGGCTGGTTAGGGGGCGCGAATTATGCCAGAAATCCGGCCCGCGCCCAGCGCCCGACTGCCGATCGGTACCTGATGGCACTGCGGCATGGCAGCGCAGCCCAGTAAAACCGGGCTGCGCGACGCATTGTTCGAAATCGTTTCAGCTGTTCTGGCCGAGCTCTTTCTCGATCTTCTGGATCTCGCGCTCGAAGGCCTGGTCCAGGTAGTTCGAGCGTTTGCGCCAGGGCTTGCGCTCGGGGTCCGGTTGCGCGGCATAGGTGGTTACTTCGCCGCCATAAACATCCTTGAATCGTTTTTCCTGGCGCTCGAGTTCGGCGCGCAGTTCGTCTTTCGTCACGTAGTGATCCGCTTCGTCTGATAGAGGTCTTGAATGAGTGTCCGGCGATGGAAGGCGCGGGGCCTTCTGCAACTTTCGCCTGTCATGGAGTTGGGCCGAATGGCCGTCTTCCATTGTCTTCACGACTATCCCGGTCGCGTTCGCCGCACCGTCGCAAGCCAGGTATGCCGCGCCTTGCGCGAATTACCGGAGAACTTGGGGAGGGGCACCGAAGTATATAGGGAAATTCACCAGAAGCTCTATCGAATAGAAAGCCGAACGCACGACGAGTTCAACTTTCGTTGCACTCGCCGTGCACTTCCCTGGTGCGTACTCAAAGGCTGCGGATGATTCGCCCGAGTGTTTCCATGGCCTGTTCGCTGCGTGCCGTCCAGGGGTGGCCGTAGTTCAGGCGCGCGCAATTGCTGAAACTTCGCGTGGCCGAGAAGATCGGTCCGGGCGCGATGCTGATGCCCTGGGCCAGGGCCAGCTGGAACAGGCGCAGCGAGTCCACTTGCGCGGGGAACTCCAGCCACAGGAAGTAGCCGCCATCGGGCCGGCTGACCCGGGTCTGCTCCGGCAGGTGGCGTGCCACGGCCGCCAGCATCGCGTTCTGCTGGCTCTCCAGGGCATAGCGCAGGCGCCGCAGGTGGCGGTCGTAGCCGCCGTGCTGCAGGTAGTCGGCGATGGCGGCCTGGGCCGGCACCGAGGCGGAGATGCTGGTCATCAGCTTCAACCGCTCGATCTCCCCGGCGTAGCGTCCGCCCGCCACCCAGCCCACCCGGTAACCCGGTGCCAGGCTCTTGGAGAACGAACTGCAATGCATCACCAGGCCTTCGCTGTCGAAGGCCTTCACCGGCTTGGGCGCCTGCTGGCCGAAATACAGCTCGGCGTAGACGTCGTCCTCGATCATCGGCACCTGGTACTGCTTCAGCAGCTCGGCCAGGCGTCGCTTGCGCGCTTCGGTAAGGCTCGCGCCCAGGGGGTTGTGGAAGTTGCTCATGAACCAGCAGGCCTTGATCGGCAACTGCTCGAGGCTGCGTTCCAGCACCTCCAGGTCGATGCCCTCGCGCGGGTGCACGGGGATTTCCACCGCCTTCAGCTTCAGCCGCTCCAGCACCTGCAGGCTGGCATAGAAGGCCGGCGACTCGATGGCCACCAGGTCGCCCGGGCGGGTCACCACCTGCAGGCACAGGTTCAGCGCTTCCAGCGCGCCGTTGGTGATCACCAACTCCTCGATGGGCAGCGGCAGGCCGCCGACCATGTAGCGCAGGGCGATCTGCCGGCGCAGGCCATGGTTGCCCGGGGTCATGTCGGAGACGGTGGAGCGCGGGTCCATCTCGCGCACCGCATGGGACATGGAGCGCGCCAGGCGTTGCAGGGGGAACAGTTCCGGGCTGGGGAAGGCCGAGCCGAAGGGCACGGTGTCCGGGTCCTTGATGGAACTGAGCACCGAGAACACCAGCTCGCTCACGTCCACCTCGGTGGTGGCCGCCTCACGGACGGGCACCTCCGGTTCCTGCAGCGGGCGCTGCACGTGCTGGCAGACGAAGTAGCCGGAGCGCGCACGGGCGATGATCAGCCCGCGGCTCTCCAGCAGGTAATAAGCCTGGAACACGGTGGAGGCGCTGACCCCGTAGGTGCGGCTGGCGTGGCGCACCGAGGGCACCTTCTCCCCCGGTGCGAGCACGCCGGTGCGGATCAGCTCGGCGATCTCATCGGCGAATTTCTCGTAGCGCTTCATCTTGTCCTGCGGGTGGGCGGCCTGGGCCGCCCACTCTAAGCGCTGCGTCGGGCCGCCGCCACAGGTGCCGTCCATGCTCAACGGTGGGGGCTGACGAAGGTGCTGTCGGCGCTGGCGCTGGCCGCATCGCCGTCCAGGCTGGTGAGGCGGAACACCAGCTCGCGGGAGCCACCGCCCAGCGCGTCGTCTTCCTGGGCCACCGAAACCGGCAGCTCGAGGATCTCGCCCGCTTCGATCTTCACCTCGGCCGGTGCCTGCAGGCGCAGGCCCTCGCCTTCGGCCAGCTCCAGGCGGTAGCGGTGGGCGAGCTGGGTCTTGTTGATCAGCTTGAGGTTGTAGATGTTCTCGATCTCGCCAGCGGCGTTCTCGCGGAACATGCCCCTGTCCTTGATCACGTCCATGGAGATTTCCGAGCGCGCCGCCAGCAACCAGCCGAACGCGCCGATCATCAGCACCAGAGCGGTGGCATAGCCAACCAGGCGGGGGCGCAGCAGGTGGGTGTGGCCACCTTCCAGGGCGCGCTCCGAGCTGTAGCCCACCAGGCCACGGGCATAGCCCATCTTGTCCATCACCGAATCACAGGCGTCCACGCAGGCCGCGCAGCCGATGCAGGCGATCTGCAGGCCATCGCGGATGTCGATGCCGGTGGGGCACACCTGCACGCACACCGTGCAATCGATGCAATCGCCCAGGCCCTGGGCCTTCGGGTCGACGCCCTTCTTGCGCGCCCCGCGGGACTCGCCCCGGGCGGCATCGTAGGAAACGATCAGCGTGTCCTTGTCGAACATCACGCTCTGGAAGCGCGCATAGGGGCACATGTGGATGCACACCTGCTCACGCATCCAGCCGGCGTTCACGTAGGTGGCGGCGGTGAAGAACAGCACCCAGAACAGCGAAATGCCGCCGGCCTGCAGGGTCAGGATCTCGGTGGCCAGTTCACGCACCGGGGTGAAGTAGCCAACGAAGGTCACGGCCGTGGCCAGGCTGATGGCCAGCCACAGGCCGTGCTTGGCCAGGTTGCGCAGCACCTTCTCCACGCCCCAGGGTGCGGCGGCCAGCTTGATGCGCTGGTTGCGGTCGCCCTGGGTGCGCTGCTCGACCCACATGAACATCCAGGTCCACACGCTTTGCGGGCAGCTGTAGCCGCACCACACGCGCCCGGCGAACACCGTGATGAAGAACAGCCCGAAGGCGCAGATGATCAGCAGCCCCGACAGCAGGATGAAATCCTGCGGCCAGAAGGTCGCGCCGAAGATATAGAACTTGCTGTCCTCCAGGCTCCAGAGCACGGCCTGGCGGCCATCCCAATCGAACCAGAGGGTGCCGAAGAACAGCAGGCACAACAGCCCGGCGCCGAGCAGGCGGAAATTGCGGAACCGCCCGGTGAAGCTGCGGGTGTGGATCGGGGCACTGGAGGCATAAAGGGACTTGCTGGCGGCGGCGGGGCGACTCGGTTGGACGACCTCTACCTGCCTGACGGGAATCATCTCGCTCATGATGCTGGCCTTTTGGGCTATGACGGCGAGGCGGACTATAGGGAGAGGCTGATACTGGAAACAGATTCAGGTGATGGGGCAAAAACCATATCAGATTGGCCGCGATGGCCGTCTGGCCCGCAAGGTGCGTGGTTTCTGGCGGGGCACGGGTGTGCCCTGTGCAGAGCGCGGCAATCGGTCGCGGGCTAGAAGCGCAGCGCCGGGCGATAACAGGCGTGGATCTGCGCCTGGCACGGGTTGACCCCGGCCAGGGGTGTCAGCAGCGGGCTCTGTAACAGGCTGATGTAGGCAGCGCCCAGGGCGCAGGTGAGCAGGGTCAGGCACAGCTTCGTTCTTATTGTCATGGTCGTTCCCCGGTGAGGTTGGACGCCGCTTTTGTTGTGCCGCCCACCCTAGGGCGCCCTGTGGCATATCGCCTCGTCCGGACGGACTAGAGGTTCGCCAGGGCCATGAACAGCGCCGCGATCGCCCGCGCCTCGTGCAGCTCGCCGCTGGCCACCAGCCCGGCGACGCCCGCCAGGGGCACCCGCAGCTGTTCCAGGGGCTCCGGCTCGTCGCCCTCGGCGGTGGCGGGCTGCAGGTCTTCGGCCAGCACCACGGTGCAGCTGTGGCACAGGTGCCCGGGGGCCAGGCTCAGGGTGCCCAGCTCACGCAGGCGCCCGGCACGCAGGCCGACCTCCTCCATCAGCTCGCGATTGGCCGCCTGCAGGCAGGTCTCGCCCGGCTCCACGCCGCCCTTGGGCAGCCCCAGCACCCGCGCCTCCACCCCCACCGCGTACTCGCGCACCAGCAGCACGTGCTGTGGGGCGGGCAGGGCCACCACCAGCACCGACTGGTAGCCGGAACCGCGCAAGCGCTCATAGACCCGCCGCTGGCCATTGCTGAATTCCAGGTGCAGCGCCTCGATCTGGAACCACGCGCTGCGGGCCAGCAATTCGGTCTTGAGGATGGTGGGTGGGCGACGCATGGCAGGTTTCCCATAGAGGATCGACCACAGCCTCGCCCCGCAGGCGCACAAGGGCATCGTCCGGACGGACTAGCGCCGAGCCCCTGCGTGCTGACGGTTTCGTAGGATGGCGTAGAGCGAAGCGAAACCCATCGCGCGGTGCCGCAAACGGGCCTGCCCCTGACCGGCACACACCCTTCGTCCAGTGCGCGCCGCTCCCTTCACCCCAGGGTCGCCACGCTCCTCAGGATCAAGCGCACCAGCATGGTCTGGCGGGTCACCCCGGTCTTGGAGAAGGTCGAGCGCAGGTGCGCCCGCGCAGTGTTGCGGCTGATGCCCAGCACGTCGGAGGCTTCGTCCAGGGTCAGGCCGTTGGCCAGCAGCATCGCCAGCTGGGCCTCCGCCGGGGTCAGGTCGAACAGCGCCTTGACGATCTCCTGCGGCGCGCTGGATTCCTGCTCCGGGTCGCTGATGAAGATCACCACCGAGGGGCACTGCTTGCCCTCGTTCCAGGCCGAGAGCGGCACCGAGCGCACGATGATGCCCAGGTCCGCCTTGCCCGAGGGGCGCTGCACGCGCAGGGCCTCCACCACCGACGGCAGGTTGTTCTTCTGCGACTGCAGGGCCTGCTTCACCAGGCGGCGGAACTCCTGGGTGTCACGCGGGTTGCCCACCTGCAGGCCATCGTTGACCAGCTTCAGGCCGTCCTTGTCCTGCAGCAGGCGTTCGGCCACGCGGTTGGTCTGCAGCACCTTGCCGTCCTCGTCGAGGATGATGGTGCCCACCGCCAACTGGTCCACCGCGCCGGCGTACAGGTTGCGCTCGGTCTCGATGCGGTTGAGCTGCATGTGCAGCTTGATGGAGCGCTCCAGGTGCGGCACGAACTGGGTCAGCAGCTGCTTGTCGCTCTCGGTGAACTCCGGGTCCTCGCGCCCCCGGCTCACGCGGATGCGGCACTGGGCGCCATCGCAGGTGCGGATGTCGGCGCCGAGGATGTGGAACACCCCCACCGGCTCCAGGAAGCTCTTGAAGAACTCCGACTCCACCCACTCCTGCCGCGACAGGAACTCGCTGTTGGTCACCACCTGGCGGTTGGGCAGGCCGACGAAGGGGTCGAGGGCGAAGAAGTGCTTGTTGTAGGACGCGGTGACCTCGGTTGAGCTGCCGGTGGTGTTCACCATCAGGCCCTCGGCGTGCTCGCTCGGCGGCCGCAGGATGAAGGTCACGTACTTGCTCTGCAGGTACTGGTTCAGGTGATTGAGGAAGGTGGCCCAGGGAGTGTCTTCGAGCGGCCCCTGATAGAGATCGCCGAGCATCCCGCTGAATTCATCGAGCGTGAGTGTGTGTGCCATGACTGAACCATCTTTTTTATTTTTGTAGTGTGCTTCTTACCGGCTGACGGGATATTTCAGCAAGGCAGATCGTCACCTTCTGTAGGGAGGCGACGATCCAGCCGGTAACGCGCTTATGCGGTTTCGGTGATGTCCAGTACGACGAAGGAGCGGGGTTCGGCGAGGTTGCCGGGCAGGTCGGCGACGTTGGTGTAGAACTGCTCGTACCACTTGCGCAACTGGTAGACCGGGCCATCGCCGTCGCACAGCAGCGGGTTGTCGACACGGGTCTTGCTGTGCCAGATGGCCACGTCCTCGTAGAAGGCGTCCTGCGCCTGCTTCACGTAGGCCTTGGCCATCTCGCGGTTCTGCTCATCGGAGAGCCCGGGGATCTTCTTCACCAGCACGCCGTAGCGCAGGGTGAAGCTGTTCAGGTCGATGGGCACGTGGCAGTTGAGCAGGATCGAATGGATGGGCACGCCGTCCATCGCTCCCGTCATCTCGGTGATCTGGTAGGCCGGGCCGTAGTAGGTGGCCACTGTCGTCAGCTCGCTGTCGCCGGAGAGGCGCGCGCTGCTGCCGCGCATCACCTGTACCGCCATGTGCCGCTCGAAGGTGTTGCTGAAGTGATTGAGGTCGGTGCCGTGTACGGCGTCGAAGTGCGCCATGTCCGAGACGTTGTCGATCAGCTCGCGGCAGTGGGTGTCGATCTTCAGCTCCGCCACTTCCCATTCGGCCCAGGCCTCGTCGAAGCAGGCATCGATGCGCGGGATGGCCTGCTCGGCGATGGGCGGGTTGCCTTCCGGGTCGTGCCACACGAACAGCAGGTTGTTCTGCTCGCAGACCGGCCAGGCCTTGATCTTCGCGCGGGGTGGAATGCGCTTGGCGTAGGGGATGTCGTCGCACACGCCGTCGGCGCGCCAGCGCCATTCATGGAAGGGGCAGCGGATGGCGTCGCCCTCCACGCAACCCTGGCTCAGGTCCGCGCCCATGTGCGGGCAATAGCCGTCGAGGATGCGGATCTGCCCATCGTCCCCGGCGAAGGCCACCAGGCGAGTGCCGAACACATCCAGGCGGTGGGCCTTGCCGTCACGGTACTGGGCCGCCAGCCCCAGGCAGTGCCAGCCGCGTGCGTAGCGCTCTTCCAGTTGCCGGGTTTCGATCCGGTGCAGGGTGCTCATCTTCTTGTTCTCCCATCAGGGTTATCGAGAGCTGCACACGGCTCAGGCAGACCGGCGCAGCGAATGCACTGCAACGGATTCTGCTGAGCCTGGATTTCCCGGCATCGTCTGATCGGACGATGGCCCCGATGGCGGCCCCGGTTCTACTGCGGGGCACAACGACACATACAAGGGGAGTCAGCCATGAACGTCGAACCCGGCCAGGTGGCGGTGATCACCGGAGCCGCCAGCGGCATCGGCCGAGGCCTGGCGCAGGAGGCCGCCGCGCGCGGCTTGCGCCTGGTGCTCAGCGACATCGACGGCCCGCGCCTGGCGGCCCTGGCCGCCGAGCTGCAAGGGCAGGGCGCGGAGGTCGCCACCCTCACCGCCGACATCAGCGACACGCAGCAGGTGCAGCAGCTCCGCGAGCTGGCGGTGCAGCGTTTCGGCGGCGTCGACCTGCTGTTCAACAACGCCGGGGTCATGCAGACCGGCTTCAGCTGGGAGATCGACCGCCGCCAGTGGCAGCGCCTGCTGGACATCAACCTCGGCGGCGTGATCAACGGCGTCCACGCCTTCATGCCGCTGCTGCTGGCCCAGGGCCGCCCGGCCCAGGTGGTCAACACTGCTTCACTCGCCGGCCTGGTCTGCAGCCCCCTGCTCGGGCCCTACACCGTCAGCAAGCAGGCGGTGGTCGCGCTCTCGGAAACCCTCCACTACGAACTCGCCCTGCAGCAGTCCCAGGTAGCCGTCTCGGTGCTCTGCCCGGGCCCGGTGGCCAGCGACATCATGGGCTCCAACAGCCCCCTCGGCGCGGCCACCCAGCAGCTCGACGCGCTGCTCGACAGCAGCATCCGCGAGGGCATGGCGCCGCGTGAGCTGGCCCGCGAGGTGTTCGCCGGCATCGCCGCCGGGCGCTTCTGGCTGCTCCCGCACAAGAACTTCAAGCCGGCGCTGGAGCAGCGCCTGGCGAGCATCCTCGAGGAGACCAACCCGGTCTTCCAGATGGCCGACATCTAAGGAACCTCTTCATGTCCCTCGATCCCCAGATCGCCGCCGTGCTCCAGCAGTTCGCCGGCATGCCGCAGCCGGACTACAGCCAGCTCGACCCGCAGCAGTACCGCCAGTTCTGCGACAACCTGATGCCGCCGGTGCCCGGCGAGCGCCTGTTCGAGGTGCGCAACCTCAAGGTCGCCGGCGCCGCCGGGCTGCTGGATGCGCGTCTGTACCGCCCCGAAGACAGCGCCGAACTGCCGCTGCTGGTCTACTTCCACGGCGGCGGTTTCGTCATCGGTAACCTCGACACCCACGATAACCTCTGCCGCAGCCTAGCCCGCCTGTGCGGCGCGGTGGTGGTCTCGGTGGCCTACCGCCTGGCGCCTGAAGCCCGCTTCCCGGCGGCGCCGGAGGACTGCTACAGCGCTACCCGCGACCTGGTGGCCCGCGCCCTGGAGCTGGGCTTCGACGCCAGCCGCCTGGCCCTGGCCGGCGACAGCGCCGGCGCTAACCTGGCCATCGCCGTCGCCCGCCTGGCGCAACTGCGGGCCGGGCCACGCATCGCCTACCAGTGCCTGTTCTACCCCGTCACCGATGCTGCCTGCGACAGCGCCTCCTACAGCGAATTCGCCGAAGGCTACTTCCTCACCCGCGAGCAGATGCGCTGGTTCTGGAGCCAATACCTGCAAGCCCCCGAGCAGGGCGCCGAGCCCCTGGCCTCGCCCCTGCGTGCCGACAGCCTCGCGGGCCTGCCGCCCACCTCCGTGTTCAGCGCCGGGTTCGACCCGCTGCGCGACGAGGGCGAAGCCTTCGCCCGGCGCCTGCAGGAGGCCGGTGTGCAGACCCGGCTGCAGCGCTGCGAAGGCATGATCCACGGCTTCATCAGCATGGCCGCCTTCGTCACCGCCGCCCAGGCGGCGCTGGAGTCCGCCGCCGCCGACCTGCGCCAGGCGCTGAGCTGATGGACAGCCCGCAGCGCCTCATCGAAGCCATGGCCAACGGTCGCATGCTGGTGATCACCGACGACGCCGACGAGGGCGAGGGCTCGCTGGTGATCGCCGCCGGCCACGCCGATGCCGAGGCCATCAACTTCATGGCCCGGGATGCGCGCGGGCTGATCTGCCTGGCGCTCACCGAAGAGCGTTGCCAGGCCCTGGGGCTGGAACTCATGGTGCCGCACTCGCGGGCCCGCCACGGCATGGGCTTCACCCTGTCGATCGAAGCGCGCAGCGGGGTCACCACCGGCATCTCCGCCGCCGATCGCGCACGCACCATCGCCGTGGCGGTGGACCCGGCCAGCGTCGCCGCCGACCTGGTGCAGCCCGGGCACATCTTCCCCCTGCGTGCCCAGCCGGGCGGGGTGATGCAGCGTGCCGGCCACGTCGAGGCGGCCTGCGACCTGGCGCGCCTGGCCGGGCTCATGCCCGCCGCCGTGCTGGTGGGCATCCTCGACGAGCAGGGCGAACCGGCCCGTGGCCAGGCGCTGCGCGACTTCGCCCAGCGCCATGGCCTGCCCCTGGGCAGCGTGGCCGATCTGATCCACCACCGCATCCTCCACGAGGGCACCATCCGCCGCTCGGGCGAGTACCCGTTGCAGACCCGCCACGGCGCGTTCCGCGTGCTCACCTACCTCGACGGCTACCAGGGGCAATTGCACCTGGCGCTGGTGCGCGGCGAGGTGAAGCGCGACACGCCCACCCTGGTGCGGGTGCAGGCGGCGGAAACCCTGCGCGACCTGCTGGACAGCCATCCTGGCCAGTGGAACCTCGACCGCTCCCTGGCGCGGGTGGCCGAGGAGGGCGCCGGCGTGGTGGTGCTGCTGGCCCAGCAGGAAGCCCCGGAGGCGGTGATCGAGCAGTTGCAGCAAGGCACGCAAAAGCCCCGGCCGCCGAGTTTTCCCCAGCGCACCCTGGGCATCGGCGCGCAGATCCTGCGCGACGTTGGCGTGCGCCGCATGCGCCTGCTGAGCTTCCCGGTCAGCTACAAGGCGGTTTCCGGCTTCGAGCTGGAGGTCGCCGAGTTCATTCCCTTCAGCGCAGCGGAGCCGGAGTAAAAATCCACGTTCTTAGAACGTGGCTTTGCTTTTGGCCCCCTAGAAGGGGCGCAATCAGACCTCGGAGAACGCAGCCGCCGCTCACTTCGGACGTAGGGTGCTGCGCGCACCTCGGACTCGCCGGAAGCACCGTGCTGGCGGTGATGGGTTTCGCTGCGCTCTACACCATCCTACGGTTCGTGCTTGCAGGTGGCAGTTGCGTTTGGCCCAGCTCCGGGGTTGACCGGGATGTAGGGTGGATGACGCTCTTTTCATCCACCAAGCGATGTCGCCGGAAAGCACATTGCATTGGTTCGAGGATGGGGCCCAACGTGCCCTCGCTCGGCCTCGCACCGTTGGGCTTCGTTCCTCAACCCACCCTACAAAAATCAAACCGCGCGCAGGGTGGACCCCGCTCCACCGGTCCACCAGCGGAGTGCCATGTCGCGCCGGGTTTCACCCGACCTACACAGCCGATCGTGAATTCGCCTGCCCAACAAAAAGCCCCCAATGCGGGGGCTTTCTGTCACGCGTTCATCGTATCGATCAGGGCTTCACGCCCAGGAGCATCAGCTTGGTTTGCACCTGCACCAAGGGTGCGGCGGTGTAGTTGCCGTCGATGGGGGTGATCACCGCCTTGCCGAGGGACAGCTGCCAGGCGTCGCCCTGCTTCTGTTCGGCGGTGGGGGCGGGCGGGGCGACCAGGTTGACCCGCACCACGCCGTCCGGCCCTTGCTGCGGGGCGAACACCACGTTGCCCCAATCGCTGATGGGGGCGAAGGCCACGCCCGTCACCTGGCCGGCTTCCAGGGCCGGGTAGTTGATGTTCAACCCGGTGTTGCCCGGCAGGCCGATGACGTTGGTGTCGCAATAGGCCTTGGCCTTGCCGTGGCTCTTCTCGCACACGCGGCGGGCTTCGGCGCCGATGGCGGCGGCGCGGCCGATCACCCGGGTGGCGAAGCGCGCGGTGTCGTCCATGGCGTCGAGGGTCTTCTTGTAGCCGGCCTGCGGGTCCTGGGCGATCAGCTTGAGGTCGATGGCGGTGGACACGGCCACCGCCGGTACGCCCTTGTACATGGCGCGTACGGCGGCGTTGACGGTGCCGGACATCTGCGTCAGCGGGCCGACGTTGTCGCCGAAGTTGGTGCCGGAGACCACCAGGTCCGGGCGGTTGTCCTTGAGTAGCAGGTCGAGGCCGACGTTCACCGCGTCCACCGGGGTGCCGATGGCTGAGGTCTTGCCGGCTGGCGGCACGTAGCCGGCAGGGGCGCCGACGCAGTACTTGCCCTGGGCCAGCTGGGTGATGGCCACGGCCTGGCCGGGTACCACGATGCTGGCGGCGCCGATGCCGCTGCTGTCGTTCTGCGGGCCGACCAGGGTCACCTGGTGGCCGGCGGCGATCAGCGCCTGGTACACGGCCTCGATGCCGGGGGCGCGGCAGCCGTCGTCGTTGGTCAGGAGAATATTCAAGGCATTGGCCTGCAGGGACAGGCCGAGAACCGCCAGGCCGATGCTGGCGCGGAGCAGTGTTGTCATTGTTATTTCCTCGTTGGATGGGCTCGGTAAAAAGCTGACCTTAAAGTCCATTTGTTACAGGTCTTCGAGGTGCGACTGCGGCGGCAGAGGGCGCCTGTGCGGCGCCCGCTGACGTCATGCCCGGGTTCAGCGGCCCTGCTTGCGCAGGCTGGCCACGGTGAAATTGCTGGCGTCGAAGTCGCTGTCGTTGAGCTTCGGCGCGTTCTGGTCGTTGATCAGGCGGTCGGCCAGGTAGGAGCCGGCTATCAGGTCGTGGTAGACCGCCACGCGGGCATGGAAGGCCTGCAGCTCATAGGCGTAGATCGAGGCCTGCATGTTGGTGCGCCACAGCTGCCCCTTGCCGTCGTAGTTGTCGGCCAGGGCGGCGGCCCAGGTGTCCTCGTCCAGGTACATTACGCGCTTGCCGTAGATATGGCGCTTGCCCGGCTTGAGGGTGGCTTCCAGCACCCACACGCGGTGCTTCTCGTAGCGCATGTACTCGGGGTTGATGTGGCCGCTGGTGGCCAGCAGCTGGTCGAGCTTCACCGCCGGGTCGTCGAGGCGGTAGTTGTTGTAGGGGATGTACAGCTCCTTCTTGCCCACCAGCTTCCAGTCGTAGCGATCCGGCGCGCCGTTGAACAGGCGGTCCTCGTCCATCACGCGGAAGCCGCCGGCGCCGTAGGGCGTGTCATAGGCCACGGTGGGTGCGCGGCGCACGCGGCGGTTGCCGGGCAGGTACTGCCAGCTCTGCCGGGGCTGGGCCAGGGGGTCGCTGTACTCGTTGCCGAGGAAGATCTCGCCCTTCTTCCGGCTCGGTTCCAGGGTGGTGATCATGAAGTGCGCCTGGGTGCCGTCGAAGCTCGCGGCGTTGCCGCTGGGGTCGGTCCAGGGCGAGAGGATCTTGTAGTTCACCAGCTCGAACTGGCGGCTGCCGTTGGCCAGGGTCAGGGCCATCTTGTAGTTGGCGTCTTCCTTCCAGGCCACGGTGTGCAGGTTGTGGTTCCACATCAGTTCAAAGCCGTTCTTCGGGATCGGGAAGGGCGGGCCGCCATAGGCCTTGGTCACGCCGTTGCCGTCATTCACCAGTTCGGCATCGAGGGCGTTCTGCCTGATCGCGTCCTCCACCCACTGGGCGTAGCGGAAGTCCCGGTGGCTGGGGTAGACCGGCATGCGGAAGCTCTGTGGATAACGCTTGAACAGCGCCTTCTGGCCATCGGAAAGCTGGTCGGCGTACTGCGCCATGTTCTCGGCGGTGATGGTGAACAGCGGCTGCTCGCCGGCGTAAGGGTCGGGGTGCTTGGTGCCGCTGCCGGCGAACTGCACGTGGGGCGGCGCGCCGCGCCACTTGCCGCTCCAGGCGGGGAGGCTGCCGTCGGCGTTGCCGGCCTTCTCGGCGCCGGTGGGGGTCAGGTCCTGGCCCAGGCGGGCCGCTTCCTCGGGGCTGAGCCCGGCCAGTGCCGGAGCGCTGGCGAGGCTGGTGGCGAGCAGGGCGCCCAGTACGGGCGAAAGGAATCTCAGGGTCATCTCGTGGCCTCCATGGGTGTTGCGGGAAATCCCCGCCCCGGTTGGGGCGGGGTGGCGACGGGGCTATTTGCCCAGCTTGCGCAGGCTGGCTGCGGTGAAGTAGCTGGCGTCGAAGCTGGCGTCGTTGAGCCGGGCCGGGGCCAGGCCATTGACCAGGCGGTCGGCCATGTAGGAGCCGGCGAGCAGGTCGTGGTAGATGGCGACGCGGGCGTGGAAGGCTTCCACCTCGTAGGCGTAGACCGAGGTCTGGGTGTTGGTCCGCCAGAGCTGGCCCTTGCCGTCATAGTTGTCGCCGAGGGCGGCGTTCCAGCTGTCCTCGTCGAGGTAGAAGCGGCGCTTGCCGTAGATGTGGCGCTTGCCTGCCTTGAGGTTGGCCTCCAGCACCCATACGCGGTGCAGCTCGAAGCGCACGTGGTCGGGGTTGAGGTGGCCGCTGCCGGCGGTCAGCTCGCTGGCGGGCAGGTCCGGGTCATCCAGGGCGTAGTTGTTGTAGGGGATGACCATCTCCTGCTTGCCCACCAGCTTCCAGTCGTAGCGGTCGGGGGCGCCGTTGAACAGGCGGTCCTCGTCCATCACGCGGAAGCCGCCGGCGCCGTAAGGCGTGTCGTAGCCGATGGTGGGCGCGCGGCGCACGCGACGGTTGCCGGGCAGGTACTGCCAGGCCTGGCGCGGCTTGGCCACCGGGTCGCTGAAGTCGCAGCTGAGGATGATCTCGCCCTTCTTCCGGGCCGGCTCCTGGGTGCTGATCATGGCGCAGGCCTGGGTGCCCTCGAAGGTCGCCGCCGAACCCTTGGGGTCGTCCCACTGGGAGAGGATCTGGTAGCCGACCTTCTCCTCCACCCGGTTTCCGTTGCCCAGCACCAGGGCCATCTTGTAGGTCGCTTCCTCCTTCCAGGCGCGGGCCGGCAGGTTCTGGTTCCACATCAGCTCGAAGCCGTTCTTCGGGATGGGGAAGGGCGAGCCGCCGAAGGCGTTGGCCACGCCGTAGCCGTCGTGCACCAGCTCGGCGTCGAGGGCGTTCTGCTTGATGTTGGCTTCCACCACGGGGGAGTAGCGGAAGTCGCGGTGGCTGGGGTAGACGTGAATCCGGTAGGTCGCCGGGTAGCGCTTGAGCAGTGCCACCTGGCCGTCGGAGAGCTTGTCCCTGTAGTGCTCCAGGTTGGCCGCGGTGATGGTGAACAGCGGTTGCTCGCCGGCGTAGGGATCGGGGCGCTTGTGGCCGGTGCCGTCGAACTTCACGTGGGGCGGCGCGCCGAGCCACTTGCCGCTCCATTCGGGAATGCTGCCATCCGCGTTGCCGGCCTTCTCGGCGCCCATGGGCGTCAGGTCACGGCCCAGGCGCGCGGCTTCCTCGGGGCCCACCCCGGCCAGCACCGATGTGCTGGCGAGGGCGAGGGCGACGAGCAGCGGTGCGTTGTTGTAAGCGTGCATCTCGACTCTCCTGCTGCGGCTCAGAAGCTGTACTTGGCGCTGAGGCCGAAGTTGTCGCGGTCGGCCAGCGGGGTGTCGCCGGCGTCGCCCAGGAAGGCGTTGTAGCGGGCCTCGATGGTGAAGTTGTTGAGGTAACGCCAGGTGGTGCCGATGCCCAGGCGGTCATCGCCTTCGCCCATGCCGAAGCTGCCGGCCAGCGACGAATCGCCGCCCAGGGACTGGCTGTAGATCAGCGGGATGGTCAGGTCCCAACCCTCGAAGAGGTTCAGGTACTCCAGCGACAGGTTGAGGGTGTAGCCCCAGGCGCTCTTGTCGTTGTAAAGCTTGTCGGTGTTGTTGGTGGTCAGCGGGAAGGCACCACCGAGGCCGTCCGGGACGAAGACGTTGAAGCTCGGCGCCTTGTCGTTGTCGAGCACCTCGTTGTAGCCCAGCTCGCCGGTCAGGGTGGTGTTGTCGGCGATGGGCAGGTTGCCGAAGGCGTGGATGAACGACACCTGCGCCTGCATGGTCTTCGCCCGCACCGCGTGCGGGGTCAGCCCGGTGTCCACCAGCACCGGCTGGCCGTCGCGGTAGCTCACCTCGCCGCTGACGTTGGTTTCGCCCACCACCGTGGAGAAGCTCGCGCCGTACAGGTCGATGTCGTCGAAGTAGCGCACCTGGTACTCGCCGCTGTTCCAGTGGCTGAGGAAGTCCAGGGTCGGCGCCTTGTCGTGGAAGCGGATGTAGTACAGGCCGAACTCGGTGTTGTTCAGCGACTCCGCCACGTAGGTCATGGCCACGCCGTACTGGCCGCTGTCGCCGGGCTTGTCGTCGTGCAGGCGGCGGGTCAGGCCGAAGGCATCGGTGAAGCCGCCTTCGTCCATCTGGTCGGTGACCGAGAAGAAGCTGCCCACGCCATCGATCTCGGTCTTGGCCCACTCATACTGGTAGTAGGCCTGCAGGCCGAGGTTGTCGGTGAGGCTGATCTGGCCGAACACCTGGCCCACCGGCAGGAAGATCTCCTTGATCTCCACCCCCGGGGTGTTGGCCTTGGTGCCGTCGGCCGGGGCCATGGCCGAGGAAATGCCGTTGCTGATGAACAGGCTCTCGCCCCAGCTCACCACCTGGTCACCCACGCGCAGGTTGAGGTCGTGGCCGCCCATGTCCCAGGCGCCGTAGAGGTAGTTGTCCAGCAGGCGGATGTCGCGGCCGTGCTGGTCGACGGTGTCGTCGGAGAAGCGGTTGGGCTTGGAGCACTGGCCGCCGGCGAAGCAGTTGGAGGTGCCGGTGCCGTTGTCGTTGCTGCGGTTGTAGACGTCGTCGTAGAAGCCGCTGGCGCGGATGAACAGGCCGAAGTCGTCACGCCAGTTGAAGTTGGCCTCGGTGAGGAAGCTGGCGCGGTTGGCAATCAGGCTGCCCCGGTCGAAGGCGTTGTTGCCGTCGTCGATGTTGGCGATGCCGGCATTGGGAAAGCCGTTGGACAGCGCATGGTCGCGGGACTCGGTGCGCCAGGCCATGGCGTAGGTCAGGGTGGTGTCCCAGGAAATCTTCAGGTCATCGCTGGGCTGGAAGGCCAGCGCCTGGCTCTGCCCGGCATGGCCCAGCGCAAGGCCCAGGCCGGCCACGCGGATGGCCAGGTGAAGCGGTGCAAGGGGTCGGCATTTTCTTGTTCTTATCATGTCGTCGCTCTCGGCGTGTCTGGGCACGGCTCGGTCCGCCAGGCCCAAGGTTGAGTTGGTGTGGCGGGCTGACTATGTGGTCACCGTTGGCGCCCAACATCGTCCGAAGGGACTACGCGATGCGGGTGTGGCGGCTTAGTCCCAACGGACGATGTTGGGGGCTGGAGCGCTGCCGAGAATCCGTCGGGACCGCGTATCCATAACAACAAGGGAGCGACCCGATGAACGCGAACCGACCGCAATGGGATGAAAGCTGCGACGTACTGGTGGTGGGCTCCGGAGCAGGCGCCATGACCGCCGCCCTGCGTGCCCACGACCTCGGTTCCAGGGTGCTGGTGATCGAGAAGAGCGATCGCTACGGCGGCACCTCGGCGGTCTCCGGCGGCGGCATCTGGGTGCCCTGCAACCACCGCATCGCCGCCCTCGGTGGCGAGGATTCGGCCGCCGAAGCCATCGCCTACATCCGCGCCGTGACCCAGGGCCAGATCGACGACGGGCGCATCGAGGCCTATGTCGAGCAGGGCCATCAGGTGGTGCGCTACCTCGAAGAGAATTCCCACGTGCGTTTCGAGGCCCAGCCGCGCTACGCCGACTATTACCCGGAGGTACCCGGCGGCAAGCCGGGCTACCGCTCCATGGACCCGCTGCCCTTCGACGCGCGCCTGCTGGGTGACGAGTTCGCCCGCATGCGCGAGCCGTCCCCCGGCACCCTGATGATGGGCCGCGTGGCCATGACCATGAAGGAGGCCCAGGTGCTGCTCTGCCGTGGCCCCGGCTGGCTGGGCCTGACCCTGCGCATCCTCTGGCGCTACTGGCGCGACCTGCCCGGGCGCCTGCGTTCCAAACGCGACCGCTTCCTCACCCTGGGCAACGCCCTGGTTGCCGCCCTGCGCTGCTCGCTGCTGGAGCGCCAGGTGCCGGTCTGGCTGGAGTGCCGCCTGGAGCGGCTGGTGGAGGAGGGCGGCCGGGTCACCGGTGCCGAGGTCATCCGCAATGGCCAGCGCCTGCTGATCGAGGCTCGCCGTGGCGTGGTGCTCGGCGCCGGTGGCTTCGAACGCAACCAGGCCATGCGCAGCCAGTACCACCCGCAGCCGTCGCAAAGCACCTGGAGCGCCACGCCGCCCTACAACACTGGCGATGCCATCCGCGCCGGCCAGGCCCTGGGCGCCGCCACCGCGCTGATGGGGCACAGCTGGTGGGCGCCGACCACCCAGGTGCAGGGCGAGGAAAAACAGCGCGCGCTGTTCGTCGAGCGCACCCTGCCGGGCTGCATCCTGGTGGACTCGGCGGGCCAGCGTTTCGTCAACGAAGCCGCGCCCTACACCGACATCGTCTACGCCATGTACGAGCACGACAGCGAGGCCGCCACCAGCGTGCCCTGCTGGCTGATCTTCGACGCCGAGTTCCGCCGCAAATACCCCTGCGGTGCCTTGCTGCCGGGCTACGCCATGCCCGACCAGCGCCTGCCCAAGCACCTGCTGGGCTACTTCCACAAGGCCGACAGCTTCGGCGAACTGGCCCGGCAGATCGGCGTCGACGCCGGCGGCCTGCTGCGCACCGTCGAGCGCTTCAACCCCATGGCGGTGGCGGGCAAGGATGAGGACTTCCACAAGGGCGAATCGCTGTTCGACCGCTACTACGGCGACCCCAGCGTGCAGCCCAACCCCTGCCTGGCGCCGATGCTGAAGCCGCCGTTCTACGCGGTGAAGGTGGACGCCGGCGACATCGGCACCAAGGGCGGTCTGCTCACCGACCCGCACGCCCGGGTGCTGCGTGAAGATCGCACGCCCATCGCCGGGCTCTACGCCATCGGCAACAGCGCCGCCTCGATGATGGGCCGCACCTACCCCGGCGCCGGCTCCACTATCGGCCCGGCCATGGTCTTCGGCTTCCTCGCGGCCAGCCATATCCACCAGCAGGAGCGGGACCCTGTAGGGGCGACTTCAGTCGCCAAGCAGGCCGCAGGCCTGCCGAGTGCCACCTAGGGGGTCGCTTCGCTGCCCTTGGCGAATGAATTCGCCCCTACACATGAGCAACCCATAACGAGGAGTTCTCACGATGAACACCCCCCAAATCGCCCTGGTCACCGGCGCCAGCCGTGGCGTCGGCAAGGGCATCGCCATCGCCCTTGGCGCGGCGGGCATGACCGTCTACCTCAGCGGCCGCTCCGCCACCGAAAGCGCCAGCCACCTGCGCGGCCAGCTGCTGCCCGGCAGCCTGGCCGAAACCGCCGAAGCGGTGAACCGCGCGGGCGGGCAGGGCATTCCCGTGCCCTGCGACCACCGCGACGACGCACAGGTGCGCGCACTCTTCGCCCGCATCGAGCGCGAGCAGGGCCGGCTCGATCTGCTGGTGAACAACGCTGCGTTGCTCCACGAAAACCTCATCGACCCCGGCCCCTTCTGGGAGAAGCCCCTGGAGCTGCTGGACATCCTCGACGTCGGCCTGCGCTCGGCCTATGTCGCCAGCTACCACGCGGCGCCGCTGCTGCTGAAGAACGGCCGGGGCCTGATCGCCTTCGTCTCCTCCTACGGCGCCGGCTGCTACATGCACGGCCCGGCCTATGGCGCGCAGAAGGCCGGTGTGGACAAGTTCGCCGCCGACATGGCGGTGGATTTCGAAGGCACCGGCGTCGCCGCCGTCTCCCTGTGGCTCGGCCCCCAGCGCACCGAACGCACCGCCATCGCCGGCGCCGCCCGTGCCGATCAGTACGAAGCCTTCCTCGCCGTGGCGGAAACCCCGGAGTTCAACGGCCGGGTCATCCACGCGCTGCTGCAGGACCCGCAACTGCAAACGCTCTCCGGCCAGACCCTGGTCACCGCCGAGCTGGCCCAGGGCTACGGCATCAGCGAAGCCGAAGGCCGCCAGCCACCGTCCTACCGCGAGATGCTCGGCGAGCCGCGCATGCAGCACCCGGCGCGGGTGATCTGAGGTTATCCACAACCGCCCGGCGTCGCTCTGGCGGGTCTTTCGCTTCTCTGTGACGCCCCTTCGCGAATGAATTCGCTCCTACACACCCTGCTGATCCAATGCACGAACATGACCGCCGCGTAGGGTGGGCTTCAGCCCACCAAAAGGCCATGCACACGACGAACCCTGGTGGGTCGCAAAAGGGCAGGGGCAGACCTTGG
Organism: Pseudomonas sp. zfem005; assembly: GCF_032621735.1. Lineage (NCBI taxonomy): Bacteria > Pseudomonadati > Pseudomonadota > Gammaproteobacteria > Pseudomonadales > Pseudomonadaceae > Pseudomonas > Pseudomonas sp. zfem005. The sequence goes on along the minus strand of NZ_JAVYJE010000009.1, from coordinate 311,173 downwards.
ATTTCCCCGGCCATCAGCAGGGCCCAAAAAACCGACAGGCACCGGGCGGATCGAAGAGCGGTGGGCTGAAGCCACCCTACGCCGTTGCTGATCCAGCCCACGGACATGACCGCTGCGTAGGGTGGAGGTCGTTCTTTACCTCCACCAGGCGGAGTCGAGCCTGGAACTCTGTAGCGCTGTTGTGCACGCACTATCCGGCGTTTGTAGGGTGGGCTTCAGCCCACCAGATCCCAAGCACGTCGCCGCCATCTCGCGAATCATCGCCCAATAAAAAACGGGCCTCATGGAGGCCCGTCCGTTCATACCGCCAGGACTCAGCCCTTGTTGGCCTGCTTGCGGAAGTACGGGATCACATGCTCGCCGATGTTCTTCAGCGTTTCGATCTGCGCCCATTGCGGCACGGTGCCCATCTGGCAGATGAAGAGGATCTCGTCGGCGCCGGCGTCGATCAGGCGCTGCACGTAGCCGATGCAGTCCTGCACGGTGCCGTAGGCGTGGTTGGGGTTCATCATCGCCATGGTCGGGTCGGAGAAGTCCACGGTGACTTCCTCCGAGGCGAAGCGCGACTTGATCACCGCCTGGCCGCTGCCGTCGACGAAGGTGTCGTCCTTCCACTTCTCCGGGTCCGGGCGCTCGCCACCGGCGTACCAGTAGGCCAGGGATTCCATGAAGTAGCGCTGGCCACGGATGCCGATGGCGCGGGCCTTCTCGTTGTCATCCAGGACGATGGCCGGGCACAGCGCGGCGATATGGCGGTTGGGGCGGAAGCCCACCTGTTGCTTCTCGTCGCGGTTGTCCCAGGCCTCGTGGTACACGGCCACCTTCTTGGCGATCTCCTCCGGGCCGCCGAAGCCCAGCACCAGGGCGCCCATGCCACGGCCGCCGGCGTTCTTCAGCGACTCGGTGTTGGTGCAGGCCAGGTACATCGGCGGGTGCGGGTCCTGGTAGGGCTTGGGGTGGATGGGGCGGCGGGGGATCTTCACGAAGTCGCCGTTATGTTCGATCTCGTCCTGCACGAACATCTTCGGGATCAGGTACATGGCTTCGTCGATCTGCGGCTGCAGGGTCGTCAGGTCGTAGCCGAAGGTGCCGGCCTCCTGCTGGGTGCCGCCCTTGCCCACGCCAAAATGCACGCGGCCCTTGGACAGCAGGTCGAGGGTGGCGATGCGTTCGGCCACCTTCACCGGGTGGTTCATCGCCGGCGGCAGGCACACCACGCCGTGGCCGATGCCGATGCGCTCGGTCTTGCCGGCGACGAAGGCGAGCATGGTCTCCGGGGCGGACATGTGCGAGTAGTTGGTCAGCGCGGTGTGTTCCACGCACCAGAAGGTGTCGAAGCCGAGCTTATCGGCGAGCACGGCCTGCTCGACGGTTTCGTCGAAGATGCGACGGTCGCCCTCGCGGCTGGCGTCGATCGTCTGTGCCTCGTAGATCAGGGAAAATTTCATGCGCTTTGGCCCTTGTCGTTCTTGGTCTGGTCGGCCCGGAACATCGGGCCTTGGGCCCATGGTGTGGCAAGCAAAACGGGGCTGAATCCCCCAAACAGACTAATCCCCGCAGGTCTCCCGAACGGCACGACGCCCGCGCGGGGTGGGCGTCGTGGCAGGTTTTTTGGGGCGGGCGCGGGTGCTCGTCGGGCACGCCGACGGTGGATGAAAAGAGCGCCATCCACCCTACGCAGGGCCTGACCCTTGCGTCGGCTGGACATTGCTTTCATGTCCACCAAGCGGTGCCGAGCCGAACTCTGACGGTGGATGAAAAAAGCGCACTCACCCACGCAGGGCGTGACCCCTTGTGTAGGGTGGACATCGCTTTTCATGTCCACCAAGCGGTGCCGAACCGAACTCCGAGGGTGGATGAAAAGAGCGCCATCCACCCTACGCAGAGCGTGACCTCGTGGGTATCAAAGGAAGAAGTCGCTGCTCTCCAGGCCCATGCCCACCGCGCCGAGGTTGAGGGCGTATTTGCCGGGGCAGTTGGCGACGTGGGCGCGGCCGGTGTGGATGTCGCGGAAGGCGCGGTTGATGCCGTGCTGGCGGAAAATAGTCGAGGCGCCGCTGTTGTACATCAGCGTCTCCACCGCCTGGGCGCACTTGTCCGGAACGATGGCCGAGTCGTAGCGCATCTTCACCCGCTCGGCCATGGTCAGCGGCTCGCCGGCGCGGGCGCGCTGCATCATCAGCTCGAAGTTGCGCAGCAGCACGCTGCGGCATTCATCCACCGTGACCATGGCGTTGGCCAGGGCGCTCTGGGCGCCGGGGTCCTGGACGATCTTGCGGCCGTCGTTGACGCCGATGCGGTTCCTGTTGGCCTCGATGAACAGGTCGATGGCGCCCTGCAGCGCGCCGATGGTGGCGGACGACACCGCACGCACGAAGATCTGCCCGAACGGCAGGCGGAACAGCGGCGCGGCGTTCACCGCGTTGCCCGGGCTGTTCTGCAGGAAGCCGTCGATGGAGCGGTGGGTGCGGTACTCGGGCACGAAGGCGTCCCGCACTTGCACGTCGTGGGAGCCGGTGGCCTCCAGGCCCATCACGTCCCAGTTGTCGAGCACCTGGTAGTCGCTGCGCGGCACCAGGAAGGTGCGGTAGTCCGGCCCGTCGCCTTCCTTCTCCGGCGGCACCATGGCGCCGAGGAAGGCCCACTGGCAGTGCGTGCTGCCGGAGGAAAAGCCCCAGCGGCCGCTGAGGCGGAAGCCGCCGTCTACCCGTGTGACCTTGCCCACCGGCATATAGGACGAGGAGATCAGCACGCTGGAATCCGCGCCCCACACATCCTGCGCCGCGCGGTCATCGAACAGCGCCAGCTGCCAGTTGTGGATGGCGATCACCCCCAGCACCCAGGCCGACGACATGCAGCCCTCGGCGAGGGTCATCTGCACCTCGAAGAAATCACCGGGCTCCAGCTCGTAGCCCTCCCAGCGCGCCGGCTGGAGGATGCGGAAGAACCCCGCCTCGTGGAAATCACGCAGGGTCTCCTCGGGCAGCTGGCCATTCTTCGCGGCCAGCGGCGCGCGCTCGCGCAGCACCGGCACCAGCTCACGGGCACGTTGTTTCAGGCGTTGGCGGATCAGGTCGTGGTCGAGCATTTTTGTTGTTCTCCGGTTAAGGGCTTGCCACCTCTCGCGGGCATTCAAGCAACCGGAAAAACAGCCGGCATCCCTCAAACGGACCATATGCCGGCGCACGCACGCACCGTAGGAGCGAGCTCTGCTCGCGAAGCTTTCCATCACCCCGTAGCCCGGGCTTCAGCCCGGGGACGCCGGCCATTCCACTCCTGGGCTGAAGCCCAGGCTACGCAGCTGGCTTTCCCGTGGGAGCGAATTCATTCGCGATGCTTCGTAGGGTGGGCCGGGCGGCGCTCCGCTTCAGCCCACCGTTCTTCCCGCTCGGCTCTGGATGGAGCCCTGTAGCCCCGCGCCGACCTGGCCCCGCCTGGTGGAGGTAAAAAGCGACCTCCACCCTACGCAGCGGTCATGCCTCTGCCCCTCCTCACCCAACTAGTCCCCTCGGACGATGACCGGCCCCGGGCCCTGGCGAAGAATCGACGGCACCTGAGAACCACAAGAGGGCAGTGCCATGAGCCAGGCCGAACTGAAGGGCGAGATGCTCCAGGCGATGCGTCGCCTGGCCAAGTCCGTGACCATCATCACCACCAGCAACGGCCGCGAGCGGTTCGCCATGTCGGCCACGGCGGTGGACTCGCTCTCCACCGAGCCGCCGTCCCTGCTCATCTGCGTCAACCGCACCGCGTCGCTGCACGCCGTGCTGGAGGCCGGGGCGGATTTCTGCGTGAACATCCTCGGCCTGGAGCAGGAAGAGCTGTCGCACCTGTGCAGCGGCCCGATAAAGGGCGAGGCACGGTTCCAGCGCGGCGACTGGCGCCCCAGCCCCGGCGGCATCCCCTACCTGGGCGACGCCCAGTCGGCGATCCTTTGCCAGCAGGACGGGCGCTTCAGCTACGGCACCCACACGGTGTTCATCGGGCGCATCGTCGAGATCCACAACAGCGCTGAGATCAGCCCGCTGGTCTACCTCGACGGCACCTACACCACCACCGCCTCCTCGCTGGCCGCGGCGAGCTGAGGGCGCCATGACGGCCATGGAGCAGGACCCGCACGCCCCGCTGCGCGTGCATGACGCCGCGCAGCTGGACTGGGACGACAGCGCCGACCTGCTGGTGGTCGGCTTCGGCGGCGCTGGTGTGTGTGCCGCCATCGAGGCCGCCGAGCAGGGGCTGTCGGTGCTGGCGCTGGACCGTTTCGCCGGCGGCGGCGCCACCGCCCGCAGTGGCGGCGTGGTCTATGCCGGCGGTGGCACGCCGCAGCAGGCCGAAGCCGGCGTCGAAGACACACCCGAAGCCATGTACGCCTACCTGCGCGAAGAGGTGGGCGATGCGGTCAGCGCCGAGACCCTGCGCGGGTTCTGCGACGCCAGCCGCGCCAACCTCGCCTGGCTGGAGCGCCAGGGCGCCGCCTTCCAGGGCAGCGTGCCGCCGTTGAAAACCTCCTACCCCAGCGACCAGTACTTCCTCTACTACTCCGGCAACGAGGCGGTGCCCGAATACGCCGCCAAGGCCCGCCCGGCGCCCCGTGGCCACCGCGCCCTGGGCTCGGGCATGTCCGGCATCAACCTGTTCCGCCCCCTGGCCGCCAGCGCGCTGCGCCTGGGCGTGCGCCTGCGCAGCCAGTGCGAAGTGCAGCGCCTGGTGCTGGAGGCGTCCGGCACGGTGATCGGCGTCGAGGCCTGGGAATTGCCCACGGGCAGCCGTGCGGCGAAGCAGCATGCGCGGCTGTCGCGCTGGACCGACGCCCTCCATCCCTACGCGCCGGCCCTGGCCGAACGCTGGCGCCGCCGCCTGCGCACCCTGGAACGCGAGCATGCGCGGCGCCGGCTGGTCCGCGCCGAGCACGGCGTGCTGCTCAGTGCCGGCGGCTTCGTCTTCAACCGCGCCATGCTCGGCGTACATGCGCCGCGCTACCTCGACGGCCTGCCCCTGGGCACCAGCGGCTGCGACGGCAGCGGCATCCGCCTGGGGGCCAGCGTCGGTGGCGAGTTGTCGCGCATGGAGCGGGCCAGCGCCTGGCGCTTCATCAACCCGCCGCTGGCCTGGGCCCGTGGGGTGATCGTCAACGACCAGGGCCTGCGTTACTGCAATGAAGAGGTCTACGGCGCCAAGCTCGGCCACGCCATGGTGGAGGAGCAGGGCGGCCGCGCCGTGCTCATCCTCAACCGCGCGCTGCTGAAGGAAGCCTTCGCCCAGGTCGGCCCCGGCAAGGTGTGGAGCTTCCAGCGCCTGCCGGCGGTGCTCAACATGCTGTTCAACGCCCGCCGTGGCGACACCCTGGCGCAGCTAAGCGAGCGCAGCGGGCTGCCGCTGGGCAACCTGCAGCGCACCCTCGCCGACTACAGCGCCGCGGCCCGTGGCGAGCGCGAGGACGCCCTGGGCAAGTCGCGCGGCTTCCTTGCCGAGCTGGACGCCGGGCCCTGGTACGCCCTGGACCTGTCCTTCGCCAGCAGGCTTTTCCCCTGCCCGGTGATCACCCTCGGCGGCCTCGCCGTGTGCGAGCGCAGCGGCCAGGTGCTCGTTGCCGACGGCCAGCCGGTCGCCGGCCTGTTCGCCGCCGGCCGCAACGCGGTGGGGGTCGCTTCCAATTTCTATGTGTCCGGCCTGTCGCTGGCCGACTGCGTCCATTCCGGGCGTCGGGTCGGCGCCCATGTGGCGGGCCTGGTTCGTGCCGCTCTGGCTTATCAAGGAGAACAACAATGAAACGAGTCGAAGGCAAGGTCTGCATCGTCACCGGCGCCGCCAGTGGCGTCGGTCGCGAAGATGCACTGCTGCTGGCCAGCGAAGGCGCCAGGGTGGTGCTCACCGACCTCAACGAAGAGGCCGGCCGCCAGGTGGCCGCCGAGATCGGGGGCGATGCGCTGTTCATCCGCCAGGACATCGCCAGCGAGGCGGATTGGCAGAACGTCATCAAGCTCACCCTGGAGAAATTCGGCCGCCTCGACGTGCTGGTGAACAACGCCGCCATCCTCGCCGTCGGCAGCGTCGAGGACACCAGCCTGGAGCTGTGGCAGAAGGTGCAGCGCATCAACAGCGACGGCTACTTCCTCGGCTGCAAGTACGCCATCGGTGCGATGAAGGACAGTGGCGGCGGCTCCATCATCAACATGTCCTCGGTGGCGGCCCTGGGCGGCATGCCGGCCTTCTGCGCCTACTCCGCCTCCAAGGGCGCGGTGGCGGCGCTGACCCGCTCCGTGGCGCTGCACTGCAAGCACCAGGGCTACCGCATCCGCTGCAACAGCGTGCACCCAGACGGCATCAACACGCCGATGACCCATGCCCTGACCGGGTTCCAGTCGGTCCCCCAGGAGGAGCTGGACAAGAACCCGCTGAACCGCATGTGCTCGCCCCGGGATATCGCCGCCCTGGTGCTGTTCCTCGCCTCCGACGAGTCGCGCTTCATCAGCGGCAGCGAGCTGCGCATCGACAATGCGCAGACCATCAGCGGCCTGCTCTGAACGGAGATGGCCATGGGCAGCGCGCAGCCACTCGTGATCGAAACCCAGCAGTCCGGCGCCTTCCATCTGGAGGTGGCCGAGGTTATCGCCGAGACCCACGACAGCCGTTCCCTGGTGTTGCGGGTGCCGGCCGAGCTGCAGGAGCGCTTCCGCTACAAGCCGGGGCAGTACCTCGGCTTTCGCGTGGCGCTCGGCGGCAAGCGGCTGACGCGCTGCTATTCCATGTCCAGTTCGCCGGATTGCGACGCCCTGCCCAAGGTCACCATCAAGCGGGTGGACGGCGGGCGGGTGTCCAACTGGTTCAACGACCAGGTGCACCCGGGTGACCGACTGGAAGTGCTGCCGCCCGCCGGGCACTTTCACCTGCGCCCGGGGGAGCACGACCTGGTGCTGTTCGGCGGCGGCTCGGGCATCACCCCGGTGTTCTCCATCCTCAAGTCGGCCCTGCAGACCAGCGCGCGGCGCATCAAGCTGGTGTACGCCAACCGTGACGAGGCCTCGGTGATCTTCCGCGACGAGCTGCGCGCCATCGCCCGCGCCCAGGTCGAACGGCTGGAGGTGGTGCATGTGCTGGACTCGGTGCAGGGCTTCCTCGACGAGGGCCAGGTGCGCCAGCTGGTGCGTGGCCATGCCGGCGCGGAGTTCTACATCTGCGGGCCGGGCCCCTTCATGGACACCGTGGAGCGGACGTTGCTGGGGCTGGGGGAGGACGCCGCGCGCATCCATGTGGAGCGCTTCGTTTCGCCGCCCGACCCGGACGCCAGCGAGCCCCTGCCGGTGCCCGACGGCGCCGCCGTGGAACAGCTGCTGGTGGAGCTGGACGGCCGGCTCACCGAGGTGCCGGTGCAGCCGGGGGACACCCTGCTGCAGAGCTGCCGCGCCGCCGGTCTGGACGTGCCGTTCTCTTGCGAGGAAGGCTTCTGTGGCGCCTGCATGTGCCAGGTGGAGGAGGGCGAGGTGCTGCTCGCCCGCAACGATATCCTCAGCCCCGCCGAACTCGCCGAAGGCTGGACCCTGGCGTGCCAGGGCCGCTCCGGCAGCGCGCGGCTGAAACTGAAGTTCCCGGGGTGACAGCCGGGTGCTACCGCCCTGCGGGGCGGTGTTGAGTCTGTAGTTCTGTGCCAATTTCGCCCGGCTCCGGCCGGGCTTTTTCTTGGCGTGCCGGCTAGTCCCAATGGACGATCAATCCGCCCCGCGCCTTGGGTAGACTCCGCCGAAAGCTCCATTCCAATAACAAACGAGGAGGTTTCCCATGGCACGTCTGTCGAACAAGGTCGCCGTCATCACCGGTGCTGCATCGGGCATCGGCCTGGCCTGCGTCCGCCGCTTCGCCGCCGAGGGCGCGCAGGTGGTCGGGCTGGATATCGGCGAGCCGCGCGCGGATATCGCCGCGAGCCTGGAAGGGATCAGCCCGGCGCCGTTGTTCATGAGCCTGGATGTGCGCGACGAGGCGCGGGTCGAGGAGGTGATGCAGGAGGTGGTCAGCCGCTTCGGCCGCATCGACGCCCTGGTCAACGCCGCCGGCATCGCCAGCCGCGGCAGCATCACCGAGACCAGCACCGAGGAATGGCGCCGGGTGCTGGATATCCACCTTACCGGCAGCATGCTCACCAGCAAGCACGCGCTGCCGGCGATGCTGGCCCAGCGCAGCGGTTCGATCATCAACTTCGGTTCGATCTTCGGGCTCCAGGGTTGCGACGGCAACGCCGCCTACAACACAGCCAAGGGCGGCATCACCCAGCTCACCCGCTCCATGGCCATCGACTACGGCCACGCCAACGTGCGGGTCAACGGCCTGTGCCCGGGGCTGATCGACACGCCCATGACGCAGATGGTCAAGGAGCAGGAAGCCTTCCACGCCTTCTTCGCCTCGCAGCACATGCTCTGCCGTGCCGGGCAGCCGGACGAGGTGGCCGGCGTGGCGCTGTTCCTCGCCTCGGACGACGCCTCCTTCGTCAGCGGGCAGATGATCGCCGTGGACGGCGGCTTCTCCGCCGGCCGCCGCTTCGCACCGCCGCAGGCCTGATCCACCTTCCCCCAACCACGGCCGGGCCCTGTGCCCGGCCGCTGTCCCGTCGCGCCCGAGAAACGCCCATGCCCAACCTGGAAAGCACCTTGACCATCCCCCAGTTGCTGGCCGCTGCGGCGGTTCGTTACGACCAAGCCCCGGCCATCGAGGACGACGGCACCCGCCTCAGCTACCAGCAGCTCGACCAGCTGCGCCGCCGCGCTGCCTGTGCCCTGCTGGCGCTGGAGGTGGGCCATGGCGAGCGCGTGGCCATCTGGGCGCCGAACATCCATGAATGGATCATCGCCGCCATCGCCCTGCAGAGCGTGGGCGCGGTGCTGGTGCCGCTGAACACGCGGATGAAGGGCGCCGAGGCGGGCTACATCCTGCGCGAGAGCGGCGCCAGCTTGCTGTTCGTCATCGGCGAATTCCTCGGCACCGACTACCCGGCGCTGCTGGCGGGCGAACACCTGCCGGCGCTGCGCCGGCGCGTGTGCTTGCGTGGCGCGGCGGAGGGTTGCCTGGAGTGGGAAGCCTTCCTGGCCCTGGGCGAGGCGGTGTCGGCGGCGGCGCTGGAGCGGCGCGAGGCGCAGGTGGACGGGGAGAGCCTCTCCGACCTGCTGTTCACCTCCGGCACCACCGGCAAGCCCAAGGGGGTGATGAGCGCCCACGGGCAGAACCTGCGCATCGTCCGCGACTGGAGCGCCATGGTCGGCCTGCGCCCGGGCGACCGCTACCTGATCGTCAACCCGTTCTTCCACAGCTTCGGTTACAAGGCCGGCTGGCTGGCGGCGCTGATGGGCGGCTGCTGCATCCTGCCGCAGCAGGTGTTCGACGTGCCGGTGATGCTCGAGCGCATCGCCCGTGAAAAGGTCAGCGTGCTGCCCGGCCCGCCCACCCTGTACCAGAGCATCCTCGGCTTCCCCGGCCGAGAGCGTTACGACCTCTCCAGCCTGCGGGTGGCCGTCACCGGCGCCGCCTCGGTGCCGGTGGAAATGGTCCGGCGCATGGCCAGCGAGCTGGGTTTCGAAACCATCGTCACCGCCTATGGCCTCACCGAGGCTTGCGGCTTCGTCACCATCTGCCGCCCTGGCGATGCGCCGGAGGTGATCGCCACCACCTCCGGTCGCGCTTTCCCCGACGTGGAGGTGCGCTGTGTTGACGCCGCCGGCCACCCGGTGCCGCCGGGCCAGCCGGGCGAACTGCTGGTGCGCGGCTACAACCTGATGAAGGGCTACTTCAACAACCCCGAGGCCACGGGCGAGGCCATCGACGCCGAGGGCTGGCTGCACACCGGCGACATCGGCGTGCTCGACGAGCAGGGCTACCTGCGCATCACCGACCGCATCAAGGACATGTTCATCACCGGCGGCTTCAATGTGTACCCGGCGGAGATCGAGCAGGTGATCCTCACCTACCCGGGCGTGGCCCAGGCTGCGGTGATCGGCGTCCCCGACGAGCGCCTGGGCGAGGTGGCCATGGCCTTCCTCCTGCCCGCCGGCGGGCAGAGCCTCGACACCGACGCCTTCCTCGCCTGGTGTCGCGAGCACATGGCCAACTACAAGGTCCCACGCCGCGCACGGGTGCTCTCCGTCATGCCCCTCAACGCCGCCGGCAAGGTCACCAAGGACGCATTGCGGGCGATGGTCTGAACCTGTAGCCCGGGCTTCAGCCCGGGGATGCCGGCAACTCCGCTCCCGGGCTGAAGCCCGGGCTACGCGAAACTCATCAATCCGGAGCTCCAGGCATGCACCTGTGTCGCGCTCGACTCCGCCTGGTGGAGGTAAAAAGCGACCTCCACCCTACGCAGCGGTCATGCCCCACGCACAGCTTTAGGGCGGGTGAAACCCGCGTGGCTCCTGTGCGGACTTGTCGGGTTGCACCCGGCCTACGGGGTTCCGCGACTCCACCAGGCGGGCTTGTAGGGCCGTAGGATGGGTAGAGCTCCGCGAAACCCATCAATGCGGAGCTCCAGGCATGCACCTGTGCCGCGTTCGACTACGCCCTGGTGGAGGTAAAAAGCGACCTCCACCCTACATAGCGGTCATGCCCGTGCGCGACCGTAGGGCGGGTGAAACCCGCGTGGCTCCCGTGCACGGACTTGTCGGGTTGCACCCGACCTACGGGGTTCCGCAATTCCCAAGCCCGATGCTCCGAGCGTTCCTTGCGCGCGCCATGATGGGTTTCGCGGAGCTCTACCCATCCTACAGACGCGCCTCCACAACCCCCGCCCCATGCGCCTTTCGCGCTAGTCCCATCGGACGATGCCCCCTCCCGGTGCAGCCGATTTAATCGGTCCCATAGAGCCCGCGCCCCGTGTGCGGCGACAACGACGATGAGGAGAAGCGCATGGACATCCGTGGCCTGGGGTACGTCACCGTAGCCTCGACAGACCTGCAACGCTGGCACCGCTATGCCACCGACGTGCTGGGCATGATGGTGGAGGCCACGGCCGAGCGGCTGTTCCTGAAGATGGACGAGCGCGCCTACCGCATCCTGGTGGAGCGCGCCGACCGTGATGGCTACGGCGCCTGCGGTTGGGAAGTGGCCGGCAAGGCGCAGTTCGAGCAGGCCATCGCCGAGCTGCAGGCTGCCGACGTGGACGTGCAACGCGGCAGCGCCGCCGATGCCGCCGCCCGCAAGGTGCAGGCGCTGGCGCGCTTCGCCGACCCGGATGGCAACCGCCACGAGCTGTTCTGGGGCCCGCTGCAGGACTTCGCCCCCTTCGCATCGCCCGCCGGCGTCTCCGGCTTCGTCACCAGCGCGCTGGGCATGGGCCACGCGGTGCTGCCGGCGCCGAGCTTCGACCGCTGCCTGGACTTCTACGAGCGGGTGATGGGCTTCGGCCTGTCGGACCTGATGAAGGTGCGCTTCACCCCCGACCCGGCCGAGCCTGAGAAACGCATCCACTTCCTCCACTGCAACAACGCCCGGCACCACTCGCTGGCGCTGTTCGAATGCCCGATCCCTTCCGGCTGCGTGCACCTGATGGTGGAGGTCAACAGCCTCGACGACGTCGGCCGTGCCCACGACCGCATGCTCGCCCATGAGGTGAAGCTCTCCGCCACCCTCGGCCGCCACGTCAACGACGGAATGACCAGCTTCTACATGCAGACCCCCGGCGGCTTCGACCTGGAGTACGGCTGCGGCGGCAAGGTCATGGACTGGGAAGCCCACACCCCCTTCGAAAGCACCGTGGTCAGCCACTGGGGCCACGACTTCAGTGTTGGCCGCGGCTAAGGAGCACCCCATGGACAAACGCATGACGGCAGCCGACGCGGTCGGCCAGCTGCGCGACGGCATGACCATCGGCATCGGCGGCTGGGGCCCGCGCCGCAAGCCCATGGCGCTGGTGCGCGAGATTCTCCGCTCCGGCCTCAAGGACCTCACCCTGGTCGCCTATGGCGGCGCCGACGTGGGCATGCTCTGCGCCGCCGGCAAGGTGCGGCGGCTGGTGTACGCCTTCGTCTCGCTGGACTTCATCCCCCTCGAACCCTACTTCCGCAAGGCCCGCCAGGCCGGCGCCGTGGAGGTGACCGAGATCGACGAAGGCATGCTCCTGCTCGGCCTCAAGGCCGCGGCCATGGGCGCGCCCTTCATCCCCACCGCCGTGGGCCTGGGCACCGACGTGCTGCGCCTCAACCCGCAGTTGAAGCTGGTCACCTCGCCCTACGACGACAGCCGCGACTGGGTCGCCATGCCGGCCCTGAAGCTGGACGCCGCGCTGGTCCATGTCGACCGCGCCGACGCCCGGGGCGTGTGCCAGATCGCTGGGCCCGACCACTACATGGATGACCTCTTCGTGCGCGCCGCCGACAAGGCCTATGTCAGCTGCGACGAACTGGTGGACAGCGACTGGTTCCACCAGGACCCGATGCGCGCCCGCCAGGTGTTCTGGGAACGCAACCTTACCAGCGCCGTGGTGCACCTGCCGGGCGGGGCGCACCCGTCGTCCTGCGCGCCGCTGTACGGCTTCGATACCGCGCACTTCAAGGCCTACAACGCCTCGGCCAGCGAGCCGGACGGCTGGCTCGACTACGTGGAGCGCTACGTGAACTGCGGCGAGGACGAATACCTCGCACGGGTCGGCGGGCTCAATGCCATCCGCCAACTGCCACTCCCGGTTTTTTGAATCGAACATCGAGGAGGCCGAGATGACTGCCACCAAACAACCCTACAGCCTCGCCGAGCTGATGATCTGCGCGGCCGCCGAGGCCTTCGCCGACGACGGCGAGGTGCTCGCCACCGGCATCGGCGTGCTGCAGCGCCTGGCCGCGTCCCTGGCCATGCTCAACAGCAACGCCCGGCTGATGATGACCGACTCCGAAGCCTTCATGGTCGCCGAGCCCGTGCCGCTCGGCCCGCGTGACGGCTACCAGCCTCGCTACGACAGCTGGATGGGCTTCTCGCGCATCTTCGACAACGTCTGGAGCGGCCACCGCCACGCCCTGGTGGGCCCGGTGCAGATCGACCGCTACGGCCAGGCCAACATCTCCTGCATCGGCGACCACGCCCGGCCGAAGTCGCAGATGCTCGGGGTGCGCGGCTTCCCCGGCAACTCCATCAGCCACGCCAACTCCTTCCTGGTGGCCAGCCACAACCGCCGCGTGTTCGTCGACGGCGAGGTGGATGTGGTCGCCTCGGTGGGCTACAACCCGGCGCGCCTGGCGCGGGGCTGGTCGCTGGACGAGATCGACATCCGCCTGATCGTCACCGACCTCTGCGTGCTGGATTTCCACGGCCCCGAGCGGCAGATGCGCATCCGCTCGCTGCACCCCGGCGTCAGTGTCGACGAGGTGCTCGACGCCACCTCCTTCCCGCTGCACGTGCCGGGGAGCATCCCCACCACGGCGGCGCCGACCCTCGAACAACTGATCCTCATCCAGCAGCTGGACCCGCACAACCTGCGCGCCAGCCAGCTCAAGGACAACCCGCCGGGCGTGCGCGCCCTGGCCACGGCCCACTAGGCGGAGCAGCCCATGAACCACGAACAGGCCGAAGAGCAGGTGGTGCGCTACGAGGTGCAGGGCCCGCTGGCCCTGGTCACCATGCAGCGCCCCGAGTACCACAACGCGCAGAACTCGCGCATGACCTACGCCCTGGACGCCGCCTTCCGCCGCGCCTGCGACGACGACGCGGTAAAGGTCATCGTCCTCGCCGGGGCCGGCAAGCACTTCTCCGCCGGGCACGACATCGGCACCCCGGGGCGCGACGTCGACCAGAGCTTCGAGCGCGCCAGCCTCTGGTACGACCACGTCGGCAAGCCGGGCGGCGAGTTCCTCTACGCCCGCGAGCAGGAGGTCTACCTGGGCATGTGCCGGCGCTGGCGCGACATGCCCAAGCCCACCATCGCCATGGTCCAGGGCGCCTGCATCGCCGGCGGCCTGATGCTGGCCTGGGTCTGCGACCTGATCATCGCCTCGGACGACGCCTTCTTCTCCGACCCGGTGGTGCGCATGGGCATTCCCGGCGTCGAGTACTTCGCCCATGTGCACGAACTCAACCCGCGCATCGCCAAGGAATTCCTTTTCCTCGGCGAGCGCATGGGCGCCGAGCGTGCCTGGCAGATGGGCATGGTCAACAAGGTGGTGCCCCGCGACGTGCTGCTGGACGTGACCCTGGACGTGGCCCGGCGCATCGCGCAGATGCCGCGCCTGGGTCTGCAGCTGACCAAGCAGGCGGTGAACAACGCCGAGGACCTGATGGGCAAGCGCGCCACCATGGACATGGTGTTCGGCCTGCACCACTTCGCCCACGCCCACAACGAGCTGGTCAGCGGCGACAAGCTGGGCGGCTACGACGCCCGCGCCATGGCGCAATCCCAGCGCAACCCGTCGGAGGCCTGATGGCGATCTCCCTGGACACCCGCCTCACGCACCTGCTCGGTTGCCGCTACCCGATCATCCAGACCGCCATGGGCTGGGTCGCCGACCCCAGGCTGGTGGCCGCCACGGGCAATGCCGGCGGCTTCGGCTTCCTCGCCGGGGCGACCATCGAACCGGCGCGCATGGAAGAGGCCATCCTGCAGACCCAGCGCCTCAGCGACCGGCCCTTCGGCGTCAACTTCCACATGTACCAGGCCAACGCCGGCGAGATCGTCGAGCTGGTGCTGCGCCACGGCGTGCGCGCGGTGAGCTACAGCCGCTCGCCGGGCAAGGCCATGATCGGCCGGCTCAAGGATGCCGGCGTGGTCTGCATTCCCACGGTGGGCGCCCTCAAGCACGCGGTGAAGGCCGTGGAGATGGGCGCCGACGCGGTGACCGTGCAAGGCGGGGAGGGCGGTGGCCACACCGGCTCGGTGCCCACCGCCATCCTCCTCGGCCAGGTGGTGGACGCGGTGGACGTGCCGGTGGTCGCCGCCGGTGGCTTCAAGGACGGGCGCGGCCTGGTCTCGGCCCTGGCCCTGGGCGCCGAAGGCATCGCCATGGGCACGCGCTTCCTGATGAGCGCCGACAGCCCGGTGCCGGCGGCCACCCTGGAGCGCTACCTGAAGGTGCGCGACCCGGCGGCGATCATCGTCAGCCGCGCCATCGACGGCATGCCGCAACGGATGATCCGCAACGAACTGCTCGACGCCCTGGAGCGCTCCGGCGGGCTCGGCCGCCTGCTGCTGGCCCTGCGCAGTGCCCTGGCCTACCGCCGCCACAGCGGTGCCAGCGTCGCCGGGTTGCTGGCCAGCGCCCTGAAGATGCGCGGCAACGATG
Organism: Pseudomonas sp. zfem005; assembly: GCF_032621735.1. Taxonomy (NCBI): domain Bacteria; kingdom Pseudomonadati; phylum Pseudomonadota; class Gammaproteobacteria; order Pseudomonadales; family Pseudomonadaceae; genus Pseudomonas; species Pseudomonas sp. zfem005. The sequence continues at coordinate 295,937 of NZ_JAVYJE010000009.1, read as the reverse complement.
GCCTCAGCGCCGCACAGACGCTGATGGCCGCCAACGCGCCGATGGTGATCCAGAAGGCCATGGTCGACGGCCAGCCGGCCGAAGGCGTGCTGCCCGCCGGCCAGGTCGCCGCCGCCATCGACGGCCTGCCGGGCTGCGCCGAACTCATCGAATCCATCGTGCAGCAGGCCGAGCAACGGCTCGCCGAGCTGTGCCGCCGTGCGTCCTGAGGGGGATAAGGCCATGACCACACCGTTTCACGTCAGTCTCGACAACGGCATCGCCGAGATGGTCTTCGACCACCCGCCGGTGAATGCCTTCGACAGCCGCGGCTGGGCCGCCATCGCCGCCGAGCTGGAGCGCCTGGGCGCGGCGCCCGAGGTGCGCGTCATCGTCATCCGCGCCGAAGGGCGGGGCTTCTGCGCCGGGGTCGACATCAAGGAGCTGGCCGCCGACGACAGCCTCATAGTCGCGGTGAACAAGGGCAACTACGACAGCTTCCGCGCCGTGCACCGCAACCCCAAGCCGGTGGTCATCGCCGTGCACGGCTTCGTGCTCGGCGGCGGCATCGGCCTGTGTGGCGCGGCGGACATCCTCGTCGCCTCCGAGTGCGCGCGCTTCGGCGTGCCCGAGGTGGACCGTGGCGCCATGGGCGGCGGCGCCCACCTGCAGCGCCTGTTCCCGGTGCAGAAGGTGCGCCACATGTACTTCACCGGCGAGCTGATCGACGCCGCCGAGGCCCACCGCCTGGGCGCCGTGGAGCGCGTGGTGCCCCGCGAGCGGCTGCGCGACGCGGCCCTGGAGATCGCCGCCAAGATCGCCGCCAAGAGCCCGGCCATGATCGCCCTGGCCAAGGAAGCCCTCACCGGCATCGAGGACGGCAACCTCGAGGACAAATACCGCTGGGAACAGGGCTTCACCCTGCAGGCCTACCGCTCGCTGGATTCCCAGGAATCCCGCGATGCCTTCGTCGACAAGCGCGCCGCCAACTTCAAGGGCTGACACCTATGCAACTGACCTACACACCGGCGCAACAGGCCTTCCGCGAGGAAGCCCGCGCCTGGCTGGCGGCCAACGTGCCCGCCCAGCCGCTGCCCTCCTTCGATTGCGAAGAGGGCTTCCGCCTGCACCGCGCCTGGGAAGCCCGGCTCAACGAGGGCCGCTGGGGCATGGTCACCTGGCCCAAGGCCCTGGGCGGGCGTGGCTGCGACCTGATCGAATGGCTGATCTTCGAGGAGGAGTACTACCGCGTCGGCGCCCCGGCCCGGGTCAACCAGAACGGCATCTTCCTGCTCGGCCCCACGCTGATGGAATTCGGCACCGCCGCGCAGCAGGAACGCTTCCTGCCGAAGATGGCCACGGGCGAGGAAATCTGGGCCCAGGGCTGGTCCGAGCCGAACGCCGGCTCCGACATGGCCGCCATTCGCTGCCGCGCCGAGCGCCAGGGCGCGCATTACGTGATCAACGGCCAGAAGACCTGGTCGACCCGCGCCGTGTGGGCCGACTGGCTGTTCGGGCTGTTCCGCAGCGACCCGCAATCCAGCCGCCACCACGGCCTCACCTTCATCCTCCTGCCGCTGGACAGCCCGGGCATCACCATCCGCCCCATCGCCCAGCTCAACGGCCTGCCGGGCTTCGCCGAGATCTTCTTCGACGATGTGAAGGTGCCTGTGGATAACGTCCTGGGCGGGGAGGGCATGGGCTGGCACGTGGCGATGTCCACCGCCGGGTTCGAGCGCGGGCTGATGCTGCGCTCGCCGGCGCGCTTCCAGGAAACCGCACGGCGGCTGGTGCAGCTGTACCTGGCCAACCGCGAGGCCGCCGACCAGGACCCGGCCATAGGCGAGGCGGTGATGCGCGCCTGGCTCGACGCCGAGGCCTACACCCTCAACACCTACATGACCGCCTCGCGGCTGGTGAAGGGCGGCAAAATCGGCCCGGAATCCTCCACCAACAAGATCTTCTGGTCCGAGCTGGACCAGCGCATGCACGAGACGGCGCTGTCGATCCTCGGCCTGCGCGGCGAGCTGCTGCCCGAAGCGCCGGATGCGGGGGACGTCGGCCACTGGCTGGACGGCTTCCTCTTCGCCCAGGCCGGGCCCATTTACGCCGGCACCAACGAGATCCAACGCAACATCATCGCCGAGCGGATGCTCGGCATGCCGCGCGCATAACGGGGACGCCATGGACTTCACATTCAGCGACGACCAACAGCTGTTCGAGGAAAACGTCCGCGCCTTCCTCACCAACGAAGTGACGCCGGAGCGCATCCGCGAACTCTGGCAGGTGGAGGGGGGCCGCAGCGACGAACTCTGGGCCCAGCTCACCGAACTGGGCCTTACCGCCGTCACCGTGCCGGAAGGCTTCGGCGGCCTGGACATGAACGAGCTGGACTTCATCCTCCTGGCCCAGGAATGCGGCTACGCGGCCCTGCCCGAACCGCTGGTGGACACCATGCTGGTGGGCGTGCCGCTGCTCGCCGGCCTGGGCGCCGACCAGCTCGACCTGCAGGGCGAATGGCTCACCCGCATCGCCGAAGGCAAGGCGCGCCTCGCCGTGGGCCAGCCGGGCAACCCGCTGGTGGCCGATGCCCACGTCGCCGGCCTGCTGCTGTTGCCCCATGGCGACGAGGTGCACGCCCTGCGCCGCGAGCAGGTGGACCTCACCCGTAACGAGTCCGTCGACCCCAGCCGCCAGCTGTTCCGCGTGCACTGGCAGCCTTCCGCCGCCACCTGCGTGGCCACTGGCGAGCAGGGCCGCGCGCTCTGGGCCGGCGCCTGCAACCGCGGCGCCCTGGGCACCGCCGCGCAATCCCTGGGCCTGGCCCGGCGCATGGTCGACCTGGCGGTGGACTACAGCTTCGAGCGCAAGCAGTTCGGCAAGCCGGTGGGCTCCTTCCAGGCGGTGAAGCACCTCATGGCCAACGTCGCGGTGCAGATCGAATTCGCCAAGGCGCCGCTCTACCGCGCCGCCTACGCCGTCGCCCACAACCTGCCGGGGCAGGACGCCCAGGTCTCCCACGCCCGCCTGGCCTGTGCCGAGGCCGCGCTGCTGGCGGCGAAGAACGCCATCCAGGCCCACGGCGCCATGGGGTACACCTGGGAAGTCGACCTGCAGCTGTTCATGAAACGCGCCTGGGCCCTGGACAAGGTCTGGGGCGACCGTGGCTGGCACAAGGCGCGGGTGCGCGAGGCGCTGTGCTCGGGCGCCATCACGCCCGGGGCCGGCAACACCTTCTAGCCACACAAGACCTACAAAATCCCAAGCGAGACCCGCCATGCCCGAAGCCTACATAGTCGATGCCCTGCGCACCCCCACCGGGCGGCGTAAGGGCGGCCTGAGCCACATCCACGCCGCTGACCTCGGCGCCCACGTGCTGCGCGAGCTGGTGGCGCGCAACCCCATTCCCGAGGCCGACTACGACGACGTGATCTTTGGCTGCGTCGACACCATCGGCCCCCTGGCCGGCGACATCGCCCGCACCTGCTGGCTGGCCGCCGGCCTCGACCAGGCCGTGCCCGGCACCACCATTGACCGCCAGTGCGGCTCCTCCCAGCAGGCCGTGCATTTCGCCGCCCAGGCGGTGATGAGCGGCACCCAGGACGTGGTCATCGCCGGTGGCGTGCAGACCATGACGCAGATCCCCATCTCCTCGGCCATGATCGCCGCCGAGCCCCTGGGCTTCAGCGACCCCTTCTCCGGCTCCGCAGGCTGGGTGAAGCGCTACGGCACGCAACCGCCGACCCAGTTCCGTTCCGCGCAGATGATCGCCGAGAAGTGGGAGCTCTCGCGCCAGGCCCTAGAGGCCTACGCCCTGGAATCCCACCGCCGCGCCCTGCGCGCCATCGAGCAGGGCCGCTTCGCCCGCGAGATCGTCCCCCTGGCCGGCGTCGAGCACGACGAAACCCCGCGCCACACCAGCCTCGACACGATGGCCGAACTGGACTTCCTGTTCGGCTGCGACCGCGTCACCGCCGCCGTCTCCAGCCAGACCTGCGACGGCGCCAGCGCGCTGCTGGTGGTCTCCGAAGCCGCGCTCAAGCGCTACGGCCTCACGCCCCGCGCGCGCATCCACCACATCAGCGTGCGCGCCGACGACCCGGTGTGGATGCTCACCGCCCCCATCCCCGCCACCGCGTACGCCCTCAAGCGCGCCGGCATGCAACTGGAGGACATCGACCGGGTGGAAATCAACGAAGCCTTCGCCTCCGTCGCCATGGCCTGGCTGCAGGAAACCGGCTACCCCCACGAGCGCACCAACGTCAACGGCGGCGCCATCGCCCTCGGCCACCCCCTGGGCGCCACCGGCACCCGGCTGATGTGCACCCTGCTGCACGAGCTGGAACGCAGCGGCGGCCGCTACGGCCTGCAGACCATGTGCGAAGGCGGTGGGCAAGCCAACGTGACCATCATCGAACGGCTCTGACGGGACGCGTCAACGCTGCTGCGCTCGGTGATGCTGCGTTGGCGGGGCGGCCGAAAATGCTCATTTACCTTCGTAAACTCCGCTTTTCGACCTCCCCGCCGCCTTACCTGACCTTCGCTCGCGACGCGTTGAACGTGCCCCGGAGAACCTGCTGTACCCAATGAATCAAGCGACGGAGAATTGAAATGCCAATCTGCCAAGACCGCATCGTCCTCATCACCGGCGCCGGCGGCGGGCTGGGCCGCGCCTACGCCCTGGCCTTCGCCGCCGAGGGCGCCAAGGTGGTGGTCAACGACATCAACCTGCCCGCCGCCGAAGCGGTGGTGGCGCAGATACGCGCCGAGGGCGGCCAGGCCATCGCCAACAACGGTGACATCACCGACTACGCCGCCGCCGGCGACATCCTCCGCCAGGTGCTGGACACCTACGGCGACCTGCACGTGCTGGTGAACAACGCAGGCATCTGCCGCGACCGCATGTTCGCCAGCCTCGGCGAAGCCGACTGGGACGCGGTGATGGCCGTGCACCTCAAGGGCCACTTCTGCCTCGCCAGCCACGCCGTGAAGCACTGGCGCGAACAGGCCAAGGGCGGCGCCCGGCTGCAAGCGCGCATCATCAACACCAGCTCCGGCGCCGGGCTGCAGGGCTCCATCGGCCAATCCAACTACGCCGCCGCCAAGGGCGGCATCGCCTCCCTCACCCTGGTGCAGGCCGCCGAACTGGCGCGCTACGGCATCACCGCCAACGCCCTGGCCCCGGCCGCACGTACCGGCATGACCGAAACCGTGTTCGCCGAGGTGATGAAAAAGCCCGAAGACGGCTTCGACCACTTCGCCCCCGAGAACGTCGCGCCCCTGGTGGTGTGGCTCGGCTCCGAAGCCTCCCTGGGCGTCACCGGGCACCTGTTCGAAGTGGAAGGCGGCAAGCTCTCCATCGCCGACGGCTGGCGCAAGGGCCCGGAATTCGACAAGGGCGCGCGCTTCAACCCCGAAGAATTGGGCGGCGTCATCGACCGCCTGCTGGCCGACGCCACCCCACCGCAGAAGGTGTACGGCAGCTAGCGAGCTGCCGCGTGGGAGCGAATTCATTCGCGAAGGACCTCCCACCCGCACCGACCGCCCCGGCATACAGCTGTAGGGGCGATTTCAATCGCCCAGGGGCAACGCCGTTGCCCCACACGCAGCCGCTACTTAATCCGGCGAAACCGGAAAGCCCGGTGGCTGCGCGGGGAAGCGCTCAACAGGGAGCACCTGGTCCTTTCCCGCCCAATACAGCAAACCGTCGGGTTCGTATTGAAGGGGGATATCGCACCTCTTCATGAGGAACTCTTGGCAGTAGATTTCAGAGGCCTGCGCCGGGTAGGGCTCGAATACGAACCTGTAGGTTCTTTCTTCGCCCGATCCCTTGATGCTGTAGGTGATGGATGGGGCCGGCTTGTCGCCGGTCAGCAGGATTTTCAGGGATGACTTCGGCTCGATGATTTCGCAGATCGTCACTATGTAGTTCAGGTTGCAGACCTGGATGCGCGCATCGCTGTTGTTGAATACGATCATTTCGACCAGAAACGAGCATCCCGACAGGGCAAGCGTGGCGGCCAGTACGGCGAGCAGTCTGAGCATGGGGTTTGTACGCATCCGTGGTGGTGGTCTTTCATCCCAGGAGCAGGGTGGCGGGCACCGCTCTTCTGAGCTGTCAGAGGCTGCAAGCTCTCAAACTAAACCAGTTCTTATAGAAGACGTTGATATCTAGGTTCTGTACGAAAAGTACTGCCGCAGGCATCGCAGCGTGCAAGCCAGCGTGACCATTGCGGCAAAACTCCTGGCGAGCTTGTCGTAACGGGTGCCAATTCTCCGGTTCTCTTTTAGCCAGCCAAACATCCGCTCGATGATGTTCCGCTGCCGGTATTTCGGACGATCAAACAGTCGGGGTAGTCCTGGCTTGGGTTTGCGCTTCATGGCGCGCTGCGGAATCACCGGCTGCATGCGGTAGCGGTCGCAGTACTGGCGCAGATGCTCGGCATCGTAACCTTTGTCTGCCAGTAACCAACGGCAGCGCTTACGAGGTCGTCCCGACTTTCCGGGGATACGTACCTGATCTAAGAGTGGCTGAGCATGGCCAATGTCGCTGGCCTGCCCGGGTGACAGCATGAAGCGGAGAGGTATCCCGTTGGCATCGCAGATCAGGTGAATCTTGGTGGTTAGGCCGCCTCGGCTACGTCCCAATGCATGATCTACCGGTTCTTCTGGCCCCCCTTTTTCCCGGCGCCAGAAGAGGCTCGGGTTGCACGCACCGCGGTGGAGTCGATCATCCACGTATCCAGGTCGATCAGGCCTTCCTGATTCAACCGGACGTGCAATCGCTCAAGTACTCGGTTAAACGTGCCGTCGTCTCGTCAGTCACGGAACCGTTGATAAACCGTCGACCACGGGCCGAAACGTTCCGGAAGATCACGCCAGGCGGCTCCGGAGCAGAGGATCCAAAAGATGCCGTTGAGCACCAGCCGATCATCACTTCGAGGTCGGCCCATCTTCTGTTCCGGGGCAACCAGATCCTTGATCAACTCCCAGCCCGCATCTGGGAGTTCGTAGCGCCTTGCCATGTGGGCCTCCAGCCAATCATGGTGGCGATTCTACCTGTACCGACTTTTCGTACAGAACCTAGAAAAGCTTTCACTGAATTCTTATTTTTTAATTTTAAGTGGTTCTCGTTTTTCTTTTTGGGAAATTTTTGATTGAAGTGTCTTCCCTACTATGTATGTAAAACCAACCTTCTTTTGGTTTTGTGGGTATTGCTGAATTAATTGCAAATAGAATAAATGCAGTAATGCCAAAGATCTCAGTTGCTAAAGGCTTATCGAGGTAGGGACAGTAAAAAATCATCGACCAGCTTAAACAAGAGATCTGTTGGGTCGTCTCCCTCTTCTTTCATTTGAAGCATATTGCATACTTCGTTGTCATCTATTGATAGAATTAATTTTCCATGTTCGCGCATCGCTCCTTGCATCATGCTAATGGCATTTTTATCTGCCCCAAGTCTGGTGAAAATAATTGCAACCCTTCTTAGTCCGCGCTCGAGAAGATATTTTTCAGTCGTGAGAATTTGTCCTTGTTTGATCTTTGAGGAGTAATTTTTGAATTCAAAAATGATATAACGGCTATTTAAGTTATCTACTAAAAACTTCCAGAACTCTGTGGTTGGACTAACTCTGCAAACGAAGTCATAGCGGCTTGCCCCGCCATCAGTGCTTTTTTGCTTATGCCAGCCTTTAAGGTCATTGGGGAATAGGTACATTAAAATTTCCGCGCATATAGCTTCATATAGTGCCCAATGTGCCTTGCCCTTTTTAATTGATTTGAGCTTTTCGCAAAGCTGAGTTCCTGTGGAGTCAATCTGCGGGGTTGGCTTTTCGTCAAGCTTCTTGTCTCTGTTTTTTAGCTCTAATCTTGTTGATTGTTGATCAACTATAAAGTCCGGATCTAACTCAAGTAGTGCATCAAGTTCATCCAGAAGGCTAGGGTTCGTGGATGCCAAATTTCTTAAGTCAATTCGGTCCACAAAAACTATGCTGTATTTCTGCTCTAATGCGAGTCGAAATTCAGAGGTCAATATGCTTGATGTAACCAGCATGCCTTTTTCAACATTGCTCCTCAAACCATTCACGACGACTCTTGTGGCTGCAGACTCGATTAGCGATGGACGAGTTCTAGCGGTTCTGTAATATTTAACTTCAATTGCCCAGCTTTCATTAGTTAGCCTTCCAAGGAAGTCGAAGCCCTTATCTCCGCGTGTAGAGTTGAGCTGGATTTGAAAGTTATTTTCCTCGAGGATTCTACGTGCAAGACTTTCAAATCGTTTCCATGTTGGTTCTTCGAAATTCATGGTGTGTTGAAGTCCTTGAGGTAGCTGGTTGTTAGGGGGGGTTATTATGTATTTCGACGGATTATATGATTAGCAGGTTGTCTGATTTGGGGGATGATTTGAGCTCAAAAGTTCTATAGCCCCCATTTACGAAAAATACTGCATGCTTTCTGATGCCAGGTGCAGGAGAGCCCATGTCGTAGTTATATAGGCTGCCATCTACATCTTTCTTGGCAAGCTGATAGATATCCCCCTCTTGAAAGATAAAGTCGCTGGGGGTTATAGAGTAATCACCTCCCTCAATGATTGTGTTGGACTGGTTTACTGATGCCGCGCCAATTGGCGGAGTTACTTTAAACCAGTCGCTTCCATTCATTTGATGCGCGAGTTTGTGTGAGACTTCTATTTTGAATAGATGGTTAAGTAGGGAGTTGTTGAGGTGGTCTCTGACATAACTTGGTTGGTAGAATATTATTGCGTCAATACCATGGTTAGGGTCTTCAGTTATATTTTTTGCGTATTCTGAGATGTGTTCGTAATCTGCGCTTACATGTGTGCGTAGAAATATTATACGTGATACGGAGTTATCGGGGTTTGAGTGTTTTTTTATATTGGCAACTGCGTCTTTTAGACGATTTTTATATCTGTTTTTTTCAGAGTCTGGGCTTGGGCATTGAACAAAAACTATATCTGATGTGTGTGTTGGGGCTAGATCATAGACGCTGTGGAATATTGGGCGAGTATGGATTTGAATTCCTTTGACATTAGCAGAGCTTGGTGTGGCACCTAGGTGCTTTATTGTTTTTTCAATCGTATCAAAGTCATTCTCTGTTAAAGGGGTAGTGCTGGAAATATGAAGTTCTAGGTTAGATCTCTTCGATTTTAGGTGGTTTATCCACAGTCGTCTAAGTCGGACGCATCTAGCGTTGGTCTGTTTGTGGTAATCCGAAATGTCAATATTCTTTACGGAAATTAACTGGCTTGTATTGTTCGGATAAAGAACGGAAAAGTCATACCCCGGCTGCTTTTTTTGTGCTGGCAGAATTTTTGATTTATAAAGCCCAAAAAAACCGTAATATAGTATTTCCGTAAAAAAGCCATGTGCTTTTTCAGGCTCGTTTCGGATTCTTTTAATGGTCCCTTTCAACCAAGCTAGGTTCTCATCAGAAAATTTTTCTAGACATTTACCAAGTGTGTATAGCTCGACTGTGGCCAGGCGATCAGGTCTTTGCCATAGTTGCTGTATTCGGTGCCTTGATTTTCCATTAAGATAGTTTTCATTGAAGTGGCTAACGATTAATTCAAATATATAGCTTGCATCATCGTTTTCACTTAAGTCCGAAAGGTCTCTTCCTTTTATCATTAAGTATTCCTTGAGTATTTAAGGGCTGAGTTGGGGCATATAAGATGACTATTTCTAGATGCCTGCATTGGTACAGTCATCAAGTCACTTCCTTACATAACTCTTCTTCCCCCCCCGGCGTCAGGCAATAAACCCCGCCACGCGGTCCGGTACAGAACGTACTGGTACCGCATGCGCATCCACTGGACGAGTCGGCAAATCGACGCAGGGAGGGCGTTGCCTGATTGGGCGCTGTGCGTGAGGTGCCGAGGTAGGTGGGGCAACTGCGCTTCGATCCACTGATCGAACCGTCATTGCAGAGAAACAGGTCGCCGTCGCACCGGGCGATGCCGCCCTTGCTGCCGGAGCAAGGCGTATTGCCGGCGTACGCGGGCTGCGAAAGCGCCGCGAACGCCAAGGCGAGGAGGAGAAGGAAGCGGAGTGATTCGGGCACTTTGAGCATCCTTGCAAGTGATGGCTCGATGCTATCTCTCTAGTCCTGCCTCGGACAAGGTATTGGCGGGCAATTGCATGCTGCTTCCCCTGTTTTCCCGCTCAGTCTGTAGGGGCGATTTCAATCGCCCAAGGGCAACGCCGTTGCCCCAAAGGCCCCTCCCTATTCCGAGAGGGGCCAGACCCGGATCAGCTGGTCCAGAGGGGCAGCGCGCCCATCTTCATCAGTTGCCAGAAGTCCTGCTGGTTGCTGCGGCACAGGTCCACCATCACATCCATCAACGCACCCTCGCGGACGTCGTTGAGAAAGGGGCCAGGAGTACCTTCGCGCCGGCCCGCGTTGTCCTGGATGATCGCCGCGATCATATGCACCGCGTTCAGCCGTGAGTCCAGGCGCTCCAGCAGGTCGTGCAGGCGTTGCTGCTGCGTATCCGTGCTCATGCCGATACCTCCTTGCCGCTGGCCATGAACAGCGGCAAATCCCGCCAGGCCACCCACAGCTCGCCCTGCCAGCGCACCACGCCCAACTGCCGGCCCTCGTAGATCAGCGTTTCTCGAGTGGGGGTCGCATCGGGCGTGCGGTGATAGTCGTGCAGCGTCGGCACCAGCACCTCATTCAGCCAGCGACCCACCTCACCGTGCTTCGGCTTGCCGAACTGGAACAGCGCCCGGTAGGCGCCGATATCACTGATCACCACCACCTCTTCGTGGAAGTCATCGGTGTAGCCGAGGGAAAGGGTCTGCTGCTCGTGCGGCTCCAGGGCCGGGAGCAAAGGGAGGGCATCGGCCAAGCCGATCAACTGCGCGAAATCATGGGCGACGAACCAGGGTTGGTTGTCGATCATCACGGCGCGTAGGCGTTGGTGGTGGTGATAGAAAACGAAGGGGGTGAATACCTTTTTCATGGTGAATCTCCTCTTGCGATAGGAAGACTCCACCACCCGCGCTGTCATCGAGGGTGGCAGATCGCGCGGGGTTGACAGACCGAGGCAAGAGGACCCGGCAGACCACGAGGGTCTCCCCACGCGATCCGCCATAGAGCGTTGCAGTTGAAAACTGCATGCGAGCAAGGGCCTGCAGAAGCCATTCGCCGCTTCCGCATGCACCGTTGAGGCGCAATCGCGCCTCTTGCTTTCAGGCTGTCAAACCCGGCCACGGGATTGACCGTGGCCCGGGGAGGATAGGGAGGAGAGACTTTGAGGGCAAGGGCCTGGCAGTAGTCCGCCAGAACGATCGTTGGTGGCAAACAAAAATTGGCCTTCTCAAGTTAAGCTCAAGGCTTGGCCTAAGTCTCTCAATCGTTGGAGCTATTATTTACATGGGACGGACCTGCGTTGATCAAGATGCTGCAAAAATGGATGAGCTAATTGCAGCGCGTAAATATGATGAAATTGAAAAATTTATAGAGTTGTTGGGTTGTCGGTCGTACGGTGACTCTGAATTACGGGCGCATAATTACTATGTCGTTGGAAATGGTTACGCTGCACTTTCTGATCGATTGAAATCTCCTTGGAGTGAGAGATCTGGACTTCAAGTTAAGTTTTTCAAGAAAGCCCTATATGAGCCAGGATTCTCTGCGCTTAGTAGTGACTTGCGGAGTCGAGTGTATACAAATTTAGCTAATGCTCTTTGTAGGCAGGGGCGGTATCTCGAGGCTGTGGTTGAATATGATAGGGCTATAGCTATTTTCAACAACCCAGTGGCGTTTCTTTGTAAGGGGCAGGCTCTTCTTGAGTTTTCACGCGGCCTATATGATGAGGGGCATGGAATTTACTTTCAGAAAGAAGCTTATCCAATATTGAAATATGTTTATGAACACAAGGAGAATTTGTTCGATAAAGACCATCTGGCCACTATGAATGCTGCGAGGCATTTAATAGATTTTATCCAGTATTTTGATGAGAATTTTGAAGAAATTTGTGAGGCTTTCCCTCACTTGTCTACCATCCAGGGGCAAGTGGGAAAATCGCAGAAAGAGCGTTTGTATAAGCAGTGGTGTTTAGAGAATCGCCTTTTCATAAACGACTTGAACGAGATTTCTAACGACCCGGTTGCTGCTCGCGATGTGATGAGCACTCCCAGTGTGCGTTATTCGATTAATCCCTTGGTCGGTGTGGCCGAAAGTTTATGGTTAAGCGGTGGGTTCTCTGAGATTAAACACCAGTATGCGCACGCTAGATTTACTTATTTTGAAGCGATTGATAGTAAATACGCCAAAAAAGAGATATCTCATTATGCGAGTCATGACCTTTTTCTGACAAATTCTCTGGATTATTGTCTATATCGTCGTGATATCGAGCAGATTAAAATTTGCTTTAGGTTGCTGTATTCTTGTTTTGATAAGTTGGCTGTGCTTCTTTATAAGTATTTGGAGCCGGGCTCTACTGCTAGAGTTCATTTTTCCAATGTATGGTATGTGAGTGGGAAGGTAATTAGGGACAGATTTTTAGACTCAGAGAATCCTTTTCTTTTGGCCTTGTATTGGTTGTCCAGGGAAATAAATGATAATGAAGCTGAAGGGCATGATCATTGGATGGATCCAAATGCAGGGAAGCTGGCGGATATAAGGAACAAAATGGAGCATAGTGGCTTTAAGGTCGTTGTTGATGATCTTTATAAGATTACTAGAGCTTTTGAGCTTCAGTGTGAAAACGAAAAGTATGCGGAAATTTTAATTCGCATTAAGGAATGTGAGAGAGTGCTCAAGGGTGGAGTTCCGAAGGCGGAGCAAAAGAAAATAAAACTCAAAATAGCTGCTGATCAAGCCTTGCTTGAGGGGAAGGAAAATTTAAAAGGATACCCTCTTGTAATTACAGATAAGGAGCTGCGAAATCAAACATTGAGGCTCATGAGAAAGGTGCGGTATGCAATGGTTTATACGTCTCTTGCGATTTATTACGAGGAAGAGAGGCGAGATAAGTCAGGGATCGCCATCCCTTACGAAACTCCTATTTATTGAGCCTTTCTAAATAAATAAAGAGTTTAAGCCTGGCGCGAACGATGCCCGAGAAGCGAGAGCCCAGGCTGATCTATCGAGAGATAAGAACAACCCACTGGAGTGCGAACGGCAAAAGGTGAGTGCGGGAGTATCTATTGCCACGTTGCAGCTGCCTCATCACACGCATGTCACTCCCCGTCGTCCATCCGGACGATTCCTCCTTCCCCACAACCCGCCAGACTGCCGCCCAGCCCAGTAATCACCACAAGGCAGTCCCATGGAATTCGCGTTCAGCGATGAGCAGGAGATGATCCGCGAGTCCGCCGAGAGCTTTCTCGCGGATGTATCCGACTCCGCCGCCGTGCGTGCGGCGATGGCCTCCGAGCGGGGGTATGACCCTGCGCTGTGGCAGCGCCTGTGTACGGAGATGGTGTGGCCGGCCATTCATATTCCCGAGCAGTACGGCGGGTTGGGGCTGGGGTTCGTCGAGCTGGCGATTCTGCTGGAGCAGATGGGCCGGCGGCTGTTCTGCTCACCCTTTTTCGCCACGGCCTGCCTGGCCACGCCGGCGTTGTTGCTGGGCGGCAGTGATGCGCAGAAGGCGCGCTGGTTGCCGCAGCTGGCCGACGGCAGCCTGACCGCGACCCTGGCCTATGCGGGCAATAACCGCGAGGGGCTGGAGGCGGTGCAGGCGAACGTGCGCGCTGAGGGGCGGGGCTTTGTGATCGAGGGGCGCTTGCGCCAGGTGCTGGATGGCCACGAGGCGGGGCTGCTGGTGGTGGCCGCTCGGGGCGATGAGGGCGTCGAGCTGTTCGCCGTGCCCGCCGATACGCCCGGCATCCGCCGCCGCCTGGTGCCGACCCTGGACCCGACCCGCAAGCTGGCCCAGGTGGATTTCGAGCATGTGTATGTACCGGCCGATGCGCGCCTGGGGGCGGCGGGGCAGGGTGGGGCGTTGCTGGAGCAGGTGCTGCAGCTGGCCTGCGTGGCCCTGGCGGCAGAGCAGACCGGCGGCGCCCAGCAGGCGCTGGACCTGACCCTGGCCTACACCGCCGAGCGCCAGCAGTTCGGCCGCGCCATTGCCAGCTTCCAGGCCATCAAGCACCGCGCCGCCGACATGATGCTGGAGGTGGAGTGCGCGCGCTCCGCCGCCTATTACGCCGCCTGCGTGGCCGAGGAAGCGCTGGCCGCCAATGGCGATGCGACGGTCGCCGCCGAGTTGCCGCTGGCCGCTGCCCTGGCCAAGTCGCGTTGCTCGGAGGCGTTTTTCCACTGTGCGGCGGAGTCGATCCAGCTGCATGGCGGCGTCGGCTTCACCTGGGAATACGACCCGCACCTCTATTTCAAGCGCGCCCGGGCCAGCGAGGCCCTGTTCGGTGCGCCGGCCTGGCACCGCGAGCGCATCGCCGCCGCCCTCCTGGGAGATATCGCATGAAGATCCGTTTCAGCGAGGCGGACGAAGCCTTCCGCCTGGAGGTGGCCACCTGGCTGGCCGACAACCTGTGCGGCGAGTTCGAGCCGCTGCGCTTTCGCGGCGGGCCGGGGGACGAGCACAGCTTCCCCGAGGAGCGCAAAGCCTGGGAACGTAAGCTCGCCGAGGGCCGCTGGACCTGCGTCGGTTGGGCGCCGGAGCATGGCGGCCGGGGGCTTTCCATCAGCCAGCAGGTGATTTTCCACGAGGAGTACGCCCGCGCGGGCGGGCCCGGGCGCATGGGCCATATCGGCGAAGGGCTGGCCGGGCCGACCATCGCCGCCTTCGGCACCGAGGAGCAGAAGCGCCGCCTGTTGCCGGGCATCGTCAGCGGCACCGAGTTCTGGTGCCAGGGCTATTCGGAGCCCAGCGCGGGCTCGGACCTGGCCAATGTGAAGACCCGCGCCGTGCTGGAGAACGGCCAGTGGCGCATCAGCGGGCAGAAGGTCTGGACCTCGCTCGCCCACGAGTCCGAATGGTGTTTCGTGATCGCCCGCACCACGCCGGGCAGCGTCGGCCACCAGGGGCTGTCGTTCCTGCTGGTGCCGATGCGCCAGGCGCAGGTGACGGTGCGGCCCATCGAGCAGCTCACCGGCACCTCGGAATTCAACGAGGTGTTCTTCGACGAGGCGCTCACCGACGGGGCCAATATCCTCGGTGCGCCGGGCGATGGCTGGAAGATCGCCATGGCGCTGCTGGGCTTCGAGCGCGGCGTGTCCACCCTTGGCCAGCAGATGCTGTTCCACAACGAGCTGGAAGAGATCATCCGCATCGCCCGCGCCAACGGGGCGGCCCGCGACCCGCTGCTGCGCCAGCGTATCGCCGAGGCCTGGGGCGGGTTGCGCATCCTGCGCTACAACTCGCTGCGCATGCTCTCCGGTGCCCAGGACGGTTCGCTGCGCCGCGAGGCGATGATCTACAAGCTGTGCTGGGCTGATTGGCACGTGGCGCTGGGCAAGCTGGCCATGGACGTGCTCGGCCCCGACGCCGAACTGCTCGACGGCGCGCCCTACGAGCTGGGGCGCCTGCAGTCGATGTTCCTCTTCAGCCGCTCGGATTCCATCTACGGCGGCAGCAACGAAATCCAACGCAACATCATTGCCGAACGCGCGCTGGGCATGCCCCGCGAGCCGCGCGTGCGCGCCTGAGAGGTCACTGCATGAACGTCCCCAACTACGTACCCGGCCACGGTTTGCTGCGTGGCCGCTCGGTGCTGATCACCGCCGCCGCCGGTGCCGGCATCGGTTATTCCGCCGCCCTGCGCGCCGCCGAGGAAGGCTGCCGCGCGCTGATGATCAGCGACATCCACGAGGGCCGGCTGCAGGAGGCGCGGGAAAAGATCCGCGCCGCCACGGGCCTGGAGCAGGTGCACGCGCAGGTGTGCAACGTCACCGACGAAGCCCAGGTGCGCGCGCTGGTGGAGGCCGCCGAACGCGAGCTGGCGGGCGTGGATGTGCTGATCAACAACGCCGGCCTCGGCGGCTCGCGCCTGCTGGTGGAGATGAGCGATGAGGAATGGCAGCGGGTGCTGGACGTGACCCTCACCGGCACCATGCGCATGACCCGCGCCATGCTGCCGAAGATGATGGAGCGCCAGGGCGGGGTGATCGTCAACAACGCCTCGGTGCTCGGTTGGCGCGCGCAGAAGGAGCAGAGCCACTACGCCGCCGCCAAGGCCGGGGTGATGGCGCTGACCCGCTGCGCGGCGGTGGAGGCGGCTGAGCATGGCATCCGCATCAACGCGGTGAGCCCGAGCATCGCCCTGCACGACTTTCTCAAGCGCTCGGCCCCCAGGGAGCTGCTGGACCAGCTCGCCTCCCGCGAGGCCTTCGGCCGCGCCGCCGAGGTGTGGGAGGTGGCCAACGTGATGATGTTCCTGGCCAGCGACTACAGCTCCTACCTGACCGGCGAAGTGCTGTCGGTCTCCAGCCAGAGGGCCTGAGCATGACCCGCATCTTCGAAACCCCCACTGTGCTGTTGCAGCGGGTGGGCGAACCACTGGGCGAGAGCGAGTGGATCACCCTCGACCAGGCGCGCATCGACGGCTTCGCCGAGGCCACGGGCGACCACCAGTGGATCCACGTAGACCCGGTGCGTGCGGCCAGCGGCCCCTTCGGCGCCTGCATCGCCCACGGCTACCTGACCCTGGCGCTGGTGAACCTGTTCCTGCCGCAACTGCTGGAGGTGCGAGGCGTGGCCATGGGCGTGAACTACGGCTGCGACAGGGTGCGCTTCCCCAACGTGGTGCGCGTGGGCAGCCGCGTGCGCGGCCGCGCCGAACTGGTGGCCGCCGAGGAAGTGAAAGGCGGCGTGCAGGCCACCGTGCGCGTGAGCGTGGAGATCGAAGGCGAAGAGCGGCCGGGCTGCGTGGTGGACACCATCAGCCGGTATTACGCGGCCGTGTGAGCGCTTTTGTTGGGGCGAATTCATTCGCCCAGCAGGCCTCAGGCCTGCCCTGCAAACCGCGATGGGGCAGCTGCGCTGCCCTTGGCGAATGAATTCGCCCCTACAGGGCACTGATGAATCCGGAGTTATCCATGAAAGAAGCCGTAATCGTTTCCACCGCTCGCACGCCCATCGGCAAGGCCTTCCGTGGGGCG
Organism: Pseudomonas sp. zfem005; assembly: GCF_032621735.1. Classification (NCBI taxonomy): domain Bacteria; kingdom Pseudomonadati; phylum Pseudomonadota; class Gammaproteobacteria; order Pseudomonadales; family Pseudomonadaceae; genus Pseudomonas; species Pseudomonas sp. zfem005. The sequence continues at coordinate 278,870 of NZ_JAVYJE010000009.1, read as the reverse complement.
TTCAACGACACCGAGGCGCCGGCGATGGGCGGGCATGTGGTGGGCGAGGCGTTGCGCCGCGCCGGCATCGCCCCAGGGGAGGTGGACGATGTGATCATTGGCGCCGCCGCCCAGCAGGGTACCCAGGCCTATAACCTCGGGCGGCTCTGCGCCATGGCCGCCGGGTTGCCGTCGAGCGTGGCCGGCATGGCGGTGGAGCGCCAGTGTTCCTCGGGGCTGATGAGCATCGCCCTGGCAGCGAAAGGCATCATCTGCGACGAGATCGACATCGCCGTGGCCGGTGGGCTGGAGTCCATCTCCCTGGTGCAGAACAAGCACAAGAACAGCTACCGCAACCAGTCCGAGGCGGTGCTGTTGCACGACCCGCGCGCCTACATCCCGATGATCGAGACCGCCGAGATCGTCGCCGAGCGCTACGGCATCAGCCGCGAGGCCCAGGACGAATACGCCTACCAGAGCCAGCTGCGCACCGCCCGGGCCCAGGCCGCCGGGCTGTTCGACGCCGAGCTGGCACCCCTGGCCGCACAGCGCCTGGTGGTGGACAAGGCCAGCGGCGAGAGCCGCCACGAGCCGGTGACGCTGACCCGCGACGAGTGCAACCGCGCCGACACCAGCCGCGAGAGCCTCGCCGCCCTGGCGCCGGTGTGGGCGGGCGGCCAGTGGACGGGCCCCGGGCGCTTCATCACCGCTGGCAACGCGTCGCAGCTCTCCGACGGCGCCTCGGCCTCGGTGCTGATGAGCGCCCAGGAGGCGGCGCGCCGTGGCCTGGAGCCTTTGGGCCTGTATCGCGGCCTGGCGGTGGCCGGCTGCGACGCCGACGAGATGGGCATCGGCCCGGTGTTCGCCATCCCCAAGCTGCTCAAGCGCCACGGCCTGAGCGTAGATCACATCGGCCTGTGGGAGCTGAACGAGGCCTTCGCCTGCCAGGTGCTGCATTGCCGCGATGTGCTGGGCATCCCGGACGAGCGCCTCAACGTCAACGGCGGCGCCATCGCCATCGGCCACCCGTTCGGCATGTCCGGTGCGCGTATGGTCGGCCATGCGCTGATCGAGGGTAAGCGCCGTGGCGTGCGCTACGTGGTGGTGAGCATGTGCATCGGCGGCGGCATGGGGGCCGCCGCTCTCTTCGAAGTCGCTTAAGGAGCTTTCTATGATCAGCCCGCAACAGATCCAGCAGACCATGGCGCGTTACATCGAACTGGTGGACGCCTGCGATATCGACGGCATCGTCGCGCTTTATTCAGCCGAGGCCACGGTGGAAGACCCGGTGGGCAGCCCGCTGCACCGTGGGCGCGAGGCCATTGCGCAGTTCTACCGCGAGGGCCTGGGCCGCGCCAACGCCCGCGCCCGGCAGACCGGCCCGGTGTCCGCCAGCCACGCCGGCAGCGGGGCGGTGCCCTTCTGCGTCGACGTCGACTGGAACGGCGCGCCCTGTTCGATCCAGGTGATCGACGTGATGGAGTTCGACGACGACGGCCTGATCCGCTCCATGAAGGCCTATTGGGGCGAGGCCAACCTGGTGCCCCGGGACCCGTCATGAGCCCGGAGTCTGCGGCTCGGGATTGATGGGTTTCGTACCTCGCGTAACGCCGCTCGACCCATGCCACGGACACGCGTTCGTAGGATGGGTAGAGCGCAGCGAAACCCATCAAGGCGCTTCAAGTCGGAACGGTGTTTCCGGAGCCTGGCACCTACGGATTCACGCCGGCGGCACTGAGGAATGCCGGTTTCTCCCCGCCGCCATGCACGCAGATATCCGCGCCGCTCACGTAGCTGGAAAGCGCTGACGCGAGGTAGAGGCAGGCATCGCCTATGTCCTCCGGCGTGGCCATGCGTTGCAGGGGAATGCCCGCCGCCACCCGCGCGACGCCTGCGGCATCGCCGTAATGCAGCTCGGCCTGCTCGGTGAGGATGAGCCCGGCGGTCACCGCGTTGACCCGCACCTTGGGCGCCCATTCCACCGCCAGGGAGCGGGTGAGGTTGAGCAGCCCGGCCTTGGCCGCGCCATAGGCGGCGGTGCCGGGGGAGGGGCGGGTGGCGCTGACGCTGCAGATGTTGATGATGACGCCGCCTTCGGTCTGCCCTTGCATCACTCCGTTGGCCAGCTGGCAGAGGTTGAGCGGGGCCAGCAGGTTGAGGCGCAGGATGGATTCCGAGAAGCGCGGCGAGGCCGTGGCCGCCTCGGCATGGGGCGCGCCGCCGGCGTTGTTGATCAGCACGTCCAGCCGGCCGAAGCGTGCTTCGATGCCGTTCACCAACGCCTGTAATTGTTCGATGTCGCGCACATCGCAGGGGATGAAGTGGGCGCTGCGCCCTGCGTGGCTGGGCAGCTCATCCGGCGCCTGGCGCCCGCAGATCACCACCTCGCCGCCCTGCTGCAGAAAGCGCAGGCTGATGCCCCGCCCCACGCCCTTGCCGCCGCCCGTTACCAGCACCACCTTGCCGGTGAAATCCAGTGCATCGCCCATTGCCGCATCCTCTTCATTTATAGATGCGTGCAGGCTAGGGCTTGCCCGCCCCGCTGCCGACGTCCGAGGGGACTAGGTGCGCGATGGACCTGTAGGGGCGAATTCATTCGCCCAAGGGTGGCGAAGCCGCCCCCGGTGAGGTTCGTTGGGCAGACCTGCGGTCTGCTTGGCGAATGAATTCGCCCCTACATCGATGTGCCAGGGCATGTGGATAGTCGCGGTGTGGGACTCCGATGGTGGATGAAAAGAGCGTCATCCACCCTACATCCCGGTGGTATCTCGGTGTGGCTGTAGGTTGTTGTGGGAAGGGGGAGTGCCGGGGCGCTGCTAGTCCTCTCGGACGATGTTGCCCAGCGGGGTGGGCCGAATAATCCGGCTACGACAACCAACCGAGGAGAGCTCCATGGGCGCGCTACCGCAAGGGCGTTTCGTCACGCTGCCGGATGGCCTGCGACTGCACTACCTGGACATCGGCGAGGGTGAGCCGGTGGTGTTCATCCACGGCAGCGGCCCGGGGGCCAGCGGCCACAGCAACTTCAAGCAGAACCACCCGGTGTTCACCGAGGCCGGCTACCGCTCGATCGTGCCGGACCTGCCCGGCTATGGCGCCTCCGACAAGCCGGAAACCGTCTACAGCCTGGACTTCTTCGTCGCCGCCCTGAGCGGCCTGCTGGATGCCCTGGATATCCAGCGCTGCGTGCTGGTGGGCAACTCCCTGGGCGGGGCCATCGCCATCCAGCTGGCGCTGAACGAGCCCAAGCGCGTTAGCCGCCTGGTGCTGATGGCGCCCGGCGGGCTGATGGAAAAGGAGCAGTACTACCTGCAGATGGAGGGCATCCAGAAGATGGGCGCGGCCTTCGCCAATGGCGAGCTCAACGACGCCGCCGGCATGCGCCGCCTGCTGGGCCTGCAGCTGTTCGACCCGGCGCTGATCACCGATGAAACCGTCAACGAGCGCGTGGCCGTGGTGCAGCAGCAACCGCGCTGCGTACTCGGCAGCATGCAGGTGCCCAACCTCACCGAGCGCCTGGCCGAGCTGGCCTGCCCGATCCTCGGTTTCTGGGGCATGAACGACAAATTCTGCCCGGTATCCGGTGCGCAGACGCTGATGGAGCGCTGCCGCGACATCCGTTTCGTGCTGCTCAGCGAGTGCGGGCACTGGGTGATGGTGGAGCACCGCGAGCTGTTCAACCGCACCTGCCTGGACTTCCTCGCGGAGGGCCGGCCATGAACGAGGTGCTGCATCGCCTGCATGGCGAGGCGCTGTACCAGGCGCTGATCGGCGGTCGCACCCTGGAGCCGCTGACCACCCGCTGGCCCGAGATCACCCTCGACGACGCCTACCGCGTGTCCCTCTACGCCATGGAGCGGCGCGTGGCGGCGGGGGATGTGGTGGTGGGCAAGAAGATCGGCGTCACCTCGGTGGCGGTGCAGCGCATGCTCGATGTGCACCAGCCGGACTTCGGCTTCATCACCCGCGACATGGCGTTCGAGGACGGCGCGCAGATTTCCCTCTCCGCCAACCGCCTGATCCAGCCGCGCGCCGAGGGCGAGATCGCCTTCCGCCTCAAGCACGACCTGCAGGGGCCGGGCGTCACCGAGCAGGACGTGCTGGAGGCCACCGCGTACGTGATGCCCTGCTTCGAGATCGTCGACTCGCGCATCTACGACTGGAAGATCCGCATCCAGGACACGGTGGCCGACAACGCCTCCTGCGGGGTGTTCGTGCTCGGCCGCGAGCAGGTGGACCCGCGCGAGCTGGACCTGCCCAACCTGCGCATGCAGGTGTTCAAGAACGGCACGCGCATCAGCGAGGGCCTGGGCTCGGCGGTGCAGGGCAACCCGCTGACGGCGGTGGCCTGGCTGGCCAACACCCTGGGCGCGCTGGGCATTCCCTTCAAGGCGGGCGAGATCATCCTCTCCGGCTCGCTGGTGCCGCTGGAGCCGGCCCGCGCCGGCGACGACTTCTCACTGACCATCGACGGCCTGGGCAGCGCCCAGGTGTCCTTCCGCGACTGACCGGGGCACGAACATGAACAGGAAACTCAAGGCGGCCATCATCGGGCCGGGCAATATCGGCACCGACCTGCTGATCAAGATGCGCCGCTCGGAATGGATCGAGCCGGTGTGGATGGTGGGCGTCGACCCGACCTCCGAGGGCTTGAAGCGCGCCGCCGAATTCGGCCTGAAGACCACCGCCGAGGGCGTCGACGGCCTGCTGCCGCATGTGCTGGACGACGACATCCGCATCGCCTTCGACGCCACCTCCGCCTATGTGCACGCGGAGAACAGCCGCAAGCTCAATGAGCTGGGGGTGATCATGGTCGACCTCACGCCGGCGGCCATCGGCCCCTTCTGCGTGCCGCCGGTGAACCTGCGCGAGCACGCGGCGACGCTGGCGATGAACGTCAACATGGTCACCTGCGGTGGCCAGGCCACCATCCCCATGGTGGCGGCGGTGTCGCGGGTGCAGCCGGTGGAGTACGGCGAGATCGTCGCCACCGTGTCGTCCGGTTCGGTGGGGCCGGGCACCCGGCAGAACATCGATGAATTCACCCGCACCACCGCCGGCGCGGTGGAGAAGATCGGCGGCGCCAGGCGCGGCAAGGCGATCATCGTCATCAACCCGGCCGAGCCGCCGCTGATGATGCGCGACACCATCCATTGCCTCACCGAGGGCGAGCCGGACCAGGCGGCGATCCGCGCCTCGGTGCTGGAGATGGTGCGCGAGGTGCAGCGCTACGTACCGGGCTACAAGCTGATCAACGGCCCGGTGTTCGATGGGCGCAAGGTCTCGGTGTTCATCGAGGTGGAGGGGCTGGGCGACTTCCTGCCCAAGTCCGCCGGCAACCTGGACATCATGACCGCCGCTGGCCTGCGCACCGCCGAGATGTTCGCCGAAGAGGCCCACAAGGGCGCTCTGAAACTACCCGCCCGCTGATTGGAGAACCCCATGAACCTGCAAGGTAAGCACGTGCGCCTGCACGACATGAGCCTGCGCGACGGCATGCACGCCAAGCGCCACCAGATCAGCCTGGACGAGATGATCGCCGTGGCCACGGGGCTCGACGCCGCCGGGGTGCCGCTGATCGAGATCACCCACGGCGACGGCCTGGGCGGCAGCTCGCTGAACTACGGCTTCCCGGCCCATTCGGACGAGGCGTACTTCGATGCGGTGATCCCCAGGCTCAAGCAGGCCAAGGTGTCCGCCCTGCTGCTGCCGGGCATCGGCACGGTGGAGCACCTGAAGATGGCCCACGGCTGCGGCGTTTCCACCATTCGCGTGGCCACCCACTGCACCGAGGCGGACGTTTCCGGCCAGCACATCGGCATGGCCGCGAAGATGGGCCTGGACACCGTGGGCTTCCTGATGATGGCGCACATGGTCAGCGCCGAGAAACTGCTGGAGCAGGCGCGGCTGATGGAGAGCTACGGCGCCAACTGCATCTATTGCACCGACTCGGCCGGCTACATGCTGCCCGACGAGGTGAGCGAGAAGATCGGCGTGCTGCGCGCGGGGCTGGAGGCGGGCACCGAGGTGGGCTTCCACGGCCACCACAACATGGGCATGGCCATCGCCAACTCCCTGGCCGCCATCGAGGCCGGCGCGGCACGCATCGACGGTTCGGTGGCCGGGCTCGGCGCCGGGGCGGGCAACACGCCGCTGGAGGTGTTCGTCGCGGTGCTGGAGCGCATGGGGGTGAACAGCGGCATCGACCTCTACCGCATCATGGACGTGGCCGAGGACCTGGTGGTGCCGATGATGGACCAGCCCATCCGCGTCGACCGCGACGCGCTGACCCTGGGCTATGCCGGCGTGTACAGCTCGTTCCTGCTGTTCGCCAAGCGCGCCGAGCAGAAGTACGGCGTCCAGGCCCGCGAGTTGCTGGTGGAACTGGGCCGGCGCGGCACCGTGGGCGGGCAGGAAGACATGATCGAAGACCTGGCCCTGACCCTCTCCCGCCAGCGCGGCGTGCTGCCCACGTAGCCCGGGCTTCAGCCCGGGGCGGGCGGTGCTCCGACCACCGCCCTTTTCCCACCACTGATCAGAAACCCGCCCCATGCGCCGAACCCGGCCATGGGGCGGTTGCCCAACGGACGTATCATCGGCACACAACCCTCAGCGAGGTACGGCCATGAAGCTCTTCCGTTGTGCGCTGCTGGCCCTGGTGGCGAGCGGCGCTATTCCCGCCCTGGCCGCCGAACCGAACGGGCAGCAGACCATCCGCGTCATCCCCAAGACCTACGTCAGCCCCGGCGCCAGCGGCAGCGTCGACACCTACGAAAGTAGCCAGCGCTACGACGTGTACGGCGGGCAGCGCGTGCCCAGCGACATCAACTCCACGCGCAGCAGCTCCGACTACAGCACCCAGGATATCCAGCAGCGCGGCGGCATCCGCCAGACCACCGAATACCCCAACGGCCTGATCATCGAGCGGGTACCGGGGCAGGGCACCACGCAGTATTACCGCCGCGAGTGATCCGTCGTTGTTTCTGTGGGAGCGAATTCATTCGCGATGCCAGGCCGCCGGCCTATCGCGGATGTACCCGCAGCGTAGGGTGGACCACGCTTCATCGGTCCACCAATCGAGGTCATGCCGGGCATCGCTGGTGGATGAATAAAGCGCCATCCACCCTACGCAGCGGTCATGAACCTGCCTGTGGATTGTCGCCTCTCCCGTGGGAGCACATTCATTCGCGATCGGTTTTTCCCGATGGCACCTCTGCGCCGATCTTCCGCTTCGCTTGGCTCTCCCGCTGCGAACGTGCTGCGAAAAAAAGCCTGTTGGCGACCGACGGGGGCTGAATCCACGGGCTTTTTGTTCTCTATAATGTCGACCCGTTCGCAACGGCGATCTTCATCCCAATCTGTATCTGGTAGCCCGTCACGTGAAAATCCGAACCTCGCTCTTCAAGGCCCTGTTCCTCTGCACCAGCCTCGCGCTGGCCAGCCCTGCCAACGCCCAGACCCCCGCGCCCCTGCGCGACCCGGCGCAACTGCAACTCGCCTCCGGCAGCGCCATGCTGCTGGACCTGAAGACCAACAAGATCATCTATTCCAACAACCCCGACCTGGTGGTGCCCATCGCCTCGGTCACCAAGCTGATGACCGCCCTGGTGGTGCTCGAAGCCAAGCAGTCGATGAGCGAAGTCATCGCCATCGACATCAGCCAGACCAAGGAAATGAAGGGCGTGTACTCGCGCGTGCGCCTGGGCAGCCAGGCCACCCGCCACGACATGCTGCTGATGGCGCTGATGTCGTCCGAGAACCGCGCCGCCGCGACCCTGGCCCACCACTACCCGGGCGGCTACCCGGCCTTCATCGCCGCGATGAACGCCAAGGCCCGTGCCCTGGGCATGAAGCACACCCGCTTCGTCGAGCCCACCGGCCTGTCGCTGAACAACGTCTCCACCGCCCATGACCTGGTGCAGCTGCTGGTGGCGAGCAACAAGTACCCGCTGCTCAGCGAGCTCAGCACCACCAAGGAAAAGACCATCACCTTCGTCAAGCCGCGCTACAGCCTGGGCTTCAGCAACACCAACCACCTCACCCGCAAGGCTGACTGGAACATCGAGCTGACCAAGACCGGCTTCACCGACGAGGCCGGCCACTGCCTGGTGATGCGCACCCGCATGGGCAACCAGCAGGTGGCCATGGTGCTGCTAGACGCCTTCGGCAAGTACACCCACTTCGCCGACGCCACGCGCATGCGCCGCTGGGTGGAAACCGGCAAGAGCGGCCCCATTCCGGTCGCTGCCAAGGCCTACCGCCAGCAGAAGGACTCGGCGCGCAAGCAGCAGATGATCGCCACGCCGAACTGATCCGGCGCGTCGCTCTTCACGTCCAGTGATCCAGGCCGGTGGGGTTCAACCCTGCCGGCCTTGTCGTGCTCAGGCGATTTCGGCGAAGCGCTCGATGGGTGGCTGCTCGCGTTGTTCGGCCTGCCAGAGGTCGTAGCTGCCCTGCATGGCCAGCCACATGCGCGCGGTGCTGATGCCGGCGCGTTCGAGCCGTACCGCCAGGTCCGGGCTGATCGGCGCGTGGCCGTGCATGATCCGCGACAGGGTTTCGCGGGCGATGCTCAGGCGCCGAGCCATCTCCGCGATGCTGATGCCCAGCGTGGGCAGCACATCCTCGAGGAGGATTTCGCCCGGGTGGGGAGGGTTGTGCTGGGTCATGTCGGCCTCCTCAGTGGTAGTCCAGGTAATCGAGCAGTTCGACGTCGTTGTCGATGAAACGGAAGATCACGCGCCAGTTGCCGCTGATGCTGATCGACCACCAGGACTCCAGGTCGCCTTTCAGCGGGTGCAAACGCCAGCCCGGGATATTCAAGTCGGCCGGCCCGTGGGCGTTTTCCAGCATCAACAGGGCGCGGGACAGACGCTTGGCGTGCTCCGCGATGATGCCCTTCGTCGAGCCCGTCTCGTAGAAGAGACGTAATCCCTTGTGCCTGAAGCTCCTGATCATGGCGAAGAATCGTGATCCATTGGGTCACGCTTTGCAAGCCACTGCCCGGCACCTCACCCCAGCATCACCGGCAACAGCACCGCCGTCGCCACGCCTGCCAGGCTCATGGCCAGGGCGGCGAAGGCGCCGGTCTCGCTGTTTTCCTGCAGCGCCTGGGCGGTGCCGACGGCGTGGGCGGTGAGGCCCAGGGCGAGGCCGCGCGCGGCGGGGTGGGTGACCCGTGCCATGCGCAACAGGGCCGGGCCGAGGGCGGCGCCGAGCACGCCGGTGATCATCACGAACACCGCCGCCAGCGAGGCGCTGCCGCCCAGTTGCTCGGCCACCAATATGGCGATGGGCGAGGTCACCGATTTCGGTGCCAGGGTCATCAGCATGGGGTGGCCGGCACCCAGCAGGTGGGCCAGCAGCAGGGTGAGCGCCAGGGTCACCGTGCCGCCCACGGCCAGGGCGATGAGCACCGGCCAGAACAGCTGGCGGATGCGTGGCAGGTTCAGGTACAGCGGCACCGCCAGGGCGACGGTGGCCGGGCCCAGCAGCAGCCAGAGCATGCTCGAGGCGCTGCGGTAGGTGGCGTAGTCGATGCCGCAGGCGAGCAGGGCGGCGACCACCAGCAGGGTGCCCACCAGCACCGGTTGCGCCAGCACCGAGCGGGTCTTCTCGAACAGCAGCAGCGCCAGCTGGTAGGCGCCCAGGGTCAGGGCGAGGTGGAACAGCGGGTGGTCGCTGACGCCGGGCAGCAGCGGGGCGCTCATGGGCGGTGCTCCGGGCGGCTGCGGCGGATCAGCACCTGCATCAGCCAGCCGGTGAGCGGGATGCCCACCAGAAGGGAGCCCAGCAGCGCGGCGGCGATGGCCCAGAAGTCCCGGCCGATGGTTTCCACGTGCAGCATGATCCCCACCGCCGGCGGCACCAGCAGCAGGGGCAGGTATTTCAGCAACTGGCCGCTGGCATCCCCCAGCGTCGCCGGCACCCCGCCGCGTAGCACGAGAAAAGCCAGCAGCAGGAGCAGGCCGAGCACCGGCCCCGGCAGCAGCGGGAGGAGGAAGTGGTTGAGGGCCGAGCCCAGGAGCAGGAACGACAACAGCAGGAACATCCCGCGCAGCATGGCGACGCTTTCCGAGTGACGAGTCGAGGGAGCGTCACTATGAAAGGTGCACGGTCCTGGAAAACAGCGCCAGTTGCCGGGGTAAAAGGCGGTGCAGACGGCGGCGTCAGGCCAGCCAGTCGTCCTTGTCGTCGGGCTCCTCGTCGGGCGCGAGCCCGTGGATGAGGTACCAGCGCACGGCGAGGTGGACCCCGACGGCGGCCGTGACCACCAGCAGGATGTGCAGCGACTCCGAATCCATGAGTTCCCCAGGGCAGTGAGGCGACTGCTGTAACGCTATCTGCCCGGGCGGGCGTTGAACAGGTGCAGTGGGCGGTGTTTACCGCCGGCACAGTCGCCGCGACTGGCTATAACGGCTCGGAATAGTTGCTTCGGGCATTTCTATTTTCAGGTAATGGCGACTGAGGGGTAGCATCCGCTCACCCTAATGCGAACAGGTGCCCCGGACCCGAGCCGGGAACCTGTGCAACCGATAAGAACAAAGCAGTCAAGGAATCGCCATGTCCAGCAGCGCCCCTCTCACCCGCGATGATTTCGTGCGCCTCGACAACGAGGACGGAATGGGTCAATTCCGCGCCCGTTTCGACCTGCCGCCCAACGAGATCTACCTCGACGGCAACTCCCTCGGCGCGATGCCGGCCCACGTCCCGGCGCGCATCGACAGGGTGATGCGCAAGGAATGGGCCCATGGCCTGATCCGCTCCTGGAACGACGCCGACTGGTACCCGGCCCCGCAGCGCACCGGCGGCAAGATCGCCCGCCTGATCGGCGCCCAGGCCCACGAAGTGATAGTGGCCGACTCCACCTCCATCAACCTGTTCAAGGTGCTGGTCGCCGCCACCCGCATGCAGCCCTCGCGCAAGGTGATCCTGGCCGAGCGCGGCAACTTCCCCACCGACGTCTACATCGCCGATGGCGTGGCCGAGCTGACCGGCTGCGAGCTGCGCTGCGTGGAGCCGGACGCGGTGCTCGACGCCCTCGACGAGAGCGTGGCGATCCTGTCCCTGACCCACGTGAACTTCAAATCCGGCCGCCGCTACGACATGGCCGCCATCACCGCCCGCGCCCATGAAGTCGGCGCCCTGGTGGTGTGGGACCTGTGCCACTCCGCCGGCGCCATGCCCATCGAGCTGAACGGCGCCAACGCCGACTTCGCCGTGGGCTGCGGCTACAAGTACCTCAATGGCGGCCCCGGCGCGCCGGCCTTCGTGTTCGTCGCCGAGCGCCATATCGCCCAGGTGCGCCAGCCGCTGACCGGCTGGCACGGGCACGCCAAGCCCTTCGACTTCAGCCACGACTACGCGCCCCACGCCACCATCGACCGCATGCTGGTGGGCACCGCCCCGCAGCTCGGCGTGCTGGCCCTGGAGGCGGCGCTGGAGGTGTTCGAAGACGTCGACATGCAGGCCCTGCGCACCAAGAGCGTGGCCCTGTGCGACCTGTTCATCCAGCTCTGCGACCAGGAGCTGCAAGGCCTGGGCATCGAGTTGCGCACCCCGCGCGACGCCGAGCAGCGCGGCAGCCAGGTGTCCCTGGCCCACGCCGACGCCTACCCGGTGATGCAGGCGCTGATCGCCCGCGGCATCGTCGGCGACTTCCGCGCGCCGGACATCCTGCGCTTCGGCTTCACCCCCCTCTACACGCGCTACCAGGACGTCTGGGAATGCGTGGCGGCACTGCGTGAAATCCTCGAACGAAAAGAATGGGACCGCCCGGAGTTCCTGGCCCGTAAATCGGTGACCTGAGCCCCCCGCCAAACCCTGGAGCAAGAATGCGATGACAAAAACAACAAGCTCATTCGAACAATTGGTAGACCGGGAAAAAGGCCTCAAGCAGAGCCTCACCAGCGGGCAGCTGTCGATGATCGCCATCGGTGGCGCCATCGGCACCGGCCTGTTCCTCGGCAGTGGTTTCGCCATCGGCTTCGCCGGGCCCAGCGTGCTGGTCAGCTACGGCATCGGCGCGCTGATCGCCCTGCTGCTGATGGGCTGCCTGGCGGAAATGACCGTGCGCCACCCGACCTCGGGCTCGTTCGGTTCCTTCGCCGAGTTCTACGTGTCACCCGGCTTCGGCTTCGCCATCCGCTACGCCTACTGGTCGTCCATCGTGTTTGCGGTGGGCACCGAGATCACCGCTGCGGCCATGTACATGAAGTACTGGTACCCCGAGGTGCCGGGCGGCTACTGGATGGTGGCCTTCTCGGTGGCGCTGATCCTGGCCAACGCCTTCAGCGTCAAGGTGTTCGGCGCCATCGAGTACGTGTTCTCGCTGCTCAAGCTGTGCGCCATCGTGGTGTTCATCCTGCTCGGCGCCTGGGTGGTCTACGGCGCGCCGGCGGATTCCGCCATCGGCTTCGCCAACTACAGCAACGACCGGGGCTTCTTCCCCAACGGCTTGTGGGGCACCTGGGTGGCGGTGATCGTGGCCTTCTTCAGCTACCTCAGCATCGAGATGATCGCTGTCGCCGCCGGTGAGGCGAAGGACCCGCAAAGCGCGGTGACCCGTGCCTTCCGCATCACCGTGGTACGCCTGGTGGTGTTCTACCTGCTGACCATCGCCCTGGTCCTGGCCATCGTGCCTTGGGGCCAGAACAACGGCGGCCAGAGCCCCTTCGTCACGGTGATGGAAGCCACCGGTGTGCCCTATGCGGGCGCGGTGTTCAACGCGGTGATCCTGATCGCGGCGCTGTCGGCGATGAACAGCCAGCTGTACATCACCACCCGCCTGATGTTCAGCCTGTCCCGGGCCGGCCAGGCGCCCAAGGTGTTCGGCACCCTGAGCGGCAAGGGCGTACCGCTGCCGGCGCTGCTGCTGTCTTCGGTTGGCATCGCCCTGGCCACCCTTCTGTACCTGGCGTACCCGGAGAAGGCCTTCACCCTGATGATGTCGATCGCCATGTTCGGCGCGATGTTCACCTGGGCGGGCATCTTCCTCACCCACCTGTTCTTCCGTCGCCGCCAGGGCGGCCAGCCCCTGGCGTTCAAGCTCTGGGGCTACCCCTGGACCAGCCTCGCCGGCCTGCTGCTGATGCTGGCGCTGATGGTCACCACGCTGTTCACCGAGGAGTTCGCACCCACCCTGCTGTGCGGCCTGCCGTTCCTCGCGGTGATCCTGCTGATCTACGCCCTGCGCTTCCGGCAACGGGCGCCGCTCGAAGGCGACGCGCCCAAGCCGCTGCCGATCCAGCGTTGATCCCCGGGCCAGGGACGGCCCGCACCCCCTGATGGCAACAGCGCCCACCCGCCGTGGGCCGGTGCCTGCGCGCGCCCCGGGATAGGGCGTGCCGCGAAGAACAACAAGAATTCACGAGGCTCGAACCATGTTGCGCAGAACCCTCCCGGCATTCCTGCTGGCCGCCTGTGCCTGCCCGCTCGCCCTTGCGGCGAACGAGCCGGCGCCGGGCTTCGTTGCCGGCAGCCAGGCGACCCTGTTGCTGCGCAACTCCTACTTCAACCGCAGCAAGGAGAACGGCCGCCGCGACGCCCGCGACTGGACCCAGGGCTTCGTCGCCCAGTACGCCTCCGGCTTCACCGAAGGCACCGTCGGTGTCGGCCTCGACGGCTTCGCCTACCTCGGGCTGAAGCTCGATGCCCCGGCCAACAAGACCGGCACCGGCAACCTCCCGGTGCACGACGACGGCCAGCCCGCCGACGAGTACGCCAAGACCGGCGCCGCCCTCAAGCTGCGTTACTCGCGCAGTGTGCTCAAGCTCGGCGAGCAGCGCCCCGACACCCCGGTGTTCGGCGTCAGCCACTTCCGCATCGTGCCGCAGACCGCCACCGGCATTGCCCTGGTCAGCCAGGAGATCGACGGGCTCGACCTGCAGGCCGGGCATTTCACCTCGTCCACCAGCCCGGTGACCACCAACGGCGACGGCGACCTCTGGGCGGTGATGGCGGGCGTCACCACCCCGCGCGCCGATTACCTGGGTGGCCGCTACCGGGTCGCCCCCGGCCTGGACGTGAGCCTCTATGGCGCGCGCTTCAAGGACATCTGGGACCAGTACTACGCCAGCCTCGACGGCCGCCACGCACTGCCCGGTGACCGCGAGCTGGGCCTGACGCTGACCCTCTACCGCACCACCGACAGTGGCCAGGCGCGGGCCGGCGAGATCGACAACACCACCCTGGGCGCCGCCACCTGGCTGCGCAGCGGCGCGCACCGCTGGCTGCTGGGGCTGCAACGGGTGGGCGGTGATACGCCGTTCGACTACCTGGGTGTGGGCGACAACGACCGCAATGGCCGCAACGGGCGGGACCAGGGCGCCTCCATCTACCTGCCCAACGCCGCCCAGTTCGCCGACTTCAACGGCCCCAATGAGCGCTCCTGGCAGCTGCGCTACGACCTGGCGCTGGAGCGCTACGGCGTGCCCGGCCTGTCGCTGATGGCCCGCCACGTGCGCGGCTGGGGCATCGACGGCAGCCAGATTCCCGCTGGCAGCCCCTACGCCGGGCGCTACGGCGCCGATGGCGAGCACCGCGAAACCAACCTGGAACTGCGCTACGTGGTGCAGGCCGGGCCGGCCAAGGGCCTGAGCCTGCGCGCCCGCCAGGCCTGGCACCGCGCCGACCGCGACCAGGGCTCGGGCGACCTCGACGACTTCCGCCTGATCACCGACTACCCCATCGACCTGTTCTGACCGGCCAGCACGCCTGGCCGGGGGCTTCACCCACACCGATTTCTGCAATGGCAAGCACTGCCCAATCGGGCACAACTGACGGAGTGAATAATGAAAACAAGGCTGCTCCCTTCCAAGGCTCGCGTTCCGTTCATCCAGACCGGCGTCGCGGCATCCGTGATCCTCGGCATGTTGCTGGGCGGTTATGCCCGCGCCGAGGAACACGGCCCGATCAACATCGTCGACCCCTTCGTGAAGCGGCAGACCGAGCTCTCGCCGGACAGGACCCCGCCGGAACCGGCGCCGGGCAGCTACGGCCTGGACAAGAAGACCGGCGTCTTCACCCACCCGGCGGCCACGCCCTTCTCCCACGGCGGCCAGCCCTTCGCTGGCCAGCTCGACTACTGGGACAGCAAGACCTACATCAAGAACATGAAGGTCGAGGCCTACTACCCCATCGTGGTCGAGCCCTTCCACACCTGGCAGAACATCGTCGACTTCGACGGCAAGCGTTACCTGTACCAGTACGTGCGCCGCAGCCTGAAGATCTTCGACATCACCCATCCCAAGGACGTGAAGCTGCTGCTCACCCGTGGCGAGACCTGGGGCCCGAACGGCCCGGGCGAGGAGCAGAACCCCTACCCGGCGGACGACATGTTCGGCGCGGCCTCCATCCAGTGGAACAAGAAGCTGGGCAAGAACATCATGGTGCAGTCCTTCGAGGTGCGTCGCTTCGGCGTGCTGGAAGACAAGTACCGCGAGCCGGACAAGGTCGAGGCCATCCGCAAGTCCAAGCACCTCAAGGGCTTCAAGGTCTACGAGATGAACGGCCCGCTGCCGGCGGACTGGAAGCTGATCGCCACCCGTACCACCGACATCGAGCACCCCAACGCGCCCATCGGCGAGCAGGAAGGCTCCGGCGTGCGTGACATCCCGGCCTACTTCGGCGGCGATGTGATGTACGTGGCCGCCGCGCCCAGCGACAAGTACGCCCTCACCGAATACCCCAACGACCTGTACAACGCCGGCTACCAGTCCTGGGACATGTCAAACCCGGCCGATCCCAAGCTGCTGGACGTGCTCACCGTGCCCGGCCAGATCGTCGGCGACCCCGAGCACGAAGCCGTGTTCAAGGCCAACCCGCGCGCCGGCAACCGCGCCTCCTGGATGGGCGCGCGCATGTCGCTGTTCATCCCCAAACCGGTGGAGCAGGGCGGCAAGTACGGCTACGCGGCCATGGGCGGCATGGGCCTGTACGTGGTCGATATCACCGATTCGAAGGCGATGAAGGTGGTGGGGCACGTGGACTTCCCGGTCAGCGTGGCCGGCACCGAAGGCGACAACATCGACGTCTCCCAGGTGGAGAAGACCGGGCTGGTGTACTTCAGCGGCTACCCGCTGTCCGAGGACTGCTACGAGGCCTACAAGGACATCTACGCGGTGGACGTGAGCAACCCGGCCAAGCCCGCCATCCAGCACGTGCTGCCGCGCCCGACGCCGCCGGCCGATGCCGCCTTCACCGACTTCTGCCAGCGCAAGGGCAGCTTCGGGCCCAAGCGCACCGGCTACTACACCCAACCCGGCGTCTCCCGCGAGGGCATCCTGCCGTACGCCTTCTACAACGCCGGCGTGCAGGTGTTCGACGTGCGTGACCCGGCCAAGCCCACCATCGGCGCCTACTTCGTGCCGCCCTTCGACACCAAGAACGTGGCCAGCTACGCCGTCGGCAACCTGACCCACAGCGCCTACACCGAGTACGACCGCAACCTGATCTGGGTCTTCACCAACCACGGCTTCTACGCACTGTCGACGCCGTTGCTGGGCACGCCGAGCTTCGATGCACCGAAGAAGCCCTGGCCGTCCCGGGACTGACCCTGCGGCTCCATAACAACAAAACCCAATAAGAAAAATAGAGCGCGCGGCGGCGGGGAGATGGCCGCCGCGTGCTCACCCTGTTCGATCGGAGCAACCCATGCGCAAACTTCTACTCGCACTTCCGCTTGTGAGCGGGCACGCCTTCGCGGGAATCGAGATATCCGGGATCATCGACGTCACCTACGAGGTGGCCACGTCAGGGGGGGACACCGTGGAGCGGGTCACCGGTGCCGGTCTCAGCGCCAACCGCATCCAGTTCAAGGCGGACCAGGCGCTCACCGACGACCTCTCGGTGAAGGGCGTCTACGAGGCGATGTACAACCCCCATTCCGATGACGATATGGGCAAGCGCGAAGCCTATGCCCAGATCATTTCCAAGCGCTGGGGCACCCTCAGTGCCGGGCGCCAGGACACGCCCTCGGCCAACGCCTACGGCTACGCCGACCCGCTGTTCGGCAACGAATACAGCCTGATCAACAACGTCAGCGTGTTCTATGCGCCCTGGCGTGAAGACCGCTCGCTGATGTACATCAGCCCGCGCATCGAGGGCTTCGAGTTCCGCGGCATGGCCACCCAGGGCGAGAAGGACGGCAGCCGCGACGGCCGCGTCTACAGCGTGGCGCTGGACTACTGGGCCGACAGCCCCTGGTACTTCTCCGGCGCCCTGGACCGCAAGTACCAGCGCAACCTCTGGGACAAGGACACCATGGAGTACGCCACCGACCTCTACCTGACGGCGGTGTACAGCATGGGCAAGACCGACCTGACCGCCGTCTACCACCGCTACACCGGCTACTACGCCTATGCGCCCTGGGTGGATTTCGAATCCAACGGCAGCGACCTGCAGCTGGGCCTGCGGCACAACTTCGGCAACAAGCACAACGTCGCCGTCAGCCTGATCTACAAGGACGACCGCAAGGACGAAGCCCTCAGCGACGCCGCCGGCATCAACCTCGGCTACATCTACAACTACGACGAGAACATCGACCTCTACGGCGTCTACGCCTACATCCACCACAAACGTGATTCGGATGTGCGTTACCCCATCAGCTGGAACCTGGAAAGCCCGCTTTCCGACGAAAACCCCGAAGGCATGCAGCTCGGCGTGCGCTTCAAGTTCTAGCCCCATCCCGCCACACTCCCACCCGCGACAGGACGCTGCCGCGGGTTTTTTATTGCCCGTGATTCGGCGGTGATGGGTTTCGCGGCGCTCAACCCATCCTCGGGGTTGACCGGGATGTAGGGTGGATGACGCTCTTTTCATCCACCARRCGRTGTCGCCNGGAAAGCACAYTGCGTTGGCAGCCCTGCGGYCTGCTTGGCGAATGAATTCGCCCCTACNGGGACCGCGTGKCCGGTAGGTCGGGTGCAACCCGACGTRGGCGGYGCATGGGGCACGTCCGGTGCGCGCCGGTCACGCCGATTGGTGGATGGGTGAAGCGTCATCCACCCTACGCGAGGCCKGGCCGACGGGCCGGAGTTGGGGCATGGCGGTGATGGGTTTCGCGGCGCTCAACCCAGCCTCGGAGTTGACCGGGATGTAGGGTGGATGACGCTCTTTTCATCCACCAAACGATGCTGCTGGGAGCACCGTGATGGCAGCCCTGCGGCCTGCTTGGCCAATGAATTCGACGCTACAGGGGCCGTGCGGCCGGTAGGTCGGGTGCAACCCGACATTGTGGTGCAGGCCCTCGCGGGTTTCACCCGCCCTACGGAAACCACGCTCACAAAAAAGCCCCGGTCCGACAGTGCGGGCCAGGGCCTGAGAAGGAGGCGTGATGAAGGGGTGGATCAGATGCCGAAGAACTCCCGGGCGTTGCCGGCGCAGATGCGCGCCTTGTCGGCATCGTCCAGGCGCGGGTGTTCGAGCACGCCGGAGCCGATGCGCTGTTCGCCCAGGGGGAAGGGCGAGTCGGAGCCGAGCATCACCCGGTCCGGGCCCATCACGTCCACCAGCAACTGCAGGGCGCGGGGGTCGAACACGGCGGAGTCGACGAAGAAGCGCTTCACGTAGCTCGAGGGCAGTTGCGGGCAGTCCTCGCGGACGATGTCGCGGTGGCGCCAGGCGTTGTCGACGCGGCCGAGGAGGAAGGCGAAACCGCCGCCGCCATGGGCGAAGCAGATGCGCAGCGACTCGGGGATGCGCTCGAAGGCACCGGAGAGGATCAGCGAGAGGATGCCCAGCTGGGTTTCCGCCGGCATCGCCACCAGCCAGGGCAGCATCCATTTGCGCATGCGCTCGCCGCCCATCATGTCCCAGGGGTGCACCAGCACCGGGATGCCGTCGTTGGCGCAGTGGCTGAGGAAGGTCACCAGGTTGTCGTGGTCCAGGTCGTGGTTGCCCACGTGGTTGCCGATCTGCACGCCGACGTGGCCGGCGGCCTTGGCGCGGCTGGCCTCGCGGCAGGCGGCGTCTATGTCCTGCAGGGGCACCTGGGCCAGCACCTTGAGGCGGTCCGGGGCGCGGGCGGTCATCTCCAGGGCGCGGTCGTTCATCAGCTGGGCCCAGGGCAGGGCGCGTTCGATGGGCGCGTCGTAGGCGAACATCACCGGGGTGGCGCACATGATCTGGATGTCCAGGCCCTGCTCGTCGAGGTGCTCGATGCGCCGGACCGGGTCCCAGAGCACGTCGTGCACCGGACGGAAGGGCTTGTCGCCGACCATGATCTGGCCGCTGCGGCCATCGCTGTGCAGCCAGGGCGCGCGCTCGGGGTTGAGCCGTGCGGCTTCCTCCCGGGTGATGGTGGGGAAGAAGTGCGAGTGGATATCGATTTTCATGCTTGGGCTGCCGCCTCCAGGGTCCGGTGCCAGGTCTGCCAGTCACGGCCGGGGTGGATCTCGCCGCATTCGCTGCAACGGCGCTCGGCGTCGCGGGTGGCGTAGAACTGCTCGTACACCGGGGGCAGGTCGTTGACGATGCTCTGCAGCTGCATCTCGTAGCGCTTGATCACCGTGCCGCAATGGGCGCAGCTCCACTGCAGGGCATCGAACAGGCCGGCGGGGCGCTGGCGCTCGATCACCAGGCACAGGCTGCCGGGCTCGGGGCGTTGCGGGGAGTGGATGACATGGGGCGCCATCAGGTAGATGTCGCCCTCGCGCAGGTCGATGCGCTCGTAGCGGCCACGGTCCCAGATGTTCAGGTAGGCGTTGCCCTTGAACTGGTAGAAGAACTCCTCCACCGGGTCGTCGTGGAAGTCGGTGCGCTGGTTCGGGCCACCGACCACGGTGACCATGAAGTCGGCGTCCTGCCACACCTGCTGGTTGCCCACGGGCGGTTTGAGCAGGTGCGCGTGCTCCTCGATCCAGCGGTTGAAGTTGAGCGGCGGGCTGAAGTGGTGTTTGTCCATCTTGTTGTTCTCAGCGATTGAGCGGGGCGTAGGCCACGGCCTTGATTTCGATGCGCAGGTGCGGGTGCGGCAACTGGTGCACGGCGACGGTGGTGCGGGTCGGGCCGCTCTCGTCGAAGTACTCGGCGTAGACCTGGTTGTAAGGGCCGAAGTCGTTCATGTCGACCAGGAAGGTGCTGATCTCCACCAGGTTCTGCAAGGTGGCGTGCTCACTGGCGAGGATGTCGCGGATGTTTTCGATCACCGCGCGGGTCTGGGCGCGGATGTCCAGGTTGGTGGTGCCCATGGCGTCCACCTCCACGCCTTCGAAGCTGTTGTCCGGGCGCCGCGAGCTGGTGCCGGAGACGTAGAGGAAGTCGCCGGCGCGCTTGATGTGCGGGAAGCGCCCGCGTGGGGTGGCCTTGCCGGCCACGACTGTGGAGCGGTTGTCACTCATGCTCGGGTTCCTTGTTGGGGCGCGCGGGCGGCGCTGCAGGTGAAGCCGCATTCGCCGTAGCCGGCGATCTCCACGCTGACGTGGGCGCCCGGGGTCAGGGCTTCGGCGGCGGTGGCGGCGCCGGCCATGATCAGGCTGCCGGCGGGCAGGGCGATTTCGGCGCGGGCCAGCAGCTGCGAGGCCTGCACCAGGCTGCGCAGCGGGTGGCCGAGGATGGCGGCGGTGGAGCCGGCCTGGACCACGCGGCCGTCGATGCGCATCAGCACGCCGGCATTGGCCAGCCCGGCGAAGTCCCGCGACCAGGCGCCGACCACCAGGCCGGACGAGGAGCAGTTGTCGGCGACCACGTCTTCCAGGCTGAACTTGAAGGCCTGGTAGCGCGAATCGATGATCTCGATGGCCGGGGCCACGGCCTCCAGGTAGTCGGCCGCCTCCAGCTGGGTGAGTGGGCGTTCGATGGCGCGGCGGGTGACGAAGCACACCTCCGGCTCGGCGCGCGGGTGGATGAAGCGGCCCAGGTCCACCACGCCGCCGTCCTCTTCCAGCATGGCGTCGGTGAGCCAGCCCCAGATCAGGCTGTCGACGCCCATCTGGATCATCTTGGCGCGGCTGGTGAAGCCCAGCTTGACCCCGATCATGCGCTCGCCGTCGGCGTAGCGGCGGGCCATGGAGGCACGCTGGATCAGGTAGGCCTCGTCGAGGCTGAAGGGGCTGCTGGCGCTGAACTGCGCCAGCGGCTCGGCCTGGCGGGCGGCGCGGTCGAGGGCGGTGGCGATGCGGGCGATATCGGTGCTCATGGGCGCGGCTCCTGGCGGCGGGCAAGAAGGTCGAGGGCGACGTCGACGATCATGTCTTCCTGGCCACCGACCATACGGCGCTGGCCCAGCTCGACGAGGATGTCCACGGTCTTCAGGCCGTAGCGGGCGGCGGCCACTTCGGCGTGACGCAGGAAGCTGGAGTACACGCCGGCATAGCCCAGGGCCAGGGTTTCGCGGTCGACGCGCACGGGGCGGTCCTGCAGCGGGCGGACGATGTCGTCGGCGGCGTCCATCAGCGCCAGCAGGTCGGTGCCGTGGTGCCAGCCCAGGCGTTCGGCGGCGGCGATGAACACCTCCAGCGGCGCGTTGCCGGCCCCGGCGCCCATGCCGGCGAGGCTGGCGTCGATGCGGTCGCAGCCTTCCTCCACCGCGGCGATGGAGTTGGCCACGCCCAGGGAGAGGTTGTGGTGGGCGTGGATGCCGGTGGCGGTGGCCGGGTCGAGCACGGCCTTGAGCGCGCGGAAGCGCTCGCGGATGTCCTGCATGCCCATGGCGCCGCCGGAGTCGACCACGTAGATGCAGGTGGCGCCGTAGCTTTCCATCAGCTTGGCCTGGCGGGCGAGGCCGTCGGGGGTCTGCATGTGGCTCATCATCAGGAAGCCGACGGTGTCCATGCCCAGGTGGCGGGCGTATTCGATGTGCTGGCGGGAGACGTCCGCCTCGGTGCAGTGGGTGGCCACGCGGACCACCCGGGCGCCGGCGGCGTGGGCCGCCTTGAGGTCGTGCACCGTGCCGATGCCGGGCAGCAGCAGGGTGGCGATGCGCGTGTGCTGCAGCACATCGGCGGCGGCCTCGATCCATTCCAGGTCGGTGTGGGCGCCGAAGCCGTAGTTGAAGCTCGAGCCCTGCAGGCCGTCGCCGTGGGCGATTTCGATGGAGTCCACGCGGGCCTGGTCCAGGGCGCGGGCGATGGTCTGCACCTGCTCCAGCGAGTACTGGTGGCGGATGGCGTGCATGCCGTCGCGCAGGGTCACGTCGGAGATGTACAGCTTCTTGCCGGGGGTGGCGGTCATGGCGTGCTCCTCAGCGGTTCAGCAGCGACTGCGCCATGCGTTCGGCGGTGGCCAGCGCGGCGGAGGTCATGATGTCGAGGTTGCCGGCGTAGCTCGGCAGGTAATGGGCGGCGCCTTCCACTTCGAGGAACACCGAGGTCTTCAGCCCGCTGAAGCGGCCGTGGCCGGGGAGGGTCAGCGGCGCCGACTCGGGGATCACTTCGAACTGCACCTGCTGCTTGAGGCGGTAGCCCGGCACATAGGCCTGCACGGCGGCGACCATTTCTTCGATTGAGGCGGCGACCTGCGCCTGGTCCACCGCTTCGCTGAGCACATAGACGGTGTCGCGCATGATCAGCGGTGGCTCGGCGGGGTTCATGATGATGATCGCCTTGCCCTTGGCCGCCCCGCCGATTACTTCGATGGCCTTGGAGGTGGTTTCGGTGAACTCGTCGATATTGGCGCGGGTGCCGGGGCCGGCGGACTTGCTGGCGATGGAGGCGATGATCTCGGCGTAGTGCACGCGGGCCACGCGGGACACCGCCGCCACCATGGGGATGGTGGCCTGGCCGCCGCAGGTGACCATGTTGACGTTGGTCTGCTGCAGGTTCTGCTCCAGGTTCACCACCGGCACGCAGTAGGGGCCGAAGGCCGCCGGGGTCAGGTCGATCAGGCGGATGCCGGGCTTCACGCTGCGCAGGTAGGCATCGTTCTGCACATGGGCGGCGGCGCTGGTGGCATCGAAGACGAAGTCGATCTCGGCGAATTCGGGCAGGCGGGTCAGCCCTTCCACGCCTTCGTGGGTGGTGGCCACGCCCAGGCGGGCGGCACGGGCCAGGCCGTCGGAGGCGGGGTCGATGCCGACCATGGCGGCGATTTCCAGGTGCTGGGCGTTGCGCAGGATCTTGATCATCAGGTCGGTGCCGATGTTGCCCGAGCCGATGATCGCGGCCTTGAGTTTCTGTCTGTTCATGGGGGCTCCGGTCATTGCGCGGCGGCGAAGGCGGCGGTGACGCTGCCCAGGCCCTGGATGTGCGCGGTGAAGCTGTCGCCCGGTTGCACGGCGACCATCGGCCCCAGCGCACCGGTGAGGAGGATGTCGCCGGCACGCAGCGGTGCACCGTGGCGGACCATGGTGTCGGCCAGCCACAGCGCGGCGTTCAGCGGGTTGTCCATGCACGCGGCGCCGGCACCGACCGACACCGGCTCGCCGCGCAGGGTCATGCTCATGCCGCAGCGCACCAGGTCCAGCTTGTCCAGGGTCACCGGGCGGCTGCCGAGCACGAACAGGCCGGAGGAGGCGTTGTCGGCGATGGTGTCCACCAGGCGGATGTCCCAGTTGGCGATGCGGCTGCCGACCACCTCGATGGCCGGCAGGGCGAAGGCGGTGGCGCGGATCAGGTCGGCCACGGTGTGGCGCTCGAAGCACAGGTCGTGTTCCAGCACCAGGGCGATCTCCGCTTCCACCTTGGGTTGCAGGGTGTCGTCCCAGGCGATGGGCTGGCCGTCGCCCCGGGCCCGCTCGGCGAACAGCAGGCCGAAGTCCGGCTGATCGACGCCCAGCTGCTTCTGCACGGCGCGGGAGGTGAGGCCGATCTTGTGGCCCACCGGGCGCAGGCCGGCGTCGATGGCGGCCAGGGTGTTGTAGCGCTGGACGGCATAGGCCAGGGCGACCGGGTCCTGGGTCGGGTCTTCGGCCAGGGCGGCGGCGATCAGGTCGCGCACCGGGGCGCAGGGCTGGCCGCTGCGTTCCGCCTGGCGCAGGCGGCTGGCCGCTTCGATGAGTGCTGCATGCATGGTGGGGCTCCCGCTCAGGCGTTGACGCAGATGGTGGTGATCTCGGAGTAGAAATCCAGGGAATGGCGGCCGCCCTCGCGGCCGAGGCCGGACAGGCGCGCGCCGCCGAAGGGCGTGCGCAGGTCACGGAGGAACCAGGTGTTGACCCAGACCATGCCCACGTGGAAGCGCCGCGAGACCTTGTGCGCGCGCTTCAGGTCGCGGGTCCACAGGGCCGTGGCCAGGCCGTAGGCGGAGTCGTTGACCCGGCGCACCACCTCGTCCTCGCTGTCGAAGGGAGCGATGTGGCAGACCGGGCCGAACACTTCTTCGCGCACGCAGCGGGCGTCGTCGCCGAGGCCGGTCCAGATGGTCGGCTGTACATAGGCGCCGTTGTCGCGCTCGTCGCCGAACACCGGCACGCCGCCACCGGTGACTTCGACGGCGCCTTCGCTGCGGGCCAGTTCGAAGTAGCCGAGCACCTTGTCGCGGTGCTTGTGGGAGATCAGCGAGCCCATGTTCACGCCGTCTTCGTCGGGGTAGCCGATCTTCAGTTTCTCGGCGCCGGCCTTCATGGCGGCGACGAAGCGCTCGTAGATCGGCCGCTCGACATAGACGCGCTCCGAGCACAGGCACACCTGGCCGGAGTTGGTGAAGCTGGAGCGCAGCACGCCGGCCACCGCCGCGTCGAAGTCGCAGTCGGCGAAGACCACCGCCGCGTTCTTGCCGCCCAGCTCGAAGGAGACGTCACGCACGCCCTCGGCGGCGGCCTTCATGATGGTGGCGCCGGTGCGCGACTCACCGGTGAAGGTGATGGCGTCGACGTCCGGGTTGCGGGTGAGGAACTCCCCGGCGGAGTTGGGGCCGAAGCCGTGCACCAGGTTGAACACGCCGGCGGGCAGCCCGGCTTCCTGCATCACCTCGGCCAGCAGGGTGGCGCTGGAGGGCGAATCCTCCGACGGCTTGACCACCACCGAGTTGCCGCAGGCCAGGGCCGGGGCGACCTTCCAGGTGAGCAGCAGCATCGGCAGGTTCCACGGCGAGATGATCGCCACCACGCCGTGGGGCTTGCGCACGGTGTAGCTGAACACCTCGCTGCCATCGGCGGCGCGCATCTCGAAGAACTCGCTGCCGGCCTGGCGCACCAGTTCGGCGAAGGTGCGGAAGTTGTGCACGCCCCGGGCGATATCCAGGGTGCGCGCCTGCTGCACCGGGCGCCCGGTGTCGGCCACCTCGGCGGCGACGAACTCCTCGAAGCGGCGCTCGATGCCATCGGCGATGCGCATCAGCATGTCGGCGCGCTGGCTCGGGCTGAAGTCGGCCCAGGGCCCTTCCTGCGCGGCCTTGGCGGCGGCGACGGCGCGCTCCACCTGGCTGGCGTCGGCTTCGCAGACCTGGCTCAGGACGCGCCCGTCGATGGGCGAAACATTGGGGAAGGTCTTGTCACTGGCGACGAATTCGCCCGCGATGAAATGGCGCAGCAAGGGCAGGGGAGTGGACACGACAACCTCCGATTCTTGGATTTCGGAGAAGTCTAGGGAAGGCGCCTATAAGGGAATAATGAAAGCCTTGAGGTTGACTATTCTGCTTTGGAATAGCTGGCTGGCTCGGTCACCTCCCCCCCGGCTCGGCGCCCTCTGGGAGCGCAATCATCGATGTAGGCGGGTGAAACCCGCGAGCCCCGTGCACGAAAGCCGTCGGGTTGCACCCGACCTACGGGCCGGCCACCCAGCACACGACACGCCCGGTGCGCCCCGCCGCATGGGTTTCGCTTCGCTCTACGCCATCCTACGAAAGCCGCCGCATCGGTCAGGCCGGCGTGCCCTGATCATGCTCGCGGCTGGCCTGTTCCAGGCATTCGCGGAACAGCCGGGCGGCGGGGCCGAGGTCGCGGTTGGCAGCGTGGAAGTAGCCGATGTTGCCGAACTGCAGCGGGGTGCCCAGGTCGAGGGCGCGCAGCATGCCGGCGTCGGCGAACTGGCGGGTGGCCTCGTAGGGCATCAGGGCCACGGTTTGCTGGTCCTGCATGAGGCTGATGTTGGTGAGGATCGACAGGGATTCGACCACGTTGGCCGGGGTGCCCAGGTCGGCCTCGGCGAACAGGCGGTCGGCGGTGCGGCGCAGCAGCGAGTCGCGGGTCGGCAGCACCCAGGGGTAGCCGTGCAGTTCCGCCAGGCTCACCGGCGAGCGGCCTTGCAGCGGGTGCTGGGCGCCGGCCACCACGCACAGGGCCTCGCCATAGAGCACTTCCACTTCCAGCATCGGCGATTCGTTGCGCCAGCCCCAGTCGTCCGGCACGCGGCCCACCACCAGGTCCACCTCGCCCACGGCCAGGGCCGGGAACAGCTGGTCCATCTGCCCCACCCGCAGGGACACCAGCACGCTGGGCGCGCGTTGCTTGAGCAGTTGCATGGCGCGCGGCAGCAGCGAGCTGGAGGCGGAGATCAGGGTGCCGACCATGACGTGGCCGGAGGTGCCTTCCTGGAAGGCGTTGACCTCGTCGGTGAGCGAGCGCAGTTCGGCCAGCAGCGACTTGGCCCGGCGCACCACCAGCTCGCCCAGTTCGGTGGCGGTGACCCCGCGGTTGCCACGGATCAGCAGCGGGGCGTCGAAGTAGGATTCCAGCTCGTGGATGATCTTGGTCACCGCCGGCTGGGTCAGGTTCAGCGCCTGGGCCGCGCGCAGCAGCGAGCCGCTTTGCAGCACCTGGTCGAACACCACCAGCTGGTAGAACTTGAGCTTCCGCGCCACGGACATGGGGGTGAATTTCATGCGGTGCCTCGACGGGTCAAAGGGCGGTGGGGTGCGCAAAGCACCGCATGGTAATCAAAAGCGGGGACGAGCGGGGGATGTGGATGATGGTGCCTGCTGGAGAGTTTTTGAGTCCAGCGGGTCGCCGAGTTTTGAGGGTGGTTGTGCCGTAGGGTGTGCCGTGCGCACCGCCGCACGGTGCTTCCGGCGAGCTTCAGGTGCGCACAGCACACCCTACGTTCGAAGTGAGCGGCGGCTGCATGCCCAGAGGCCCGGTTGTGCCCTTTGGCTATGGCCTCAGGACTGCATCTCGCGCAGGGCGTCGCGGCTGAGGCTGATCCATTCGCCGTGCAGGTTGCGGTAGTGCTTGGGGGAGCGGCGGGCGTAGTGCTGGATCTGTTCCAGCAGCTCGCGGGCTTCGCGCTGGCGGCCCAGCTGGCGGAGCATCAGGGCGTAGCGGTAGTTGGCTTCGGGGCCGGTGTAGTAGCCCGAGAGGGCGCGGTATTCCTCTTCCGCTTTCGTGGTGTCGCCGAGGCTTTCCAGGGCGCGGGCGTAGAGCAGGTGGCCGTCGGCGGAGCGGTAGTCGGGGTTGTGCTGGATCAGCCGGTCGAGGGTGTCGCGGCAGCCTTGTGCATCACCCTTGGCGAACTGCGCCTGGGCGAGGCCGAGGAGGATGTCCGGCGCTTGTGCGTGGATGCCGCGCAGGGCGGCCTGGTAGTGGCTGGCGGCTTCGTCGGCCCGGCCCAGGCGCAGCAGCTCTTCGGCCAGCTGCACACGGGTTTCGCGGGTGTCGCGCAGGTCCAGCTCGTCACGCAGGGCACGCAGATGGCGCTCGGGGTCGAGGGTGTCGTGCAGGCGGTTGACGGTGCGCCGGCCGGTGCGGCTGCCGAGCAGGTCGGGGAGCATGATGCCGAGGAAGTAGATCAGGCAGCCGAGGCCCGGCAGCGCGATGATCAGGTACAGCCAGTAGCGCTCCTGGCCGCTGCGGACGACGTGAAGGCCGCAGGTGACCTGGCAGGCGATAACGAGCAGGGCGAGCAGTGGCATGGCGGTTTCCAGTCCCTTGGAGAGTCGATGGGCGCCGCCCGGAAAGGGCGGGATGCCTATGAGAACACGGTGCTCGATACCTGTCAGGTGACCTGATTCTCATCACTCGAAAGAGGGCGAAAGCATCGAACGCGGGCATTGCCAGCAGGAACGGGAATCAACAATAATGCGACTTATTCTTATTTGACTCCTGGGTCTACCCCACGTGGCCACCTCTCCTGATCTCAATGCTGCCCTGGTGACGCTCTATCACGAGAACCATCGCTGGTTGCGCGCCTGGCTCTATCGCCAGTTGCGCTGCCCGCAGGATGCTGCCGACTTGACCCAGGACACCTTCATGCGCGCCCTGACCTCGCGCCAGCTGGGGCAGTTGGAAGAGCCGAGGGCGTTCCTCAATACCCTGGCCCGGCGCCTGCTGTGCAGCTTCTGGCGCCGCCGCAAGGTGGAGCAGGCCTATCTGCAGGCGCTGACCGAGCTGCCCGAGCAGTTCGCGCCTTCCGAAGAGGACATCGCCCTGGTCAGCGAGGCCATCGATGCCATCGACCGGCTGCTCGACGGCCTGCCGCAACGGGTGCGTCGCGCCTTCCTGCTCAACCGCCTCGATGGCATGCCACAGCAGGCCATCGCCGATCACCTGGGGGTTTCCCTGGCCACCGTCGAGCGCGACCTGCGCCGTGCCTTCGTGCACTGCCTGAGCGCGAACCCGGAGCTGCCATGAGCCACGCCGAACTCGACCTGCACACCCGCACCGCCATCGACTGGATGCTGCGCCTGGACCCGGGCCGGGTGACCAACCACGACCGCCAGGACTTCAAGCGCTGGCTGGCCGACGACCCGGCCCACCTGGTGGCCTGGCAACGGGTCAGCGGCCTGCTGCAACAACCCCTGGCCGACCTGCAGGGCGCCGAAGGGCGTAGCCCCGGGCAACTGCGTGCCGCCAGCCGGGCACTCTCCGCCCCCGACTCGCCACAGCGGCGCAAGCTGCTGCGCGGCGGCCTGGCCTTGCTGGTGCTGGGCGCCGGCAGCGGTGCGCTGGTCAACCGCGTGACCCCCTTGGCGGGCCTCACCGCCGATGTGCACACCGCCACCGGCGAGCGCCGCACCCTGCAGCTGGAGGACGGCAGCCGTCTGGTGCTCAATGCCCGCAGCTCGGTGGATATCCGCTTCGACGGCACGCGCCGCCTGGTGCGCCTGCGCGAGGGTGAGCTGCTGGCCAGCGTGGCGGCCGATGCTACCCGGCCCTTCATCATCGCCACCGCCCAGGGCGAAGTCCGCGCGCTGGGCACGCGCTTCCTGGTGCGCCAGGAGGAATCGCGCAGCCTGGTCTGCGTGCAGGAACACCACGTGCGCATCGACTGCCATGGCGGGCAGCACGGCGAGCTGAGCGAAGGCCAGGCGGCCTGGTTCGGCGCCTCGGGCATCCAGCCGGCCCCTGCCAGCCTGCTGACCCGCGCGGCCTGGGTGGATGGGCGCGTGGAGGTCAACGACGAGCCCCTGGGCCATCTGGTCGAGGCCCTGCGCCCCTACCATCGCGGCCTGCTGCGCATCAGCCCGGAAGCCGCGCAGGTGCGGGTGTTCGGCGTGTTCCCCCTGGACGACAGCGGCGCCGCCCTGCAATCCCTGGCCGAAACCATGCCGGTGCGCGTGCGCCGCTACGGCCCCTGGCTGACCCTGGTCGATCGCGCCTGATCGCCCATGGAGTGGCTCCGTGCGTAGGGTGGATGACGCTCTTTTCATCCACCAGCGGTGTTGCCTGCGAGCACGAAATGGTGGACGGGTGAAGCGTCGTCCACCCTACGGCCGGCGCGCGCGGAGTTGGTCGGTGTGTAGGGTGGATGGCGTTTTTTCATCCACCAAAGGGCGCCAAGGACGGGCTCGAAGGCGCGGCCATCGAACAAATGCAAAAAATTCGCAAAAACGATGAGGGGTTTATTCGCCTCGTTGGACATGGATAAGGCAAACCCGACACACAGAACAAGGAGCCCTTCATGTCGTCCCCCCTTCTGCGCCCTGGCCTGCTGGCCCTGGCAATCGCCTTCGCCAGCGCCGGCCAGCCGCTCGTGGCCCTGGCCGAATCCAGCACCAGCCAGGCTGCCGTGCGCAGCTATGACATCCCCG
Organism: Pseudomonas sp. zfem005; assembly: GCF_032621735.1. Classification (NCBI taxonomy): domain Bacteria; kingdom Pseudomonadati; phylum Pseudomonadota; class Gammaproteobacteria; order Pseudomonadales; family Pseudomonadaceae; genus Pseudomonas; species Pseudomonas sp. zfem005. Next base: position 249,050 of record NZ_JAVYJE010000009.1, on the reverse strand, counting down.
CCGGCCCGCTGGGCGAGACCCTGGCGCGCATCTCCCGCGAGAGCGGCCGCACCCTCTCTGCCGACCCGGCGCTGGTCCAGGGCAAGCGGGCACCGGCGGTGCGCGGCCAGTTCTCGGCCGAGCAGGCGATGCAGCAGGCGTTGGCAGGCAGTGGGCTGGCACTGATCGTCACGGGCGGCGGCACGCTGTCGCTGGTGCCCATGGCAGATGGTGAGGGGCTGGAGCTGGGCGCAACGACCATCACCAGCTCGCTGCTGGGCGATACCACCGAGGGCACCGGTTCCTACACCACGGGTTCGACCCGTACCGCCACCAAGTTGCCGCTGTCCATCCGCGAGACGCCGCAATCGGTCAGCGTGATCACCAGCCAGCGCATCCGCGATCAGGAAATGGTCAGCCTGGAAGACGTGCTGACCCAGGCCCCCGGCGTGCTCTACAAGAAGAAGAGCAACTCCTCGGACGAGGAAGTGGGCATCTTTTCCCGGGGCATGAAGATCGAGAACTTCCAGGTCGACGGCATCCCCACGGTCTTCGAACCCTCCATGAGCAGTCAGTCCAACGACATGGCGGTGTATGACCGGGTCGAGATCGTGCGCGGCGCCACCGGCCTGCTCAGTGGCATCGGCCAGCCTTCCGCCACCATCAACATGGTGCGCAAGCGCCCGACCCGCGAGTTCGCCGCGTCCGTCCAGGGCAGCGCCGGCTCCTGGGACAACTACCGCACCGAGGTGGATGTCTCCGGCCCGATGAACGAGCAAGGCACCCTGCGTGGCCGCCTGGTGGGCGCCTACCAGACCGCCAACTCCTTCACCGACCGCCTCAGCATCGAGCGCCAGGTGGCCTATGGCGTGATCGAGGCGGACCTGAGCGAGCGCGACACCGTCAGCTTCGGCATCGACTACCAGGTGCGCAACTGCGACGCCTGCGGCTATTTCGGCTTCCCGGCCTTCTACAGCAATGGCCAGCGCACCGACTTCAAGCGCTCCTTCAACTCGGCCGCCGACTGGAGCTACGCGGATCGCCAGCGCACCTCGATCTTCGGCACCTACGAGCACCGCTTCGATAACGAGTGGATGGCCAAGGTCGCCGTCACCAACGTGCGTGACGACAACGACGTCGAGTACGGCTGGTTCAGCAGCAATGGCTACCCCAATCAGCAGACCGGTGCGGGCACCAGCCTGTATTTCGCCAAGTGGCCGAGCAAGCCCGAGCAGAACTCGGTGGATGCCTATGCCTCCGGTCCCTTCAACCTGTTCGGCCGCGAGCACGAGCTGGTGGTGGGCGCCAGCGCCATGCGTTACCGCAGCAACACCGGTGCCTACCCGCTGTGGGTGGACCGCAGCGGCAGCGGCTGGGACCCGAGCATTCCCAACGTCTTCGAATGGCGCGGCGACATCTCCAAGCCGCCGTTCAACCGCATCGGCGACCTGGAGTACAGCCAGCGCCAGTACGCGGCCTACAGCACGGCCCGCTTCACGCTCACCGATGACCTGTCGCTGATCCTCGGCAGCCGCCTGAGCTACTTCAAGGTCGACCAGGCGTCCGCCTATTACGGCTACGACCCGACCTCCCTGAAGAAGCGCGAGAACGGCGAGCTCACGCCATACGCCGGCATCGTCTACGACCTGGACGACAATCACTCGGTCTACGCCAGCTACACCAGCATCTACAAACCGCAGTCGAGCAGGACCGTCGAAGGGAAATTCATGGACCCCACCGAAGGCGACAGCTACGAAGTGGGGGCGAAGGGCGAGTACTACGACGGCCGGCTCAACCTCACCGCTGCGCTGTTCGAGTCCAAGCTGAGCAACTACGCGGTCGGCACCGGGCTGTACGACGCCTTCGACAACGAGCTGGTGCGCCCCGCGAACATCAAGATCAAAGGCCTGGAGCTCGAAGTCGCCGGTGAACTCATGCCGGGCTGGCAAGTGCAGGCGGCCTACAGCCACGTGAACACCTACTACCCGCAAGGCGTCGATGTGAACGTCGGTTTCCCACGCAACAACGTCAAGCTCTTCACCACCTACGACCTGACGGGGGACCTGAACCGTCTCACCCTCGGCGGCGGCGTGCGTTGGGAAAGCGCGACCCGCTACGGCAATACCCAGGTGATCCCCGGCACCACCCTGCAAGCCAAGCAGGGCAGCTACGCCCTGGTGGACCTGCTGGCGCGCTACCGCTTCGACGAGCACTTCACCGGCACCCTCAACGTCAACAACCTGTTCGACAAGGAGTACTACGCCAGCACCAGCGTCTACAGCGACCTCTACGGTGAGCCGCGCAGCCTGACCGCTTCGCTGCGCTGGGAATATTGATCGCAGCCGCTCAGGCCCCGGGCTGAAGCCCGGGCTATGGCGTGACGCTGTGCGGGTGGAGGTCGCTTTTTACCTCCACCAGCGGTGCTTCATGTGAGTACGAATGGTGGACGGGTGAAGCGTCGTCCACCCTACGGCTGGCGCGCGCGGAGTTGGTCGGTGTGTAGGGTGGATGACGCTCTTTTCATCCACCATCGGTGTTGCCTACGAGCACGAAATGGTGGACGGGTGAAGCGTCGTTCACCCTACTGCTGGCGCGCGCGGAGTTGGTCGGTGGGTAGGGTGGATGACGCTTTTTTCATCCACCAGCGGTGCTGCCGGCGCGCACCGGTAGGGTGGGCCAGGCGGCGCTCCGCTTCAGCCCACCGATTGCCGATTGCGCGCCCTCAGAGCCCCTTGATCTGCTTGTAGTCCAACTCGGCGGTGTGGCCGGCGCCGAGGTCGAGCAGCACGTAGAACTCGCCGTCCGGGCGGGGGAAGGTGAAGCGCGAGTCCGCGCCGAGCTTGCCGGCGACCACTACCTTTTCGTCGTAGCCGATCACGTCCAGGGTCACGTCCGGGGCGGCGCTGCCGTTGGAGAGGCCGCCGGTGCAGCGGATCTGCCCTTCGGCGATGGCTTCGCACTCGACGAAGGCGTTGTGGGCGAAGGCGGTGGGGGTGGCGAGCAGCAGGGCGCTCGCCAGCAGGGTGGGGTAAAGGGGCTTCACAGCGTGTCTCCATTGCGGGCCAGCCATTTGATCATCGACGGCGAGACTTCCTTCAGGGGGATGGACGCCTGGTGCACGCTGCCGTCCCAGCCTTCCACGGTCAGCCACAGGGCGTCGTCGGCGGTGGTGCCCGGCGGGATGCGCACTTCGGCGAACAGCCGGTAGGGGCTGCCGGACAGCAGCGAGCCGGCGGCGCGCAGGCTGCGTGGCTTGCCGATGCGCAGGTAGGCGGCCTTCACCTGGCCGATGCACTCGGCGCAGAAGGCCAGGGTGATTTCCTTCATGTAGCCGGCCTTGCCGTCGCGTTGCGGCTCGTGCAGCTCCCATTCGGCGATGCGTGCGGTCCAGGGGCCGACCGGGTATTCGCCGATCACCCGCTCGCCCAGGCCCTGCAGGCCACGGTCGAGGCTGACGTCATGGAAGTAGGCGGGCATGAAGCCCAGCGGGATCAGCACCAGCAGCGCGCTGAGGTGGAAGCGCCACTTGAGCCACAGGCGTTTGAAGCGGGACTCGGGAATCAGGGCTGCGTTGCTCATTCGGTCGCCTCCACGGCGGTGGCGGCGGGTGTCGGGCGGGGTTTGCGCTTGAGCGCCTTGGCGGTGGCGATCACCGTGCGCTTGCTCCAGATGAGCAGGCCACTGAGCACCATCATGCTCAGCAGCAGGCCGAAGAAGAACCAGATCATCTTCACCCAGATGCCACCGAAGTCACCGGTGTGCAGCGGGCGCATGGACTCGGTGACGAACTCCAGGGGCGTGCGGTCGGCGAGCAGGCGCGAGCCCACCAGTTCGCCCGTGTAGGGGTTGAGCTCGGCGGTCTGGAACATCAGCGGGTACCAGCCACGGCCGCCCACTTCCATCGGCGTGTAGGCATCGGGGGCGAACATCACGAAGCTCACGTCGAAGCCGGGAATGGTCTCGGTGGCGGTGGCGACCGCCTGGTCCATGGTCACGCGCGGCACCGGCTGGCCGGGTTGCACCAGGGGGATCTGGTCACGCGGGATCAGGGTCGGCAGGCCCTCGCTGGAGATGGAGATGTGCGCGTCGGCGAGGATGGCGCGGATCAGGAACCAGATGCCGGTGATGGAAATCACCGCGATGAACCAGATCGACCAGATGCCCGAGAGGCGGTGGAAGTCGCCCCAGAAGATGCGCGCGCCCTGGCGGATGCGCAGGGTCGGCCGCAGGAAGCCGCGCCAGAAGCGCTTGTACACCACCAGCCCGGTGATCAGCGAGGCCAGCATCGGCAGGCCCAGCAGCGACACCAGGTACCAGCCCCAGCTGTAGCCGTTGGTGAAGGGCACCAGCCACCAGCCGTGCAGGGCACGGGTGAACTGACGGAAGTCGAACAGCGGGCTGCTGCCCTGGATCTGCCCGGTGTAGGGGTTCACGTACAGGGTCGCGGAGCGCGTGTCGGGGTAGGTCACCGATGCGGTCAGGGCGAAGTGGCTTTCCTCGGGCTTGGCCAGCCACTCCACATCGGCGGTGGGGTCCTGCTTCTCGATGGCGGCGAGTATCTGGTCGAAGCTCATCAGCTCGGCGTCATCCGAGGGCGCGGTGGCGCGCACGTCGGGGTTGGCGAGCCAGATGATCTCCTCGCTGAGCACCGCCAGGGTGCCGGTGATGCACACCAGGAACACGAAGAACCAGATGGGCAATGCCAGCCAGCTGTGGACCAGGAACCAGGTTTTCGAACGGGACTTCTTCGACATGGGCAACGATCTTGGTAGCGGAATCAGGGCCACCGGCCTCGGCCGGTCACGGGTTCGGTTACGCCCGACCAATGGAAAAGCACCCGCCGGCTCCAGTGAGCTGGCGGGTGAAAACCAAAGGAACGACAGCTCGAAGTCGAGGGGGCGTTACATTCAGGACGGACGAGAGGGGCAAAACCCGCAACTGCAGATGCAAGAAAATGTTTCCGTCCGACTGGCGGTGGGTTAGACGGCCGAACTCTCGCTTGCCTCCAACTGCTCCAGCAACCACTCGCTGAAGCTGCGCGTCAGCGGGCTGAGCTCGCTGTCGCGATGGATCAGCCAGGCCCACTTGGGGCCACGGATGGTCTGTTCCACCAGCGGTTGCAGGCGATTCTCGGCGCGGGCCTTCTGTGCCAGCAGCTGGCTGACCAGGGCGATGCCGAGGCCGTCGCAGGCGGCGTCCAGCAGCAGGCCGGGGTCGGAGAAGTTGAGGCCGCTGCTCTGCTGGCCGACGTCGATGCCGGCTTCCAGCGCCCAGTGGCTCCAGTCCATTTCCCGTTCGCCGTGCAGGGTGGTGCGCTGCGCCGGCGGCGTGGCCAGCAGGGACGGGTGGCAGGCGGGGTAGAGGCGGTCGGCGTGGAGCACGCGAAAGCTGCATTCGGCCTGGGCGGTGATGTCGTCGCGCACGGCGATATCGATGGTCTGGGTGGCCATCTCTGGCGGCTCGTCGGTGGTGAACAGCCACAGGTCCACCTCCGGGTGCTGCTGGCGGAAGCCGCCCAGGCGCGGCACCAGCCAGTGGCGGGCGAAGGCCGGGCTGGTGTTGACCACCAGTTGGTTGGGCTTGCGGTACTGCTCCAGCCGGCGGATGCCCACGGCCAGTTGCTGCAGCAGTGCCTGGGTGGTGCCGAGCAGGTCGTGCCCGGCATCGGTGAGGGCGACGCTGCGGCCGTTGCGGTGGAACAGCGGCTGTTCGAGGAAGCCTTCGAGGCTGCGGATCTGCTGGCTGATGGCCGATTGGGTGAGGTGCAGCTCCTCGGCGGCCTTGTGGAAGCTGCCGAGGCGGGCGGCGGCTTCGAAGCCGCGCAGGGCGTTCAGCGGGGGCCAGTGCTTGAGCATCTCTGATAAGCCTGTCTGATCATAAATGTGGAAAATCTATCGTTTGTTGCGCCGAATTCACAGGCTTAGCATGGCATCCATTACCGCAATCGCGGTTTTCAGTGATAACTAAAACTTAACTGAAGGCAATCGTCATGCAGCAGCAACACGCGCAGCAGAGCGGCTGGGTCATGCCCGCCGAATGGTCCCACCACGCCGCCACCTGGATGGTCTGGCCGCACAACCAGCCGCTGTGGGAAGCGGGCTGGGGCGTGACCCTGGCCGCGGTGCAGGAGGACTTCGCCCGCGTCGCCAACGCCATCGCCCGCTTCGAGCCGGTGAAGATGGTGGTGGACCCGAGCGCCGTGGAGCGTGCCCGCGCCCTCTGCGGCCCGGGCATCGAGCTGCTGCCCCTGGCGGTCAACGACAGCTGGTGCCGTGACTCCGGCCCCAGCTTCGTCTGCCACCCGCAACTGGGCGTGGCCGGCGTCAGCTGGCGCTTCAATGCCTGGGGCGGCAAGTCGGCCCACGACCTCGACGAGGGCCTGGCCCGTCGCGTGCTCAACGGCCTGGGGCTGGACTGCTTCGGCACCGCACTGAGCAACGAAGGTGGCGCCATCCACGTCGACGGCGACGGCACCCTGATCACCACCGAGTCGGTGCTGCTCAACGCCAACCGTAACGCGGGCATCAGCAAGGCCGAGGTGGAGGAGATCTTCGCCCGCCTGCTGGGGGTGAAGAAGACCATCTGGCTGCCGGGCGACCCGGACCACGTCACCGGCGACATGACCGACGGCCACGTCGACGGCGTCTGCGCCTTCGCCCGCCCCGGTGCGCTGCTGGTGGATGCCACCCGTGACGTCTCCTCGGTCTACGCCCAGGTGGCGCGGGAGAACCGCCGTGCCCTGGAACTGGCCACCGACGCCCGTGGCCGCCATTTCGAGATGCTCGAACTGTTCGAGGCCAGCGACGCGGTGGACACCGAGGCCGAGGTGTTCTGCGCCTCCTACACCAACTTCTACATCGCCAACGGCGCCATCATCATGCCGGCCTACGGCATCGACGCCGACGACGAAGCCGCCGCCACCCTGCGCCTGGCCTTCCCCGGCCGCGAGGTGGTGCCGGTGCGCATCAACCAGCTGGCCCACGGCGGCGGCGGGGTGCATTGCATCACCCAGCAGCAGCCGTCCTGGCCGCTGAAGGGGATGTGAGATGGCCAAGCTGACCGTCGCCACCACCCAGATGGCCTGCAGCTGGAACCTCGCACGCAACCTCGACCAGGCCGAGCGCCTGGTCCGTGAGGCGGCCGCCCGGGGTGCCCAGGTGATCCTGCTGCAGGAGCTGTTCGCCACCCCCTATTTCTGCATCGAGCAGAACCACCGCCACCTGGCGCTGGCCGAGGAATACGCCCAGAGCCAGGTGCTGGCGCGCTTCGCCGACCTCGCCGGGGAGCTGGGCGTGGTGTTGCCGCTGAGCTGGTTCGAGCGCGCCGGCAACGCCTTCTTCAACTCCCTGGCCATGGCCGACGCCGATGGCCGCCTGCTGGGCGTGTACCGCAAGACCCACATCCCCAACGCCATCGGCTACCAGGAGAAGGAGTACTTCAGCCCGGGCGACACCGGCTTCCGCGTCTGGGACACCGCCCACGGCCGCCTCGGCGTGGGTATATGCTGGGATCAGTGGTTCCCCGAGACCGCGCGCTGCCTGGCCTTGCAGGGTGCCGAGGTGCTGTTGTTCCCCACCGCCATCGGCTCCGAGCCCGGCGCCCAGGGCCTGGATTCCCGCGACCACTGGCAGATGACCATGCGCGGCCACGCCGCCGCCAACATCCTCCCGGTGGTGGCGGCCAACCGCGTCGGCCGCGAGGTGGCGACCACCGACCCGGAGCTGCAGATGAGCTTCTACGGCTCCTCCTTCATCTGCGACCACAAGGGCAAGTTGCTGGCCGAGGCCGACCGCGAGGGCTCCACGGTGCTGCTGCAGGAGCTGGACCTCGACGCCATGGCCGAGGAGCGCCTGGCCTGGGGCATCTACCGCGACCGCCGCCCGGAGATGTACGGCCCGATGCTCGGCCTCGACGGCCAGCGCACCCACGTCACCTGGCAGAACACCCGAGGAGCCTGAGCATGCGTGCCTTCCGATCGCTGTTGGTCACCGCCGCCGCCCTGGCCTGCCTGGCCGGCAACGCCCAGGCGGAGGAGAAGATCCTGCGCCTGTACAACTGGGCGGATTACTTCGCCGAGGACACCCTCAGCCGCTTCACCGCCGAGACCGGCATCCAGGTCGTCTATGACGTGATGGATGGCAGCGAAACCCTGGAAGCCAAGCTGATGGCCGGCAACAGCGGCTACGACCTGGTCTTCCCCGGCGACACCGTGGCCGAGCGGCTGATGCGTGCCGGCGCCCTGCAGAAGCTCGACGCGAGCAAGCTCACCGGCCTGGACGACATCGAGCCCGGCCTCAAGCGCCTGCAGACCCGCTACCCCTACTCGCGCCACGCCGTGGTGCCCTACACCTGGGGCACCATCGGCATCACCTACAACGCCGCGATGATCGCCCAGCGCCAGGCCGACGCGCCGGTGAACAGCCTCGATCTGCTGTTCAAGCCGGAGCTGGCCGCGCGCTTCGCCGATTGCGGCATCTCGGTGATCGACTCCCCCGACGAGGTGCTCGCGGTGGTGCTCAACTACCTGGGCCGCGACCCGCGCAGCGCCAAGGCGGAGGACCTGGCGGCGGCCACCGCGCTGCTGAGCGCGATCAAGCCCTACATCCGCAAGTTCCAGTCGCAGCCGGTCACCGACCTGGTCAACGGCAACCTCTGCCTGTCCCTGGGCTACAGCGGCGACGTCACCCAGTCGCAACGCGCGGCGGCAGCAGCGGGCAAGCCGGTGGACTTCCAGTACCGCATCCCCCGCGAGGGCACCACGGTGTGGATGGACACCATGGCGATCCCCGTCGATGCGCGGAACCCGGAATACGCCTATGCCTTCATCAACTTCGTGATGCGCCCGGAGAACATGGCCGCCATCAGCAACTTCACCGGCTACCCCACCTCCAGCGCCAAGGCGCGGCCGATGGTGGACGCCGACATGCGCGGCAACCCGGACATCTACGTCGACGATGCCGCCTACGCACGGCTGATCCCCGGGCGCGACATCCCCCAGCGCGACATGCGAGCCCGCATGCGTGCCTGGACCAAGTTCAAGACCTCCACCCACTGAAATGACCGCCGGCGCCCCGCGCCCTGGAGAACTGCCATGCCTTCGCGTCGTGACTTCATCAAGCACCTCACCGCCGTCGCCGGCCTCGGCGCGGTCGCCAGCCTCGGGCTCGGCATCTCGCCAGCCCGTGCCCAGGCCGCCCTGCGCGGCGGCGCCTGGCGCATGCCGGACGAGAACGGCGTGCACGCCTGCAGCTACGTCAGCTTCGGCGCCCAGGCGGCGATCTGGGAGGACTTCACCGCCGACGTGCAGGAGTGCATCGGCCTGATCGCCCGCACCATCGCCACCTACGAGCCGGTGGTGGTGCTGCACCGCCCCGGCCAACTGAGCCTGGCCAAGCAGAAGTGCGGCACGCGCAACACCCGCTTCGTCGAGATGCCCCTGGATGACGTATGGATGCGCGACATCGGCGGCACCTTCGTGGTGGATGGGCAGGGCGGCCTCGGCCTGGTGGACTTCAACTTCAACGGCTGGGGCAACAAGCAGCAGCACAGCAAGGATGGCGAGGTGGCCGGGGAGGTCAGCTACGACGCCGACGCCAGCTACATCGCCAGCCAGCTCACCGGCGAAGGTGGCGGCATCGAGGTGGACGGCGCCGGCACCGGCATCATGACCGAGAGTTGCTGGATCAACAGCAACCGCAACCCCGGCATGAGCAAGGCCCAGGTGGAAGCCGAGCTGATGAGCAACCTCGGCCTGCGCAAGATCATCTGGCTGCCCGGCATCAAGAACAAGGACATCACCGATGCCCACGTCGACTTCTACGCGCGCTTCGTCAAGCCCGGGGTGGTGGTCGCCAACCTCGACAACGACCCGCAGTCCTACGACTACGCGGTGACCCGCAAGCACCTGGAAATCCTCAACAAGGCCACCGACGCCGACGGCCGCAAGCTGCAGGTGCACACCCTGCCGCCGCCCCGCACCCTGCGCAACAACCGCTTCACCCGCAACAACCCGGACTTCGCCCCCGGCTACATCAACTACTTCCCGGTCAACGGCGCGGTGATCGCCCCGCAGTTCGGCGACGCCAGCGCCGACGCCTTCTGCCGCGACCTGCTCACCCGGCTCTACCCCGGGCGCAAGGTGGTGCAGATCAACATCGACGCGGTCGCCGCCGGCGGTGGCGGCATCCACTGCGTCACCTGCCACCAGCCGAAGGTGTAGACGGGCGGTCCCGGTCTTGAAGGGGGCCCGGTTTTAGGGTGGGCTTCAGCCCACGCGGTGCTTTTGCTGGTGGGCTGAAGCCCGGGCTACGGATCTGGGCCGGACTGTAGGGTGGATGACGCTCTTCTCATCCACCAGCGGTGCTACCTGTGGCACCGGGCAGGGGCAGCCCTGCGGGCTGCTTGGCGACTGAAGTCGCCCCTACGGGGCGGGTGCAAGGCCGGTGATGGGTTTCGCTGCGCTCTACGCCATCCTACGGTTCGGGTGCGGGGCCTGTTGGGGCGAATGCATGCGCCCGCTTTTCCACCCGGTTCGTGTCACACCCGCTCCATTTGTTTACGTGCGAAAAGTTGACACATGGACATGTAAACAAACACGACATAGCGTGACTCCCCGGATGCTGAATCAACTTCTGGGGAGCCCGGACATGTTGTCGATCGAACTGATTGTGGAAAACCTCGCCAGCAGCGCCCTGGTGCTGTGCTGCATGCTGGGCCTCGCCTGGCTGGCCTATGGCCCGGCGGAGCGAGGCTTGCGTGGCTGAGGCGTGCGTCAGGCCAGGTCGGAAGGCGAGCGGCGGACGAACTTGATCTTGTGGGTGAAGGTCGGTTTGCGCGTCACGCTGATGGCCCGGCGGGTCACCGCGTCGAGGGTGATGTTCCAGTAGCCGGTGCTGGGCACGGTGATGCGTGCCGGGAACTTGTCGAAGGCCCCACCGTGGTAGGTGTGGCGGCCACCGTTCTTGAAGCTGCGAAAGTTCGCATCGTTCATCAGGCGGATGTTGCAGACCTGCGAACACTCGATGACCACGATGTCGCCTTCGTTGAGGTGTTCGCGCTGGTGGATGAACTTCATGTACCGCTCCGGAGCTGGTAAAGCGAAAGGCGCAACGATATCACGCCACCCCCCTGGCCCGCTCGGGCCGCAAGGCCGGATGGCGTGTGTGCCGACGGGCTGCGTCAGGTGCTGCGCATAGTTGCCATATCCCTGAACCAAGTATTTGATTTATCCGATGTTTCCCCGCGTTCCCCTTGGCTAGAGTCGGCCGCACAACGACCAGAACAAGCCGAGACACCTATGGACGACCTGCTGCCTGCCTGCTGCGACACCCCGCCTGCCTGATCCAGCCCCGTGACCGTCACCCCGCGCCAACCCTGGCTGCGCCTTCACGTTCTGGATGAGGAATTTCCATGCATCAAACCCCGACTACCCAAGCCCCGCGTCCGAAGATCGAGGTGCGCTCCATCGACTACGTGCCGCGCAGTGAGCGCCACGGCAAGGTCTGGCACCAGGGGCCGTTCTGGTTCACTGGCAACTTCGTGCTCACCACCCTGGTCACCGGTTTCACCGGGCCGGCCCTGGGGTTGGGGGCGCTGCCCTCGATGCTGGCGATTCTGATTGGCGTGGCCATCGGCACCTTCTTCATGGCCTTCCACGCCAACCAGGGGCCGCGCATGGGCCTGCCGCAGATGATCCAGTCGCGGGCGCAGTTCGGCTTCCGGGGCGCGGTGGTGCCCTTCATCGCGGTGGTGGGGGTGTACATCGGCTTCAACGTGTTCAACGTCATCCTCGCCACCGATGCCATCAACACCGTGCTGCCCGGCGCGCGTACGCCCTGGTACCTGCTGCTGGTGGGCCTGGCGGTGCTGCTGGCGATCGTCGGGCACGACCTGCTGCACCGGGTGCAGCGCTGGCTGACCTGGCTGATGATCGCGGTGTTCGGCGTGCTGACCTTGCTCGCCATCCGCGAGCTGCGAGCCGATGCTGCGCTGGCCGCCGGGCCGTTTTCCTGGAGCGCCTTCCTGGTCCAGCTGTCGGCGGCGGCGGGTTACCAGATCAGCTACTCGGTGTATGTCTCCGATTACTCGCGCTACCTGCCGGAGAACACGCCGCCCGGCAAGGTGATCTTCTGGACCTACCTGGGCGCCGGCGGCTCGGCGCTGTGGCTGATGTCCCTCGGGGCCTTCCTTGCCTCGGCGCTGCCGGCGCCGGACGCCATCGGCAGCATCCGCGAGGTGGGCAACCGCCTGTTCGACGGCTTCGGCACCTTCGTCGTGCTGATCGCCGTGCCTTCGCTGGTGGGCATCATGGCGGTGAACTGCTACGGCGCCATGCTCACCAGCGTCAGCGCCATCGATGCCTTCACCAAGGTGAAGCCGACGCTGCGCCTGCGGGTGACCGGCATCCTGGTGATCGCGGCGATCATCCTCGCCGTGGCGCGGCTGATCCCCGAGAGCTACCTGGGCAGCTTCAACACCTTCGTGCTGCTGATGCTGTATTTCCTGGTGCCCTGGACGGCGGTCAACCTGGTGGACTTCTACCTGGTGCGGCGCGGGCACTACGCCATCGGCGAGATCTTCAACCGCGATGGCCTCTATCGTGGCTGGTCGGCCGCCGGCCTCACCGCCTACGGGCTCGGTCTGCTGGCGATGGTGCCCTTCATGGCCCTGAGCTTCTGGACCGGCCCCTTCACGGCAGCCCTGGGTGGCGCGGATATCGCCTTCGCCGTGGGCCTGCCGGTGGCCGGCGTCAGCTACTGGCTGCTAAGCCGGCGCCTCGACCTCGCCGCCGAGCGCCAACTGGCCGAGGCGGATAAACAGCACCTGGAGCAACTGGGAGAACAGCCATGAGCACGCAGAAGACAGTCACGGTGGCCTGCTGCCAGGTCGCCCCGCGTATCGGCGAGCTGGAGTACAACCGCGCCCTGGTCGAGCGCGTGGTGCGCCAGGCGGCGCAGCGCGGAGCCCGGGTGGTGGTGCTGCCGGAGCTGGTGCAGAGCGGCTACCTGTTCCGCGACCGTGCCGAGGCGCAGGCCCTGGCCGAGACGCCGGACGGCCCCAGCCTGCGCCTGTGGATAAGCCTGGCCGCTGAGCTGGATATCGTGCTGGTGGCGGGTTTCTGTGAGCGGCGCGAAGACGGCACGCTGGCCAACAGCGCGGCCCTGGTGGATGCCGGCGGCCTGCGCGCGCTGTACCGCAAGGCGCACCTGTGGGATGGCGAGAAGGCGATCTTCAGCCCCGGCGATGCCGCGCCGCCTGTGGTGGACACGGCCTTCGGGCGCATCGCGGTGATGATCTGCTATGACCTGGAGTTCCCCGAGTGGGTGCGCTTGCCGGCACTGGCCGGCGCCGAGCTGCTCTGTGCCCCGGTCAACTGGCCCCGTGGCCCACGCCCGGCGGGCGAGCGCCCCGCCGAAGTGGTGCGGGTACAGGCCAATGCGGCGGTGAACCGGATGACCATCGCCGCCTGTGACCGCCACGGCCACGAGCGTGGCGTGGATTGGGTCGAGGGCTCGGTGCTGGTGGGCGCCGACGGTTATCCCCTGGCCGGGCCGGCGGGCGAGGGCGGCGAGCAGCTGTTGCTGGCCTCGCTGGACCTGGGGGCGGCGCGGGACAAGCGCATCAGTGGGCATAACGATGTGCAGGGTGATCGGCGGCCGGAGCTTTATGCCGGGGTGTTGGCTGTGCAGGGGAGGGCCCTGGGCTGAAGCCCAGGCTGCAGGGTGACCGGCGTAGCCCGGGCTTCAGCCCGGGAACGGCTGCTCAGCTGTAGAGCCAGCGCCCCAGTTCTTCCAGGTTGGCGACCACGATCTGCTGCGCCACCGGTTTGGCCTGCACCTTGTTCGGGTCGATCTGGTAGCGCTGCAGCACGTACTGCACCAGGGCGCCGCGGCTGTGGATAACCAGCTGGCCGCCCTGCATGCCGTAGTCCGCCTCGATGATCGCCTGCTGCGCCGGCTTGAGCCGTGCATCGGGGGTGAGGATCACCTCCACCGCGGTCATCCAGCCTTCGTCGCCGTCGCGGCCCTGCTCGGATTCGTCCATCAGGTCGGGCTCGCCACGGAAGCGGCTGAGCACGAAGTCGCGGTAGTCGCGGTTCTTCTCGCAGTAAGCGCGCACGTGCCAGCGCATGCCGGTGAAGATCAGCGTGTGCGGGGCGATGACGCGGGTTTCCGATTCCGGGTGGGCCAGGGACACGTACTCGGTTTCCAGGCGCAGGCCTTCACGGCAGGCCTGGAGGAGGGGGCGCAGCACCTCGGGGCGGATGCTGCGGTCCGGCACCTGCAGCACCTCGGTGTGGGCATAGGCCAGGGCCAGGCCCTCGATGTGCGGCGAGCGTTCGCGGTTCTGATCCAGCAGGTGCAGGTAGGCGCTGGCGCTGCCGTCGATGAACAGCGGCTTGAAGCCCTTGCCGGGTTTGTAGCCCTTGAGGTGCTTGTCGTAGACGAGGTTCTTCGGCGCGTGCTCGTTGAGGTAGGCGTTGATGTCCTTGGAGGCTTGCTGACGGCTGATGCCGAAGCTCTGCATCAGGTGGTTGGTGGTCAGTCGGCCTTCCCACCAGGCCACGGTTTCGATGAGCCGGTAGCGCTGGGCGAGGTCCCAGCGGACGTGGTCGATGGAGCGCTTCATGGCGATGCACCTGGCGGGACGGAACCTTGGGTATAGGCCAGGTGCGTGGATATGTCCATGAAGGCGACATGTCGCCTTGCGCAAGGGTTCCCCTTCAGGCCTTCCCCTTCAATACAGATGCTTGAGGTCGTGCCGCACCACCGCGTCCACCACCAGGGTGGTGGCCTTGCCCAGCAGGCCGGTGCCGTTCATGTGTTCGGCCAGCATTTTCGGGAAGGAGGGGATGTCGCTCGGCGCCAGGTGGGTTTCCGGGCGCCACAGGCCGGCTTCGACCAGCTCGGGCGCCTCGACGAAGGCGAAGCGCTCCACCTCCATCAGGGTGCCCAGCACCGGGGCCTTGCCGTTCACCGAGAGCGGGCCCAGCAGCTGCGGGTCGGCGCTCACCTGGGCGCGGCCGGTGACGCTGAGCACGGTCGCCGAGCCCGGCAGCAGGAAGGCCAGCTTCAGTTCGTCGCAGGCGAGGATATTGCTCAGCGACACCGCCACCTTGTTGCCCGGCCGCTCGGGGATCAGCAGCCGTTGTCCATCGATGACGCCGATGAAGCCTTCCGGGTCGCCGCGTGGCGAAATCTCTGTGGCGCCCTCGGCGTTGCGCGTCAGCATCAGCAGGTAGGGCGAACGGGCGATGAAAGCCTGCGCGGCGTCGGAGAGCGCGCCTTCGCCCCGTTCGGCCGGCCACCCGTCGAGGTGTTCGCGCGGCGTCCAGAAATCCGCCCGCACCATGGCCCGCGAGCAGTGCAGGAACAGCGCATCGGCCTGGAACTCCAGCACCACGCCTGCCTCCACACCCCGTGGATGGCAGCGGCCATTGGCGCGCAGGGCGAAACCGATGCCCGACATGATGAAGAGCAGGCTGCAGGGCCTGGGCGTCTGGCCGTCCATCCTGGGCAGGTGCAGGCCGGATGGCCAGGCGAGGCGGATGCGGTTGCCTTCGGCGAGGATCACCGGCGTGGCGTGCAGGTCGAGGAAGGCGATGTCGCTGTCGGCGCCAGCCAGGCCGACGGTGCAGACGCTGGCGTTGCGGATGATGGTCAGGCAATGGGCGTCGATCACCGGTTGCAGGCGTTTCTTCATCAGCGCGCGTGGCTCGCTGATCAGCTGGCGCAGGGCGCTGAGGGATTGGATGCGGTGGTTGGGCATGGCGCGGCTCCTGATGGCGGATGCCCCGATGCTAGGGCCGCGCCGCCCGCAGCGGCATGGCGCGCGGTTTCAATCCACATGGCGTTCGGTTGCAATCGCCTCGCAGGGCTGTCTAGCTGCACATGGCAACCTGAAACGCCCGTGCCAGAGCTTGTGCAGCACTCGCCACTGTGACGGAAAGCAATATGTGTGACGGGCGTTGCGTTCAGACTGTGCGGCAGATCCGGACCCGGTGCCCGCCAGGGGCGGTGGGAGGCAGCGCCATGTCGCTGTCGCGCACCTGGCAACCAAGGGGCACTGTGAGAATCCGGGCAGCGCCGCGGTCGACCCGTGGCCACACCGCCAATCGACAATAAGGAATGCTCCATGGATGTTGCTGTACGACGTGCCCTCGGTTTCCTCCTGGCCTGCGCCAGCCTGCCCGCCTCGGCGGAGTTCGTCACGGTGATCACCTTCGGTGGCGCCAACAAGGACGTGCAGAAGGAAGCCTTCTTCAAGCCCTTCAAGGCGAGCACCGGCAATGCCGTGGTGCACGGCTCGTACAACGGCGACCTGGACAAGCTCAAGCACATGGTCGAACTCAGCCACGTGACCTGGGACGTGGTGGAGATGGAGGCGCCGGAACTGGCGCGCGGTTGCGAGGAGGGGCTGTTCGAGAAGCTCGATCCGGCCTTCCTCGGCAACCCCGGCGATTTCGTGCCCGGCACCATCCAGCCCTGCGGCATCGGCATCTTCGTCTGGTCCACGGTGCTCGCCTATGACTCGGCGAAGATCAAGAACGCCCCCAGCGGCTGGAGCGATTTCTGGGACCTGCGCAAATACCCCGGCAAGCGCGGCCTGCGCCATGGCGCCAAGTACAACCTCGAGTTCGCCTTGATGGCCGACGGCGTCGCGGCGAAGGACGTCTACCAGGTGCTGGACACCCCGGCCGGCGTCGAGCGCGCCTTCCGCAAGCTCGACGAGATCAAGTCCAGCATCGTCTGGTGGAAGGCCGGCGCCGAACCGGTACGCGCCCTGCAGGAGGGCAAGGTGGCCATGAGCGCCGCCTACAACGGCCGCATCGCCACCGCGCAGAAGGAAACCCGTTCCCTGGCCATGGTCTGGACCGGCAGCATCTACGACTTCGACTACTGGGCCCTGCCCAAGGGCTCGTGGAAGGGCGACCTGGCCAAGACCTTCGTCGCTTTCGCCAGCCAGCCGGAACGCCAGAAGGCCTTCGCCGAAGGCATCTCCTACAGCCCGGTGAACAACAAGGCGATCGCCATGATCGACCCCGCCATCGCCGCCACCCTGCCCACCGCCCCGCAGAACATCAGCGGCGCCCTGCCGATGAGCGTGAAGTTCTGGGCCGCCCACGGCGAGCTGGAGCAGCGCTTCGAGAACTGGGTGCAGAACTGATCCCCGCACGGAGCTGACCTGCGTGGATGACGCTTTTTCATCCACCAGCGGTGTCGCCTGTGAGCACGAAATGGTGGACGGGTGATGCGTCGTCCACCCTACGGCCGGCGTGCATGAAGTTGGCCTGTGCGTAGGGTGGATGACGCTTTTTTCATCCACCAGCAGTGCTGCCTGTGAGCACGAAATGGTGGACGGGTGGGGCGTCGTCCACCCTACGGTCGGCGTGCACGAAGTTGGTCGGTGCGTAGGGTGGATGGCGCTCTTTCCATCCACCAGCGGTGTTGCATGTGGGTACGAATGGTGGACGGGGGAAGCGTCGTACACCCTACGGTTGCTCATGCTCCGGCGTGGGGGCTTCGGTGTCCTCACGCGGCGGTCTTGCCTTGAGCCAGAGGCCGAATTCCTTGACCACTTCCACCACCTTGCGCAGGCGCTGGCCGTCTTCGGTGAGCTGGTATTCCACCCGCACCGGCACTTCCGGGTAGACAGTGCGCCGCACCATGCCGGCCTCTTCCAGGGCGCGCAGATCGAGGGTGAGCATGCGCTGGGAGATGTGCGGGATGTCGCGGCGCAGGTCGTTGAAGCGCTTGGTGCCGTCCAGCAGGTAGGACACCAGCAGCAGGCGCCAGCGGCCGCCGAGCAGGTGCATGGCTTCCTCCACCGAGCAGCCGGATACGTTCTTTTTCATGGGGGTTCCAGGTATATATTTTGTACCTAAGCTACAGATTTCTCCCTTCTTCAAAAAGAGAACCGCTGCGTCGATACTCCCGCCGCGCCCCCATTCCGGGGGTGGCCCGTGCAAGGAGTCGCCATGAAGCTGTACTACGCCCCCCGTACCTGTTCGCTGTCGCCGCATATCGTGCTGCTGGAGCTGGGCCTGCCGTTCGAGGCGGTCCGTGTGGATAACCGCAGCAAGCTCACCGAGCACGGCGACGATTTCCTCGTCATCAACCCCAAGGGCTACGTCGCCGCGCTGGAGCTGGACAATGGCGAAGTGCTGACCGAGGGCACGGCCATCGTCCAGTACCTGGCCGACCTGCGGCCGGAGTCCGGGCTCGCGCCGGCCAACGGCACCCTGCAGCGGGTGCGCCTGCAGGAGTGGCTGAACTTCATCTCCGGGGAGATCCACGCCGGCATGAGCCCGCTGTTCAACGCGGCGATCCCGGAGGAGGTGAAGACGATCTTCCGGGTGCGGCTGTTCAAGCGCTTCGACTACCTGGAAAGCGTACTGGGCGAGGCCGACTACCTGCTGGACGGGCGCTTCGGCGTGGCCGATGCCTACCTGTTCACCGTGCTCGGCTGGGTGGATTTCTTCGCAATCGAGCTGGCGCCCTGGCCGGCGTTGGCGGCGTTCCGGGCACGCATTGGGGCGCGGCCGCAGGTGCAGGCCGCGATGCGCGCCGAGGCGGCCTGAGGCGAGCCCCTCTGCGCTGGCGGCGATGCCTGCCAGGCGGTACTGTCCGCGCAGGAACAAGGAATGCCTGCCATGAGCCCTACCAGCGTCTCCGCCCTCGCGGTGCTCGACCTGCATGACCTGCTGCTGCAACTGGGCGCCGTCGAGGCGGCGCAGTTGCAGGCCGTGGGGCTGTCCCGTGATCGTCTGCTGGCGTCGTGCGACCCGGCGCTGCCGTTGCAGGAGCAGCGCCTGGACGAACGCCAGTTGCTGGGGCTCTGGCAACTGGCGGCGGGCAACCCGGCGTTGCCGCATATCGGCGTGCTGATCGGCCAGGCGTTCAACCCGGAGAAGCGCGGCCTGCTGGCCAGCCTGTTGTTCCAGTGCGCATCGGTGGGGGAGGCGCTGTCGACCTTCCTGCAGCACGGCGCGCTGATGAACCCCTCCGAACACTGGACCTCCCGCGACACCGATGGCTGCCTGTGCCTCGAACTGGCGTTCGCCGCCGGGCGGGGTTATCCACAGGCGGCGGTGGAGCGCAGCCTGGTGGCGCTGGTGCGTTGGGGGAGAGAACTGGCGGGGGAGGGCTTCGTGCCCGAGCGGGTCGAGTTCGCCGCCACGCGCCCAGCCTATGCGGGATATTTTGCCGAGGCGTTCGGTGCCGAGGTGCAGTTCGGCTGCCCCGCCAACCGCCTGTACCTCGCCCATGGGCAGCTCGCCCGCCCCATCCACAGCGCCAACCCTTACCTCAAGACCCTGCTCGCGGAGCGGGCGCGGACAGCCCTGGAGCAGGTGAGGGCGGAGGGCGACCTGGCCGAACGGGTGCGCCTGATGATCCGCGCCGATCTCGCCGGCGGGCCGGGCATCGAGTCCCTCTGCGAGGCCCTGCACCTCAGCCGGCCGACCCTCTACCGACGCCTGCGTGAGCAGGACACCAGCTTCACCGAGCTGCTGGAGCAGGAGCGCAGCCAGCTGGCCTTGCAGCGGGTTCGCTAGGGTGACCCGCTGCAGGCGATCAGCGAGGCGCTGGGGTTCAAGGATGTGAGCACCTTCCACCGCGCGTTCCGTCGCTGGTTCGGCCATTCGCCGGGGGCGGCACGGCAGGGCGGGTCGGCGCCCTAGCGAGGCGCTCATCCGCGGTGGCGAAACAGGGCTGGCGCATCGGACGACCGTTTTTTCTCCATCGGGTTCGAGCGCAGCGTGACGACCCGTCCGAAAGTTCAGTGCAGATTGCATGGCCCACCCGGGGGTATCGTGCAAATTGCAACTGGCACATTGATGTCAAAGATATATAGGTCATTGAATTTTATGATTTTTTTTATTCAGCTCAACTGGCACAGCGGGTGCAATGGTTTGAGCTCAAAGAAAAAAATAAGGGAGCAATGACAATGCAGATCGCCATCAAAGAATTCTTCGACGCATTCCCCGGCTTCGAGGTGTCCATCAAGCCCCGTCCCGACGGCATGCTGCTGCTTACCCTGGGCAAGCAGGGCGAGGCCGCCATGAGCAAGGCCATCCAGAGCGATGCGGTGTTCTGCAAGGAACGTGTGCGTGGCCTGATCCGTGACGTGATGCGCGAGATGAAGCTGGCCTCCGGCGAGGTCACCTGGAAAGGCGAGGGCAATATCTGGCTTACCCGCGAGCTGCCCACCTTCACCGGCGGGCCGATCCAGATGACCGCCGCCAAGACCCTGGTGGAGCGCCGCAAGCTGGAGCGCCAGAGCAATCGCCGCGCACTGGTGAGCTGAGTTCCTCGGGCAACGTGCGCAGCAACCGTTAGGGAATTTTTCGCGATCCTTGCGCTCAATCCATCATGAAATCCACGGCGATAAACCGGGTCGTTCGTCACGATTGTGGCGCCGCTTTCTGTTAGTTTGTCGCCCTTGAATCAATGGAATGCGCGGCTCCAGAACGGCCGGCAACGGTCGCTGACCCCTTCGGTGAACCGGCGGGACGGCAGTGGGGCATCGAAGGAGATCGCGTTTTGACACCCAGCGACAGTGTCGCGGCACTGGCCACCGCAAGCGAGAACTGCGCGCGGGAAGCCATTCGCATACCCGGCAGCATCCAGCCACACGGCTTCATGCTGGTGTTCGACGAGGCCGATGGGCGCGTGGTGCAGGCCAGCGCCAACGTCATCGATTGGCTCGGCCTGCCCGTCGAGGAACTGCTCGGCCGCCGTTTCGACGAACTCCTGCAGGACAGCGAGGTGCTGCACAAGCACCTGGCGCAGCTGGATGACGGCGAGCACAAGCCCTTCCACATCGGCGATGTGCTGTTCACCTGCGGCACCCGCGCCGGGCAGCCGACCGCGATGATGGTGCACCGCCACGACCAGGTGCTGATCGCCGAGTTCGAGCCTGCCGCCGAGGGGGGCGCTGCGGATGGCGGTATCTACCCCCTGTTGCGCGGTTTCATCGGCCGCCTGCAGGAGGCCGAGAGCATCGAGGCGCTCTGCCGTTTTGCAGTGGCCGAGCTCAAGCGCGTCACCGGCTTCGGTCGGGTCAAGGCCTACAGCTTCGACGCCGAAGGCAACGGCCTGGTGCTGGCCGAGGAGGCCGACGCCGGCTACCCGCGCTACCTGGGCCTGTGCTTCCCGGCCTCCGATATTCCCCAGCAGGCCCGCGCGCTCTACTGCGCCAACCGCATCCGCGTGATCGAGGACGCCAACTACCAGCCTTCGCCCCTGCAGCCGGTGGACAACCCGCTCACCGGGCAGCCGCTGGACCTGAGTTTCGCCGCCCTGCGCAGCGTTTCCCCGGTGCACCTGCAGTACATGCGCAACATGGGCACGATGGCCTCGATGTCCATTTCCATCGTCGTCCGTGGCCGGCTCTGGGGGCTTATCTCCTGCCATGACGAGCAGCCCCGCACGGTGGGCTTCCAGACCCGCATCGCCTGCGAACTGATGGGCAGTGTGTTGTCGCTGCAGATCGAAAGCCGCGAAGCCCACGGCCAGACCCAGCGCCTGCTCGGCCTGCGCCAGCACATCGTGCACATGCTCTCGTCCATGGCCGACCGCGACAGCGTCGCCGCCGGCCTGCTGGCCTTGCCGGACACCTTCCTGGGGTTCGCTCGCGCCAGTGGCGCCGCGATCATCTCCGCCGCCCGTTGCGACCTGGTGGGGCAGACCCCGCCCGAGGCCCAGGTCAACGCTCTGGTGCATTGGCTGGCGCGGCGCGACGGCGAGGTTTTCCACACCGACAACATCGGCCGTGACATCACTGAGCTGCCCGAGCTGGCCCGCCACATTGGCGGCGTGCTGGCGGTGGCCATCTCGCAGATCCACTCCCATTACCTGCTGTGGTTCCGCCCGGAGCAAGTGCGCACCGTCGAGTGGGCCGGCAGGCCGGAGAAGAGCATCGGCCCAGGTGGCGCGCTCAACCCGCGCAGCAGCTTCGAGAGCTGGCAGGAGACGGTGAAGGGCTACTGCACACCCTGGGACCCGCTGGAGGTGGAAGGGGTTGCCGAATTGCGCACGGCGGTACTCGGCATCGTGTTGCGCAAGGCCGAGGAGCTGGCCCAGCTGGCCGGCGAGCTGAAACGATCCAACAAGGAGCTGGAAGCCTTCTCCTACAGCGTTTCCCATGACCTGCGCGCGCCCCTGCGGCACATCGCCGGCTACGCCGAGCTGCTGGGTGAGTTCGAGGGCGAGCGCTTGTCCGAGCGGGGCCTGCGCTTCCTCGACCATATCGGCGAGTCGGCGCGTTTCGCCGGTACCCTGGTGGACAACCTGCTGAGTTTCTCGCAGATGGGCCGTGCCGCCCTGCGCCTCTCCGATGTCGACCTGCAGGCGCAGGTGGAGGCCATCCGCACCGAGATGGCGCCGGACTTCGAAGGGCGTCGCGTCGAGTGGCGCATCGAGGGGCTGCCGGTGGTCACCGCCGATGCCGCTTTCCTCCACCTGGCGATGCGCAACCTACTGTCCAACGCCATCAAGTACAGCCGCGATCGCAGCCCATCGATCATCGAGGTCAGCGCCCGTGTTGAAGGCAACGAGGTGGTGGTGGCCGTGAGCGACAACGGCGTGGGCTTCGACATGGAGTACGCCGGCAAGCTGTTCGGCGTGTTCCAGCGCCTGCACCGCATGGAAGAGTTCGAAGGCACCGGCATCGGCCTGGCCAGCGTGCGCCGCATCATCGAGCGCCACGATGGCCGGGTCTGGGCCGAGGGCCGGTTGGATGAAGGCGCGACTTTCTATTTCGCACTGCCCCTGCGTGGGCAGGATGTACCGCAACAGTCCCCATGAGGATCGACGATGCTCAAACCCATCCTTCTTATCGAAGACAACCCGCACGACCTCGAACTGACCCTCGTGGCCCTGGAGCGCAGCCAGCTCGCCAACGATGTGATCGTTTTGCGTGATGGCGCCGAGGCGCTTGACTACCTGTTCCGCCGCAACGCCTACGCCGGGCGCGACGACGGCAACCCGGCGGTGATGCTGCTGGACCTCAAGCTGCCCAAGATCGACGGCCTCGAGGTGCTCAAGACCGTGCGCGAAAGCGCCGAGCTGCGCAGCATCCCCGTGGTCATGCTCACCTCCTCGCGGGAGGAGCCCGACCTGGAGCGCGCCTACGCGCTGGGGGTGAACGCCTACGTGGTGAAACCGGTCGAATTCAAGGAATTCGTCGCGGCCATCTCCGACCTGGGCATCTTCTGGGCCGTGCTGAACGAGCCGCCGCCCGGCTCGCTGCGCCTCCAGCGCCGCCCGGTCACCTGAACCGCGACACCCGCCACACCTCGGCCCCGCGCCGGGAAACAGGAAGCCACGACGACCGTCCATGCCGCCGAAGCCTTTGAACCTGCTGTTAGTCGAAGACAGCTCCCGTGATGCCGAGCTGGCCCTGCTGACGCTCGAACGCAGCGGCCTGTCGGTGGAGTCCACCCTGGTCTACCACCACCGGGCCGTGGAAGAAGCCTTGCTGCGCGGGCAGTACGACCTGATCCTCTGCGACTTCATCCTGCCCGGCTCCTCCGGTGCCCAGGCCCTGGAAGTGGCGCGACGTCTCGCACCCAAGACCCCGTTCATCTTCCTCTCCGGCGTGTTCGGCGAGGAGCACGCGGTGGAGATGATGCGCCAGGGCGCCATCGACTACGTGCTCAAGCAGAACCTCAGCCTGCTGCCCAAGGCGGTGACCCGCGCGCTCTCCGAGGTGCACGAGCGTCGTCGCCGGCGGATGGCCGAAGAAGCGCTGATGGAAGTGGAGGTGCGCGCACGCCTGGCCATCGACTCAGCGCGCATGGGCATGTGGGACTACCAGCCCGAGGGCGACCGGGTCATCTGGGATGAGCGCTGCAAGGCGCTCTACGAGCTGCCCCAGGACGCCGAGATCAACCTGCGTACCTTCCTCGACCGCTGCCACCCGAAGGACCGCCCCTACCTCGAGCGCAAGATGAACGAGGCGCTGTCCCAGGACAGCGGCAACGAATACCAGGTCGAGTACCGCCTGCAATTGCCCGGCGGCCGCGAGCGCTGGGTACAGACCAGTGGCCGGGCCTTCTTCGAAGATGGCCGCTGCGTGCGCTTCATCGGCGTGTTGCAGGACATCAGCGAGCAGAAGTACGCCACCGAGGCCCTGCAGCGCCTCAACGAGATGCTGGGCGAGCGCGTGGAGCGCCGTACCCGCGAGCGCGACCGCACCTGGGAACTCTCCCGCGAGCTGCTGGCGGTGCTGCGTTTCGACATGACGCCCATCGCCCTCAACCCGGCCTGGGAAGAGACCCTCGGCCTCACCCGCCAGCAGCTGACCCGTGTGCAGCTCTGGCAACTGATCCACCCGGACGACATCGACGCCACCTTGCAAGAGGCCGAGAACATCGCCAACGGCAACGTCTCCACCCGCTTCGTCAACCGCATGCGCCACAAGGATGGCGAGTACCGCTGGCTGTCCTGGACGGTGGTCCCCGACGAGGGGTTGATGTATGCCGCCGTGCGTGACATCAGCTCCGAGCGTGCGGTGATGGACGAACTGGCCACCACCAACCAGCAGCTGCGCGAAGAGATCCGCGAGCGCCAGCGCGCCGAAGCGGCCCTGCATCAGATGCAGCGCCTGGAGGCGGTGGGGCAGCTTACGGCCGGCGTGGCCCACGACTTCAACAACCTGCTGACGGTGATCCTCGCCAGCACCACCTTCATCGAGCGCGACCTGGCCCGGGGCACCTTCGAGCGCACCCAGGGCCGCCTGCAGAACATCAAGGAGGCCGGCGAGCGTGGTGCCAAGCTCACCGGCCAGTTGCTCGCCTTCGCCCGGCGCCAGCGCCTGGAGCCGGTGGCGGTCAACCTCAACGACACGGTGCAGGGGCTGCTGGACATGCTGCAGCGCACCCTGGGTGGCGCCATCTGGATCGAGACCGACACCGCTCCCGGCCTGTGGGGCGCACTGGTGGACCCGACCCAGACGGAGATGATCATCCTCAACCTGGCCATCAACGCCCGCGATGCCATGCCCGCCGGCGGCTCCCTGCGCCTGAGCACCTCCAACCAGGTGATCAGCGAGCCCGCGCAGCGCCCCGAAGACCCGGAGCCCGGCCCCTACGTGGTGCTGGCGATCACCGACTCGGGCAGCGGCATGAGCGACGAGGTGCTGGCCAAGGCCTTCGAACCCTTCTTCACCACCAAGGAGGTGGGCAAGGGCTCCGGCCTGGGGCTGGCCCAGGTGTTCGGTTTCGCCAAGCAGTCCGGCGGTGGCGTCAGCATCGAGACACAGGAAGGGCGGGGCACCACGGTGAAGGTTTTCCTGCCCTGCATCCAGGCCGATGCCGGCGAAGAACAACCGGAATTGCACCTGCCCGCCGACCCCCCGCTGGGTGGCCCGAAGCGCACCATCCTGCTGGTGGACGACGACGACAATGTGCGTGAGGTGACTGCGGCGCTGCTGCACGCCCTTGGCTACCAGGTACGCGAGGCCGAGAGTGCGGCACGGGGCCTGGAAAAGCTCGATGACGGCGTCGACCTGTTGCTCACCGATTTCGCCATGCCCGCCATGAACGGCGCCGAGTTCGCACGCGCGGCGCGGCAACGCTACCCGCAGTTGCCGGTGCTGTTCATCACCGGCTATGCCGAGCTCGATGAGCTGGATGTGGGCGACAGCGTGATCGTGCAGAAGCCCTTCCGCGATGAAGAGCTGGCCACCAAGCTCAGCGCTGCACTGAAAGGGGCGGCGGCATGAGCCTGCGCCAGTTCCTGCGCGAGTCGGGGGAACACTGGCACGCGCGAGTCGACCAGGCCTACTCGACCTATGCGCTGGAAAGCCGCGCCGGCTACGGTGCCTTCCTCCAGGCCCACGCCCGCGCACTGCTGGCGCTGGAGCCGGCCCTGGAAACCGCCGGCATCGAACGGCTGCTGGACGACTGGCCGCAACGCCGCCGCCGCGAAGCCCTGTGCCGCGACCTGCAAACCCTGCAACTGCCCATCCCCGATGCGCTCGCTACGGCACTCTCCATCGACACCGGTTCCCTCTGGGGCCTCGCCTATGTGCTGGAAGGCTCGCGCCTCGGCTCCCGCCTGCTCGCCGGCCGCGTACGCCAGGCCAACTGGCCCGGCGCCGACAGCGCCCTCGGCTACCTCGGCCACGGCGAAGGCCAGCCGCTCTGGCCCGGCTTCCTGAAGCGCCTGGAAGAGCAAGACGGGCGGCTCGACCCCGCCGCCCTGCGTGCAGGCGTCGAGCTCGGCTTCCGTACCTTTATTGCCGCCACCGAGCACGCCGGCACAGTGGCTCACGCGTAGCCGCCCATTGCGACACCGCCGGTGGAGGTAAACAGCGACCTCCACCCTACACACGGATCAATCCGTAGCCTGGGCTTCAGCCCGGGAGCCTCCACACCGCAGTAGCAGGCTTATGTAGGGTGGACCCCGCTCCATCGGTCCACCATTCGCGGCCCGCTGTGGCAACGCTGGTGGAGGTAAAAAGCGACCTCCACCCTACACACGGATCAATCCGTAGCCCGGGCTTCAGCCCGGGAGCCTCCACACCGCAGTAGCAGGCTTATGCAGGGCGGACCCCGCTCCATCGGTCCACCATTCGCGGCCCGCTGCGACACCGCCGGTGGAGGTAAAAAGCGACCTCCACCCTACACACGAGCCAACCCCGTAGCCCGGGCTTCAACCCGGGAGCCTCCACACCGCAGTAGCAGGCTTATGCAGGGCGGACCCGCCCCATCGGTCCACCATTCGCGGCTCGCTGTGGCACCGCCGGTGGAGGTAAAAAGCGACCTCCACACACACGAGCCAACCCCGTAGCCCGGGCTTCAACCCGGGAAGCAGGCTGGTCGCAATCAGCCCCGGCTGCTCATCTGCTTCTTGTACTGCCGTGTGCGGCCCAGGGTCTTCCACTGCTCGTTCAGCAGCGCTTTCAGCGGCGAGGCGCTGGGGTCCGGCTGGTTGCCGGTGGCCAGGCGGCGCATCTGGAATTTCACCAGGGCCATGTAGGCCAGCGCGGCCAGGGCCTTGCGCTTCCAGCGGATCGGCGGCAGCTCGGCGCTGGCCTTCGCTTCGCCGTTGCGCCAGCGGCGGGGCAGGGCGGGGTCCACGGCCAGGGCGGTGGCGATGCCGGCCATGGCCACGCCGCCGGCGAGTACCTGCTCCACCACGGGCAGGCGGCGGATGCCACCGGTGACCATCACCGGCATGCGTGCGATGGCGGCGATCTCCTGGGCGAATTCCAGGAAGTAGGCTTCGCGGGCCAGGGTGCGGCCGTCACGGGCGTCGCCCTGCATGGCCGGTGCTTCGTAGCTGCCGCCGGAAAGCTCCACCAGGTCCACGTCCAGTTCGTTGAGCCAGAGCACCACCTGGCGCGCGTCGCTGGTTTCGAAGCCGCCGCGCTGGAAGTCCGCCGAGTTGAGTTTCACCGCCACGCAGAAGCCGGGCGAGACCTGGGCGCGCACCGCCTTTACCGCTTCCAGCAGGAAGCGTGCACGGTTCTCCAGCGAGCCGCCCCAGCGGTCGTCGCGACGGTTGCTCAGGGGCGAGAGGAACTGGCTCAGCAGGTAGCCGTGGGCAGCGTGCACCTGCACCCCGGTGAAGCCGGCCTGCTCGGCCAGGGCGGCGGTGCGGGCGAAGCGCTGGATCAGCGCGGTGATCTCGGCCTCGTCCAGGGGCTTGGGCACCGGGAACATCTTCGACAGGCCGCCCAGGTCCAGCGCCACGGCGGACGGCGCCACGGTGGGCTGGCCGAGGTTGGCCTGCATCTGCCGGCCGGGGTGGTTGATCTGCATCCAGAACTGCGCGCCCTGGGCACGGCCGATGCGCGCCCATTCGCGGAAGCGCTCCAGCTTCTGGCCTTCCTCCAGCACCACGCCGCCGGGGCCGGTCATGGCGCGGGCGTCCACCATCACGTTGCCGGTCAGCAGCAGGCCGGCGCCGCCCTCTGCCCAGGCGCGGTAGAGGCGCAACAGCTCGTCGGAGGGGGTCTGGTCCGGGTTGGCGAGGTTCTCCTCCATCGCCGCCTTGGCGATGCGGTTGGGGATGACGGCGCCGTTGGGCAGTAACAGGGGCTGGAAAGGCGACATGGAGCTCTCCGGGGTAGTTGCCGGTCGTCGGCTCGAGGGTGAGCGCAACGCGGCGGGGCTGTGACGTCGCAAAGGCTAAGGTTAAAGTCAACTTCAAGGTCAATAGGGGAGCAGCAAATAAATGAAGATCGGCGAACTCGCCAAGCGCAGCGGCCTGGCCGCCTCGCGCATCCGTTTCTACGAAGCCAGCGGCCTGATCCGCGCCCAGCGCCTGGGCAACGGCTACCGCGACTACCCCGAGGAAACCCTGCATGTGCTGGAAATCATCGGCTGCGGGCAACAGGCCGGCTTCAGCCTGGAGGAAATGCGCAGCCTGATGCCCGGTGCCGACCTGCGCATCGGCGACCACGATCGCCTGCTGGCTGGCCTGCACGCCAAGGTCGCCGAGATCGAGATCGTCCAGCAGCGCCTGGCGCAAAGCCGCGAGCGCCTGCTGCAGAGCATCGCCAGCATCGAAGGCAAGCCCGACGGTATGGACTGCGCCGAGAACGCCCAGCGCGTGCTGTCCGAATGGCGGGAGCGCAATGCGAAGGGCACCAAGGATGTGGCGTCGTGATGGATGACCGACGCGGGCACTGAAGGGCGTTGACCATGATTCTGACTATCGACTTTCCTCAGGACCTGCGAACCGAAGCGATGCTCCAGCACGTGCGGATTCCGTGCCTGTGCAAAGTGGCAGCGGACTTTGCCATTGCGTTTGCGGTAACCGTCCCTCCCTCGGAAGGGCTCGTTTCCGGGTGGGATCGCCGTGAGCTGGAGTTGAGAGCGGTTGCAGGGGCGGGAGGGGAGTACACCCACTACAGCCAGGGGCTGATCACGCTGGAGATGATCGGGGAGAGAACATACCGGATCGTCGACCTGGAGATGTTCTACACCCGCTTTGGCTGGTGCGCCGTAATCAGGATGGGAAGTATGCGGAGCCAGGGGCGTTCTGGGATGAGGACGATTCTGGCCTCTGAAGAATGACTGCCAGCCAGCAGAGAAGGCGATGCCCTCAAGCCCTCTGCTTACTCGATCCCCAACCCCGCCAGCAGCACGTTCAGGCCCCGTTCGTGCTCCGGCTGGAAGTATTCGCCAGCCCGGGCAGCGTGCTGAAGCCGTTGACGTCAGGTGAAGTAACTTGCTGTCATTTGCTTCATTTGCCCCATCGATATGGGATTGACATGGACGCCATCTTTCCAGAACTGAGCACGTACAACCGAGGCATGGGTGGGTATAGCCTCAAGGCAGTTCTTAACGTTGGCTGGGTAGACATCCACGCTGTTTATCCCAAGGGCACTGTTCCTTCCTCGTTCCTGAGCAAACTCTCCGAAATCATGCAGTTACCAGCTGGGGCTCCGTTCGACCCCTTTATGGAGACTATTCGTGAGCTTCCACATTGCGAGGCGTGCGGAGACATTCGATACCTGAGGACCGATGAGTTCGTAAGGTCCAACTCCGAACTTTGGATACCCACAGCCGAGCTTATCTACGCCTCGCCACTGGTCATGGTCCACCACATCACTGACCACGGTTACTGCCCTCCTGCTGAATACATAGAGGCAGTATTGGCGGTGGAGTTGGACCAGCGGTTCGATTCATACACGGTCTATAAAGAGAGACTCTTTGAGTGCGGTTGGTATGACTCCGTGCCGACCTGAGGGCACGTGGTCAATCGTAGGGTGGGCTTCAGCCCACCACCGCTCAACCCCTAAACAACCCTATGCCTCGCCGAGCATGCGGATGAACAGGGCATACAGCTCTGCCTCGCTGCCGATTTCCAGCTTGTCGTAGATATTGCGTCGATGGACCTTGATAGTGCCGCAGCGGATGCCCAGTTGCTCGGCGATGGTACGGCTGGAGTGGCCTTCGAGTATCAGGCGTATCACCTGGTGTTCACGGCGGGTCAGGAGGCCGTGGCCGAAGCGCTCGGTAACCTTGCGCACTCGCAGGGCCAGATCCCAGGGCTGCCTGGGTTCGACCTGCCTGTGTACCCGCCACGCCGTTTGCGTGACCTCGTCTACCACCGGTGCGGCATTGCCGAACAGGAGGATTTCATCCTCGCTGAACAATGGGCTGCCGGTCCCGCGCATCAGCGAGAGCACCGCCTTGCTGCCGTCTTCCAGGCTGGTGATATAACCCAGCTCGTCGCTCACCTGCAGGTGCTGGTAGTAGGTCAGGAAGTAGGGGTTGCCGCTGAAACTGTCCGGTGCCAAGTCACGCAGACCATAAAGCCCATCCTCCTTGTCGAAGAGGGCGGCGAGGTAGAGCGGGTCCATCAGATAGGCCTCGAGTTGGTAGGGCTCGAGGAAGGAAGCCCGCAACCCAGGCGGCAGCGTATGGAACAGGGAAACCGGCTTGGCATTCTCCGGGTAGGCGAACTGCAGGATGTGATCAGCGTGGCCCAGGCGCCTTAGCCACCCGGCCAGCGCCTTCATCTGCGGGATGCCTGAAGGCTGGGTCAGGACGGTAGCGACATCCCGTGTCCATTCCCTGAGTTGTCCATTCATGGTGGGTTCATCGTCCTTTGGCCCGCTAATGCTCTTCTTCCGGCGCACGCTTGATTCCGAGCAGCACGGCCGCTCGGTGCGCTTCACCTCGCAGGCACTTCTTCTGGCGATTGAGTACCGCGTACACAGTGCTGGGGTTGAGCCCATGCTTCTGCGCAAACGCCTTGGCGCTCATGCCCTGTTCAGCAAGGCGCAGGCGTGCGGCGTCGCAAGCTTGCTCGCTTGGGTATCCGTTCGGCATAGTTCACGTTCGTGTGATTTCGTGTGATGACGAAACTCAATATATCCCACGAATGATTGATTTTACAATACCAAAAGGTGCGCTTTTGTGGGATTAGGAATTCGCCTAAGGGAAGAAAGGCTTCGGCTGAAGCTCAATCAAACCGATTTCGCAGCGTTGGCGCAGGTGGCGAAGAACTCGCAGCTCAACTACGAGAAGGGTGAGCGCAGCCCTGACGCTGACTACCTAGCGGCAATCGCCAGCGCGGGTGTCGATGTTCTCTACGTGGTCACCGGTGAAAAAGCTCAGTCCACAGGTGGTGGACTCAGTGCTCAGGAGTTTCAGCTTCTGAGTGGTTTCCGTTCGCTTTCTCCTGAGGACCAAGCTGTTCTGGCGCGGGTTGCTGAGGTGTTAGGGGAAGCGAGTGTCTCCGAACATCGCTCCTGAGAACTATTACCGAGAATTGGAAGAGAAATGAGCCTTCGGTTGATCACACTCAGTCTAGAAATTCTTGGCGCAGAAGTTTTTTACTTCTGGAATTACAAGCCCGAGGTGAAAGGTGCTGGCGGTAGCTTGGGTTGGATGTACCCGGAAGGATCGTTGCATAACCTGAGTTATGGGCAGCTTCTAGAGCTCGGCTCCGGGTCACATGAAGTAATGATCGATGAGAAAGTAAGAAGCCTGCAAAGTAGTAGTCCTGAGCTTTCAGAATCGGAGAATGATTTAAGGCTGGTCAGGTTTGCTTTGTTCTTTGAGCGAAATGACTGTTATGTGGTGGGGGGACCATTTAGCGACATCGTTCTGGCCTTTTATACGGAAACAGCGGAAACAATCCTGCCGATGCTGAAAGATCACCACATTTCAGCTCTCGCCGAATATGCAAAGGAGATACCTGCGCAGATCACACTGGAAGAGGCAGAAAATTTCCAGTTTTTCTGCAGTGCAGGGACCTACAGAAAAGTTCCTTTGAAGAATCTGATATCGATAAAAAAGTACTTTGGTTGAGTGGGGCTGATGCAGACTCTGCGATTCCTGGCCGAGTTGCAGACGAATTCTATAGCGCTTATCCAGGGGGGATTGTTGTAAACCATGGCCACTCCACCTGCAGCATCTGTTGGTCGTAGCCGGCACGCCTTGAGTCCATATGCTTAGCTGCATACTTCCGTCGCCACTTTCCCCCACTGTTGAAATCACGATGAAGCTCTACAGACACTTAAAAGTTCTGCTGACAGCCATCATCGGCACCACCCTCTGCGCCTGCGTCCCCGTCTACAAGACTCTCCAGCCCTATGCCGAGGCAGAGGTGCGCAACGAGCAGGGCCAGCCGCTGGAGGCGGCGGAGGTGGTGTTGATCAGCAGTGCTTATCCCTATGGCTGGGAGCAGTTCAGGGCGACGGCGATGACCGACCCGGCGGGTGTTGCGACCTTCTACAAGGTGAAGGATTTCCGCCTCGAGTTCTTCGTGATCCACGGGGCGCAGCAGTTCTTCTGGAACTGGTGCGTGAAGAGCCGGGGCTACGAGACCCAGACCACCGCCTTCAGCAATGGCGATGATTTCGAGGCCTATCCGCAGTTCGTGCTCAAGCCGGGGGCGTCCACGGCGTGCCCTGAGCCGAGGAAATAGGACCGCTTCACGCCGTTGTGCCCGAGGAGATGCATGTGAACGAGCCGCTTTACACACCGGAACAGGTGGCGAAAAGAAAGGCTCTGTCTGCGTTAAGTGTTGCTAGAAGAATTGAGCCCAGCTGATTGCCGAGTTTTGTTGGCGCTTCTGGTTTCGCCCCCCCGGGCGAGTCCCTTTTCCAATCGTTGAAAAGGAACCAAAAAACTTGCCCCATCATCCGGCCCCGGGGCCATCCATGGCCTGGCGCGCCTCTCGCGGCATCCATGCCGCTCGTCCCCCGGCGCAACGACTGCGTTCGGCCTCCTGGAGGGGCGTTGGCGGCTGCTCCAACTTTCTTCGTCCAGCACATCGCCACGAGGTGCGCACGAGCTTTCGTAGGATGGTGTAGAGCGAAGCGAAACCCATGCGGTGGAGGTGGCACGAACCCTTGGGCGCCCGGAAATGGCCGTGCTTGAGCGCTTGCATCAAAACCACAACAGCTAACGCAGACAGAGCCAAAAGAAATGCCGCGACGGATAAGCATGTCCGGCGCTGGTTGGCGGAGCTGCCCAGTACGGAAAAACTCGAATTCCTCAAACAGCTTTGGCCGCTGAATTTCCGCTTTACGCTCCTGCTCGTTCAGGGGGCGAGGCTGTCCAGGCAGGAAAGCGAAAGCCTGCTCGTGCACTGGTTACGCCACGGTAACCATAACGGTGCGCAGGAGCTCATCAAGCGGCTCGAGCCGGTGCTGGGGGAGAAGCGCTTCTGGCGTGTCGTTGCGCAGGAAGAACTCAGCCCGGCCATGTACGACTTCATCAACTACCACAGCCATGGCCGGCTGGATGCTGAGCGCTCCTAAGCGCGGCTGATCGCCGCCTGATACAACCCTTCCGCGATCTTCTCGATCTCATCCCCCTGGTGCAGCTTGCCGAGCCATTTGGCCGGGATGCCGGGCTTGCCGTAATAGGCGCCGGCGACCTGGCCGACGATGGCGGCGGTGGTGTCGGCGTCGTCGCCCAGGTTGGCGGCTTCGAGCACGGCGGCTTCGAAGGAGTCGGTAGCCCAGAAGCACCAGAGCGCGGCTTCGAGGGAGGCGACGCAGTAGCCCGTGCCGCGTATCTGCGCGCGAGGCTTGCCGATGAAGCTGCCGCTGGCCAGTTCGCGGATGGCGGGTTGCAGGTAGAGGGCGGGGGAGGCGTCGAGCAACTGGTCGCGGGATTTGCCGGCCAGGGCGTTGGCGATGACCTGGGCCAGCAGCTTGCAGGCCTCGACCGCTTCGGCGGCGCCGTGGGTGGTGCGCGAACTCTGTTGGGCGAAGCGGGTGACGTCTTCCGGGTGGGGGAAGTAGTACATGACCACCGGGGCGAGGCGCATCAGCGAGCCGTTGCCGGCGGTATCCGGTTCGCTGGAGCCGGCGAAGGGCTCGCCGGTTTCCTGGTAGCGGGTCAGCGCCTCACGGACGGTGGTGCCGATGTCGAAGCACTGCCCGGTGGAGCTCCAGTAGCCCCATTGCCACCAGTTGAGGTAGCGCGTCATCTGGTCGGCGGCGTCGAAGCCGCTCTTCTCCAGCAGGCTTTCGGCGAGGCACAGGGCCATGGAGGTGTCGTCGGTCCATTGGCCCGGCGCGAGGGCGAAGGGGCCGCCGCCGTTCATGTCGTCGATGGGCTTGAAGGTGCCGGGCGGGAAGAATTCGAGGGTGGTGCCGACGGCGTCACCGCTGGCCAGGCCGAGCAGGCATCCCTTGTAGCGATCCAGTAGTTCCATGTGCGTATCCCCAGGGTGGACCTGATGGGTACTCCAGGGCCGGGCCTGGGGCAAGTGTCTGCGCGATGAGCGGGCAGGATCGGTGCGTGCAGCCCCGATCCCGCCGTTCCATCAACTGCGCGCCAACGGCGGGGTGCGCGGCGGCACCTGGCGTTTGCTGCCGGTGGCCTCGTAGGCCGCGGCGAGGCGCAGCAGCGTGGAGTCGTCGTAGGCGCGGCCGGCGAAGGTGAGGCCGACGGGCATGCCGATATCGGCCATCACGCCCATGGGCACGGTGACCGTGGGCACGCCCAGGTGGCGGATGGCGAGGTTGCCGTTGGCGACCCAGATGCCATTGCTCCAGGCGATGTCGGCGGACTCGGGGTTCACGTCGGCGTCGGCCGGGCCCACGTCGGCGACGGTGGGGAAGAGCACGGCGTCGAGGCCCAGGCGGTCCATCCATTCTTCGAGGTCGATGCGGCGGGTCTGCTCCAGGCCGCGCAGGCCGTCGGGCAGGGTGGGGATCTGGTCCCAGGGCGTGATGCCGCGCTCGGCCATCCGCACGTACTCGTCCATGCCCGCCGCCAGGTCGCCCTCGCGGTTGGGCAGGGTGCCCGGGTCGTGGGGGAAGATCTTCGGCCCGTCGACGTCCACCAGGCGGTTGAGCCTGGGGTCGCCGTTGGCGCGGAGGAAGTCGTCGAAGGCCCAGGCGGAGAGGTCCCAGAGCTCGTGGTGGAGGAATTCCTTGGACACCAGCCCGCGGTTGAACACGGTGGGGGCGCCGGGGCGGTCGCCCTCGCAGTTGGACACCAGCGGGAAATCGACCTCGACCACTTCGGCGCCGGCGGCTTCGAGGGCCTTGCGGGCCTCCTGCCACAGGTCGATCACCGAGGCGCGGGTGTTGATGCGCTGGCCGGTGGGGCCGCCGATGCCGGGGGCTTCGCTGGTGCCGGCTTGCGGGTCGGCGTTGATGAACATGCGCGGCACGCCGAGGCGCTTGCCGGCCAGGGCCTCGGCCTTCACCGCCAGCTCCAGGTAGGAGGCGGGGCGCACGCTGGACGCGGCCGGAATCGGTACCCAGGGCTGCAGGCGCCACAGGTCGCCACGGGTGTCCGGGTCATCGGCGACCACCACGTCGAGCACTTCGAGCAGGTCCGCCATGGTGCGGGCGTAGGGCACCACGACGTCCATGGTCGGCGTGAGCGGCCAGTTGCCGCGCACCGAGATCACCCCGCGCGAGGGCGTGTAGGCGCACAGGCCGTTGTTGGAAGCGGGGCCACGGCCGCTGGACCAGGTTTCCTCGGCCAGGCCGAAGGCCGAGAAGCTGGCCGCGGTGGCGGTGCCGGCACCGTTGGAGGAGCCGGAGGCGAAGGGCGCGGTGAGGTACGCGGCGTTGTAGGGGCTTTCCGCACGGCCGTAGACGCCACGCTGCATGCCGCCGTTGGCCATGGGCGGCATGTTGGTCTTGCCCAGGCAAATGGCGCCGGCGGCGCGCAGCCGCTCGATGGTGAAGGCGTCGCGCTGTGCCACCAGTTCGGCGAAGGCCGGGCTGCCGGAGGCGGCGGTGAGGCCCTTGACCAGGTAGCTGTCCTTGGCGGTGTAGGGGATGCCGTCGAGCGGGCCGAGGGTTTCGCCCCGGGCGCGGCGGGCATCGGCGGCGCGGGCTTCTTCGAGGGCCTCGGGGTTGCGCACGACCACGGCGTTGAGGGCGGTGGCGGTGTCCTTGCCGTCATAGGCGTCGATGCGGGCTAGGTAGGCCTCGACCAGTTCGACGGCGGTGGTGCGGCCGGATTCGAGCGCGGCGCGCAGCTCGGCGATGGAGGCTTCGGTGACTTCGATCATGGGTTCACCGCCTGGCGTTGCTGGGGCTGGCCGGCGACATGGCGCGGCACCCGGACGTGGGGGGAGGTGATGCTGGCAAAACCGGTGTTCATGACGGTCCTCGTTTCTTGTGCGTGTGCGTGTGCGTGTGCGGTGGGGCAGAGGCGCGGACGCGCGGCCAGGCCGCTGGCGTTCCCAGGGGGCCTATTTAGCCACCAAGTGCCGGGCAGAGGAATCGCCCGTGCGCCCGCTCGTCCGCGGCGGTACGGGCGTCCCACTCTTGCCCGATTCTCGTGCCCATTCCGCTGTGCGCCCGGGTGAAGGGCCGCCGGCGAGGGGGCGATGGGCTGCCGTGGCGCTCCGTTTGTCCGATCCTCCACGCGGATGGCGGCTTTTGGCCATATCGACGAGCAAAACGGGTTGCGTCATCGCTATGCTGTGGGGAATCCGTCGCGACCGCTCCATTCCGGCCAGGGCAAGCAGGCTGGTCGCCCGGTTATTTCAGGTTCGAGGTGCATTCCCGGTCAGTGCTTGGAGGCCTGGGCGGGGGCGGTTGGTTCATGCTTCGGAATCGTTCAATCAGCCTAATTCCGTCCAGGGCGGGGATATGCGCAGACTGTGTTCGATCTGGGCCTTGGTTGCCTTGTGCATGGCCGTGCCGGCCCTGGCGGCTGACGGCGATGTGCTGCATGTACTGGCCTGGCCCGGCTACGCCGACGCCGATGTGGTGAAGGCGTTCGAGCAGCAGCACCAGGTCAAGGTGGTGGTGACCCTGGTGGATTCCGACGAGTCCCTCTGGGACAAGCTGCACGCCCAGGACGGCGAGCTGTTCGACGTGCTCGCCGCCAACACCGCCGAGATCCAGCGCTACTACCACAACGGCATGCTGCAGCCGCTGGATGTCTCGCGCCTGCCCAACACCCGCTTCCAGTTGCCGCGCTTCCAGGATCGCGAGTCGATCGAGGGGCTGACGCGGGACGGCCAGGTGTATGCCATTCCCTTCACCTACGCGGCCATGGGGCTCATCTACGACCGCCAGCAGGTGCCGGTGCCGCCGCGCTCCATGGCCGAGATGTGGAACCCGGCCTATCAAGGCAAGGTGCTGGCCTTCAACAGCGCGCAACACAACTTCTCCTTCACCGCGCTGACCCTGGGACTGCCCGATCCCTTCCACCTGCGCGACGCCGAGATGCGCCAGGTGACCCGGCAGCTGGTGGCCCTGCGGCGCAACCTGCTGGCCTACTACAGCCTGCCGGAGGAGGCGACCGACCTGTTCCTGCGGCACAAGGCGGCGCTGCTGTTCGCCAATTACGGCATGCAGCAGGTGACGCAACTACGCCAGGCCGGCGCCGATGTGGGTTATGTCATTCCCGATGAAGGGGCCATCGCCTGGCTGGACTGCTGGGCCATGACGCGCACCGCGTCCAACCCCGAGCTGGCGCTGGCGTGGATCGACTACATGCTCGAACCCCGCATTGGCAAGCTGCTGAGCGAGCGCCAGGGCCTGGCCAATACCCTGGAGGCCCCGCTGGAGCCGGCGGGGGATGCGCGGCTCATCTGGCTGCAACCGGTGGAGGACGTCGGCCGGCGCGAGACGCTGTGGAGCCGCATCGTCTCCGGTGACCGGGAGGAGAGGTTCTAGCCATGCGCATGGGCCTGACCGTCAAGCTGTCGATCCTGCTCGCCTGCATCGGCATTCTCTCGTCGGGGATCACCGGCTACTTCTCCTATTCGGCCAACCAGGCGCTGTTGGTGAAGGAGGCCGAAGGCAACCTGCTCACCTCCACCGAGCTGCTGAGCCAGCGCCTGTCGTCGTTGCTGAGCGACATCGACGCCGACGCCCTGACCCTGGCCGAGATGCCTTCCAGCGCGCAGGTCGCCAGCCTCGGTTCGCTGCCGGGCGCCAAGCCGCACCTGGCCGGTGTCTTCGCCACGGTGATGCGCCTGCACCCGCAGTACTCCCAGGTGCGCCTGATCAGCCGCCAGCACCACGGCATCGAGGTGATCCGCTTCGATCGCGACGGCCAGCGCATGGTC
Source organism: Pseudomonas sp. zfem005 (assembly GCF_032621735.1). Classification (NCBI taxonomy): domain Bacteria; kingdom Pseudomonadati; phylum Pseudomonadota; class Gammaproteobacteria; order Pseudomonadales; family Pseudomonadaceae; genus Pseudomonas; species Pseudomonas sp. zfem005. The sequence continues at coordinate 211,092 of NZ_JAVYJE010000009.1, read as the reverse complement.
GAGGTGGACGGCCTGCTGCTGCAGGAGAAAGGCCATTTCCCCTACGTGTTCGAAACGCTGCAGCTCAAGCCGGGGCAGGTGTACCTCGCGCCCATCACGGTCAACCACGAGCGCGGCGCCCACTCGGCCGACGGCACCCCGACCCTGCGCGTGGCTACGCCCGTGGCGGGAAAGGACGGGGTGGTGCAGGGGGTAGTGGTCATCAACGTCGACCTCAAGCGCTTCCTCGAACAGCTGGAGACGGACCTGCCGCAGGGGCACCAGTTGTATCTGGCCAACCAGTGGGGCGACTTCCTGGTGCACCCGGAGCCGGCGATGGCCTTCGGCTTCGACAAGGGGCGGCGCATCCTCATCCAGGACAGCTTCGCCGACACCCAGCGCCTGCTCAGCCGCCAGGAGCCGAGCATCCTGATCAACGGCCTGGACGCACCGACCCGGGCCGAGGGCAAGATCATGGCCTTCGTGCGCAAGCCCTTCGGCCTCAAGGGGGATGACCAGTTCGTCGTGCTCGGCCTCTCGCGACCGTTGGAAGACGTGCTCGGCAGTGGCCGCTCCCTGGGGCGTAGCATCATCCAGATGGTGCTGGTGTTCAGCGTGCTGGCGGTGGTGCTGGCGGTGCTCTTCTCCCGCGCCCTGACCCGGCCGCTGCAGATGCTCAGCCTCGCCGCGCGCAGCTTCCAGACCGAGCACATGCACGACGTCGCGCTGCCCATCGCCCGCAAGGACGAGATCGGCGTGCTGGCCCGTGGCTTCGACCTGATGCGCCGCGAACTCAAGTCGCACATGGAAATGATGAGCCGCAACCAGCAGGAATTGCGCCACCTGGCCGACCACGACTCGCTGACCGACCTGCCCAACCGGCGGCAGTTCTTCCGCCAGATGCAGCGCTCCATCAGCGGCGTGGCCGACAGCGACGAGCAACTGGCGGTGCTGTTCCTCGACCTCGACGACTTCAAGAAGATCAACGACGACATGGGCCACTCGGTGGGCGACGAGGTGCTCATCGTCGTCGCCCGGCGCCTGCGCGGTGCAGTGCGCAGCGGCGACCTGGTGGCCCGGCTCGGCGGTGACGAATTCGTGGTGCTGATCCAGGGCGAGGACATTGCCGCCGCTGCCAAGGCCGTCGTGAACAAGATCCTCACGGCCCTGGCCGACCCCATCACAGTGAAGGGCCACCCCCTCGACATCGGCGCCAGCATCGGCCTGAGCATCTACCCCCAGGACGGCACCACCGCCGAGGCGCTGATGCTGCATGCGGACAACGCGATGTACCGGACCAAGCTGGAAGGGCGGAAGGTCCGGGCGGGGGCGGGGGCGGGGGCGGGGGCGGGGGCGGGGGCGGGGCCGGAGTGAAATGCGGGCTGCGCACGGTGATCACCGTAGGTTGGTGCTGAGCGTGCGAAGCCCAACGTGGGGATATCACCCAGCCTACTCGACAGGCAGGTGACGCGAGAGCTCCATCGCATCGTGTAGAACCCGGTCGATCATGATTCTGTCCGCCTCTTGCCGGTAGATAAGGAAGTGCCGGGGATTGCGCACGATGCCCGACGCTGTGCGGCCTCGTTCGCGACTCAGTCGTAGATGCCAGGAGCGAACGCCGTCGCCGAGCTCCGGTCGTTCCGCGCTGCCGGCCTGGTTCGGGGCTGATGCGACATCACGCAGGCCGGCAACGATCAGGGCCTGATAGCGCTGGCGTGCAATCTCGCCGAACTGCTCGTCCGTCCAGGCCAGAATGTCGAGGATGTCGGCTTGCGCGGCTTTGGATAAACGGTACCGGGCCATCAGTCTTGCTTGCGTCGAGCGGCCTGCTGGCCAAGCTGGCCGATGAAGTCTTCGAGCTGGGCATCCTCCACATCCAGGTAACGACCCGCCGCGATATCTTCCCGACCTTTACGGGCCGCCTGCTGGAGCACATCGAGCTTGGCTGCTTCCAGGCGCTCACGCTCCTCGATAAGGCGCAGCCCTTCGCGCAGCACCTCGCTCGCGTTCTGATAGCGACCGGATTGCACCAGGCGTTCGACAAATTCGTGTTGGTGGTCGCTGAGCACCACGTTTCGGGTAGGCATGGCATCGACTCCAAGAGGGGGAGTGGGCCACTGTATGGGGGATTGGCAGATTATGCCAATGAGCCGTTGGGCCTCGCTGCGCTCGGCGCCAACCTACGGGAGCTGGAAAGCAAAAGGCCCGCATCTCGATGAGACTGCGGGCCTTTCTATGTCTGGAGCGGGCGAAGGGAATCGAACCCTCGTCATGAGCTTGGGAAGCTCAGGTAATGCCATTATACGACGCCCGCTTTCAAGGCCGCCTTTTTACCAGAAGCCTTGGCCAAAATGAAGCCCGATCATGCACTTAATGCACGCCTGCTACCTGGCAGCGGGGTGTGGAAGCCCCCGTCGCGGGGGCCTGCGTCGGGTGGTCAGACGGCCATCGCCTGGGTGGGCAGTGGCTGCAGGTGGCGCGGTTGCTGGGTGCTGGCGGGGGTGTCGAGGAAGCCGAGCATCACTTGCTGGGTCTGCAGCCAGCCGGCCTTGTGTTCGATGTCGATGAAGTGGCCGGCATTACGGATGGTGGCGAACTGGCAGTCGCGCACATGCTCGGCGAACAGCTGGGCATCCTTGGGGGATGTGTAGACGTCGTGCTCGCCGTTGACGAACAGCAGCGGGATGTCCACGGCCTTGAGGCAGTCCACGTAGCAGTTGGCGTCCAGGGACAGCACCTGGCGGATGTGGAAGTGCATCTGCCGGTATTCGTGCTCGTCGAGGTTGGCGACGTGCTTGTGGTTGAAGCGCTTGAACAACGCCGGCAGGTAGCGGCCGATGGTGTCGTTGACCAGCGTGCCGACGTTCTCGCGGTCCACCGCCTGCAGGTAGTTCATGCCGTTCTTCATGTAGTCGAGCATCGGCTCGTTGAGGATCGGCGAGAAGGAGTTGATCACCGCCTTCCTGATGCGAGCCGGGCTCTGGCCGAGGGCGAGCAGGGCAGCGACGCCCCCCCAGGAGAAGGACGAGAGGTAGTCCGCCTGGTAGTGCTCGATGAGCTCGAGGAGGATTTCCGCCTCGGTTTCCTTGGTGATCGGCCGGCTGTGGTCGTTGTGGGGCTTGGACCGGCCGGCGTAGGGCTGGTCGTAGAGCACCACGTTGAACTGCGGTTGCAGGTATTTCACCGTCTGCGCGAACGAGGCTGTAGTGGCCAGCGAGCCGTTGACCAGAATGATGGTGCGGCTGGCTTGAGGGTTGCCGTAGAACTCCGTGTGTACCTTGTACTTCCTGTCGATCGTGACGACCTGGGTCTGTGGCCTCATGTCGTTTCCTCCTGGCGCAAGTGGGTCGTGCGGACGAGGCAGGCCTCGTTCGCGGAGCATTCGGGCAGTCAGATAAACGCCTGGAGATGACAAGAGAATGTCAGGCGGTTTTTATTGGAATTTATTTATTTTTCAGTAACTTAGGTCGAAAAAGAGCAGGGCATCCAGCGCCCTTTCGAGGGGCCGGATGTGCGCTTTGACCAGGCAGGAAACCTATGTCGGCGGGTGAGCGCCGGGGTGTTGCGGATCGCTTGGAAGGTTGTGGTGACTCATGGGTCACACTCTGACCTTCGGTTTGGATTCAAGCAGAGGTCGGTTACCCCCGCAAGCGCGAATCAGCACTTTTTCCGTGCAGCCCGTCGGGTGATGAAGAAAAGGCTGCCGCTCTGTTTCGCGCCTTGCCACCGGATGGTCATCTCCGATGTTCCTCAGAGGAGAGGGAAGGGGAGAAGTTGCAGTCGATTAGGCGCCGGCCGTCGGTCCCTTAGAAGAGCTCGATCTCGTCCGCGCTCAGGGCGCGGTACTGGCCGGGCTGCAGGGCCGGGTCGAGGTGCAGCTCGCCCATGCTTTCGCGGTGCAGGCGCAGCACCTTGTTCTGAAAGTGGCCGAACATGCGCTTGACCTGGTGGTAGCGGCCTTCGTGCAGGGTCAGCCGGGCGGTGCGAGGGGCGAGGATCTCCAACTGCGCGGGGAGGGTGGTGAGGTCCTCGTAGGCGAAGTAGAGACCACGGGCGAAGGTCTCGATGCAGGCCGGGTTGATCACCTGTTCGGTTTCCACGGTGTAGACCTTGGGCTGCTTGGTCTGTGGCAGGGTGAGGCGGCGTGACCAGAGGCCGTCGTTGGTGATCAGCAACAGGCCGGTGGTGGTGAGGTCGAGGCGCCCGGCCAGGTGCAGCTCATGCTTGTCGGGCTCGTCCAGCAGGTCGAGCACCGTGGGGTGTTCGGGGTGCTCGGTGGCGCTGACCCAGCCGGCCGGCTTGTGCAGCATGAAGTAGCGCGCCGGCTTGCCGGGCTGTACTTCGCGCTCGTCGAGGGTAACGCGGTCGAACACCCGCACGTCGAGGCTGCCGTTGGTGACCACGGCGCCGTTGACCCGCACGCGCCCCGTGGCCAGTTGCAGGCGCGCGGCCTGGCGGTTGAGGTCGGGGAGGTTGCCGAGCAGGCGGTCGAGGCGCATCAGGTGGGTTCTTCGGGGGGCAGCAGGCGGGCGCAGCGGGGGCAGAGGCAGGCCTTGCCCTGGGCGTCCAGCGGGATGCGACGCAGGGCTTCGGGGGCGATCGGCGTGCTGAAGCACCAGCAGGGCTGGCCGCTGGCGGCTTCCTCGGCACAGTCGTTGGCCTGGCCGCAGAGCGGGCAGCGCGAAGGATCGGGGGGCTGGTTCATGCCGGTAGCGGGAGCCGTGGAAAAGGTCGCTAGGGTGCAGCGTGCTGGCAGCCGATGCAAGCCGCGCAGGATGGCCGTTGACCGATAAGCGGCGGCGCCCGGTGCAGCGCCCGTCGCAGAGCCTCCCGAGTGGGCGGAGCAGGGCGCCGGTCGGAAGAATTTGTGGGTCCCTGTGAATGACCTAGCAGCGAATTAGTAGCGCAGAGAGTAAGATTTTCGGCATTGTGCGCATCTTCGTCGGCATCGCCCGATGAACGCGTAAGAAATTCCAGTTGTCTACGGACTATCGCCACCTACTCAGCGGAACAGAGACCCACGTGTCCACACAAATCAATACGGTCAACAAAGCCAAGGCCTGGTCTGCACATGGCGTCACCGCTACCGGAGTGGTGCTGGCGCTGATGGCCATCCTCGCCCTCTTCGACAACCAGCCCCGCGACTGCCTGCTTTGGCTCGGCGCGGCCCTGCTGGTAGACGGCCTGGACGGCAGCTTCGCGCGCAAGGTCCAGACCAGCACCATGCTGCCGAACTTCGATGGCTCGACCCTCGACCTGGTCATCGATTACCTGACCTACGTGTTCATCCCCGCGCTCTTCATCTACCGCTACGTGCCGCTGCCGGACTACACCGTGCTGCCCACCGTGAGCCTGATCCTGGTTTCGTCGCTGTTCTGCTTCTGCAACCTGAACATGAAGAGCAGCGACAACTACTTCGTCGGCTTCCCCGCCGCCTGGAACGTGGTCGCGCTGTACCTCTACCTCATCGACCTGCCGCCGGTGGCGAGCTTCGCCATCATCTGCGTGCTGGCCGCGCTGACCCTGACCAAGCTGAAGTTCCTGCACCCCTTCCGCGTGCGCAAGCTGATGCCGCTGAACATCACCGTGACCTTCGTGTGGATGCTCAGCAGCATGTTCCTGATCATCCAGTACCCCGACCTGAAATCCATGATGGTCGCGCTCTGGGGCCTGTCCTCGGCCTACTTCGTCGGCGTGTGCCTGTGGCGCAGCCTGATGGACTGGAGCGGCAAGCTGCGCGCCTGATCCGTGCCTGTTGCACAAGAGCCCGTCCCCGCGACGGGCTTTTTTGTGGGCGCGACGAGCCGGGGGCGCATGGCCGGCCGGGCGACTTGCCTATATCCTTCACGCCTTTCCCACCCGCAGGACCCTTTCCAGATGAAAACGCAGCTGATCGAACTCATCACCAAAATCAGCTCGGGCTGCATGTCGGATGAGGAAATCGACACGATCGCCGACGAAGCCGCCCAGGCCTATGCCGATCCCGAGGCCTTCCTCGCCGCCAACCCGGACATCAACTACGACGACAGCTTCACCATTCCCCTGGGCGAGTGGGTGGTGGTCGGTAGCCTGCCGGAAACCGTGCTCTTCCACGCCGACGACTACCCGGACCTGCTGCAGCAGATCATCGATTCCTTCGGCCCGGAGGTGAGCTTCAACATCCAGCCCAAGCAGCTGAAGAAGGTCGACCCCCTGCGCGCCATGCACCGCATCCAGGTGCAGCTCAGCGCCCTTTACCCGGAGAAGGGCGGCTATGTGCTGGTGGGCTTCAGTGACCCGATGGAAGACGACATCCTCCAGGCCGTGCTGGTCTACAAGCAGGACGTGGCCCGTGTGCTGGAACTGGCCGATGAGCTGCAGATCGACGCCGTGGAAGTCTATGAATCCATGAAGGGCGCGCAGGACGACGACTGACGCTGGATGCTTGTCTGTAGGAGCGAATTCATTCGCGATCGGGCCTGTGCCTAGTGCCGTCGCGGTTGAAACCGCCCCCACAAGAGCAGGGCGAGCCCAGGCTGTGGAGAGGGCCGCTCCGCGGCCCCGGGCGAATGAATTCGCCCCTACAGGTCGTGCGCACCCTCTTCGTTCTTTGTTTAGCGCCTGCTGAACAATAGATAGGAAAAACTGGATTTTAAGCACCCTTGGCGGCGTGCGAGGCTCGTGCCATTCCATATCCAGGCGCCCCACAATGGGTTTTCCCCCGTCACTGATTGCACCACCCGAGCCCCTCGCCGCACCGGCGGGGCGCGGGCTGCGGTGTGAGCGCCGGTGGCCGGGGCAACCCAGTGTCTCCCTTCCCCTCGAACTGGCCTTCTGGGCCCTCTGGCACTGCCGCCACGCGCGCCCGCCGGACGCTGCTCCCTTCTGATCGCCGGCCGGTTCCCGCTGCGGAAACTGGCCTACCTTGATGACGATCCGTTCCCGAACGCACGGCTGCACAGTGTTTGCATGGCCTTGCCCGGGATCATCACCTGCGCCCGTCGCGGCGCTGAAGAGAGCCAGATGAAATTCGCCACAGAGCAGGAAGCCCGAGACTTTCTCGACCAGAACCCCGATATCGACGCCTTCGAGCTGTTCATCCTCGACGCCAACGGTGTACCACGGGGCAAGCTGCTGCACCGCGATGAGCTGCTCGCCGTGTACCAGAGCGGCCGGCCGCTGCCGAGCACCATCCTCGGCCTCACCCTCAATGGCGACGACGTGGAGAACTCCGGCCTGGTCTGGGACGTGGGCGACATCGACTGCCGCGCCTACCCGCTGGCCGGCAGCCTGGTGCGCATGCCCTGGCGCCGCATGCCCACCGCCGCCGTGCAGGTCAGCATGCACCCGAGCGAAGGCATGCCCGCCGCCATCGCCGACCCGCGCCATGTGCTGATCGAAGTGATCGAGCGCCTCAAGGCTGATGGCTTCCACCCGGTGATGGCCTGCGAGCTGGAGTTCTACCTGCTGGACCAGAAGCCCGATGCCCAGGGCCGCCCGCAACCGGCGCTGGATGGCGACGGCCGCCGCCCGCGCACCACCCAGGTCTACGGCCTGCGTGAGCTGGAGCAGATCGAGCCCTTCCTCGCCGACCTTTATGCGGCCTGCAAGGCCCAGGGCATTCCCGCCCGTACCGCCATTTCCGAATACGCGCCGGGCCAGGTGGAAATCACCCTGGAACATGGCGACGCACTGGAGGCCATGGACCAGGCCGTGCGCTACAAGCGCCTGGTCAAGGGCGTGGCCAACGCCCACGGCATGCAGGCCTGCTTCATGGCCAAACCCTTCGATCACCTGGCCGGCACCGGCATGCACATGCATGTCAGCCTGGCCGATGCGCAAGGCCGCAACCTGTTCGCCAGCGAAGACCCGGCCGGCACCCCGCAACTGCGCCTGGCCGTGGGCGGCATGCTCGCCTCCCTGCTGGATTCGCTGTTGCTGTTCTGCCCCAACGCCAACTCCTACCGCCGCTTCCAGGCCAACAGCTACGCGCCCCTGGCCCCAACCTGGGGTGTGGATAACCGCACCGTCAGCCTGCGCGTGCCCGGCGGCCCGGCCTACACCCGCCACATCGAGCACCGCATCTGCGGCGCCGACGCCAACCCCTACCTGGCGGCGGCCGCCATCCTCGCCGCCATCCACCGCGGCATCCGCGACGAGATCGACCCGGGCGAGCCGGTGGAGGGCAACGGTTATGCACAGGCCAAGGAATTGCTGCCCACCGACTGGCTCACCGCGTTGCAGGCCCTGGAGAACTCCAGCTGGGCGCGCGAGGCCCTGGGGCCGGAGTTCCTCGGCGTCTACCTCGCGGTGAAGCGCGCCGAGTACCGCCAGTTCATGGCCGAAGTGGGCGAGCAGGACTGGCGCTGGTACCTCAACCAGGCCTGATGCCCGGCCAGGCCGCCCCGCGTGTGCGGGGCGACGGCTGTTGTGCTGCCTCGAGCAGGAAAACCGAATTCGTACAGAGAAGGCCTCCGAGGGCCTCGCAGGAACCGAAGATGAATGTTGCATTGAAGACCACGCCCAGCGCCGAGCGCTGCGCCTCCTACTACACCGCTACCCTCAATTCCGAGACCGACTACCCCACCCTGCAGGGCACGGTGGAGGCTGACGTGGTGATCATCGGCGGCGGCTTCACCGGTGTCGCCACCGCCGTCGAGCTGGCCGAGCGCGGCCTCAAGGTTGCCCTGGTGGAGGCGAAGAAGATCGGCTGGGGCGCCACCGGGCGCAACGGCGGCCAAGTCACCGGCAGCCTCTCGGGCGACGCCGCCATGCGCAAGCAGATGCGCAAGCGCCTGGGTGAGGAGGTGGACGACTTCATCTGGCACCTGCGCTGGCGCGGCCACGCGATCATCAAGAGCCGGGTGGAGAAGTACGGCATCGCCTGCGACCTCAAGCACGGCCACCTGCATGCGGCGATGAAGCCCGCCCATATCGACGAGCTGCGCGAATCCTTCGAGGAGGCCCAGCGCCGCGGCATGGGCGACGACGTGACCCTGCTCGACGCCGCCGGCGTGCGCCAGCATCTGGAGAGCGACCTTTACCTGGGCGCGCTGAAGAACACCCGCAACATGCACCTGCACCCGCTCAACCTGTGCATCGGCGAAGCCCGTGCGGCGGAGAGCCTGGGGGCGATGATCTTCGAGCATTCCGAGGTGCTGGAGATCGTCCACGGCGAGCGCCCGGCGGTGGTCACCGCCCAGGGCCGCATCAACGCCCGCCAGGTGCTGCTGGCCGGCGACGTGTACCACAAGCTGGAGCCGAAGAAGCTCAAGGGCATGATCTTCCCGGCCATGGGCGGCATCGTCACCACCCGCCCGCTGGGCGAGTTGGCCGACCGCATCAATCCGCAGGACCTGGCCGTCTACGACTGCCGCTTCGTGCTCGACTACTACCGCCTCACCGCCGACAAGCGCCTGCTGCTGGGCGGTGGCGCCAACTACTCGGGGCGTGATTCGCGGGACATCGCCGGCGAGCTGCGCCCGGCCATCGAACGCACCTTCCCGGCGCTCAAGGGCATCGAGATCGACTACCAGTGGAGCTGCGCGATGGGCATCGTCATCAACCGCATCCCGCAACTGGGCAAGCTCTCGCCCAACGTCTGGTACTGCCAGGGCTACTCCGGCCACGGCATCGCCACCACCCACATCATGGGCGAGATCATGGCCCAGGCCATGACCGGCAGCCTCGGCCACTACGACACCTTCGCCGACTGCTCGCACATCAAGGTTCCCATGGGCGACGTCTTCGGCAACCCGATGCTGGCGGTGGGCATGTGGTACTACCAGATGCTGGAGAAGCTGCGCTAAAGACCGTCGTAGCGCGGGGTGTGCAGGGGCGGTGCCTGCCGTATGGCTTCACCGAACTCGTGCTTGCCCCCTATCTTTCGGGGTATCGCCTTTCCTTCTCGAGGTCACATATCCAGATGCTCGAAAAGCACTTTTAAGAGTGCTTTTTTCGGTGCTATTCTGCGAGTCCTCTCTGTTCGCACACATGACCTTGACCAAGACAGCTCGGCCACAGCAGAGAACCAGAGATTAGCTCAGCGAAGCTTGATGGTTCGGCCCTTGGAAATGAGCTCAGGCACCTTAGAAACGCAGATAGCGGAGAACAGGCAGATATGGCGATGACCTACGTGGTTTTGGCTGACGTTGCGGCGTCAGTGACGGAACTGAAAAAAGACCCCATGGGCACCATTCGTGAAGGTGGCGGCGAAACGGTCGTGATCCTCAATCGAAATGAACCGGCGTTCTATGCCGTGCCCCCTGCACGGTACGAAGCCATGCTGGAACTGATTGACGATCTGCAACTGGCTGAAGCCGTGCGCGCTCGGGCTGGTGAACCTACTGTACGGGTAGATATCGATGACCTCATCGCGCAAGCCGGCGGAGCCGACTAAGTACGACCTGGAGTTCAACGCTCAAGCGCTCAAGGAGTGGGGAAAGCTGGGGAGGACCATCCAGTTGCAGTTCGCCAGAAAGCTCAAGGAACGGCTCGACAACCCCCGAGTCGAGGCCGACAAGCTCCGGGATATGCCCAACTGCTACAAGATCAAGCTGCGTGCCATCGGCTACCGGCTGGTATATGAGGTGATCGACAGTCGCGTGGTTGTCACCGTGATCGCCGTGGGCAAGCGAGAGCGAAGCAAAGTCTATGGCGCTGCGACCAAGCGCTTGCAGGGCCCTTGAGCCGTCGCAGCACTGGGCCCAGGTGCTTCAACCTGGGTAACGGCATTCGTCAACGCCGCCGCTGAGGGGAGCAGAGTGCGGTGCGCCTTCTGTGGGAGCGGTTTCAACCGCGATTGGCCGCACACTGGGCCCCATCGCGAATGAATTCGCTCCCACGCTGGCGTTGAACCGGGGCCCCGATGCGTTGGGCCTCGCTGCGCTCGGCGCCAACCTACGGTGCTTCATGGCGCACCTGTAGGGGCGAGTTCATTGGCTCTGTCTGCGTTAGCTGTTGTGGTTTTAATGCAAGCGCTCAAGCACGGTGCTTTCCGGGCGCCCAAGGATTCGTGCCACCTCCACCGCATGGGTTTCGCTTCGCTCTACGCCATCCTACGAACGTGCGCTGGGTTACTGCGCACATCAATGTGAGGGGTCGAGCGAAGAAAGTTGGAGCAGCCGCCAACGCCCCTCCAGGAGGCCGAACGCAGTCGTTGCGCCGGGGGACGAGCGGCATGGATGCCGCGAGAGGCGCGCCAGGCCATGGATGGCCCATCGCGCCGGCCCCCAGAGCAACGATGGAGTGAGGGAACCCCGGCGAAGCCGGGGCCGGATGATGGGGCAAGTTTTTTGGTTCCTTTTCACCGGGCTGGCGTTCCAGCGATTGGAAAAGGGACTCGCCCGGGTGGGCGAAACCAGAAACATCACCAGAGCTCGACAATCAGCTGAGCTCAAATCCTCTAGCAACACTTAACGCAGACAGAGCCAATTCATTCGCCAAGCAGGCCGCAGGACTGCCCCGGCCCAGAGCCCCATGCAGCACCGCCAAGGTGGAGGTAAAAAGCGACCTCCACCCTACCCGTAGGTTGGCGCCGAGCGCAGCGAGGCCCAACGCATCGATGATCGTTGACCTGTAGACACCCACCACAGCATAGGGCTGCCCACGACAGGCACTACAGGCTGCGTCGCTTCAAGGTATCCGACGGCAACTCGCCGAACTGCGCCTTGTAGCTCTCGGAAAAGCGCCCGAGGTGCAGGAAGCCGTAATCCAGGGCCAGTTCGGTGACATTGCGCACGCAGCAGTCCGGATCACTGAGGCAGGCGTGGATGCGCTCAAGCTTCTTCTGGCGGATGTAGTGCCTGGGCGTGGTACCGGCGTGACGTTCGAACAGGGCGTAGAGCGAGCGCAAGCTCATCTGCGCCTGGGCAGCCAGTTCCTCGCTGGTGATGTCCTGCTTGAGGTTGCGCTCGATGTGATCGGCGATGCGCTCGAAGGACGCCGCCTGGGAACCGAGCTGCTCACGACTTACGTTGGTGCGCATCAGGGTGAGCATCTTGCTGGCGACGATCTGGGTGTAGTGGTCCTGCACCCGCAGCAAGGGGTCGCTGCTTTCCGCCTCCTGGCAGACCATGGCCAGCAGGTTGATGAAGCCGTCCAGTTCCAGCAGGCGATAGCGGTTCTGCAGGAAGCGCACGCCGTCGCCCGGGCGCAGCCAGCGCTGCTCGTCGCAGACCGCCTCCATGAGCGCCACCGGCATCTTCAGGATGAATTTCTCGCAGTCGTCTGAATAGGTCAGGTCGACCGGGTCGTCGGGGTTGATCAGCAGCAGCTCGCCCGGCGCCAGGTAGTGCTCCTGGCGATGCCCGCGCCACAGGCAATTGCCCCGTAGCAGGACCTGCAGGTGGTAGATGGTCTCCAGGGCCGGAGAGGTGACCCGTACGCTGCCGCCATAGCTGATACGGCACAGGTCCAGGCTGGCGAACTTGCGGTGATTGAGGCTGGCCTCGGGCCGCCCCACGGTGGGCAGACGGATATCGTGGGAGCCGACATGCTGGTTGACGTAACCCGACACCGCATAAGGGTCGGCACGCTCAAACACCATGCTGCGCTCGCTCAGCAGGCAATTTTCCATGTCCAACACACTCTTGTTGTTATTTTACGGAGCCACAGTGACCGGCAAGGTATCCCCCGGGCTGAGCCGCGGCAATTCGACAATCGAATATCCGTTCGATTATCGAACACCGCGATGAGTGTTATGGATCAGGGCCAGCCTGCAATTTTCAAGCGAGCCACACCCGAATGACCCGTCATGCAGGTCACATCGGGTCACGTCGCATCCGCATGGCTCACCAGCCCCTTGATCACCACCGCCGCCGTGGCGATCGCAGCGGGGACCACCAGCGCGGTGAGCACCTGTTCGAAGTTCCAGCCCAGGCCCAGCAGCGTGGCACCGATCCAGGCGCCGAGGATGGCGCCGAAGCGGCCGATGCCGAGCATCCAGGACACGCCCGTGGCGCGGCCCTGGGTGGGGTAGAAGCGTGCGGCGAGGGACGGCATGGCCGATTGCGCGCCGTTGATGCACATGCCGGCGAGCAGCACCAGGGTCGCCAGCAGGGTGACCTGGCCCAGGCTCTGGCCGACGAAGTAGGCGAAGACGCCCGCCAGCAGGTAGAACACGCCGATGACCTTGTGCGGGTTGAATTTGTCCATCGCCCAGCCCACGCCCACGGCGCTGAGCACGCCGCCGAACTGGAACAACGCGCCGATGAAGGCGGCCTGTTCCATGCTCGCGCCGCTGTCGCGCATCAGAGTCGGCAGCCAGCTGGTGAGCAGGTAGACGATCACCAGGCCCATGAAGTAGGTCAGCCACAGCAGCAGGGTGCCGGCGCTGTAGGTGCCGGCGAAGACCACCTTGAGCACGTTGCGGCTCTGCACCGTCTTCTGTTCCGGCACGCTGAAGTCCGTGGCCACGGCCACTTCCGCCGGGGCGATGGGGGCCAGCACCTGGCGCACCTTGTCGGCACCGCGATTGCGCACCACCAGGTAGCGGGCGGATTCCGGCAGCCAGACCACCAGCACCACCGCCAGCAGCAGCGGCAGCACGCCGCCGAGCAGCAGCAGGCTGTGCCAGCCGAAGGCCGGGATCATCTTCGCGGAGACGAAGCCGCCGGACGCCATGCCGAGGTTGAAGCCGCAGAACATGCTGGTTACCAGCAGCGACTTGAGCCGCTCCGGCGTGTATTCGGAGAGCAGCGTGGTGGCGTTGGGCATCGCCGCGCCCAGGCCCAGGCCGGTGAGCAGGCGCAGGGCGAGCAGTTGGTCGATGTTGCTGCTGAAGGCCGACAGCAGGCTGAACAGGCCGAAGAGGAACACCGCCACCACCAGCACGATCTTGCGGCCGAAGCGGTCGGCCAGCGGGCCGGAGCCCAGGGCGCCGAAGACCATGCCGATCAACGCGGCGCTCATCACCGGGCCGAGGCTGGCGCGGTCGATGCCCCAGTCCTGGGTCAGGGCCGGGGCGATGAAGCCCATGGCGGCGGTGTCGAGGCCGTCGAGGAAGACGATGAGGAAGCACAGCAGCACGATCCGCCATTGGTAGCGGGAGAGCGGCTGGGCATTGATGAAGGATTGGACGTCGAGGGTACCGGCGGCCGGTAGCTGTGCAGGGCGGGTCATGTAGGAAGTTCCTGTGAAGGCGTCTTCGCGCGGCGCGGGTCGATGGGTTCGACCTCTAAGCCGGACTGCGCGAATGAGACAGGAATGAGCGTGCCCGGCAGGCGAACCCCTGCGGCGTGCGACGACGGAGCGCTTGCGCGCTGCGGGTGGCTGCTGGCCATGGCTGACTCTCATTGTTTTTATGGCGCCGCATCGTGTCGTGCGGCCCGGCAAACACTACGGAGAGGCCCGGGGCAGTTCAATTCGATAATCGACTATGCGTGCGCTTATCGAACGCTTTGCAAGCGGCGCTGCGCGTGGATGTCGGAGCGACATCCACGCCGTGTGGGAATGCCCTTACTGGAACAGACGCGCGCTGAGTTCCTTGCTCGCCTCCAGCAGCACCGGCAGGAAGCGCGTCTCCAGTTCCTGGCGGGTGACGCGCCCGGCGTGGGTGCCGACGTTGAGGGCGGCGAGCACCTGGCCGGCGGAATCCTTCAGCGGCACCGCCACCGAGCGCAGGCCGACTTCCAGCTCCTGGTCGATGATCACCCAGCCCTGGGTGCGGATCTCGGCGACGCTCGCGCGCAGCCCATCGGGCGTGTGCACGGTGCGGCTGGTCTTGATCTGCAGGTCGGCGTGCTCGATGTACTCCTCCAGCGCCGCGTCATCCAGGGCGGCGAGGAGGATGCGGCCCATGGAGGTGCAATAGGCCGGCAGGCGGCTGCCGACGCTGAGGTCCACCGAGATCAATCGCTGCGGCGTGGCCGAGCGGGCGATGTAGAGGATCTCGTCGCCCTCCAGGGTGGCCATGGAGCAGGCCTCGTGCAGCTGCTCGCTGAGACGGTCGAGGATCGGCTGCGCGGTGACTGCCAGGGGCGTCGACGACAGGTAAGCGTGGCCAAGGGTGAGCACCTTGGGCAGCAGCGAATAGGTGCGCCCGTCGGTGGTCACGTAACCGAGGTTCATCAGCGTGTGCAGGCAGCGGCGCACCGCAGCGCGGGGGATCTCGGTGCGATGGCTGATCTGGGCGATGGTCAGGTGGCGCTTGCGCTCCTGGAAGGCGTGGATCACCGCCAGGCCGCGGGCCAGGGAAGTCATGAAGTTGGGGTCGCCGGTGAAGGCTTCGATGCGCTTGGCCGGCGAGGCGATGATGGGCGGCGCCAGGGGCGGCAGGGGGACGCGTTGTTCGTCGCTCATTGTTGTTGTCCTTGGCGGTCACGGCGAGAGTCGGGCGATTATCGAAGCGGTGGGCGGTTATCGCAATTGTCGGCACGCCCTCGCAAATACGGGACTACTGGGCAGCGTCCAGCTTCACGCTGCGCAGCTGCTTCATGCGGCTCAGGGTGCGGGCGAAGTCCACCGCATTGCCGCCTTCGGCCAGTTGCTCCAGCGCCACGGCGGAGAACAGCCGCAGGTGCAGCCCGCGGTCGTAGGCGATGTCGATGAAATTGAGGAAGCGCTGGCTGACGTCCTGGGGGTGGTCGCCGAGGCGGTCCAGCCCGCCCACCGCCATATGCGGGAAATGCTCGATCAGCCACAGGTAGTCACTGGCCGAGCGCGGCGTGGCGAACAGCTCGTGGAAGTCCAGCCAGGCACGGTCGCCCTCCAGGGCATGCACCCGCAGCGGGTGGTGATTGACCTCCAGCACCTGGTCCAGCAAGGCACCCTCCCCCAGCCCCAGGGCACGGCGGATCGATGCGCCGCCGTCATCCGGCTCGGGCCAGCAGTAATCGCCCCAGGCTTCCAGCTCGGTGCTGTGCTGGCGGTAGTCCTGCCCCGCATCGAGGGAAACCACGTCGAAGCGCTTCTCGATCAGCTGGATGGCCGGGCGGAAGCGCTCACGGTACAGCGGGTTCGGGCACAGCCTGTCGGGGCTGTAGTTGGAGGTGCAGACCAGGCCCACGCCCTCCTCCACCAGCACCTTGAGCAGGCGCCCGAGCAGCATGGCGTCGCCGATGTCGTGCACGTGGAATTCGTCGAAGCACAGCAAGCGCGTCTGCTGGGCGATCTCCCGGGCGACACGGGCCAGCGGGTCGGACTGGCCGCTGAAGGCGAGCATGCGCACCTGCAACTCCTGCAGGAAGGCGTGGAAGTGCACGCGGCGCTTGGCCTGCACCGGCGCCGCGGCGAAGAAGGCGTCCATCACGAAGCTCTTGCCCCGGCCGACACCGCCCCACAGGTAGACACCCGCCACCGGCCGGCGGAACCAGCCCCGGCGCGCGGCCAAGTGCTTGTCCAGCCAGTCGCCGAGGTGCTCGATGGCCGCCTGCTGCGCGCTGTCGGCGCGGTAGCCCCGCGCCTCCAGCACGGCGTTGAAGTGCCGCCGGATACGGTCGAGGACCGTTTCGGCGGGCTGATCGGACTGCAGCGTTCTAGAAGTCAAAGAAGACCGTTTCCCCTTCCCCCTGGATGCGGATATCAAAGCGGTAAGCGAGCGTGCCGTCCACCTCGCAGCGCTGGGCGACGAGGGTTTCCCGGCGCTGCGGCTGCTCGATCAGGGCGAGCACCGGGCAGCGGGCGTTGGCCTCGGCCTCGTCGTCGAAGTACAGGCGCGTCTGCAGGTGGATGTTGATGCCCCGGGCGAACAGCGAGACGTTGATGTGCGGCGCCATGGGCACCCCGGCGGCGTTGTGCACCACGCCGGGCTTGATGGTCTTCAGCGTCCACTCGCCGGCGTCGAAGGTGGTGGCGGTACGGCCGAAGCCGTTGAAGGGCTTCTCCGGGTCGAAGGCGCAGTCATAGCGCCCCTCGTGGTCGGCCTGCCAGAACTCCAGGAAGGAGTCGCGCACCAGGTGGCCGTTGCCGTCGTAGACATGGCCGATGAGCAGGATGTGCTCGCCGGGCGCCCCGGGCCTGGCCATCTCGTTCCAGATTTCCAGGTCGCGGACCGGGTTGCCGGCAGCGGCGAGCGCCAGGCCGATGTGCACATAGGGGCCGGCGGTTTGCGACGGGGTTTCCGGCAGCAATTGAATGGGCATGCGCGCAGCTCCTCAGCGGTTTTCGAAGTGGGTCCGGCGCTGGCCGCGCAGGACGATGTCGAAGCGGTACGCCAGGCAATCCATGGGGTTGGCGGCGTTCATGTCGAGCTTGGCGATCAGGCTCTGCACTGCTTCGGGGTTGGCGATGGATTTGACGATGGGGCACATGGGGATCAGCGGGTCGCCCTCGAAATACAGCTGGGTGATCAGCCGGGTGGCGATCGACGGGCCGCTGATGGAGAAGTGGATATGCGCCGGGCGCCAGTCATTGGGGCCGTTGCGCCACGGATAGGGGCCGGGCTTGATGGTGCGGAAGCTGTAGTAGCCCTCGCTGTCGGTCAGCGCGCGGCCGACCCCGCCGAAGTTCGGGTCCAGCGGCGCCAGGTAGCGGTCGTTCTTGTGGCGGTAGCGGCCGCCGGCGTTGGCCTGCCACATCTCCACCAGGGTATGCGGGATCGGCTTGCCGTACTGATCGCAGACGCGCCCGGCGACGATGATGCGCTCGCCGATGGGCAGGCCGCCGTGGTCGAAGTTGAGCAGCAGGTCGTTGTCGAAGCGCCCTAGCTTCAGGTGCGAGAAATCCGGGCCGCTGGTTTCGGAAACCGATTGCGGGATGCTCACCAGCGCCTGGCGCGGGGAACGGGGAATGGAGGTCTTGTAGTCAGGCGTCAGGGCTTTGGGGTGCCAGTTGCGGTCACGAATGACGAAGCGGCTCTGTTCCGCATCGGACATGTCGATCTCCTTCTTATTGGATTTATGGAGGCTGCGGGGCAGCAGGCTGTGGCGGAGTGTCGCGCCTCGCTGGCGGCGGCAAAACTGAAATAACGCCACCCATCCATAACCAATCAGTTAAGGATATTGCCCTTCGCGGTAGGACTGCCCCAGCTCCCGCAACACCTCCACGCACCAGTGCGCCGCCAGGGGCAGCGGCAGCGCGGCGTTGCTGCAGATACCCACCGAACCGCCCGGCTCCTGGATGCCCAGTTGCAGCTCCACCAGCTCGCCCCGGCGCAGGTCCAGCTGCACCGCGTCGGTGGGGGCGATCCAGATCGCCTCGCTGGTCTGCACGTAGCGCCGGCTCAAGGCCACGGACAGGGTTTCCAGGCGCTGGCGTGGCGGGTTGATGCCGCATTGCACGAAGAAGGCATCGGCGTACTTGCGGATGGTGGTCCCGGCCAGCGGCAGCACCAGCGGGTAATCCTGCAGCCGCTCCCGTGCCGGCGGCCCCGCCAGCAACGGGTGGCCGGGGCGCACCACCAGGGTCATCGACTCGCTGTACAGGTGCTCGAACAGCAGGCCCTGGATCTGCGGGCTGTCGGTCATGCGCCCCACCACCAGGTCCAGCTCGCCTACGTGCAGCTGCGACAGCAGGTAGGCGCTGGGGCCGGTCACCACGCTGGCCACCAGGGTCGGGTGGCGCGCGTGCAGGCGACGCACCACCTCGGGCACCAGCAGACTCTCCACCGTCGACAGCACGCCCAGGCGCAGGGTGGCGGACTCGTGCTCGCCACTGCGCAGGCTGTCCACGCCATCGCGCAGCGCCTGCACGCAGGGGCCGGCGTAGCGCATGAAGGCCACGCCCGCCTCGGTGAGGGTGACGCCGCTCTTGCTGCGCGCGAACAGGCTGGCGCCGAGCAGGTCCTCCAGTTCCTTGAGGGTCTTGGAAATGGCCGGCTGGCTCACTGCCAGCTTGTCCGCCGCCCGCGCCAGGGTGCCCTGGCGCGCCACTTCGAGAAAGCACACCAGGTGGCGGAACTTGATGCGGGTATCGATATTCACGGCAGGCGCCCGGTGAGGGAAATGCCGGAAGCCTAGCCTTGATCCCGGGCCAGGCCAACAGATTTGGTTATGACCGGGGACCGAGTTCGCGTCGCGTAGAGCGAGCCGTCGACACAGGCGAGGAATGACTCCACCCCATAAAAAAACAGGCCCGAAGGCCTGTGAATTAGGAGGGTGTCGCACTTGCTCAGTGGGCGATGCACACCGATTTCAGCTCGGTGTAGGCCTCGATGACGGTGCGGCCGAACTCGCGGCCCATGCCCGATTGCTTGACGCCGCCGAACGGCATGTTGGGGTCCAGCAGCACGTGGGCGTTGACCCACACGGTGCCCGCTTCGATGCGCGGCACCAGGTTCATCGCCTTGGTCAGGTCGTTGGTCCAGAGGCTGGCGGCCAGGCCGTATTCGCTGTCGTTGGCCATGGTGATGGCGCTCTCCTCGTCGTCGAAGGGGATCACCGACAGCACCGGGCCGAACACTTCCTCGCGGGAGACGGTCATGGAGTGGTCGACATCGGCCAGCACCGTGGGGCGCACGTAGAAGCCTTCGCTGTCCACCGGCGTGCCACCGGTGACCACCCGGGCACCTTCGCTGCGGGCCAGCTCGATATGGCGCAGCACGCCCTGCTGCTGCTTGCGCGACACCAGCGGGTTGATGGCTGCCGTGCAGTCCATGCCGGCACCGATGCTCATGCCGGACACGGCGGCGGCCAGCTTCTCGACGAACTCGTCGTAACGCGAGCGCTGCACGTAGAAGCGCGACGCCGCGGCGCAGACCTGGCCCTGGTTGAGCAGGCCGCCGAGCAGCGCACCGCCGATGGCTTTGTCGATGTCCGCGTCGGCGAGGATGATCATCGGGTTCTTGCCGCCCAGCTCCAGGGCGAAGCGGGTCATGTTGCGCACCGCCACCGCGCCGACGCTCTTGCCCACGGCGGTGGAGCCGGTGAAGGACACCTTGTTGATCAGCGGGTGCGAGGCCAGGGCATTGCCCACGGTGGCGCCGCCCCCGGTCACCAGGTTGAACACGCCCGGCGGGATGCCCGCCTCCAGCGCCAGTTCGGCCAGGCGCAGCGCGGTCAGCGGCGTCTCGGTGGCCGGCTTGATCACCACCGTGCAGCCGCAGGCCAGCGCCGGCATCAGCTTCCAGGTGGTGATCATCAGCGGGAAGTTCCAGGGCACGATGCCGGCCACCACGCCCACCGGCTCGCGACGGGCGAAGGCGGTGAAGCGCGCGCCTTCGGGCAGCGGGATGGACACGTCCAGGCTCTGGCCCTCGATCTTGGTCGCCCAGCCGGCCATGTAGCGCATGAACTCCACCGTAGCGCTGACATCGAGCATCCGCGCCATGTTGATGGACTTGCCCTGGCTCAGGGTTTCCAACTGCGCCAGTTCCTCGCCGTGCTCCTCCACCAGCGCGGTGAAGCGCAGCAGGATGCGTTCGCGGTCGGCCGGGCGCAGGCCCGACCAGACGCCGGCCTTGAAGGCGCGGTGGGCCGATTGCACGGCACGGTCCAGCAGCGCGTCGTCGGCTTCCGCCACATCGGCGATCACCTCGCCGGTGGCCGGGTTCAGCACTGGGGTGGAAGCGCCTTCGGGCACCACCCACTGGCCGTCGATGAAGCAGCCGTGGCGGCGTTGCAGGAAGGCCGCGACCTGCGGCAGTACGTCAACCTTGCTCATGTTCTTTCCTCGTTCATGGGAGTTCCGGAGCGCCTCAGTGCGACTGGGCGAGGAAGCAGGCGATGGCCTGGCGATCCGTCGCGTCGGCCAGGCCGGCATAGGGCATGTAGGTACCGGGCACCTGGGCCTGCGGCTGGGCGATGAAGGCTTGCAGGCTGTCCTGCTGCCAGGGCTGAGCGCGGGCCTTCATCGCCTGGGAATAGGCGAAACCGGGCTGGCTGCCGGCGGCGCGGCCGATCACCCCGGCCAGGTTCGGCCCCATGCCCGGCGCGGCACCCTTGCTGGCGGCGTGGCACACCGAGCATTCGGCGGCGAAGGCATTGGCGCCCCGCTCCACCCCGGCCTGGCCGCAATCGGCGAGAACCGGCAGGGCCGGCAGCAGGAACAGCAACGAGGCGGCAGCGAGGAACGGGCGGATCTTGTTGTTAGGCGGCATGCAACGAACCTTGATGACCTGGGCCACCCGACGGACACCGGGGCGCCCTGCGGGAAATGCCGCCCTCAAGGCCCTCCCGCATAGGGAGCGGCCACTGGGGTGGCGGTCAGTCGATTCTTACCGCTCGGGAGAGCCCGGGGTTTTTCCTGCATGCCAGACGTATTGGCAGTTCTGCCAGCGCCCGCTCCGCGAGGAACAGGGCGCCGTGAAGGGAAGGGATGCGCCCCGGAGCGGCTCCGGGGCGGCGGGGTCACTTGGCGTCGACGACGCCCGTGGTGTTGCCCAGCAGGCTCTTGGTGGCCACCTGGAGGAAGGCTTCGAGGCGACGGCTCATGGTTTGTACCGCCTCCGGGTCCTCGACGCGGGTCGCGCCCTGCTCGCTGTTGAGGCGGTAGTCGTAGAGCAGCGGGTCGCCACCACGCGGCTGCACCAGGATGCGCCCGTCGGCCACCATGGCCACGGTCTGGTCGCTGCCCGAGGGCTTGATCACGCCGAAGCCCTTGTCTTCCGGCGCCAGGCTCAGCAGGTCGCGGCCCCAGCACTGGTGGCGGGTCTCGCCACCGAGGCGGCCCATGATGGTGGGCACCACGTCCACCTGGGTGCCGACCACGTCGGTACGCGCGCCGAACTTCTCCTGGAGGCCGGGGGCGATCAGCAGCAGCGGCACGTTGAAGCGGTACAGGTCGATGTCGGTGAGCTGCTCGGGGGTGCCGAAGCCGTGGTCGCCGACTATCACGAACAGGGTGTCCTTGTAGTACGGCGATTGCTTGGCCTTCTCGAAGAACTGCCCCAGCGCCCAGTCGGAATAACGCATGGCGGTGAGGTGCTGGTCCAGCGAGCCGAAGCCGGTCACCGGCTCCACCGGCAACTGCTCGGGCAGCGCATAGGGGGTGTGGTTGGAGAGGGTCTGCAACAGCGCATAGAAAGGCTTGCTGCCGTAGTTGTCCTTCAGCTCCTGGGCGGCGCGGTCGAACATGTCCTGGTCGGAAACGCCCCAGGTCGGGTCGGACACCACCGGGTTCACGAAGTCATTGCGGCCAACGAAATTGCGCATGCCCTGGTTGCCGAAGAAGCCCAGCTGGTTGTCCCAGCCGAAATCGCCGTTGTAGACGTACAGGTCGTCGTATTGGCGGGCACTGAGCAATTGCGGCAGGCCGGAGAACTTGTGGGTGCCCTCCTGCTGCTCCATCAGGTACTCGAAGCCCGGCAGGTTGGGGAAGCAGGCCATGGTGGCGAACATGCCCTGGTGGGTGTGGGTGCCATTGGAGAAGAAGCGGGTGAACAGCAGCCCCTCCTTGCTCAGGCGGTCGAAGTTGGGGGTGATGTCGCCCTTGCCGCCGAGGGCGCCGACGTAGTGTCCGGCCAGGCTCTCCATAAGGATGACCACCACGTTGCGCACCGGCAGGCTGCCATCGGCATTGGGCGTGAGCAGGCGGCGCACGGCGGCGCTGCCCTCGTCTACCAGTTGGTCCTGCGGGGTCAGCAGCATGTCGCGGACCACGTCCTGGGCCTCGCCTTCCGGCAGGCTGGCCTTCCACTGGTTGTCACGGGTTTCGGAGAAGCGCGCCTGGGCGGCGTTCATCAGCATCAGCGTGCCGTTGAGGCCGAGCTGGTTGGCGAAGGCCGAGTCGGTGGTGTTGGCGTCACCCCAGCGCAGCGGCGGGCCCTGGCGCAGGGTGCCACGGGCGGCGACCACGGCGAGTACCAGCACCAGGCCGAAGACCCCGGCGCGCAGGTACCAGGGGGCGATGGCGGCGCGGCCGCTGCCCTCGCCCGCCAGCGCCTCGCCACGGGGGCGATGCACACGGCTCAGCCACTGGAACAGCTTGAACAGCAGCCAGGTGGCGATGGCCCAGGCCAGCAGGTAGCGCACCACCGGGAAGCCGTACCAGAGCATGCTCAGTACTGTTTTCGGGTCCTGGCTCATGTACTGGAACACCAGGCTGTTCAGGCGCTGGTGGAATTCACGGTAGAAATCCAGCTCCAGCAGGCCGAAGAACAGGGTGACGCTGGCGAAGCCGGTCAGCCACACCAGGTGCAGGCGGCGCGCGGCCATGGCACCGGCGAAGGGAATGGACAGTAGCAACGGCGCCAGGGCGTAGATGGTCAGGCGCAGGTCGAAGCGGAAGCCGTTGAAGAAGGCCTCGACGAAGGTGGCGGCCGGGGTGGCGCCGATCAACTCGCGGTTGTAGACCAGCAAGGCCCCCCGCAGCAGGGTGTACATCACCAGGAACACCAGGCCACACGACAGGGTGAAGGCCAGGTGGCTGCCCAGGGTCGGGCGGTAGGCGCCCAGCGGGTTGCGGGTTCTACTCATGTCTCGGAGTCCATCCAATTGGAAAGGAAATGCGAACTGCCGGGCACCCGTAACGGGATGCCGGAGAGGCGCGATGATAGTGCTTAGGTGACGCAAAGGGGAAAGGTTCAGCTGTAACCGGTTTTTCCATCACCCGTCCTTGCGCAGGACGTAGGTGCGCACCATCGCCCAGCCGGGCAGGAAGTCCTGGTGCGAGAGGATCTGCAGGCCCAGTTGGCGGAACTCGTCCTCCAGCACGTCGCGGCGCAACGGCGGCACGCTGGCACCCTCGCCTCGGTGGCGCCGCCAGTGCCAGGCCTCCAGGTTGCCGTCCACCGGCAGCGAGAGGATCAGCGTGTCGCGGGTCACCCGGCGTAGCTCGCGCAGGGCCATCAGGCGTTGCTCGGGGCTCAGGCGGCTCAGCGACTGCAGGCAGAGGATGCTGTCCACTGCATTCTCCGGCAGCTGGATGGCCAGCACCGAGGTCTGGAAGCCGCGCACGCGCTCCACCAGGGGGCCGCTGCAGGCGGCCAGGGCACGCTCGAGCACGTCCCGCGAGGGGTCGGCGGCGAGGATGAAGCGGTTCGGGTGCTCGGCCAGCAGCGCCCAGGAGCGCCCCAGGCCGCACGGCAGGTCGAGCACCAGGTTGGGCTCGCCGGCGGCCTTGAGGGCACGCCGGGCGATCTGCCGCTGGCGCCAGCGCCCGAACCAGGGGGATAGAGGCATCAGGACGCCGACCTCCGGCAGGGTGCGAAGAGGTCCAGGTCGCGCTGGTATTCGCCGGTCTCGATCTGCAGCAGGCCGAGCATGGAGTGGAACAGGTTGTCCTGGCTCACCGGCTTGTCGCGCTGGCTGCCGAGGCAGGCGTTGTCCAGGCCGAAGTCCTTCTGGTAGCCCTCGGAGAACCAGGTCAGCAGGCCCACGTGCTTCTGCTCGTCCGGCGCCATCGCGTAGGGCGTGCCGTGCAGGTAGAGGTTGTATTCGCCGAGGGATTCGCCGTGGTCGGAGAGGTAGATCATCGCCGTGTCGACACGGTCCTGGTTCTTGCGCAGCAGGTCGATCAGGCTCGACAGCAGGTAGTCGGTGTAGACCAGGGTGTTGTCGTAGGCATTGATGATGCTCTCCCGCGAGCAGTCGCTCAGCGTCGCGCTGCGGCACACCGGGGTGAAGCGCTCGAAGGCCGCCGGGTAGCGCTTGTAGTAGGCCGGGCCGTGGCTGCCCATCTGGTGCAGCACCAGCACGCTGTCATCCTTGAGGGTGTCGATGTAGCCCTGCAGCCCATCGAGGAGGATGGCGTCGTGGCATTCACCGCCGGCGCACAGGCTGGGGTCCCTGGCGTTGCCCATGTCCTCGAAGGCCACGCGGTCGCAGGTGCCCTTGCAGCCGGACTGGTTGTCGCGCCAGCGCACCGCCAGGCCGGCGTGCTTGAGCACGTCCAGCAGCCCTTCCTGGGATTTAGCGCGGGCGTAGCTGTAATCGCTGCGGGTCATGTTGGAGAACATGCAGGGCACCGACACGGCGGTTTCGGTGCCGCAGGAGCGCATCTGGGTGAAGGCGGTCAGGCCCTGCTGCTTCGCCAGCAGCGGCGCGGTGTCGCGGCCGTAGCCCAGCAGCCCGAGATTGGCGGCACGGGCGCTCTCCCCCACCACCAGCACCGTCAGCGACTTGCGCGCATGGCCCTGCCAGGCGGGCGCACGGCGGGCATCGGTGCCGATGGCGCGCAGGGGCTCGTCCGCCGTGGCGAAGTGAGTACGCAGGTAGCTGAACGACGCGCCCAGGTAGTTGCTCGGCACCACCATCAGGCGCAGCTCGTGGTGATTGCGGAACAGCGAGGCCAGCGCCTGGTAGTTGCCCAGGGCGATGGCGCCCAGGGCCACCAGGCAGGCCACCGTCACCAGCAGCTTGCTCAGCAGCTCGCGCAGCAGCGGGCGATGGCCGATCTGCAGGTGCCACAGCAAGCCGGCCGGTAGCACACCGAACAGCACCAAGAAACCGGCGAACTTCAGGGTCAGCAGGTCGCGCACCTCGCTGACGTTGGTCTCGGCGACATTGCGCAGCATCTCGATGTCCACCACCACGCCGTACTGGGTCATGAAATACAACACCCCGGCGCTGCCCAGCAGCACCAGCGTCAGCAGCGGCTTGAACACCCAGCGGAAGGAAAACAGCGTCAGCACCAGGTTGAAGATCAGCACCACCAGCACGCCGAAGACCACGCGCAGCCAGGGGTCGGGCACGATCTGCGCGACATGGCGCCACAGCGGCAGGTTGTAGAAAAGCAGCAGTGCGACGCTGACCAGCAGGGTCAGGGCTTCGGGGCGCAACCGGAGGTTCTTCAGCATGGACGGGGCTCGACCGGCCCTGCAGGGGTTGCAGGAGACGGCTCGCAGCCTAGGTAGGGGGCAGTCAAGAATTCGTGAAAAAAACCTCGTGGAAACGTCGCCGCCAGAGCCCAGGGGCCGCGACGGCCAGCAGCGGCGATTGCCAGCTTTCAGGGCGCGAATATAGAATGAGATCAATTCTTATCTACATCCAGGGCGGGCCGCCCTGACGGACGCAGTAGCCCATGTCGGCAGCCGATCAGCCCCTCAACCGCCAGATCCACACCCTCTACAACGACCACCACGGCTGGCTCCACGCCTGGCTCAGCCGGCGCCTGGGCAACGCCTGGGATGCGGCGGACCTGGCCCACGACACCTTCCTGCGCCTGCTGGGCCGCCGGGGCGGGCGAGATTTCGGCAACGAACCCCGGGCCCTGCTCACCCATATCGCCAAGGGCCTGGTGATCGACCGCTGGCGGCGCCAGGACATCGAGCAGGCCTACCTGGAAAGCATCGCCCACCTGCCCGAGCCCGAAGCACCCTCCCCCGAGACCCGGCTGCTGATCCTGGAAACCCTGTGCCGCATCGAGGCGCTGCTCGCCGACATGCCCGAGAAGACCCGCCAGACCTTCCTCCTGTCCCAGCTCGAAGGCCTGGGCTACGCCGAGATCGCCACGCGCCTGGGCGTGTCCCTGGCCAGCGTCAAGCGCTACATGCGCGACGCCTTCCTCGCCTGCCTGAGCGCAGCCTGATGAACCGCGTCGACCCGCAGATCCTCGGCGAGGCCGCCGACTGGCTGGTGCACCTGCACTCTGGCAGTGCCACCGAGGACGACCACCGCGCCATCCAGTTGTGGCGCAACCGCAGCCCGCAGCATGCCCAGGCCTGGGCCCGAGCCGAGAGCATCCTCGGTGACTTCCGCAACCTGCCCGGCAGCCTGGCGCTGCAGACCCTGGACAACGCCAAGCGCAAGGGCATCGGTCGCCGCCAGGCCATCGCCCGCCTGGGCATGCTGCTGCTCGCCGCGCCGGTCGCCTGGACGGCCTGGCGCCAGCTGCCCTGGCAGGACTGGAGCGCCGACCTGCGCACCGCCACCGGTGAACAGAAGGACCTGCACCTGCCCGATGGCACCCGCCTGCAACTCAATACCGCCAGTGCCCTGGACGTCGCCTTCGACACCACCCGCCGGCGCCTGCGGCTGTTCAGCGGCGAGGTGCTGATCACCACCGCCAAGGACCCGTCCCCCACGCCGCGTCCGTTCCTGGTGGAAACGCCCCAGGGCATCGCCCAGGCGCTGGGCACCCGCTTCAGCCTGCGCCTCGACGGCGAGCGTTGCCGGGTCGCGGTGATGGAAGGCGCGGTACGCGTCAGCAACAGCGGGCGCAGCGACTCGCAGGTGATCGAGGCGGGCCGACAAGCCGCCTTCGACCGCGACCGCGTGCTGCCCAGCACCGCCCTGGACCCGGCCGCCACCGCCTGGGAAACCGGCATGCTGCTGGCCCAGGACATGCGCCTGGCCGACCTGGTGGATGAACTCGGCCGCTACCGCCCCGGCGTGTTGCGCTGCCACCCGCGCATTGCCGACATCCGCGTCTCCGGCGCCTTCCCGCTGCGCGACACCGATGCCAGCCTGCGCCTGCTGCAAGACACCCTGCCCATCGCCCTCAGCAGCCTGACCCGCTACTGGGTGACCCTGGAGCCGGCTGCATCCGCCTGACCCCGCCAGACAGGCGCCAACCCCCACGGACGCAACGCCCTGCGACAGGACCGCAGGCCGCTTCACCTCACGGATCGAAACCCCAGGGAAACGGGGCCCCACGGCCTCGCGGAATTATTTTCGCGGTGCCCTGACACCTTTTTCGATTTCGTCCGGTGTGTTGGATGAACCCCTTTCATCCAAGCGTCGACAGGAAAGCAGCATGACTTCGTGGTCGCCCCAGCAGCGTCGCTCCGCCACCCAACCGGCTCCGGCCCGTATTCCGTTGCACGCCCTGAGCCTGGCCATCGGCCTCGCCCTGTGCGCCGCACCGTTCGCCCAGCCGGCCCTGGCCGAGGACGCCACGCAACAAGCCGCCGCGCGCCAGTACGCCATCGCCCCCGGGCCGCTGGGCCATGTGCTGGCCCGTTTCGCCGCCCAGGCCGGCGTGCCGCTGTCCTTCCAGCAAGGCCTGCTCGATGACCAGCAAAGCCCCGGCCTGCAAGGCAGCTACAGCGTGCAGGACGGCTTCGCCACCCTGCTGGCCGGCAGTGGCTACCAGTTGGCCAGCAGCGGCAACGGCTACACCCTGGTGCCGGTCGCCACCAGTTCGGGCCTGGAGCTGGGCGCCACCACCATCAACGACAGCGCGCTGCGGGGTGACGGCCTGCCGGAAAGCTACGCTGGCGGCCAGGTCGCGCGTGGCGCGCGCATCGGCATGCTGGGCAACCAGGACATGCAGGACGTGCCCTTCAGCTTCTCCAGCTACACCCGCGAGCTGATCGAGAACCGCCAGGCGCAGAACATCGGCGACGTGCTGCGCAGCGACCCGGCGGTGCGCCAGTCCTACGGCTTCGGCAACTTCTCCCAGGTGTTCGTGATCCGCGGCTTCGCCCTGTTCAGCGACGACATTTCCTTCAACGGCCTGTACGGCGTGCTGCCCCGGCAGATCATCGCCACCGAGTCGGTGGAGCGCGTGGAAGTGTTCAAGGGCCCCAGCGCCTTCCTCAACGGCGTGTCCCCGGGTGGCAGCGGCATCGGCGGCAATATCAACGTGGTGCCCAAGCGCGCCGAGGACGCGCCCACCCGCCGCCTGACCCTGGATTACGCCAGTGACGACCGCGTCGGCGGCCACTTCGACTTCGGCCAGCGCTTCGGCGAGGACAACCGCTTCGGCGTGCGGGTCAACATGGCCAAGCGTGACGGCGAGACGGCGGTGGACGACGAGCATCAGCACTTCAGCCTGTTCAGCGTCGGCCTCGACTACCGGGGCGACCGCCTGCGCCTGTCCGGCGACTTCGGCTACCAGAAGCAGCGCATCAACGACGGCCGCTCGGTGGTCTACCTGGTCACACCGCCGACCTCGAACCTGACGAAAGTCCCCAAGGTGCCGGATGCCAACCACAGCTACTCCCAGCCCTGGGCCTGGTCGCAGCTGGAGGATACCTACGGCATGCTCAACGCCGAGTACGACCTCAACGACAGTTGGAGCAGCTACCTGGCGGTTGGCAGCAAGTACACCCGCGAGAACGGCGTGTATTCCTCCCTTTATGTCAGCGCACCGGATGGCACCGGGCGTGTCGGTCGCCTGTACGCACCGCGTGATGAGGAAAGCAACAGCGTCAGCAGCGGCCTGCGCGGCCATTTCGACACCGGCGCGGTGAGCCACCAGGTGAACCTCGGGCTGTCCGGCAACTGGCGGGAATACCGCAGCGCCAACCAGTCCACCAGCGCCGGGAATCGCCTGCCAGGGAATCTCTACGACCCCTTCCCCAGCCCGGAGCCGACGCCGACTCGTAACGGCGACCTTCATCACCCCGGCAAAACGGGCTCCAGCAAGGCGCGCAGCGTGGCGGTCTCCGACACCCTGGGCTTCTTCGATGACCGCACCCTGCTGACCCTGGGCATCCGCCGCCAGTCGATCGCTACTGATGGCTGGTCCACCGCAGGTGTGCGCACGTCCGACTACGACGACTCGATCACCACCCCCGTCTACGGCCTGGTGGTCAAGGCCACCGACTCGATCTCCCTCTACGCCAACCGTATCGAGGGCCTGGCCCCGGGTCCGATTGCGCCGGCGGCGTCCTTGAATCCCGCCGGCCAGATGTTCGCGCCCTACCGCACCAAGCAGATCGAAGCCGGCATCAAGCTCGACCAAGGCTCCTTCGGCGCACAGCTCGGCATCTATCGCATCGAGCAGCCCCAGGGGCTCATCGGCGGAGACGGTTACTACCGGGTGGACGCCCAGCAACGTAACCGGGGCATCGAGTTCAGCGTCTTCGGCGAGCCGCTCACGGGCCTGCGCCTGCTGGCTGGTGGCACGCTGATGGACACCGAACTGTCGGGAACCGCCGGGGGTGCCAACGACGGCAACGGCGCCGTCGGCGTGCCGGAGTTCCAGTACAACCTCAGCGCCGATTGGGATGTGCCCGGTGTGAATGGGCTGGCAGTCAACGCCCTGCTGCAACGCACCGGCGGCCAGTACTACGACTCGGCTAACACCCTGAGCATCCCCGCCTGGACCCGTGTGGACCTGGGTGCGCGCTACGCCTTCAAGCTGGACGAACGCGACATCACCCTGCGCGCCGGGCTGGAGAACGTGGCCAACGAGGACTACTGGGAATCCGCCTACGGCGGCTACCTGACCCAGGGCGCGCCACGCACCCTCAAGGTCTCGGCCACCCTCGACTTCTAGGTCGACACGACCGGCGGCTGAACCGGGTCATCCACTCCTTGTCAGAAGGTCAGCACGATCACTGACAAGGAGTTCCCGACGTGGCCCTCATCGACTGCCCCGAATGCAACCGCGCCATCTCCGACCAGGCCCCCAGCTGCCCGCAATGCGGCTACCCGATGAAGGGCGGCGCCAACCCGCGCCTGCTCTCGGAGAAGAACATCGGCCAGGTGGCCGGCGTCGCAGGCGTCTGGCTCGCCGCGCCCTGGCTGGCCCGTACCCTGGTCGCCGTGACGCTCATCATCGCCGGCACCCTTGCCTACATCTATCGCTAACCGGAAAGCGGCACGCCCCCTTGTAGGGTGTGCCGCGCAGCACACCCTACGCCGGGCTGCGACTGGATGCGCGCCGCGGATGACGCTTTCCGTAGGATGGCGTAGAGCGAAGCGAAACCCATGCGGTGGGTGCACAAGGACGTCCATCAATGTCATTCGCCCACTCGCCCCCGGGCTGAAGCCCGGGCTACAGGTCGGTATCGATTCCGGCTGCTTCGAGCATTCGCTGGTAATACCCGGCGAGCTGCCCGCTGGCATCCCAGGCATCGGCGCGGCATTCCTCCAGGGCGATATGGCTGCCGGCGCGGCAGCGGGTGTCCAGGCCGCACTCGCGATAGAAGGTGTTGACCACCTCCACCATGGCCTCGCGCTGGTTACCCATGAGGATGGCGCCGTGGGCCAGCACCACGTGGCGGCCGTCGCGTTGCCGGCGGCGCCAGCGCTGGGCGGTGCCTACCAGCTTGCGGCCCTGCAGGTTGACGTTGAAGCGGCCATCGCAGAAGGCGCCCTCCACCTCGCCCAGCCCAGGTTCCAGGTCCAATCCGCTGAGCCAGTCGCACAGGGGCTGGCACAGCCGCCTATAGGCGGTCTCGATGCGCGTCAGTTCGTTTTCTTCCCGAGGCACCGCATAGGCCAGGGCGACGTTGAGCACCGCCGATGATTGCGGCACCGGCTCGCCCCCGGTGTCGCGCAGGGCGATGGGCCAGCCTTGCTCCAGGCAGGCCTGCCGGGCGCTCTCGTAGGCTGGCAGGCGGCTCATGCGCCGGGGCATCACCAGCGCCGCATGCAGGGGGCGCCACAACAATAGGCCGCTGTCGCGCTGCCCGTCGTAGACCTGATCCAGCAGTTGCCGTTCCGCGTCCAGCCCCGCACCCACCGTGTGTCGCTGCATGCTTTCACCACCGCCTCGAATACCTGGAGGGTGCCGATGCTACGCCGGCCCCCGATCCTTGCCCAGACGGCGGTCGGCGCCCTTGATGCAAATAAATTGCTGAAAACGAGCAATATTATTCATTGGCGACATAGATGATACCGCCCGTAGGATGCCCACCATCTGGCCGCCCGGCCACGCCGGCTGCGGTAACGATCGCACCCCCCTTGCTCCTGTTCCATGTCCAAGGATGGCACCCCTCCCGCGCACGCAGTGGGACTCCTGCAGGGCCCTCAAGGGGCCCTTTTTTATCGCCCCGAACGACTGAAAAGCGAACGAGACCCCGATGCACGAGAACCCGGACGCCCTCTGGCAGCGCTGGCGCAAACGCCTGTCCCCCGCCCCACGTACCGCTCACCCCGGGGAATGGCTGCGTGCCGCACTGGGCGCCTGCCTGGGCCTAGCGCTGTGCTGCATCGCCTGCGGCCATGTGTTCGGCACCGAGATCGCCCTGCGCCTGGCCGGCCCGCTCGGCGCCAGCTCGCTGCTGGTGTTCGC
The DNA here is from genome assembly GCF_032621735.1 of Pseudomonas sp. zfem005. NCBI lineage: Bacteria > Pseudomonadati > Pseudomonadota > Gammaproteobacteria > Pseudomonadales > Pseudomonadaceae > Pseudomonas > Pseudomonas sp. zfem005. Next base: position 179,409 of record NZ_JAVYJE010000009.1, on the reverse strand, counting down.
CGTGGCCTCCAGTCCACTGGCCCAACCCTGGTCGGTGGTGATGGGCAACCTGGTGGCGGCCCTGGTGGGCACGGCGGCGGGCCTGTGGATCGACCATTCCATACTGGCTGCCACACTGGGCCTGGCCCTGACCGTGCTGGCCATGTACGCCCTGCGCTGCCTGCACCCGCCGGGCACCGCGCTCGCCGTATCGGTGGCCCTGGGCGGCCCCGCGTTCGAGGCCCAGGGCTTTGCCGTCGCCTGGCCGGTGCTGCTCGGCTCCGCCCTGCTGGTGGCGGTCGCCCTGGCCTATAACCGCGTCACCCGCAGCGCCCTGAGCACCGCCCCGAGCCAGGCCCGCAGCGGCCAGCACCTGACCGCCGACCCGCTGCCCAGCGAGCGCGGCGTGTTCTCCGATGAAGACCTGGACCAGGCCCTGGAAGAGTTCGGCGAGTTCGTCGACATCACCCGCGACGACCTGGAACGCCTGCTGCGCCAGACCGAGCGCAACGCCCTGCGCCGCAGCGTGGGCCAGGTGACGGCGGAGCAGATCATGTCCCGCGACCTGCTCACCGCCACCCCGCAGACCACCCGCGAGCAAGCCTGGAAGCTGTTCGAGAAGCACCACATCAAGGCCCTGCCCGTGCTCGACGAACAGAAGCAGCTGGTGGGCATCGTCACCCCCGGCGACCTGTTCCGCCACGCCCAGGAAGACACCCCCGGCTCGCTGTTCGGTCGCCTGCGCCACCGCCCGGCGCCACGCCTGGGCGAGCTGATGACCCGCTCGGTGCGCTGCGTGAAGCGCGATACCGATATCGGCGTGCTGGTCTCGATGCTCTCCGACCAGGGCCTGCACTGCCTGCCGGTGCTGGGGGATGACGACACGCTGGTGGGCCTGGTGACCCAGAGCGACCTGATCGGCGGGCTCTACCGCTATTGGCTCAAGGACCTGACCGCCCGTGCTCCGGCCCCAACGCTGAAAGTCGCCAGCTGACGCCACGTAGCCTGGGCTTCAGCCCGGGAAGGCCCCGCACCGGGCTCAGAGCGTGGCTTCCCAGCGCTGCGACCAGTCGATGTCCTCGCCCACCACATCGCGCAGCACGGCGATGGCCTGCTGCAGCAGCGGCGAATCCTTGTCGCGGGAATAGACCAGGTAGGTCGGGTAGGTGAATTCCGGCGCGCGCTCCACGCGCTCCAGCTGGCCGCTGTCCAGGTAGCTCTGCACCACGCGGGTACGGAAGTAGCCCGAACCGCCGTGCTGGAGGATGAACTGCAGCGCCAGCGGTCCGAGGTTCACCGTGACCGCAGCGCGGGCCTTGTCCGGCAGCGCGGCGTCGTGCTGCTGGCGGAAGGTCGGGCCCCAGTCCACCTGCACATAGGGCTCGGGGTTGGTGGTGGAGCGGATCAGGATGAGTTTTTCCTCCAGCAGCTGCTCCACCTGCATGCCCGGCCAGTACTCCGGCTGGTAGACCAGTGCGGCATCCAGCAGGCCCAGCTCCAGCTGCTTCTGCAACTGCTGCCCGGGCGCGACCTCGACGCGCACCGCATGGGAGGGGATGCGTTCGCGCAGGCGGCTCATCCAGCCCAGCAGCAAGGGGTTGCTCAGGCTCTGTTCGCCGCCAATGGCGAGCAGGTCGCGGTAGCCCTTGGGCAGCGGCAGGTCACGTCGCGCGGCTTCCCAGGTCTGCACCAGTTGCGTGGCGTGGCCGACGAACACCTCGCCTTCGGCCGTCAGCCTCGCACCGGCGCGGTTGCGCACGAAGAGCTTGCAGCCCAACTGGTTCTCCAGGTTCTGCACCCGAGCGGTGATCGCCGTCTGCGTCACGTGCAGGCGCTCGGCGGCAGCGACGAAGCTGCCGCTACGAACGATTTCGAGGAAGGTGCGCGCCAGGTCGATATCCAAGGTACTGACTCGTTGATAAAGAGGGAGATTTTAGCAAGAGCCACCCAACGATTATCAGGTCGGAACCCGCCGAACGGACACGGAGGCAAACTCCTCGGAACTAGCCTGCTGACGGGGCGACTATTCCTACAACCCGCATCGCTGCCGGACTCCATTCCGCCTAGAAAGCCCTCGTTATCATTGCGCTCGCTCTGCTGAAGTGCGATCCAGCTCTCATTCTCGAGGCTGCACCGTCACTCAGCTCTGGTTCCGACTCTTGAAGTCAACCTTTAATCCGGCGCGTGGAGCCAGGCGCCATCAAGGAGAGATAAATGAAGAAGTTCCTCACCACCAGCGCGGCACTGGTCGGTTTTGGCCTGAGCAGCCTGGCTCTGGCAGTCGACGGCACCATCACCATCAAGGGCGAGGTCTCCAGCAAAACCTGCAGCATCAACAGCTCCACGGTGAACCAGACCGTACAGTTGCCGGTGGTTTCCCAGAGCAGCCTCGCAGCTGGTGAGAACGCCGGCTTCAAGCCTTTCGGGATCATGCTCTCCAGTTGCACCGACGGCTCCAAGGTAAAGGCGAACTTCGAGGTCGGCCCGAACGTCAACCCAGCCAACGGCGCCCTGAAGAACGAGCTCAGCGGCGCCGACGCCTCCAACGTCGCCGTACAGCTGTTCAACAAGGACCAGCAACCCATCAACCTACTCAACGGCACCAACAACCTCGAAGAGATCAGCGATGCAGGCGGCAACGCCTTACTGGGTTTCTTCGCGGCCTACCTGGCTCCGACCGGTGAAGGCGTGAAGCCGGGCCAGGTCAGCACCAGCGTCACCTACACCATGAGCTACGAGTAACACCCCCGACTCGCCCGGCACTGCCGGGCGAGTCATTCATGCGACACCCCGCCCCAACCTCCTCGTTATTCCAACCTCCCCACACCTTCACCGAGCTGCCGGACGAGCCGTCATGCCTCCTCGGGCACCTCGAAGCGCACCGCCTTGGCCCCGTAGCGCCAGATCGCCTCACCCAGCAGGCGCGCGCTGCAGGAGTCGCCGTCCAGGGCCGCCTGCGCCGCATCGGCCGAGGCCCAGCGGCTTCGCTGGATCAGCCAGCGGCCATCGGCGCTCGTCTCCAGGCTGGTGGACAGCAGCCCCACCTGGGCTTTCAGGCAGGCGGCCAGGCGCACACCCAGGTCCTCCACCAGCGCCGGCAGGCAGGCCGGGTCGGCCGCGAAATGAATGGATGAAACGACGCCCTGCAACTGCTCGTTGGTCATGCCGAGACTCCTTCTACCGTTGTGCAATGCTGGCGGCGAGGGTAAAACCTCAACTTAACTTGAGGTCAATAGCGGAGGACGAGAATGCCAAAAGTGACGGCGAGCAACATCGGCAAGGCGCTGACGGTGGGCCAGGTGGCCGAGCGCAGCGGGGTGGCGGTCTCCACCCTGCACTTCTACGAAGCCAAGGGCCTGATCAGCAGCACCCGCAATGCCGGCAACCAGCGCCGCTATCCACGGGAGGTGCTGCGGCGGGTGGCGGTGATCAAGGTGGCCCAGCGCCTGGGCATCCCCCTGGCGTCCATCCACGCGGCGCTGATGACCCTGCCGGAAGGTCGCACGCCCACCGCCGCCGACTGGCATGCGCTCTCGGCGCGCTGGAAGGCGGAGCTGGACGAACGCATCCGTCGCCTCACCCAGTTGCGCGACCAACTCGACGGCTGCATCGGCTGCGGCTGCCTGACCATGGAGGTCTGCCCCCTACGCAACCCCGGTGATGAACTCTCCGACCTGGGCAGTGGGCCGGTGCTGCTGGACACGGGCGACGCCGTCGAGTGACCGATTATCGAACGAAATAACCCAAGGCAAACCCACCGCCCGCCCGCCATCGATTGATTAAATTAACCAGTTAGTACATTTTTCATTGCAACGCTCCCCGTGCATTCGGGAGGGTTCATAACAATGGAGAAATGTCCGCGATGTCCCCCACCCTGCTGGTCCTCAACGGCCCCAACCTGAACATGCTCGGCACCCGCGAGCCCGCCAACTACGGCCACGAAACCCTCGCCGATATCGAGCGGCTGTGCTGCGAAACGGGCGCTGCGCTGGGCCTTGAGGTCGAATGCCGCCAGACCAACCACGAAGGCCAGCTGATCGACTGGATCCACCAGGCGCGCGGCCGCTGCGCCGGCATCCTGATCAATCCCGGTGCCTGGACCCACACCTCGGTCGCCATCCGCGACGCCCTGGTGGCCAGCGAGCTGCCGGTGGTCGAGGTGCACCTCTCCAACGTTCACAAGCGCGAGGAATTCCGCCAGCACTCCTTCATCTCCGCCATCGCCGTCGGGGTCATCTGCGGCCTGGGCAGCGACGGCTACCGCGCCGGCGTGCAGCATTTCGCCAAGCGGCTCGCGGGGTGAGGCCATGACTGCACATGCAAGCGTTCTCGCCGGCCTGATCGGCTCCGGCATCCAGGCCTCGCGCACCCCTGCCCTGCACGAGCACGAAGGCGATGCCCAAGGCCTGCGCTACCTCTACCGGCTGATCGACCTCGACCCGCTCCAGCTCGATGTCAGCGCCCTGCCCCAACTGCTGGAAGCCGCCGAGCGCACCGGCTTCACCGGGCTCAACATCACCTTCCCCTGCAAGCAGGCGATCATCCCGCTGCTCGACGAACTCTCCCCCGAGGCGCGCGGCATCGGCGCGGTGAACACCGTGGTGCTGCGGGGTGGCCGGCGCGTCGGCCACAACACCGACTGCCTGGGCTTCGCCGAAGGCTTCCGCCGTGGCCTGGGCGACGTCGCCCGTGAGCGCGTGGTGCAGATGGGGGCCGGTGGCGCCGGCGCTGCGGTGGCCCATGCGCTGCTAGCCGAAGGCGTCGGCCAGTTGTGGATATTCGATGTCGATGTCGGGCGCGCCCAGAGTCTGGCAGACAACCTCAACCAGCACTTCGGCGCCGGCCGTGCCCACGCGGGCAAGGACCTGCCCGGCGCCCTGGCGACGGCGGACGGCCTGGTCAACACCACGCCCATGGGCATGGCCAAGCTGCCCGGCACACCGGTACCGGCCGAGTTGCTACGGCCCGCCCTGTGGGTGGCCGAGATCGTCTACTTCCCCCTGGAAACCCAGCTGCTCAAGGACGCACGCGCCCTCGGCTGCCGCACCCTGGACGGCGGCACCATGGCGGTGTTCCAGGCGGTGAAGGCCTTCGAGCTGTTCAGTGGCGCCGAGGCGGACGCCCAGCGCATGCTCGAACACTTCCGCAGCCTCGGCGCCTGATCAGGGCTGCAGGTCGAACAGTGCCTGGCCACTCTCCATGTCGAAGGGCGCGGAGAAGTGGTCATGGACGATGCGCCACTTACCGCCGCTGCGCTGGTAGCCGCAGCTGACGCGCATGTAGCCCTGCTGTCCGACCCCTTCGGCGTTGGTGCCGCCGCACAGGCAGAGGAAGTGGGCGAAGCCGACATCGCCACTGGCGCGGATCTTCACGTGCTGCGGGTCGAAGATCGAATGGCCCTGGCACATCTCCATGCAGTAGGCCCAATGCGCGCCATAGGCCTCGCGGCCGACGAACTGCAACTGGAGGATGGCGTCATAGGCCACCACCTCCTCGGCATAGAAACCGACGATGCGCTTCACGTCCTTGCTGCGTACCGCCTCGGCCCAATCGGCCAGCAGGGCCTGGATCTCGGCGACGGCCTGTTCATTGCTGCTCATGCTGTTTCTCCTTCGTGGTCCAACCCTGAAAAAACCTAGCCCGGGCTTCAGCCCGGGCCATCCACATCACTGCCCCAGTTCCGCCAGGCGCCGTTCGATGAAGCGCCGCTCGGTGTCCTGGCGGGTCAGCCCCAGCGCCACCCGGTAGGCCGCGCGGGCCTCGTCGCGGCGGCCGAGGCGGCGGTAGAGATCGGCGCGAGCCGAGTGCGCCAGCTGGTAGTCGCGCAGCTCGCCGCGCTCGAGGATGGCCTCGATCAGCACCAGCCCGGCTTCCGGCCCCTGGTGCATGGCCACCGCCACCGCGCGGTTGAGTTCGATCACCGGCGAGCCGATGCCGCGCTGCAGTACGCCATAGAGCGCGACGATCTGCGCCCAGTCGGTGGCCTCGGGCGTGGTGGCGCTGGCGTGTACGGCGGAGATCGCCGCCTGCAGCGTGTACATGCCGATGCGTCGGGATGCCAGGGCGCGCTCCACCAGGGCGCAGCCCTCGTCGATCTGCTGGCGGTTCCACAGCGCACGGTCCTGGTCCTCCAGCAGCACCAGCTCGCCATCCACGCCGGTGCGGGCCTGGAGCCGCGAATCGTGCAGCAGCATCAGCGCCAGCAGCCCCATGACTTCCGAATCCGGCAGCAGCTCCAGCAGCAGGCGCCCCAGGCGGATGGCTTCGGCCGAAAGATCGGCGCGGGTCAGCGAATCCCCGGAGGTGGCCGAGTAGCCCTCGTTGAACACCAGGTAGATGACCCGCAGCACGTTATCCAGGCGCTCCGGCAGCTCGGCCATGGCCGGCACCTGGTAGGGAATGCGCGCATCGCGGATCTTCGCCTTGGCGCGGACGATGCGCTGGGCGATGGTCGACGGCGTGGCGAGAAAGGCCCGGGCGATCTCCTCGGTCTTCAGGTCGCACACCTCGCGCAGGGTCAGCGGCACCTGGGCGTCCGCCGGCAGCGCCGGGTGGCAGCAGGTGAAGATCAGGCGCAGGCGGTCGTCTTCCACATCCTCGATCTCCTCGGGCTCGTCACGCTCCAGCTCGATGATCAACTGCGCCTGGCGCGCATCGAAACGGGCGCGCCGGCGCAAGGCGTCGATGGCCTTGAAGCGCCCCGCCGACACCAGCCAGGCACGCGGGTTGGCCGGCACGCCGTCGACCGGCCACTGCTCGACGGCGGCGATGAAGGCGTCGTGCAACGCCTCCTCCGCCAGCTCGAAATCCCCAAGCAGGCGGATCAGCGTCGCCAGCACCCGGCGTGACTCCTCGCGGTAGACCGCTTCCACCCGCTGGCGGGCCTGGGTCACCTCCATCAATCGCCCCCGGCCTTGGCCGAGCAGCAGTCGTGGCGAGGGCCAGCGCCTTCGTAGCGGTCGTGGTGGCGCACCCAGTCCATGATCTCGTCCTCGTCGCGGCCCTTGGGCAGCAGGTCGAGGAAGTTGTAGGTGCCCACCAGCATGTCCAGCCCGCGCGCATAGGTGGAATAGGTGTGGAACACCTCCCCCGACGGCAGGCGGAAGAACACACTGAGGCCGGGCATCTCCTCGCCGGGATCGCGGCTGGTGTCGTAGTTGTAGCGTGCGGTGCCGGCGGCGATGGCCTCGGGCGTGGCGCTGACGCCGAAGTCGGCGTTGAACGCGCAGCCGTGGGAGGACACCCACTTGAACGCCCAGCCCATGCGCCGCTTGAAGTCCTGGAACTCCTGCCAGGGCGCGCGGGAGACGGCCACCAGGCTGACGTCGTGGTGGGCCAGGTGCAGGTTGGCGCCGTCGAAATGGTCGGCGAGGAATGAGCAACCGTCGCAGCCCTCCTTCCACCCCGGGCCGAACATGAAGTGGTAGACCACCAGGGTGCTGCGGCCCGCGAACAGCTGCTCCAGCGTCTCCTGCCCCGTGGGGCCCTCGAAGCGGTAGGTATCGCTCACCCGCTCCCAGGGCAGGTCGCGGCGGGCGGCGCTGAGTTCGTCACGCAGGCGGTTGAAGTCCTTCTCCTTGCGCAGCAGCTCCTTGCGGGCGTCCAGCCACTGTTCGTGGCTGACCACGGTATGGGATTCGATCTTCATCGGGGGTTCCTCCGTTTCAGAGCCTGGGCAGTTCCTTGATCGGGCGGATCTCGATGCAGCCCAGGCGGGCCGGCGGGATCTTCGACGCGATCTGGATCGCCTCGTTGAGGTCCTTGGCATCGATCAGGTAGAAGCCGCCCAGTTGCTCGCGGGTCTCGGCGAAGGGGCCGTCGGTGATCGACAGCTTGTCGCCCTGCAGGCGCAGCGTGGTGGCGGTCGCGGTGGATTGCAGCGCTTCGGCGGCGATGTACTGGCCGCTGCGTTGCAGGCGCTGCTCGTATTCCATGCAGTGGCCGACGATAGATTCGAAGCGCTCGGCGGGCATGGAATCGAGCACGGTCTCGTCGAAGTAGATCAGGCACAGGTACTTCATCATTCGCTCCTTGTTGTGGGGCTTGCATCCATAGTCGAACGACAGCGGGCCGGATCGACAGGCCCGCTGAAAAAAAGTCGTCCAAGCATAGACAGTGATAGTCCGTCCGCCCTTGGCCGGCTCTTCGACCGATTGGTGCTAAGGGGCCCACTCCTGGGAACGGGCGCCTATAACGCGCCCCGTGCCATCGGTTCCGCTAGCGTCGCCGGGCGATCTGCACCGTTACCGGCGCCAGGGGGAAGGTCACCGCCGGCAGCTGCTCGATCACCTCGAAGCCCACTGCTTCCAGCACCGTGACCAGCTCCCCCGGCAGCGGCAGGTAACGGCCCTGCATGCGCAGCCCCAGGTAATAGGGCAGCACCCGCGCCGCATCGGCCGCCTGCCCCGGCACCTCGGCGTGGGCGCAGACCAGGGTGCCGCCCGGGCGCAGCGCCCGATAGATCTTCGCCAGCGCGGCGGGCGGGTCCGGCATGAAGTGCAACACCGACGAGCACCAGACCAGGTCATAGCCGCTGCCGAGGTCGTCGTGCAGCAGATCGCCGCCCCGCGCCTCCAGCCGCCCGCCGAGCCCTGCAGCGCTGATGTTCTCCCGGGCCACGGCGGCGGAATCCGGCAGGTCGAACACCACGCCACGCAACTGCGGGTTGGCGCGGGCCAGGGCGATGGCCACCAGGCCAGGGCCACCGCCCAGGTCGAGCAGCCGCGGCGCGCCGGCGAAAGCCTCCAGGCGCTGGATCAGGGCCAGTGCGGTGTCGACGGTCACGGCCCGCTGTTCCTGGGCGATCTGCACCCGCGCCGCTTCAGCCCAACCACCCGGTGGCGGCCCGGCGGGCACCTCACCGACGAGTCGGCCTTCCAGTTGCGCACCGACCGCCCGCAAGGTGCGCAGGCGGAACAGCAACGCATCACCGCAGTAGCGCGGCGCCTGCGGGTGCAGGTAGCAGGCGGCTACCGCTGTATTGCGATAGGCGCCCTCGCCCACTTCGCTCCGCGACAGCAGGCCCATGCTCCACAGCTGGTCCAGCAGCGCCCGCGTGGGCGATGCCTGCCAGCGCTGGGCGGCGGCGACCGCCGCTGCGTCCAGCGGCTGCTCCAGTGCGGCGAACAGCCCGTGCTCCAGCGCCACCCGCAAGGCGTCGGCACGCACGCTGGCCAACAGGCTGTCCCAGCAATCCTGCAAGGGGTGTATCGATAGGGTTTCCATGGGTGCCTCTCCTCTGTACCGCCGTGCCAGGCGGCGCCCGGCGTTCATGGAGATGCTAGGGGTTATCGAGAATTAGTATCATCCATAGAACTATGGGAAACGGATCGATATCCATGGAATCCGCAGCGCGGCCAACGGAGGCAGGCAGGTGACAAAGGCACAGAGCGGCACAAGGAGCCAGCGGATCACCCCCGCGCAGCTGGCGTCGGACCCCACGCCGCACCCTGGCGGCCAGCGCATCCGCCTGCCCGCCGCATTCGGTGACTGCCGCACGGAGCGCCTGTCGCTGGACGATGGCCTGGCGCTGGTGAGCACGCGCTACCTGCCCAACCGACCGCTGGTGGAGGAATCCATCAACCCGCACCCGGAGCCCATGCTGGTGATCACCTTCGGCCTGCGCGGCCGCTCCGGCTACCTGGGGCGCGAAGGTTCGGCGCTGGCCTTCGACGCCGGGCGCACCACGGTCAGCCGCTTCCACGGCGGCAGCGGCGAACGCCGCTACGACGCGGCGCAGGAAGTCTCGCAACTGCGCCTGCTGGCGGACCGCCACCTGCTCACCCGCTACCTGGGTGCCGAGCGCGCCGGGCAGTTGCTGGGCGATGGCAGCCTGTGCCAGTTGGCCGGTAGCCCCACCGCCCCGGCCAGCGCGGCCCATGTCAACGCCCTGGCCCTCGCCCTGGAACAACCAACGGGCGGCCCGCTGCAGATGCACATCCACGCGCTCAGCCTGCTGGCCATACAACTGGAGGCGCTGGCAACCCCGCCACCCAGCCCGACTGCGCGCTTCAGCCAGGCGGACATCGACCGGCTGCACCAGGCCCGCGAACTGATGCAGGCGCAGCTGGACCAGCCGCTGACCGTCGCCTACCTCTGTGCGGCCGTGGGGCTCAACGCGTTCAAGCTCAAGCAAGGCTTCCACCAATGCTTCGCCACCACCCCCCATCGCCTGCTGCTGGAAATGCGCATGCACAAGGCCCACCTGCTGCTGGAGTCCGGCTGCCAGGTGGCCCAGGCGGCCTGGCAGGTGGGCTATCGCCACCCGAACAATTTCAGCGCGGCCTTCACCGCCTTCTTCGGCAGATCCCCCAAGACCGTGTTCGGCAAACGCCGGCCGGATTGAACGCCATCGAGGCGCACCCGAGCCGGGCTGCGTTGGGCCTCGCTGCGCTCGGCGCCAACCTACGTCACCGCGTTGCTGTGGGTCGGGTGCAACCCGACATCGGCGGTGCAGGGTTTCGCGGGTTTCACCCGCCCTACGGACTTCCACCGCATGGGTTTCGCTCCGCTCTACCCATCCTACGAAAGTCCGTGCACACCACGTGGTGATGCGTTGGGCGAAGAAAGTTGAAGCAGCCGCCAAACGCCCCTTCCCAGGAGGCCGAGCGAATCGTCGTGGAAGGGGTTGAGCGACATGGATGTCGCGAGAGCCGCGATGGGCCAGGGATGGCCCTTCGTGGCGTGCCCCTGGAACGATGATGGAGCGAGGGAAGTCTGGCGAAGCCAGACCCGTATGGAGGGGCAAGCCCTTTTGGTTCCTTTTGAGGCGATTGTCAAAAGGGACTCGCCCGGGGGGGCGAAACCAAAAGCATCAGCAAAACTCGGCAATCAGCTGGGCTCGAAACCCTCTAGCAACACCTAACAATTCATTCGCCAAGCGATGCGCAGCATCGCCGCCCCCATCACCGTTTCCACGCCGGCCAGAAACGAAAAGGCCCCGCCTGAGCGGGGCCTGTTTCCTCCTCGATCACCAGCGGCGCGGGCCGCCGCCGTGCCAGTGACGCGGCGGGCCGTAATAAGGGCCGGGGCCATAGTAGACGGGTTGGGCGACCACCGCCGGCTGGTAGTACACCGGTTGGGCCGGGTAGTAATAGACCGGCGGGGGCGGCGGCGGTGGAGGCGCATAGACGACCGGAGGCGGTGCCACGTACACCGGGGCGGGCTGTACATAGACCGGGGCCGGGCGCGACGCGACGATGGCACCGCCGACAACGGCCCCCACGACCGCCCCGATCACGGCGGGGCCGGCATCATGCCCGTGGGCCGAAGCCTGGCCGGCCAGGGCGGCGGCTCCCAGCAACAGGGCAACCTGGGGCAAACGACGAAACATGACTCCTCCTGTACCCGGTGAAGGAATGGACCGGGACACAGGATCAGACAACGGCGCGGAATCGCCGCTCACTGGCGCTGGGTAAAGGTTGTGTAAGGGTGACCAATGGTGGGCGTCAGGGCCTCGCTGCGATGGCCTGGGCCCAGGCCATGTCGCTGGTGGCCGAGCCGTCGCGCAGCAGCCCCAGGGCCTGCTCCAGGTGCGGTCCACGGATGACCCCGGCGGACGCGAGGAAGGCCAGGGCATCCTCGCGGGCGCGGCTCAGCTTGAGCTGCTTCTCGTCACTGCTGAGGTCGGTGGTGGCGATGATGCTGATCATCGGCGAGACCAGGGTCATGGAGAATGCCGCCTCGAAGGCGTTGGCCGGTTGCTTGCCTTCCGGTGGCGGCTCGGCAGCCTGCACCTGGGTGGCCAGCAGCACGGGCAACAGGGCCAGGGGCCTGGTCAGCATGGGGTCCTTCCTCGGTCGCGGCGCTCAGGGGCGATGGCCGAGGGTGCACCGATGGCAACCGCCGATCAAGCTCGGCGTCAGGCCACGCGCCACGCCTGGGTCAGCACACCGTCGCGCCCGGTCAGCGGGTCGGCCACCGGGGTCGGCACCTGGGCGATGCGCCGCACCGAGGCCAGGTAGCGGTCGGAGCCGGCGCGCTGGATGTCATAGTCCTCCTGCCCGCGCGGGTAGGCACCCACCACGAGAAAATCCTCGCTGGCTTCCAGGCAGCAATGGCCCGTGCCGGCGGGCAGCACCAGGGCATCGCCGGCGCGGACGTGGATTTCCCGTCCGGCCTCGCCACCGAGCATCAGCCAGGCGTAGCCGCTGGCAATGCCCAGGGCTTCGTGGGCGCTGGCGTGGTAATGGTGGTAGTCGAACACCCCGGCACGCCACAGCGGCGCCCAGCGATGGGCGGCGAAGCGCTTCTCGAAGGCTTCGGCACGGTCCACCTGCCCCAGCAGCGCGGCGCGATAGAGCAGTACGGGGAAGCGGCTGTTGGGCGTGCGTCCATCGCCCTCGAAGAACAGCAGCTCGGGCTCGGCGTGTCCCACCCGGGCGGCAACGTAGGCGCGGCGTGCAGGCTCGGTGGCGAAACGGGTCAGGCTGGCAGGCATCTCTCGGTCCTCCGACTCGGTGCTATATGGACGTTGGAAACACCGCCTACGCCGGTGGTTCCCCCGAACCGACCGGGCGGTCACGTTCAACGGGGCGTCACGCCGGTCGCGCGCGGGCGGTGCCGCCCTGCGAATCGCGCCGATGAGGCGCCCGGAATCGTGGGCTGCAGCACGCTTCATCCATCTTCTTGTCGCACCAAATGGCGCCGCTGCGTTCCTATTGCCGAAGCCCGTTGCGGCTGTGCGCGACGGAGGCCCGAAACACCAGTAGACTCCGCCGCTTCGTGCTCCGTTTTACCCGTGCGCCTCGCTAGTGTTGGGCACTTTTTCGTGGTCGAAAACCGAACCGCTCTTCAACGAGCCATCCGACAGGGAGATAACAATGTCCGCCGCCGTTCTAGCCGATCTGCTCAAGCAAAACGAAAAATCCATCCTTGACGAATGGATGGCCGCCCAGCGCAACGCTGGCATCCGCACCGACCTGATTGATGATCGCACCGTGCAGGAGAACTCCCGGGAGCTGCTCAGGGCCCTGACCGCCGCCATCGCCGAAAGCGGTGACGACATCCAGGCAGCCAGCTGGAAGCCCGTGCGCTCGCTGCTTGAGCGCCTGTCCCAGGCCCAGAGCCGCCAGGGCTTCACCCCGTCGGAAACCGCCACCTTCGTGCTCTCCCTCAAGGAGCCGCTGTTCCAGCGCATCCAGGACCGCGGGGAGAACGCCATCGAGCTGATCTGGACCACCACGCGCCTGCTCGACAAGCTCGGCCTGTACAGCATGCAAGCCTTCATGGCCGGCCGCGAAACGGTGATCCGCGAGCAGCAGGAAAGCATGCTGGAACTCTCCACCCCCGTGGTGCAGCTCTGGAAAGGCGTGCTGGCCATCCCGCTGATCGGCTCCCTGGACAGCAACCGCACCCAGGTGGTGATGGAAGCGCTGCTGCAGAAGATCGTCGAGACCGAGTCCGACATCGCCATCATCGACATCACCGGCGTGCCCACCGTCGACACCATGGTCGCCCAGCACCTGCTCAAGACCATCACCGCCGCCAAGCTGATGGGCGCCAAGTGCATCATCAGCGGCATCCGCCCGCAGATCGCCGCCACCATCGTCCACCTCGGCGTGGAACTGGGTGACGTGCTGACCAAGGCATCCCTGGCCGATGCCTTCCAGCTGGCGCTCAAGGAACTGAACGTCCGCCTGGTCAGCAGCGCACGCTGAGGAGTACGCACAGATGGTGGACAGAATCCCGATCCTGAAGATGGGCAAGTACCTCATGCTGACCATCCAGGTGGACATGCATGACCAGCTCGCCCTGGACCTCCAGGAAGACCTCACCGAACAGATCGTGCGGCACAACGCCAAGGGGGTGCTGATCGATATCTCCTCCCTGGAAATCGTCGACTCCTTCATCGGCCGAATGCTTTCCCACATCGCCAACGTTTCCCGCATCCTCGACGCCAAGGTCATTGTCGTCGGCATGCAGCCCGCCGTGGCCATCACCCTGGTGGAGCTGGGCCTCTCGCTGGAGGGCATCGCCACTGCGCTGAATGTCGAGAAAGGCATGCGCTGGCTGGAAAAAACCGTGGCTGACGACGACCTGATCCTGGAGCAAGAGCGTGACGAAGACCGAAACGCTTCCGCTGAAGCAGGAGACTGACATCGTCGTCATCCGCCAACGCGTGCGCAAAGCCGCTGAGGAAGCCAGGCTCGGCCTGATATCCCAGACCAAGGTGGTGACGGCCGCCAGCGAGATCGCACGTAACGCCCTGATCTACGGCGGCGGTGGCGAATGCGTGATCGAGAGCTGCCTGCGCGACGGCCGCGCGGCGGTGCGTCTGAGCATCAGCGACCAGGGCCCCGGCATCGCCGACCTGGAGCGCGCCATGGTGGATGGCTACACCTCCGGCGGCGGGCTCGGCCTGGGCCTAAGCGGTGCGCGGCGCCTGGTGGACGAGTTCGCCATCGACACCCGTCCCGGCGAAGGCACGCGGGTGGAGCTGTGGAAATGGAAATGATCCCCAGCTGCCACCTGCTGCTCGAGGTGTCCGACAGCGCCCATGTGGATGCCGTGCGCCGCACCGTGGTGCGCCACGCCAGCCAGCTGACCGGCGATGAAACCCTGCTCGGTCGCCTCACCGTGGTGGTGCAGGAAATGGCCCGCAACCTGATCAACCACGCCGGCCAGGGCGAGCTGCTGTTCCGCTGCGACGAAGCCGGCCTCGAAGTCACCGCGGTGGACCGTGGCCCCGGCATGACCAACGTGGCCCAGTGCCTGAGCGACAACTACTCCACCACCGGCACCATGGGCGCCGGCCTCGGTGCCATCCAGCGCATGTCCGATGGCTTCGACCTGTTCTCCCAGCCGGGTCTCGGTACCGTGGTGCAGGCCCGCTTCCACCTGGGCCAGCGCCCGGCCGCTGGCGCCCTGCAGGTGGGCGCCGTGTGCACGCCCTACCCCGGCGAGACCCTCAGCGGCGACGCCTGGGCCGTTCTCGGCAACCGCGTGCTGGTCTGCGACGGCCTGGGTCATGGCCATGCCGCCAGCACTGCCAGCCAGAAGGCGCGTGAGGTGTTTCTCGGCCATGACCCGCACATCCCTCTGCAGGCACTGATGGAGCAGTTGCACCGCGCCTTGATGTCCACCCGGGGCGGTGCCGCTGCCATCGCCGAGGTCCAGCCCGCGCAACGCCAGGTGCAGTTCTGCGGCATCGGCAACATCGCCGGCAGCCTGCTTACCGACAAGGCCCGCAGCATGGCATCGAGCAATGGAACGGTCGGCTACCGCATCGGTCGTATCCATACCTTCAGTTATCCCTGGGATGACAGCTCGATCATGATCCTCGCCTCGGACGGCATCAGCACCAAACTCGACCTCAACGCCTATCCTGGCCTGCGCGTTCGTCACCCGGGGGTGATCGCCGCGCTCATCCACCGCGATCACAAGCGCCTCAACGACGATGCGACAGTGGTGGTGGTGAAGAATGGCTAGCGACAAACGCCGCATCACCAGTGTCAGCATCATCAACGAAGTGGACGTGGTCAGCTGCCGCCAGAGCGCCAAGCAGATCGCCGCCTGGCTGGGGCTTTCGCCCCTGGAACAGATCCGCCTGGCCACCTCGGTCTCCGAGCTGGCACGCAACGTCTATCAATACGCCGGCAGCGGGGTGTTCAACTTCGACCTGCGCCTCGACAACCGTGGCCTGGTCAAGGGCATCTGCTTCGATGCGCTGGACAAGGGCGGCGGCATCCCTCACATCGACCGCATCCTCGATGGCAGCTACGTGTCGCCCACCGGCATGGGCGTCGGCCTGCGCGGGGCCCAGCGGTTGATGGACGAGTTCCAGATCGACACCTCGCCCAGCGGCACCCACATCCGCGCCTGCAAGACCGTGCACCCGCCCCGGCCCCTGCCGGACGAGCATTCGATCCAGCAGATCCGCCGCCAGCTGCAAGCCGAAGGCGCCGCCGACCCCTACGTGGAGCTCCAGGTGCGCGGCTCCGAACTGCTGCTGACCACCGCCGAACTGCAGGGCAAGCAGCAGGAGCTGGAAGCCACCAACCTCGAGTTGGAGAACACCAACAAGGGCGTGGTGGCGCTTTATTCGGAGCTGGAGAAGGCCTCCTCCGAACTCAAGGATGCCAGCGAGGCGCGCAGCCGCTTCTTCTCCAACATGACCCACGAGTTCCGCACCCCGATCAACATCATCGAGAACATCTCCAAGCTGCTGCTGAGCGATGTCGACGGGGCGCTCAATGCCGAGCAGAACAAGCAGGTGCGCTTCATCGCCGATGCCGCGGCCGATCTTTCCGGGCTGGTCAACGAGCTGCTGGACCTGGCGGAGGCCGAATCCGGGCGCATGGAGGTGCTTCCCGAGCGCTTCGAGCTCAGCGAGTTCCTCGAACAGTTGCGCCAGTTCACCGGGGCCCTGGCCATGCGCTACCCGCACCTCGGCTGGACGATTCACGAACCGGCCTTCGAGCTGCCTCTGGAGACGGACCGCAACCGCCTGTTCCAGATCATGCGCAACCTGATCACCAACGCCTTCAAGTACACCCGCGAAGGCAGCATCAGCGTGCGCTGCTTCCAGCCGGACGAGCACAACCTGGAGTTCGTCGTGGAGGACACCGGCGTCGGCATCTCCGTGGAGAACCAGGCGCGCATCTTCGAGGAGTTCGCCCGCATCCGCGCGCCCGGCCTGCAGATCCACGGCAACGGCCTGGGCCTGCCCCTGGCCTTGCGCCTGGCCAACCTGCTCAAGGGCGATATCAGCCTCAGCAGCGAACCCGGACGCGGCAGCCGCTTCCACGTCCAGGTGGCGCGCGAGTACAACCAGCGGCAACCGGCGCTGATCAGCCTCGCCGGCACCACCATACTGGTCATCGACGACAGCGCGGCCGACCGCTACCTGATCAACCACCTGCTGCAGCCCTTCGAGCCGGTGATCATCGAGGCGGACTGCGCCAGCGCCAGCATCGACAAGCTGCACGCGGTGCGCCCGGACATCATCATCCTCGACCTCGACCTGCCCGACATCTCCGGTGAGGACCTGCTGGAAAGCATGGACTGGAGCATGCATGCCCGGGTGCTGGTCAACACCGCCAAGCAGATGAATGACGACGAACGCGCCCTCCTCGGCAGCCGCTGCCAGGCGATCCTCGACAAGTCCCAACCCAACCACGCCGAAACCCTGCTGCATCACGTGCAGCGCCTGGCGGGGAGATACCACGATGCGAAATAGACGGATCCTGATCATCGACGACATGGATGCCAACCGTTACGTCTTGCGCAAGATCCTCGCCAGCGAACCCGGTTACGAGGTGCTGGAGGCCGCCAATGGCAGCGACGGCCTGACGAGCCTGGAAAGCGGCGTGGACCTGGTGATCCTCGACATCAACCTGCCCGACATGAGCGGCTTCGAGCTGATCCAGAAGGCCGAGCAGCGGCTCGGCCACGACAAGCTGCCGGCGATCATCAACATCTCCGCCACCTTCATGAGCGGCAAGGACAAGGCGATGGGGCTCAACACCGGTGCCCGCGCCTACCTGACCCACCCGATCAACCCCGACGAGATGCTGGCCACCATCTCCAGCCTGATGAAATCGGACATCAAGCTCGAACACGTCGAGAAGCAGCGCGAGGTGGCCGAGGCGCAAAGCGAGCACCTGCGGGCGGAGAAGATCATGCTGGAGCGCTTCATGCGCTCCTTCAGCCACGACCTGCGCTCGCCCCTGGCCGCCGCCGTGATGGTGGCCGGGCTGATGCAGAAAAACCCGGCGCGGCGCACCGAAGAGATGATCACCCTGCTGGAGGACAACCTCCGGCGCATCGACAAGATGGTCGCCAACATCCTCGACATCTCCCATGTCAGCATGGGCGGCGGCATCCGCCTGATCGGTGAGCAGATGCCCCTGGCCCACTTGCTGGAGGAAGCCGTGGCCAACCTGCGCCTGCAGGTGGAGAACCCGCTCGACCTCCAGGCAGAGGGCGCGGACCAGATGGTGTTCTGGGACAAGCTGGCCTTCCTGCGCATCTTCGACAACCTGGTGCTCAACGCCGCCAAACATGGCGATGCGGGCACGCCAATCGAAGTGTCTCAGCACATGGAAAATGACCAGGTGGTGTTCGAGGTCAGCAACCGGGGCGCCTTCCCCGAGGAAGTGCTGACCAACCTCGCCACCCCGTATTTCATTTCCACCAAGAGCGAAACCAAGAGCTGGGGCCTGGGCCTGCCCATCGTCAAGGCACTCTGCGAGAGCTATGGCGGCAGCGTCTCCTTCGCCAACCAGAACGGCTACGCACGCGTGCGCCTGAGCCTGCCGGCGGCCCTGGTCAGCCCCGCCTGAGCCCGCGAGGGGCGCCGACCCGGCCCCCTCGTTGCTTCCCCCGCACGTTCCCGCTTTCTCACATTCGAGAAAGACCCCGCCTACCGCGTATCATTCTTGAGCCCCTACAAAGCCCCTCGCTAGAGTCCTGAGCTCATGGCCCCGCCATGATCGTCGCTCACCCGGTACGCCGGGAAATCCACCTGTCGCGAGGACCTTGCCATGCACCCTGTACCACCCGCAGCAGCCTCACATCGTCTCGCCCGACACGAGGACAAGCGCCGTGCCTGACATCCGGTACTTTCCCCGCCCGCACTTCGACGTACTCACGCGCGACGCCCGCGCCCCGCATCTCGACCTGTTCGAAGCCCCTACCCAGGCCTCGGCCAGCGCACACGACAGTGAGGAGATACACGTGATGGAAGACCCCTTGCAGTTCCCCCGGCTCGAAGACTTCTCCGAGTACGTACTCGATGTTCGCCCCGACTCGCCCTGCGCCAGTTGCTACGCGCTGGGCAACTACCGCCTGGTGCAGGCCACGCACCTGATCCAGCGCATCCGCGACGAGTCCGACTACTGCGAGTACAGCCACAGGGCCGTGCGCCAGGAGAAACTGCTCTCCGGCCTGGAAGCCCTGCTGCTGGACGCCTACCTGATGTTCCGGCGCTCCGGCCTGGCCGAGCCGGAGGAACGGCGAGGCGAGCCGCCCTACGATTGCGGGGAAGAGCACCCCGCCTACCGCTGAACCCGGGAGGCCTTCGGGCCTCCCTCCCGCCGTTTCGTTTGAGCCTGGAAAGCCACGCCATCAGGACATGGTCCATCGGTTCTACCTGCGAAGATTCAAACCGAGGACGGATGAACACGTGCCGTAGGCTGTGCCGTACGCACCGCCCCACGGTGCTTCCGGCGAACTCCAGGTGCTACGTCCGGGCGCCCTTACAGGCTCCGCGCGATGACCATGCGCTGCACGTCGCTGGTGCCTTCGTAGATCTGGCACACGCGCACGTCGCGGTAGATGCGCTCCACCGGGAAGTCCTTCAGGTAGCCGTAGCCGCCCAGCGTCTGGATCGCCGCCGAGCAGACCTTCTCGGCCATTTCCGAGGCGAACAGCTTGGCCATGGACGCCTCGGTCAGGCAGGGCAGCCCCGCCTCCCGCAGCGCCGCAGCGTGATGCACCATCTGCCGCGCCACGGCGATCTGCGTGGCCATGTCGGCCAGGCGGAAGGCCACCGCCTGGTGCTCGATGATCGGCTTGCCGAAGGTGCGGCGCTCATGACTGTAGTCGCGCGCCGCTTCAAAGGCCGCCCGGGCCATGCCCACCGATTGCGCAGCGATGCCGATGCGCCCGCCCTCCAGGTTGGACAGGGCGATGCGGTAGCCCTCGCCCTCCCCGCCCAGGCGCAGGCTGGCCGGGATGCGCACCCCGTCGAGCTGGATCTGGCAGGTATCGGAGGCATGCTGGCCGAGCTTGTCCTCCACCCGCAGCACCTGGTAGCCGGGCGTGTCGGTGGGCACGATGAAGGCGCTGATGCCCTTCTTGCCGGCGGCCGGGTCGGTCACCGCGAAGACGATGACCATCCCCGCGTGGTTGCCCGAGGTGATGAACTGCTTGGCACCGTCCAGCACGTAGTGGTCGCCATCACGGCGCGCGCGGGTGCGCAGGTCGCTGGCGTCGGAACCGGCCTGGGGCTCGGTGAGGGCAAAGGCGCCGATCATCGAGCCTTCGGCCAGCGGGCGCAGGAAGCGGCGCTTCTGCTCCTCGTCGCCGAACTTGAGGATCGGCATGCAGCCCACCGAGTTGTGCACGCTCATGATGGTGGAGCAGGCACCGTCGCCGGCGGCGATCTCCTCCAGGGCCATGGCATAGGCCAGGTGCCCGGTGGCGGCACCGCCCCACTCCTCCGGCACCAGCATGCCGAGGAAGCCCAGCTGGGCCATCTCGCGCAATGCCTCGGCCGGGAAGCGGTGTTCGCGGTCCCAGTCGGCGGCGAAGGGCTTGAGCCGCTCCTGGGCGAACTGGCGGGCGACGTCACGTATCTGCAGGTCTTGTTCGGACGGAATCATCGGGTTCTCCTTCAGTCCAGGCGCTCGATGGCCACGGCCGTGGCTTCGCCGCCGCCGATGCACACCGAGGCCACGCCACGCTTGAGGCCGTACTGGCTCAGCGCGCCCAGCAGGGTCACCAGCACCCGCGCACCGGATGCGCCGATGGGGTGGCCCAGGGCGCAGGCGCCGCCGTGCACGTTGAGGCGTTCATGGGCGATGCCCAGGTCACGCATGGCCACCATGGGCACCACGGCGAAGGCCTCGTTGATCTCGAACAGGTCCACATCGCCGAGGTTCCAGCCAGTGCGTGCCAGCAGGCGCTGGATCGAGCCCACCGGCGCGGTGGTGAACAGCCCCGGCGCCTGGGCGAAGGACGCGTGGTCGGCGATCCGCGCCAGGGGCGTGAGGCCGCGCTTGTCCGCCTCCGACAGGCGCATCAGCAGCAGCGCCGCGGCGCCATCGGAAATCGAGCTGGAGTTGGCCGCGGTGACGCTGCCGCCCTCGCGGAATGCAGGCTTCAGGGTGGGGATCTTGTCCAGCCGTGCCTTGGGCGGCTGCTCGTCGGCCTCGATGCTACGCAGCTCACGCCCGGCCCGCGCCTGCACCGCCACCGTCTCGGCAGCGAAGCGGCCTTCGGTCAGGGCCTTCTGCGCGCGGGTGAGGGATTCGATGGCGAAGGCGTCCTGCTGCTCGCGGGTGAAGCCGTAGGACTGGGCGCAATCCTCGGCGAAGGTGCCCATCAGGCGGCCCTTGTCGTAGGCGTCCTCCAGGCCGTCGAGGAACATATGGTCCAGCACCTTGCCATGGCCCATGCGATAGCCGGAACGCGCGCGCTCCAGCAGGTAGGGCGCGTTGGACATGCTCTCCATGCCGCCGGCTATCACCACATCGGCGCTGCCGGCCGCCAGCAGGTCATGCCCGAGCATCGCCGCCTTCATGCCGGAGCCGCACATCTTGTTCACCGTCGAGCACACCACGCCCTGGGGCAGCCCGGCACCCAGTGCCGCCTGGCGCGCCGGCGCCTGGCCTTGGCCGGCCTGCAGCACGCAGCCCATCAGCACCTCGTCCACCGCGTCGGCGGCCAGGCCGGCGCGCGCCAGGGCAGCGGCGATGGCGGCGGCGCCCAGCTCGGCGGCGGTCATCTCGCGCAGGTCACCGAGGAAGCCGCCCATGGGCGTGCGGGCGGCACTGACGATCACGATGGGGTCGATCTTCGCGTTCATGACGGGCTCCTTATTTCGCGGCCATGCGCAGCGCGCCATCCAGGCGGATGACCTCGCCGTTGAGCATGGGGTTGCCGATGATGTGAGCGGCCAGGGCGGCGTACTCGTCCGGGCGCCCCAGGCGCGGCGGGAAGGGCACGTCGGCGGCCAGGGAATCGCGCACCTCCTGGGGCATGCCGGCCATCATCGGCGTCTCGAAGATGCCGGGGGCGATGCACATCACGCGGATGCCGGAGCGCGCCAGGTCCCGCGCCAGCGGCAGAGTCATGGCGGCGACGCCGCCCTTGGAGGCGGAATAGGCGGCCTGGCCCATCTGCCCGTCGAAGGCGGCCACCGAGGCGGTGTTGATCGCCACCCCACGCTCGCCCTCCTCGTTCGGCTCGTTGCCGACCATGGCTTCGGCGGCCAGGCGCAGCATGTTGAAGCTGCCGATCAGGTTGACCTCCACCACCCGGCGGAAGCTCTCCAGCCCGTGCACGCCCTTGCGCCCCAGCACCTTCTCGGCGGGGGCGATGCCGGCGCAGTTGACCAGGCCGTGCAACGCGCCAAAGGCTTCGATTGCAGCGGCCACGGCGGCCTGGGCTTCGTCTTCGCGGGTGATGTCGGCGCGCTGGAAGCGGGCCTTGTCACCCAGTTCGGCGGCGCGGGCAGCACCGGCTTCGGCGTTGATGTCCACCAGCAGCACCCGGGCGCCTTGCTGCAGCAGGGTGCGGGCGGTGGCCAGGCCGAGGCCGGAGCCACCACCGGTGATCAGGAAGGTTCTGTTTTCTATCTGCACGTCTAGGGCTCCTTGGTGGTCAGTGGGCGGCACGCGCCTGGGCGCTGGCGACTTCCTGGTTACGCAACAGGAAGCGCTGGATCTTGCCGCTGGGTGTCTTGGGCAGTTCCGCGACGAACTCGATCTCGCGGGGGTAGGCATGGGCGGACAGGCGCTTGCGCACGTGCTGCTGCAGGGCCTCCGCCAGGCCGGCATCAGCGGTATGGCCAGGCTTGAGCACGACGAAGGCCTTGACCAGCTCGGTGCGCTCCGGGCACGGCTTGCCGATCACCGCCGCCTCGACCACGGCCGGGTGCTCGATCAGCGCGCTCTCCACATCGAAGGGCCCGACCCGGTAGCCGGAGGTGGTGATCACATCGTCCGAGCGGCCGACGAAGGCGATGCTGCCGTCCGTGCTCAGCTCCACGGTGTCGCCGCTCAGGTAGTAGTCGCCGACGAAGGCCTTGGTGGTGCCGCCCAGGTAACCGGGGAACCAGAACAGCGGCGAGCGGGCACGGTCGATGGCGAGGATGCCCGGCTGCCCCGCCGGCAGCTCGCGATGGGCCTCGTCCAGCACCACCACGCGGTGGCCGGGCACGGCGAAACCGGCGGCGCCGATGCGCACCGGGTGCGCCAGTTCGTGGTGGTTGCACAGCACCATGCCCAGCTCGGTCTGGCCGTAATGGTCGTGGATGGTGGTGCCCAGGCCCTCGCCGAACCAGCGGATCACCTCCGGGGTCAGCGGCTCGCCGGCACTGCTCACCGCGCGCAGCCGGCCCTTGAGCTCCGGCTCCACCTGCTCCCGCGCCGCCAGCAGCAGGCGGAAGGCCGTGGGCGAGCCGGCCAGGTTGGTGATGCCCAGCTCGCGGATGATCCGGCAGGTGCTTTCGACGCTGAAGCCACCCTCGTAAAAGGTGGTGGCGTGGCCCAGGGCCAGAGGGCCGGTCACTGCGTAGTAAAGCCCGTAGGCCCAGCCCGGGTCGGCCAGGTTCCAGAAGCGGTCGTCCTCGCGCAGGCCCACCGCATCGCGCATGTAGCCGACGAAGGCGAGGATCGCCCGCAGCGGCACCTGCAGCGCCTTGGGCAGCCCGGTGGTGCCCGAGGTGCACATCAGCAGGAACGGATCATCGGCACGGCGCAGCACCGGCTCGAAATCGTCGTCGTGCTGTGCCAGGGCATTCCAGAAGGCGCAGCCAGCCGGCTCGCTGCCACCGACCGTGAGGATCGCCGGCACCTGGGCCACTTCATCCAGCTTGGCGCGGTTGGCGGCGTCCACCACCACCAGGCGCGACTGGCCGCATTGCAGGCGGTGCTCGATGGCCTTGGGGCCGAAGGCGGTGAACAAGGGCTGGTAGACGGCGCCGATGCGCCAGGTGCCGAGGATGGTGACCAGCAACTCGGGCGTGCGCGGCAGCAGGCCGGAGACGCAATCCCCCGGGCCGATGCCCTGTTCGCGCAGGTAATGAGCGAAGCGTGCGCTGGCCTCCTTCAGCCGGGTGAAGGTCCAGTCCTCGCGGCGGCCGTCACGGCCTTCCCAGACCAGTGCCACGCGCCCCGGTTCGGCGTGGCGGTCACAGCATTCGATGCAGGCGTTGAGGGCGTCCGGCGTGCCCGCCAGGGTGCCGGCGAAAGCGTCGGCCAGGTCGAATCGGCGTGCAGCCTCGTGGTAGTCGCGCATGGACGGTGACTCCGCATTGTTCTTGTAGTGAGCGGAATCTTCGGACCGGCGTTGCCCAGGGGCAATGTCGAATGGCGCCAACCTGGGCGAGCGCTTTTGACAACGGCCAGTGGCCAGCTAGCCCGGCGACGGGCTCGGCTGCATCAGCTCGCGGTATTGGCCGGGCGTGGTGCCGGTCCACTTGCGGAAGGCCTTGTAGAAGGCGCTGGCGTCGGCGAAGCCCAGTTCGAAGGCCAGTTCGGCGAAATTACCCTCGCCGCTGTCCAGGCGGGCGATGGCCAGGTCGCGGCGCACCTGGTCCTTGAGTGCCTGGTAGGACTGGTCTTCCAGGGCCAGCTTGCGACGCAGGGTCGAAGGCGCCATGTAGAAATGGCTGGAGAGCGCTTCCAAGTCCGGCCAGCGCTCGGGGCGCAGGCTGCGCAGGTAGGCGCGGATGCGCGCCGCCAGGCTTTGCGGGTCGCGGTAACGCACCAGGATGTTGGCCGGCGCACCGCCGAGGAAGCGCTTCAGTTCGCGCTCGCCACGGCGCACCGGCAACGCCAGGCAGTCGGCATTGAACAGCAGGCGCGTGCGCGGCCGGCCGAAGCGCAGGTTGTCGCTGAACATCACCCGGTAGTCCTCGATGTAGTCCGGCGCCGCGCAGCGCAGGTCGATGGCGAGGATGGCAATGCGCCGCCCGGCCAGCCAGCAGGCCAGGCCGTGGACGATCATCCACAGGGTGAAATAGGCAAAGGCGCGCTGGGACTCGCCCCGCGCCTCCTCCAGCACGATCTCCGCCATGCCGCCCTGGCGCACCAGGCGCGGCGACAGGCCATCGAACACCAGGCCGAGGAAGCCGAGGATGCCCTCCAGCGCATCCCCCAGGTTGGCTTCCTTCAAGGCCGCGCGGGCCATGAAGGCGAAGCTGCCGGACTTCATCCGCCGCGGGTTCATGCCGAAGAACTCATCGTCCATCTGCTGTGCCAGGCCCAGCCAGAGCCGCGCGTACTGCTGCGTGGAGACCCGCCCATAGGGCCGCTCCAGCGCCTCGGCGGCGATCTCGGCGTGCAGCAGCAGCGGCTGCGCATCGAGGCCACGGGCGCGCAGCTCCTGCAGGGCCTCGCGGACCAGCTGGACGGAGATGGTGCCTTTTTCGGTGAGGGTGCCGGTCATGGTTCCCTGGCGCGTGCAGTGGGGAGGCCGATTGTAGAGCGATCACGTCGAGGCGCGCAGCCCGGATGTAGCCCGGGCTTCAGCCCGGGGGGCACCACACCCACCCGAGCCCCCGCATCCGTGCAAACGCGGCCCGCTACAGGTGCTCCAGCACATTCAGCAGGCGCCCCGCCGGGTCCCGCACGAAGAAGCGCCGCACGCCCCAGGGCTCATCGCTCAGCGGGTAGGCGATCTCGGCGCCCAGGGCCTCGGCCCGGCGGTGCACCTCTGCCACATCGTCCACCTCGACCGAGAGCTCCGGCACCGGCGTGCCCGAGCCGCCTTCGCTGGCCAGGCCCAGCTGCGGGCGCATGCGCACGTCCTCCGGGGAGGCCAGGGTGACGATCCAGCCATGGTCCATCACCACATCGAGGTCCAGCAGGCGGCGGTAGAAATCCGCCAGCGCGGCGGGATCGGGGGTGGCGAAATTGGCGACCAGGCGCAGCACCTTCATGGCATCGGGCTCCTTGTTGAAGACCGCAGCAGCATAGCCGTGCAACGGTCGATGTAAAGCGTCCTTGACTCAAAAAAGCGCACCGCATAATGTAAAGCACGCTTTCCATCCGAGGATTCCATCATGTCCCCACGCAAACGCTTCGCCCTGGAGTTCGGCCTCTCCATGACCCTCTACGTCGTCACGGTGGTGGTCACTTCCCTCTTCCTCGGCGACCTGCAGCCGGGCGTCGGCAAGACCCTGCTCGCCGTGCTGCCGGTGATCCCCCTGGTGGCGGTGGCCATCGCCGTGCTGCGGCAGTTGCGCCAGCTTGACGAGATGGGCCGGATGATCCAGCTCGAAGCCCTCGGCATCGCCTTCCTCGGCACCGCGCTGATCACCTTCTCCTACGGCTTCCTGGAAACCGCCGGCTTCCCACGCCTGTCGATGTTCATGGTATGGAGCCTGATGGGCCCGCTCTGGGCCCTGGGCGCCTTCATCGGCACGAGGCGCTACCGTTGATCAACCACGTACGCGAACTGCGCACCGCGGCGGGCTGGTCCCAGGCCGAGCTGGCCGGGCACCTGGGGGTTTCACGGCAGACGGTGAACGCCATCGAAACCGGTCGCTACGACCCCAGCCTGCCCCTGGCCTTCCGCATCGCCAGGGTCTTCACCCTGCCCATCGAGGCCATCTTCGACGCCCCCGAAGACTGACCCGCGCCAACCGGACACAGGGCCGCACCGTGACAGCGGCGGCCCCCACCCCCTATTCTTGCGCCCTCCGCCGCTCCGTCGGACCTTTCTTACCGTTTGCCCAAGGAACTTCCCATGCCCCATGAAGGCAGCCCGTTGCAGGTCGCCGTGGTCTTCCTGCTCGCCGCCGTCCTTGCCGTGCCTCTCGCCAAGCGCCTGCAACTGGGGGCCGTGCTCGGCTACCTGCTGGCCGGCGTGCTGATCGGTCCCTCCGTCCTGCGCCTGGTCAGCGACCCGCAGAACGTCGCCCACCTGTCCGAACTGGGCGTGGTGCTGCTGCTCTTCATCATCGGCCTGGAGCTCTCGCCCCGGCGCCTCTGGGTGATGCGGCGCTCGGTGTTCGGCGTCGGCCTGGCCCAGGTGCTGCTCACCGGCGCGCTGATCGCCGGCATCGCCTACCTGGCCTTCGCCCGTTCCTGGCAGAGCGCCGTGGTGCTGGGCCTGGGCCTGGCGCTCTCCTCCACCGCCTTCGGCCTGCAGATACTCGCCGAGCGCAAGGAGCTGACCAGCCCCCACGGCCGCCTGGCCTTCGCCATCCTGCTGTTCCAGGACATCGCGGCCATCCCGCTGATCGCCCTGATCCCGCTGCTCAGCGGTGCCACCGCCGCCCGCGACGACGGCGGCCAGCTGGCCCACCTCGCCGAGGTGGTCGGCAGCATCGGGCTGGTGGTGATCGGTGGTCGCTTCCTGCTGCGCCCGGTGTTCCGCATCGTCGCCCGCACCGGCCTGCAGGAGGTGTCCACCGCCACCGCGCTGCTGGTGGTGATCGGCACCGCCTGGCTGATGGAGCTGGCGGGCATTTCCATGGCCTTGGGGGCCTTCCTCGCCGGCCTGCTGCTGGCCGACTCGGAATACCGCCATGAGCTGGAAGCCCAGATCGAGCCGTTCAAGGGCCTGCTGCTGGGGCTGTTCTTCATCAGCGTGGGCATGAGCGCCGACCTCAGCCTGCTGCTGGGCCAACCGCTGCTGGTGCTGGGCCTCACTGCGCTGCTGATCGGCCTCAAGTTCCCGGTGCTGTTCCTGGTGGGCCGCAGCGCCGGTGGCCTCACCCGCGAGAGCGCGCTGCGCCTGGGCGTGGTGCTGGCCGCCGGTGGTGAATTCGCCTTCGTGGTGTTCAAGATGGCCCGCGACCAGGGCCTGTTCGATGCGCAGCTGCATGGCTTCCTGGTGCTGGCCATCACCCTGTCCATGGCGCTGACGCCGCTGCTGATCCTCGCCATCAACCGCGTGTTCAAGGCCAAGCCCGCGCCGGTGAACGTGCCGCCGGAATACGAGAAGATCGAAAGCGACTCGCCCCGCGTGGTGATCGCCGGCACCGGCCGCATGGGCCAGATCGTCGCCCGTGTGCTGCGCGCCCAGCGCGTGCCCTTCCTGGCCCTGGACACCTCGGTGGAAACCATCGAGCTGTCCCGCAGCCTGGGCCGCATGCCGATCTTCTACGGCGACCCGCTGCGCCCGGAGATCCTCCGCGCGGCCAAGGTGGACAAGGCCGAGTTCTTCATCATCGCCACCGACGATCCGGTGACCAACCTGAAGACCACCGAGCTGGTGCGCCGCCTCTACCCGCACCTGAAGATCATTTCCCGCGCCCGGGACCGCCAGCATGTGCACCAGTTGCTCGACCTCGGCGCCCTGCCGGTGCGCGAGACCTTCTATTCCAGCCTGGAGATGAGCCGCCAGGTGCTCATCGGCATGGGCCTGGACGAGGAGCAGGCCAATGCACGCATCCGCCGCTTCCAGCGCCACGACGAGGAAGTGCTGGCGGCCCAGCACAAGGTCCATGGCGACGCCGCTGCAGTGATGCAGACCGCCCGCGAAGCCCGTGCCGAGCTGGAAACCCTGTTCGACGCCGACCGCATCGAGGACCAGGGCGTCAAGTAGGCCCCCAACCGCCCGGCCTCAGGGCTGGGCGGCCTTCCAGGCGCTTATCTGTTCCAGCGTGGCGGTGACCCCGCCACACACCACCACCATCACCCGCCCATGGGCCCGCAGCGCCTCGTTCCCGGCATAGGCCAGGGCCAATGCCGCGCCACAGGCCGGCTCGACGAGGATGCGCTGCTCATCGAGGAAGCGCTCGCAGGCCTCCAGCGCCGCCCGGTCACTCACCACCTGCGCCTGCACCGGGTGGCTGCGCCCCAGGGCGAAGGCCCGCTCGCACACCTGCCTGGCGCCGAGCGAGGTGGCCACGCTGTCGATGCGCTCCAGTTCGATGCGCCGCCCCGCTTCCAGCGCCCGGGCGAAGGACGCCGCGCCCGTGGTTTCGGCGGTGATCACCGGCACGGTATTCCAGCCGTTGCGCTGCAAGCCCTCCACCACGCCGCTGAACAAGCCACCACCGCCCACCGAGAGCAGGACCGCGTCCGGGCGAAAACCGCTGGCGGCCACCTCGTCCACCAGGCTCGCATGGCCCTGCCAGAGCAGCGGGTCATCGAAGGGGTGGATGAAGGCATCGGCCGCGCCCAGCATCGATTGCGCCAGGGCATTGGCCTCGTGCCAGGCGGCGCCGTGGACGATCACCTCGGCGCCCTCCTGGCGGATCAGCGCCTTGGCGCGCTCGGTGGTGGTTTCCGGCACCACCACCGTTACCGGGATCGACAGGCAGCGCCCGGCATAGGCCACGGCGATACCCGCGTTGCCACCGGAGGACGAGATGAAGCGCCGCTTGCCCTGCCGTGCATGGGCCTCGCAGGCGGCACCGATGCCGCGCAACTTGAACGAGCCCGACGGCTGCAGGGCCTCCAGCTTCAGCCACACCTCAGTACCGGCGGCGAGGCTGAGGGGGCGGGAATGGATCAACGGGGTCTGGATATGCAGGGTCATCTCGGGCTCGCACGGCATTCTCGGGTCGCCAGTTTCGGCCGACCACGGCCGGGGCGTCTTGTATGTTCTTGCAGCGGGACAGCGGCACGTCAAATTCCTTGAGCAACCCACGAGCGCCACGGTCTACCCGTTAACGCCAACAGGACGCTCGCATGCACAAGACGCCCGACCATTCCCACCTCGCCGGCCTGGAACTGGCCAGGCAACTGTTCGACACCGGCCCGCTCGAAGACCTGACGCAACGGCTCGACCTGGCGATCGCCCAGGCCCGCGCGGCGCAGCCTGCGGAGGGCGACGGCATCTACGAGCTGGAGCGCATCGCCAGCCAGCTGGAAGCCGGCGGGGCCAGCGACCCGCCGCCGGTGTTCAGCGCAAGGCTCGACGCACCGGTGCGCCAGGGCACCTCCGTGGCGCTGATGCTGATCCACCGACGCCTGGCGAAGTTGCGCGAGCAGCCCCGCGAGGGTTGAAGCAGAGGGATTCGCCGCCTGCAAACCGTCCGTCCGCTCGTGTGCGTCCACCGCTGGCAGAGCGCGAGGCGCATCTATCCTTAGGGCGTTGCATCAGGGAGTTAACATCGACAGGAGGTTGCCATGCGCTGTCCCTCGCAGCTGCCGAACGAAGCCGAACGCCTGCGTGCCCTCGTCGACTACGGTCTCGACGACGAACGCATGGTCCCCAGCCTGGACCCCGTGGTGCGCATCGCCGCACGCATGTTCGACATGCCCGTGGCCGCGGTGAACATGATCGGCAGCGACCATGTGTTCTTCGCCGCCAGCACCGGCGTCGGCGAGGTGGACATGGACCGCGACGTGTCCTTCTGCGCCCATGCCATCACCCAGGACCAGGTCATGGTGGTGCCGGATGCCACCCAGGACGACCGCTTCCACGACAACCCCCTGGTGCTCGGCCCCACCAACCTGCGCTTCTATGCCGGGGTGCCGCTGCTCTCCGCCGAGGGCCTGCCCCTGGGGGCGCTGTGCATCATCGACGACCAGCCCCACCAGGACTTCTCCGAAGAAGACCGCGAGCGCCTGCGGGAGCTGGCGCGCATGGCCACCGACCGCCTGGAACTGCGCCGCATCGAAGTGAGCGCCGAGCGCAAGCGCCCCGCCTTCGAGACCTACGCCGGCCATTCGGACACCCCGGTGCTCTGGTTCGACCACCGGGGCCATATCCTCGCCTGGAACCCCGCCGCCGCCGACCTGCTGGGCTACGCCCCCGAGGAAGGCGCCGGGCTGCCGGTGGAGGCGCTGCTGGCCGTGGCCGAGCGCCCGCCCTTCCTGGCGCTGATCCGCCGTGCCGTGACCGCCGGCTACCTGGCCGACCTGAGCACGCCCACCACCCTCAAGGGCCTGCACAAGGACGGCAGCGAATTCGACCTGGGCCTGTCGCTGTTCTCCTGGAGCGAAAAGGGCTATCCACGCTTCGAGGCTGTGCTCAGCGACAACAGCCAGCGCCAGCAGGAAGAGGCCGAGTTGCGCCGCCTGGCCACCTTCGACGCCCTCACCGGCCTGGCCAACCGCGGCTGCTTCTACCGCCGCGCCGAAGAGGCCCTGCTGGCGGCCGAGCCGGTAACGGTGCTGATGATCGACCTGGACGGTTTCAAGGACGTCAACGACACCCTGGGCCACCTGATCGGCGACGGCATCCTCCGCGAAGTGGCGAACCGCCTGGCCGCCATTGCGGGCCCCAGCGACCTGGTGGCGCGCATCGGCGGCGACGAGTTCGCCCTGCTGCTCACCGGCATCACCCAGCCCGAATCCGCGCTGCTGGTGGCCCACAACGCCATCAGCGACATCGCCCAGCCCATCCTGGTGGATGGCCACGAGGTGCGGGTCGCGGCCAGCTGCGGCCTGGCCCTGGCCCCCCTGCACGCCCTGGAAGCACTGGAGCTGGTGGGTGACGCCGACCTGGCGCTGTTCAAGGCCAAGGGCGTTGGCCGCAGCCAGGTGGCCGCCTTCACCCCCGAACTGCGCATGGAGGCGGTGAGCCGCCATTTGCACGCCATGGAACTGCACCGCGCGGTGGAGAACCGCGAGTTCGTGCTCTTCTACCAACCCCAGGTGCGCCTCAGCGACGGCTCCCTGCGCGGCGCCGAAGCCTTGATCCGCTGGCAGCACCCCGAGCGCGGGCTGCTGCCGCCTGCGGCCTTCCTGCCGGCCCTGGAGGGCGGCCCGCTGGCGGCCAGCGTGGGCAGCTGGATACTCGACGAGGCCTGCGCCCAACTGGCCTTCTGGCGCAACAACGGCGCCGAGGACATACGCATGGGCGTGAACCTGTTCAGCGCCCAGTTCCGCGTCGGCGACCTGGTGACCGAGGTGCTGGAGGCCCTGGCCCGCTATGGCCTGCCCCCGGAGTCCCTGGAGCTGGAAGTCACCGAGAACATCGTGCTGGACAACGACGACATCGTGCTGGAAACCCTGCAGCGCCTGCGGGCCCACGGCGTAGGCATCGCCTTCGACGACTTCGGCACCGGCTACGCCTCGCTGATCCTGCTCAAGACCTACCCCCTGAGCCGGATCAAGATCGACCGCTCCTTCGTTCAGGGCATCCTGGAGTCACGCCGGGACGCCTCGGTGGTCCGCGCCATCCTCGACATGGCCCGCAGCTTCGACCTGGAGACCATCGCCGAGGGCATCGAAAGCGAAGCCCAGCGCGCTCGTCTCAAGCTGGAGCGCTGCGGCGAGGGCCAGGGCTACCTGTTCTCCCGGCCCATGTCCGCCCAGGCCTTCACCGAGGCGTACAACATCCGCCTGCCGGTGCGCACCGCCAGCTAGCCTGGCGCCGGACCGGCCCAGAAACGATGAAGGGCGCCTCGAGGCGCCCTTCTGCATCCATGGAACTCGATGGAATCAATGCCACCAGCGCGGCAGGCCCTTGCGCTGCTCTTCGCTGCTGTTGCCACGGTCGACCTGGGTTTCGCTGACGGAAGCGCGGTCGCTGGCGGCGTCCTTGAAGGCACGTTCGATGGTGGAATGATGGTCGGCGGCGCTGACGCTGAAGGCGCTGCTGGCGACGACGGCGGCCAGCAGGGCGGCGGTGAAGTAGCGGCTCATGATGGATTCTCCTGTGGGGATCGGTGAGTGATTCGACGGGGCCAGTGTCGCGTCGCCGCTGGGCCCGGAGAAACGCAATCGGTCACTAGTGGATATCAGCGAAATCGATTGCGGCCATCCCGGCTAGGTGCCGGCGGCAGGTCTTTCGCGGCTGAAGCCGCTCCTACAAGGGCGTATCCGCAGCCACGAAGCCGACCGGTACGTAGGGTGGATGGCGCTTTTTTCATCCACCAGGCGGCGCCACAGGGGGCACCGAGCCAGGGCAGCCCTGCGGCCTGCTGGACGAATGAACTCACCCCTACAGGTGCCACCCAACAGGCCGTTATCCCGCCTGGACCTGGCTCCGCGTGGCCAGGCGGGTGTGCAGGCCGAAGGCGACCAGGGCCAGCAGCGGCAACGCGGCACCAAGGGCGGCGATGGCCTGCCAGCCGCCCTGCTCGTACAGCAGGCTGGCGATGGACGAACCGACGGCGCCACCGATGAAGATGCTGGTCATGTACAGCGCGTTCAGCCGGCCGCGGCTGGCGGCATCCAGGGCATAGACCTCGCGCTGGCCGAGCACCATGTTCATCTGCACGGCGAAATCCAGCAGCACGCCGGTCAGCGCCAGGCCGACCACGCCCCAGGGCAGCCCGAACAGGGCCGGGAGGAAGCTGAGCATCGCCAGCAGCATGGCGCAGCGCGACATGCTCCGGGTGTGCCCCGCATCCGCCAGGCGCCCGGCGATGGGGGCAGCTACCGCACCGATGGCGCCGACCAGGGCGAACAGCGCGATCTGCGACTGGGACAGCCCATGGTTGCGGGCCAGCTCCACCGGCACGGCGGTCCAGAACAGGCTGAAGGTGCCGAACATCAGCGCCTGGTACAGCGAACGCTGGCGCAGCACCGGCTCGCGGAGGAACAGGTGCCAGAGCGAAGCCAGCAACTGGCCGTAGCTGGCGCGGTGGTCGGGGCGCCGGCTGGGCAGCGCCATGGCCATCACCAGGGCGATCAGCAGCATCAGCCCGGCAGCGCCAAAGAACACCGCGCGCCAGCCGAAGTGGTCCGCCGCCACGCTGGACAGCGGCCGCGCCAGGAGAATGCCCAGCAGCAGCCCGCCCATGATCCCGCCGACCACCCGGCCCCGGGATTCCTCGGGCGCCAGGTGCGCGGCCAGGGGGATCAGCATCTGCACCGAGACCGAGCTGAAGCCGATCAGGGCCGAGACCAGCAACAGGACGGCGGGCGCGTCGGCCAGGGCCATGCCCACCAGGGCGAGGAAGCTGACGCCGAGGGTGGCGAGCATCAGCCGGCGGTTCTCCAGCAGGTCCGCCAGGGGCACCAGGAAGAACAGCCCGAGGGCATAGCCGACCTGGGTCAGGGAGACGATAAGGCTGGCGCCGTGGGTGGAGATGCCGACATCGGGGGCGATCAGCTCGATGATCGGCTGGGCGTAGTAGATGTTGGCGACGATGGCGCCGCAGCAGAAGGCGAAGAGCAGCACCAGGCCCCGGCTGAGCGCCTGGGGGGCATGGGTGGCGAAATGGCTGGCAGGGTTCATCCAACGGTCCTCAGGGTGTAACGGTTCGAGGCGCCTATCCTGGGCAAGGTGGCGGGTGGAGGGAATCCGCCCGGGGCGCAAAGCGGCTTTGCCTTTTGCGCAATGCCAGCCGCTAGAGCAAGCCGCCGACGAACTCGATGAACGCCGCGACCCGCCGCGAACCCCGCTGGCTGGGCAGGTAGAGCGCGCTGATCACCGCGCTGGTGTCGTCCGGATTGACCAGGTGCTCGGGGAACAGCGGCAGCAGGCGGCCGGCAGCGATATCCGCATCCACCAGCCAGTCCGGCAGCAGCGCCACCGCCGACCCGGCCAGCGCCACGTCGCGCAGCACCTCGACGTTGTTGCTGCGCATGCGCCCACGCACCGGTACGCGGACTTCGCCATCCTCGCCGCTGAAGGTCCAGACCTGGCGGGCCGCACCGTAGTTGAAGCGCAGGCAGTCATGCTCGGCCAGGTCCAGCGGCTGCCCGGGCGTGCCGTGCTCCGCCAGGTAGGCCGGGCTGGCCACCACGTGGCGCCGGAACTGCCCCAGGCTGCGGGCGACCACGCCATCCATGGGCGCCGCCGCACCGAGGCGGATGGACAGGTCGACCCGCTCGCCGAGCAGGTCGACGATCTCGTCGGTCAGGGTGATATCCAGCTCCAGACGCGGGTAACGGCGCAGCAGCTCACCGATCCTGGGCGAGATCAGGCAGCGGCCGAAGGCGCTGGGAAGCGAAACCCGCAGCGGCCCGCTGGGCTCCTCGCCGCCGTCCATCACCGAGGCATCGGCCTCGGCCACGTACTCCAGCAACTGGCGCGCACTCTGGTAATAGGCGGCACCGGCCTCGGTGACCGTCACCTGGCGCGTGGAGCGGTTGAGCAGCACCGTGCCCAGCTCCTGCTCCAGGGCATCGACCATGCGCGTCACCGAGGAGGTGGCCAGGCCCAGGCGCCGTGCGGCTGCCGAGAAGCCCTTGGCGTCCACGGCGGCGACGAACATCTTCAAGGCCAGCAGCTTGTCCATGGGCGCTCCGGGGAATGGAAAAGCCCGGCACAAGGGCCGGGCTGGGGATCGGCGGATGATACCTGGCACCGCTCCAGGCTTCACCGTCAACCGGTGGCTTTACCCGCCTCCTCCCCCGGAGCAGCCTCCCGCTCCGGTGCGCGCTCGCGCACCAGCGGCCAGAACAGCTCATGCTGCCAGCTCACCGGCCGCAGGTGTTCGATGCCGTAGCGCTCGGGGCGGCGGCGGGTGATCTTCGCCGTGCCGAACAGCACATCCCAGAAGAACAGCAGGTTGCCGTAGTTGCCCTTGTAGTGGGTCACGCCGTCGTCGGCGCTGAGGCCGTGGTGGGCCGAGTGGGTGGAGGGCGTGGAGATGGTCCGCTCCAGCAGCCACATCAGCGGGCGCAGGGGGCGGATGCGGTAGAGCCTGTCGTCCCAGGGCACGCTGCTGTGGGCGCCGAAGATCACGCACATCTTGAGGATCAGGTAGACGTAGTAGACCGGCGCCAGCCCCATGTGGATGAGCATCCCGCTCAGCCACAGGCCCGGCATCAGCAGGTAGTAGAAGCTGTTGTTGCGGTAGACGATGCGGATGCTCATGTAGGGCGCCGAGTGGTGTGCCCGGTGCAGGGCATAGAGCAGCGGCACGCGGTGGGCCAGGCGGTGCCAGGCGTACTGGGTGAGGTCATCGAACACCAGGAACAGCGCAAACCCCGCCAGCCAGGGCAGGCCGGCCAGGCTGCCTTTCGCCTCGGGCACGAAGTGGTCCAGCAGCTTGGCGCTGATGGTCATCACCAGGGGGAAGGTGAAGCCCAGCAGCAGGCTGGAGCCGATGATCTCGATCAGCGCGTCACGGCGCTGACCTTGGGGTTGGCGGAAGCAGGCACAGGCTATTTCCAGCAGGATGAACCCCAGGAAGATGGCGGCGACTATCAGCGTGGGGTTATTGGCGAGCGTTGTTGTATTCATGGCAATCTCGTTCCGGCCCGACAGGGGCATTGCCCAGCCATGAGAAACCAGGACACCCGCCCGACCTATGCGAGAAGAGGACAGAAACATCCGAATCGAGGCCAAGTCGCCGGTCCGGCGCTTCCATCGCGGCGCCATGGGCCAGGTGCTGGAGCGTTACCTCGATGCACAGTCCCGTGGCCCACAGCGCGACTACCAGTTGGTGGAGCTGGAGCAGCTCTGGGCGGATGCCGCGCGCCACGACCCCGCCATCGGCCTGCACCTGTTCGCCCGGTTCAGCTCGCGGGACCTGCACGTGCTTACCCAGCTGTGCCTGTATTGCGTCGATGTCGCCCAGGCCGTCGCCTACTGGGCGCGCTATGCACCGCTGGCTTCGGACATGGAGAACCTGGTGCTGGTGGAAGATACCGGCGGCGTCGCCGTGGAGCTGCGCATCGACGCGCCCGAGGGCCTGGCCCGCTATGTGGTCGAGCACTACAACGTGATGGCGCTGACCCAGTTGCGCCGGGGCACAGGCGTCGAGGTGAAACCGGCGCGGGCCTGCTTCACCTACCCCCGCCCCGCCTATCACGCCGAATACCGGGCCTGGTTCGGCGATGACCAGCAGTTCGGCTGCGACCACAACCGCCTGTACTTCGCCCCGGCCACCCTCAGCCTGCCGATGCAGGGACACAACCCCGGCATGCTCGACCTGCTGACCAGCGAACTCGACCGCCGCCTGGCCCGCCAGCACCAGCTCAGCGGCTGGGCCGCCCGTGTCGCCAGCGGCGTGCGCCGCAGCCTGGCGCGGGGTGAGGCGCCGAGCCTGGAGAACCAGGCCGAAGCCCTGCACCAGAGCCCGCGTACCTTGCGCCGGCGCCTGGAGGAACAGGGCCTGACCTTCCGCCAGTTGCTCGACCTGGTACGTGGCGAACTGGAACAGCACCTGGAGTTGCAGGGCCTGGGCCGCGCGGAGATCGCCGAACAGCTCGGCTACGCCGACCTGGCCGCCTACCAGCACGCCCGCAAGCGCTGGCGCGACTAAGGCCGTAGTCCTGGCTTCAGCCCGGGAGGATGAGAGCAATCAGAAGGAATGCCGCTCAGCGGGCGCTGATGCGGTAGACGCAGCGGGAGGCATTGGCCAGCAGGTGCTGCTCGCGGACCACCTCGGCCTCCTCGCCCACCACTTCCTGGAACAGTTGCAGCTCGGAGCGGCAGAAGCCCTGGCAGCTCCGTGCCGCCACACAGATGGGGCAGTGGTCCTCGATCAGCAGCCAATCCTCGCCATCCCGCTCCACCCGCGCCATGTAGCCCTCGGTCGAGCGCACCGCCGCCAGCTGCTCCAGGCGCCTGGGCAGGCTGCGGCTGCTGCAGGCCTGGCGATAGACCGCGCGGGACTCCGCCTCGCGCTGGCAGATCAGACGGTCCAGCCCCTCTTCGCCGAACAGCTGGCGCACCGAGCCGATCAACTGCACCGTGAGCTGCGCGTGGGTATCCGGGAAACGGGCGTAACCGGCATCGGTGAGCACCCAGTTCTGCCTCGGCCGCCCGGCACCGGATGCCGGCTCCTGACGCCCCTCCACCCACCCTGCGGCCACCAGCTTCTGCACCTGCTGGCGCGCCGCTTCCGGCGTCATCTCCAGGGCCTGGGCCAGGGCGGCGGTGGACACCGGGCCCCGGGTCTTGATCAACAGCAGGGTGCGATCGCTGGTGGAGGCAGCGGTGTCGGTGATGGGGTCGGAGGTGGTCAAGGCGCGGTCCGGATATCCAAGCGAATGGTTGCATATTAGAGAGCCGCCCGAAGCGCGTCGAGCGGGGATCGCCCTGCGCCCTGGGTAGCTTCTTCCCATGGGCCAGGCGGGTGATCCGGCCACGCCAACCTTTGGCTGGCTGGGCAGCGCCGCGGATGGGTCTAGCCTGCGCCTACCGCCCCGGGCCAAGGACAGCCACCGGGCATTCGCACGCTGACAAGGAACGACACGATGAACCCCTACAAAGCCGCCCTGAAGATACTGGCCCTGCTCGGCCTGGCCATCTGGTCCCTGGTCTCCTCCGCCTTCACCCCGGGCGGCGCCTTCACCGCCACCGGCCCCTTCAGCGTGAAGTACAACCCAGTGTTGCCGGCGGTCACCTGCACGCTCACGGTGCACGGGGTCGCCAACCCCGGCGGTGGAGCCTCCGTGACGGCCGCCACCCTGACCGGCAGCAACCCGCTCTGCGCGAACATTGCCCCGCAAGGCCTGCCCTGGCCCTGGCAACCGACCAGCGTCACGACCGTGAATGTCAGCAATATGGGCATCAGGATCGGCACCGTGACCTGCAGCGCCGCAACGCTGGCCACCACCTGGAGCAACGCCAGCAACAGCCTGTCGGCAACCAGCCTGCCCTGGGGCAGTTGCACGCTGCAGAGCATGACCCTGGTGACCACGCCGGCGCTCACCCTGCCCTGACTGACACCGGGTGTGCCATGAAAAAACCGCGCAGCTGTAGCGGGTGATGCCGGCGACGGCCCGGTAGTGTTGCGCGACCGGCCGCACCCGCGGCCCTCGCCAGGACTGCTGCCATGCTCGACCTCGACACCTTCGTCATCTTCACCTGCGCCGTGGCGCTGCTGTTGATCTCGCCGGGGCCGAACATGGCCTTCGTCATCAGCCACGGGGTTTCCTGCGGCTGGCGCGGTGGCCTGGCGGCGGCGCTGGGCATCAGCCTGGCGGATGCGACCCTGACCCTGCTCACCGCCGCCGGCATCACCGGCCTGGTGGCGGCCTGGCCGCCCTCCTTCGACATCATCCGCCTGGCCGGGGCCCTCTACCTGCTGTGGATGGCCTGGAAGACCCTGCGCAGCAGCGCCACCGCCGGTGCCACGGGCGTCGCGCCGCTGCCGCTGCGGGCGGTGCTGATGCGCGCCACCCTCAACAGCCTGCTCAACCCCAAGGCGCTGCTGTTCTTCCTCGTCTTCCTGCCACAGTTCGTGGTGCCCGAGCGCGGCCCCATCGCCGAGCAGCTCCTGCTGCTGGGCGCCCTGCTCACCCTGCTGGCCTTCCTCTTCCATGCCGCCCTCGGCCTGGTGGGCGGAGCCATGGCACACCGCCTCAGCGGTCGTGGTCGCTTCGCCAGCTTGCAGAAATGGGGCCTGGCCAGCCTGTTCGGCGCCCTCGCCCTGCGCCTGGTGGTGATGCAGCGGCCGGCTTGAGCCATAGCGCCAGATTTGCAGGCCCGTAGGTTGGCGCCGAGCGTGCGAAGCCCAACGGTGCGCTGTGGAGGTCCGCTGCGTTGGGCTTCGTGCCTCAGCCCAACCTACGAGGCATGAATTCTGCGGCAATAAAAAGCCCCGCCGGTCCTGCGACCGGCGGGGCTGGGGTGACGCCGTGGCTTATGCGACGACCGGGATCGCCGGGTCGGCGGCTGCCAGGGCTTCGGCGCGGTTGGCGGCCGGCGGGTAGATCCACACGCTGTTGATCTGGGTCTTCAGCTGCTTGCCCTCCTCACGCACCAGCTTGACCTGGCGGTCCCAGCCTTCGGTGAACACCGCGCCCCAGGCGCCCAGGTCCAGGCAGGTGACGTACTTGGGCTGGCTGTAGGGGATCGGCTCGACGCCGAGCAGGTTGGCAGCGACGTTGTTGCCGGCCGAGCGGCCCAGGGCGATGGCGTGCTGGCAGGACATCAGGGCGAAGTTGCCCAGGTCGTCGGAGGCGGCGTAGGCCACGTCACCAGTGGCGAAGACGTCGTCCTGGCCGATCACCTTGAGGTTGCGGTCCACGTGCAGGCGGCCCTGGGCGTCACGCTCGGCGGGGATCTGTTCGGTCAGCGAGCTGGCACGCACGCCCACGGTCCAGACCACGGTGCTGGCCTCGATGCGACGGCCGTCGGCGAGGGTCACGCCGCCGTCGTCCACCGAGGTGACGCTGGCGTCCAGGCACCATTCGATGCCCAGCTCTTCCGAGGCTTCGACGATCTGCGCACGCGGGCCGTCGCCCAGGGCGGCGCCGATGCGTGCGCCACGGTCGACCACCACCACCCGTACTTCAGCGTCGGCACCCAGGGCTTCACGCAGGCGCGCCGGCATTTCGGCGGCGGTTTCGATGCCGGTGAAGCCGCCACCGGCGACCACCACCGTGTTGCGCGCCTTGGAGGCCGGCAGCGCGCCCAGCGAGCGGATGTGTTCTTCCAGGCGCACGGCTTCTTCGATCTGGTCGACGTCGAAGGCGTGCTCGACGCCCGCCATCTTCGGCCGTACCACGCTGCTGCCGGTGGCCAGTACCAGGCGGTCGTAGGCCAACTCGGCCGCGGCGCCCTGCTCGTCACGGTAGGCCACGCGCTTGCCTGCCACATCGATGCGGTCCACCAGGCCCTTGACGAAGTTCACGCCGACGGCGGCGAACAGCTCGCCCAGCGGCGCCTTCATGCGGTGCACGCCGGCTTCGTAGAAACGCGGACGCACGCGCAGTTCGGCCTGGGGCGCGAGAACACTGACCTCGACATCGGTGCGGCCATGGATGTCCAGCAGGCGCGTGGCACTGAGGGCGCTCCACATGCCACCGAAGCCAGCGCCGACGATCAGGATGCGTTGTTTCATGTTCGTGTCTCCAAAGAGGTAAGGGTCGTGTTCGGTTCGAATAGGGACGGGGCTACGAGTGGCGCCAACTGCATGTCCGGGTACGGCTGTTCGTGTGGCGCCATCAGCCGCTCACATCTACGACTATATTGATCGTAGTTTATGGCGACAAGTATTTTTTCTTTGCCCTCCACTGCTTCGCTCGCCATGCTGCTGGCTGCACCGCTCAAGGGCGCACCTTTCTGCAGCCTCCAAGGCACTGCGCAACAGCGTTGGAGCGGACGGACGGCAGCCCCGCCCATCGCCGAAGCCGTAGCGGGCCTTGAGATGCATGGGAACAGATCGCAGAATATATGCGACACAAACAGTCGGAGTTATGAATGTCTCTTTACAGCGCGGGGGTCGAGTACGGCATCCACTGCCTGCTCTTTCTCGTGGACGACCGCGGTGACAGCCGCGAAGCCAGCGTGCGCGACATGGCCGAACTGCAGGGTGTGCCCCAGGAGTACCTGGCGAAGGTGTTCACCAAGCTGGCCAAGGCCGGGCTGGTGGCCGCGACCGAAGGCGTGCGCGGCGGCTTCCGCCTGGCCCGCCCTTCGGACGAGATCACCGTGCTGGATATCGTCCGCGCCATCGATGGGCACAAGTCGATCTTCGAATGCCGGGATATCCGCGGGCGCTGCGCCCTGTTCGAAGGTTCGCCGCCGGACTGGGCGCTGGAAGGCACCTGCTCCATCCATGCGGTGATGCTGACGGCGCAGAAGCGCATGGAAGAGGCGCTGGCCCAGCAGACCATCCTCGACATTTCCCGCCGCGTGGGCCGCAAGGTGCCGGCGGAATTCGGTGCCCAGATCGCCGAGTGGATGGACGAGCGCCAGCAGAACCGCACCGGCGGCGAGTCGATCCCCCTGGTCAACCTGCCCGACTGAGCCGGCGCCGGCTCAGAACAGGTCGAGCTGGCCGTCGATCAGCTTGCTGAAGTCGCCCTGGACGAAGGGCAGGATGGCATCCGCCACCGGTTGCAGCTGGCGGGTGACGTAGTGGTCGTAGTCGATGGGCGCGCGGCGGTTCTCCAGAGGCTCGGGCCCGGCGACGGTGATCAGGTAGCTGATCCAGCCGCCGTTCTGGTACTGACGCGGGCGCCCCTGGCTTTGGTTGTAGTCATCGGCCAGGCGCGCGGCACGCACATGGGGCGGGACGTTGCGCTCGTAGTCGTCCAGCCGCCGGCGCAAGCGCTTGCGGTAGATCAGCAGCTCGTCCAGCTCGCCGGCCAGAGTGCGGCGCACGTAGTCGCGCACATAGTCCTGGTAGGGCTCGCGGTTGAAGATGCGCAAATACAGCTCCTGCTGGAAGCGCTGGGCCAGCGGCGACCAATCGGTGCGCACCGTTTCCAGCCCCTTGAAGACCATCTCCTCGCTGCCGTCGGCACGCGTCACCAGCCCGGCGTAGCGCTTCTTGCTACCCTCCTCCGCGCCCCGCACCGTGGGCATCAGGAAGCGGCTGTAGTGGGTTTCATACTGCAGTTCCAGCGCGCTTTCCAGGCCGTATTCCTGCTGCAGGTGTTCGCGCCACCACTGGTTGACCCGCTGCACCAGCGACCGGCCGATGGCGGCCGCCTCCTGCTCGCCATGGGCGCGGCCGAGCCAGACGAAGGTGGAGTCGGTGTCGCCGTAGATCACCTGATGACCCTGTGCCTCGATCAGCGCGCGGGTGCGGCGCATGATCTCGTGGCCGCG
This sequence comes from Pseudomonas sp. zfem005, assembly GCF_032621735.1. NCBI lineage: Bacteria > Pseudomonadati > Pseudomonadota > Gammaproteobacteria > Pseudomonadales > Pseudomonadaceae > Pseudomonas > Pseudomonas sp. zfem005. The sequence continues at coordinate 137,439 of NZ_JAVYJE010000009.1, read as the reverse complement.
CAGGGTGATGGACGAGGCCAGGCGCGGGTCGAAGAAGCGGCAGCCGCTGGAACCGAGCACGCCGTAGAAGGCGTTCATGATGATCTTCAGCGCCTGGGATAGCGGCTGGTTGTGCTCGCGCTTGGCCGTTTCGCGCCCCTGCCACACCCGCTCGACGATGGCCGGCAGGCAGTGCCGCGTGCGTGAGAAACGTGCCTCGCGGAAGCCCGGTACCGAGTGTTCGTCATCGGGCTGGCGCAGGCCTTCCACCAGCCCCACCGGGTCGATGAGGAAGGTGCGGATGATCGAGGGATACAGGCTCTTGTAGTCCAGCACCAGCACCGACTCGTACAGACCGGGGCGCGAATCCATGACGAAGCCGCCCGGGCTGGCCTCGGGCATGCGTTCGCCCTGGTTGGGCGCGACGAAGCCCTGGCGGTGCATCAGCGGGATGTACAGGTGGCAGAAGGCGGCCACCGAGCCGCCGCTGCGGTCAGCGGGCAGGCCGGTGACCGTGGCCCGCTCGAGGAGGAAGGTGAGCAGCTCGGTCTTCTCGAAGATGCGCGTCACCAGCTCGCAGTCCTTGAGGTTGTAGCGCGCGAGGGCGGGCTTGTCCTCGGCGAACATGCGGTTGATCTCGTCCATGCGCTGGTAGGGGGTGTCGATGGCCTTGCCCTCGCCGAGCAGGGTCTGGGCGACGCTCTCCAGGCTGAACGAGGGGAAGCTCCAGGTGGCCGAGCGCAGCGCCTCGATGCCGTCGATGATCAGCCGCCCCGGGGCTTCGGCGAAGTAGTGGTTGTTGCGGCTGCCGTGCTCGCGCCAGCCCATGGCCTCGCCACCGCGCCCCAGGCGCAGGGGCACCTTGAGGCGCTTGGCATGCTCGTTGAGCACGCGCAGGTCGAACTGCACCAGGTTCCAGCCGATGATGGCGTCCGGGTCGTGCTCCACCAGCCACTGGTTGAGGCGTTCGAGCAGTTGCGCGCGGTCGTCGCAGTACTCCAGGTCGAAGTCCACCTCGCGGGCATCGCCGTTGGCCGGGCCGAGCATGTACACCTGGCGCTGGCCGCAGCCTTCCAGGGCGATGGAGTAGAGCTCGCCGTGGAGGGTGGTCTCGATGTCCAGGGACACCAGGCGCAGGCGCGGACGGTAGTCGGGCGCCGGCTTCATCTGCCCGTCCAGCAATGCGCCCTCGGCATCGGGCGTGCCGCCGAAGAACACCGGTGCGGTGATGAAGCGCTCCATCAGGTAGCGCTCGGGCGGGCGGATATCGGCCTCGAAGACGTCGACACCGGCCTGGCGCAGGCTCTTGTCCAGGCCGATCAGTTGCCGGTGCTGCTGGCAATAGAGACCGAGCACCGGGCGGTGGCGGAAATCGCAGAGCCCCAGGGGTCGCAGCTCGACGCCACGCTCGCTCTTCAGCAGCGCCTCGGCGCGCTCGCGCTGCTCGGCGGGGAGGAAGGCCACGGAGGTTTGCGGCGCCAGGCGCAGGTAGCGGGGGCCCTCATCGGTCGCCAGCCAGAAGCCCACTTCCGTGCCCGCGGGCGTATCGCGCCAGTGCCGGGTCAGGACGAAGCCCTGCTGTAGTTCCACCTTGCGACCTCGAGGAAAGATTCAGGGGCGCGATTCTACGTGGCCCGGGCGGCTCGTGCCCGCCCGATCGGCTAGTCGCGGGTGCTCCTGACTTCCTTCAGCTTGCCTTCGATGAAGTGCAGCTCGCGGGTCATGCCGTTGCGCGGGCCGTAGGTCCAGATGTCCACGGTCACCGCGTTGAGCTTGGGCACGCCGTTGTTGCGCAGGGCCGGCAGCGTGCGCACGCGCTTGTCCGGCTCGCCGCACTTGCGCAGCACCTCCTCCAGGCTGTCTTCCTGCAACACCAGGCCCTTGCTGCAACGCAGGGTCAGGGCCTGGGCCGGCGCGCACCAAGCCGCGATGAGCAGCAGGGCGAGCAATGCACGGGGGATAAAAGGCTTCATGGGTCGTCCTCCAGCGTTCGTCAGCGCTTGATCGCCTGCAACGTATAGCTCAGGGGCAGACGCCAGGGTGCCTCGTCCAGGCGCCATTCACCATCGGCGTGCTGGCTCATGCGCCCGGGCAGCGCGTTCCAGGGCAGGCTCTGGTGCTCTTCCAGGGCGGTGATCTCCATGCCGTGACCGAGCAAGGCGGTGATGATCTCGCCCAGGCCGTGGTTCCAGATATGGGTGACGGTGGCGGTGAGCGTGTCGGGGGACTCCACGTAGGTGGTGTCGCATTCCCAGACCAGCGGCTCGGCCCGTTCGAAGTAAGGCAGGTCGACATGGAGGGCGTCCTCCCGCTCCTCGTCTATCGCCCACATCATCGGATGGCCCTCGCGAATGAACAGGCGCCCGCCCGGCTTCAACAGCGAGGCCACGACGCGGGCCCAGCGCTCGATGCTGGGCAGCCAGCAGAGCGCGCCGATACCGGTGTAGACGAGGTCGAAGGCGCCGGGTTCCAGCACCTGGTCGGCGTCGTACACGTCCGACTCCAGCCATTCCAGCGGCGTGCCGCACCGCTCGGCCAGGGAACGGGCCTCGGCGATGGATTGCGGCGAGAAATCCAGCCCGCACATCTGCGCGCCGAGCCGGCTCAGGGACAGGGTGTCGGTGCCGATGTGGCACTGCAGGTGCACGCCGCGCAGGCCGCTAATGTCGCCGAGGCGCGGCAGGTCGAAGCGCACCACCTCGGAGAGGTGCTGCGGGTCGGCGACGAAGGCCGCCGCGTCATAGCCGCGCGAGGTGGCGTGAAGCACGGCGCGCTGGTCCCAGTTGGCCTTGTTCAGGTGGATGTAGTCGCTCATGGAAATCTCCTTTTCCTGCGGATAGTCGAGTACCGCCCAGGTTCAGGGCGTTTCGGGCGGCGCCATGCCCTTGGGCCAGAGCATCCAGATGCGCCCTTCCTGCTTCATGTTGCCAGCCAGCTCGCCGGCCTCGTGGCCGGTACCCCAGAACAGGTCCGCGCGCACTTCGCCGACGATGGCGCCACCGGTGTCCTGGGCCGCCACCGGGCGTACCACGGGGGCGCCGTCCGGGCGGGTGGTGGAAAGCCAGAGCAGGCTGCCGAGGGGGATCACCTTGCGGTCGATGGCCACGCTATAACCGGCGGTGAGGGGCACGTTGAGGGAGCCTCGGGGGCCTTCGTTGCTGTCCGGGCGGGCACTGAAGAACACATAGCTGGGGTTGCTGGCCAGCAGCTCATCGACCCGGCCGGGGTTGGCGACGGCCCAGTCACGGATGCGCCCCATGCTCACTTCTTCCTTCTGCAGCAGCCCCTGCTCCACCAGCCAGCGGCCGATGGGGCGATAGGGGTGGCCGTTCTGGTCGGCGTAGCCGATGCGCAGTTGGCGGCCATCGTCCAGCTGGATGCGACCGGAGCCCTGGATCTGCAGGAACTGCAGGTCCATCGGGTCGTTGAGCCAAGCCAGCACCGGCGCCTTGACGCCCTCGCCACGAATGGCGGCGGCATCGTCGTAGGGCTTGAGCACCCGGCCTTCCAGGCGGCCACGCAGGCGCTTGCCCTTGAGCTCGGGGTAGATCTCGTCCAGGGCGACGACGATCAGGTCGTCCGGCACGCCATAGACCGGCACCTGCCCCTGTTCGGTGCGTTGCAGGTGGCCGGGGTAGACCGGCTCGTAGTAGCCGGTGATCAGGCCATGCTCGCCCTTCTCCGCCGAACGCAGGCTATAGGGCTGCAGGTTGGCACCGAGGAAGGCGCGGACGGCGCTGGCTTCCATGGGCACCGGTGCCGCAGCAGCGCAGGTGCCGGACCAGACCGGGTCCTTGGCCAGGCGAGTGCAGGCCGAGCGCCAGGCGGCGAAGCCGTTGAGCAGCTCCTGGTCGGCCGTGGCGGGCACCTGGCCCCAGTCGACGGCGAGGTAGGTGGTGGCCTTGACCGGCGGCTGGGGCTTCTCGGGCTCGCCCTGGTCGCAACCTGACAGCAGCGCAGCAAGGGGAATGAGGCAGAAAAGGGTTCGGCGCCAGTGGCGGAAGGCTGGGGACACGCGGGTGATTCCTGGGCAGTGGTGGCGAAGCGCGTAGCTTGGTGAAGGCAAAAGCCCAGGTCAAACGCAACGGCCCGGGCAGCGGTAACAAAGCGTTATCAGAGATTGCAGGAAGGCCCCGGGGTTCCCTGCGCCCTGCTTCCAACGCAATTTTCGCGGCGGCACGCAGGGGCCGCTTTAGGTGGGACTGTAGGGGCGACTTCAGTCGCCAAGCGATGCGCAGCATCGCCCTTGCCTCTCTTGCGCCCTCCCCCTCGCAGACACGCCCCCGGTGGATGGAAGTCGAGGCATGCCTCCCGCAGAAGCTTCGCGAGCAGAGCTCGCTCCTACGGGAACGTGCCGGCCGGTGTCGCCGATGCCCCAAATGAAGAACCCGGCCACTGGGGCCGGGTCCGGTTTATCGCGGGGGTGCGTCAGTGCACCGCGTCCGCCTGGCTTCGCGTCGGCCGTGGGGCCGGGCTGCCGTGGTGGTCGTCATCGTCGGCCAGCGGTACTTCGTTACCTTCGGCGTCGTACAGCTTGCCGTTCTGGAAGTAGTCGCCATCGTTCAGCGCAGCGATGTCGGTGTAGCGCAGGCTGCGTTCGTGGCCGGCAGAGATCACCGAAGGCTGGTCGGGGTTACCGGCGGTGAACTGGTTGAACACCAGGTTCAGCAGGATGGCCATGATCGCCGCCGAGCTGATGCCGGAATGGAAGATGGTTTCGAACCAGGCGGGGAAGTGCTCGTAGAAGCTCGGCGCGGCGATCGGAATCATGCCGAAGCCGAGGGAGGTGGAGACGATGATCAGGTTCATGTTGTTGCGGTAGTCGACCTTGGCCAGGGTGCGGATGCCGCTGGCCGCGACTGTGCCGAACAGCACGATGCCGGCGCCACCGAGTACCGAGGTCGGCACGGCGGCGACCACGCGCCCCATCACCGGCAGCAGGCCCAGGGTGACCAGGATCAGGCCACCGGTGGCCACCACGTAGCGGCTCTTCACACCGGTGACGGCGACCAGGCCGACGTTCTGGGCGAAGGCGCTCTGGGTGAAGGAACCGAACAGCGGCGCCAGCACGCTGGACAGCATGTCGGCGCGCAGGCCGTTGCCGAGGCGCTTGGAGTCGACCTTGGTGCCGATGATCTCGCCCACGGCGAGGATATCGGCCGAGGTTTCCACCAGGGTCACCAGGATCACGATGCACATCGACAGGATGGCGGCCACGTGGAAGGTCGGCATGCCGAAGTGCAGCAGCGACGGCATCGCCACGATCGGGCCTTCAGCGACCTTGGAGAAATCGGTCAGGCCCAGGGCCATGGCGATCAGGGTGCCAAGGACCATGGCCAGGAGGATCGACAGGCGCGAGATGGTGGAGCTGCCGATCTTGCTCAGCAGCAGCACGATGCCCAGGGTCATGGCGGCCAGGCCGATGTTGGTCATGCTGCCGAAGTCCGGGGACTGGCTGTTACCGCCCATGGCCCAGCGTGCGGCCACCGGCATCAGCGTCAGGCCGATGGTGGTGATCACCACCCCCGTGACCAAGGGCGGGAAGAACTTGGTGACGCGGGAGAAGATGGGGGTGATCAACAGGCCGATCAGTGATGCGGCCATCACCGCGCCCAGCACCGACTGGATGCCGCCCTCACCGTTGTTGCTGCCGAGGATGGCGATCATGGTGGCGACGCCGGCGAAGGACACGCCCTGGACGAGGGGCAGCTGACAGCCGAAGAACGGCAGGCCGAGGGTCTGGAGGAGGGTTGCGAGGCCGCCAGCGAACAACGAGGCGGCGATCAACAGACCGATTTCGGAAGGGCTTAGCCCTGCCGCCTGGCCGAGGATCAGCGGGACGGCGACTATGCCGCCATACATCGTCAGGACATGCTGCAAGCCGTAGGCGAGGTTGGCGCCGATGCCAAGGTTCTCGTCTTCCGGACGTGATGCGACGGACGTAGCTTCGGATAGCTTGTTCATGAGGAGGTGCACTCACTTCTTGTCGTTGTTGTGGGCGCACTGTAAACAAAAGTGTCTGCATATATCCAGAGGGTTGTATACAAAAAATACGCTTGTGAAATCCTCATTTCCTGACCAAGTGGTCATAACCCTGTATCCATGCGGGTTGCGGCCTGAAGGCAGCAAAAGCGGACGTGACGGACGGCACTTTTCGAGTCGTGGCACGGCTCACACTGACAGTGTTTACAGCGACTGAATTTCGCCTACGCTGATGCCGTGACCAGGTGGTCAGCCCAACCGCATTCAAGGAGGAAACGCGCATGCCGCTCGCCATGGCCGATATCGGCAAACTCTTCACCCTCTACATGCCCGCCTACATGTGCGAGGCGACCCGCATGGACAACGGCACGGTCTCGCTGCAATTCACCCGCCGTACCGATCTGGACGTCATCACCATCCACGGCTTGACCCAGGCCGAGCTGTCGTCGCCGCTGTCCATCCGGCAACTGAGCAAGGTGCTGAGCGAGGAATTCGCCATTGCCATCGCCAACCGCCGCAGCTTTCGACCCCGCGCCCTGAGCGCGTGACCCCAGCGGCACGCCCGGGCAACCACCCGGGCGCGCCGTCGCAACCCGCATCCTTCCGCCCTCCTCGACCCGCGCTGCACGCGACCGGAACCCGCACGGCCCTGCATCGCTCCAATCTGCGGTCGCCGCCGGCATTGGCCGTTGCGACGAAAGATCGGCTTCGCACTGGCGCAGGCCCCGGTTTCCGCTGCACTATCGCAACGGGAGAAAGAGCCAGGTTCGCCAACAAGGAAGGCTGCAATGCATTACTTCGATATCCAGTACAAGCTCAGGGGCGCACCAAGAAGCCTTCGTGTGCGCCACACGGAAAAGGAAATGGGCCTGGAGCTGGCCCTCGCGCACATCATTGCCGAGCACCGCGGGCAGTTGGAGGTGGACCGCAGCCTGGGCGGCTCCTCCTTCGAGAACAAGGTGCTCGCCTCCCAGGAGATCGGCGTCTCCGGCGTCACCACCCACCGGGTGGACGGCTAGCCCGGATCAGGCCGAGATCAACGGCCAACGGTCCTGGATGAATTCGCAGCCCAGCGGCGGCTGCCCGATCACCACATAGACCCTGCGCTCCCGCTCGGTCTCCAGCAGCACGCCTTGCAGGCACTGGCTCGCCACCAGGTCGAACCAGTGCGGCTGCTGCGCCCGGTCCTTCTCCATGTAGCGCTGCACGGCGATCTTCACCGCCTGTGGGCGATAGGGCTCCCAAGCTTCCAGGGTCATGCAGTTCTCCCGCGCCCAGCCACTGGCGGGCAAGGCCCCCGGCTGCCGTGGCCGGCGCCCCCAGGGAACCCACTCGATGGAGCCATCGGGCCGCACCACGGGCAGTTCCGCCCTGGGGCTGAGGAAGTACACCCGCCTCGCCCTGCCGCTCTCCGTAAAACGACCCGCCACCTCGACGCCTCCGCACATGACGACCCCCGAACCCTGGCTACCCATAGGCAAATCGACCGTTAAAAACGACTTCCGCTGCATGGCTTGACATGCCTTTCGTCGCCAAGTGCCGCCAATGCTCAAGGGCGCGGGTTGCAGCAGATTGCTAGCATTGCCAGCGCGGCGCGTTCTGCTAGGTTTGCCACTTCTGATATCAGGGGGTCATCGGTACGCCAGTGCACCGATGCAGTGCGATCGAGTCCGCAGACGCTTATGGAATGGTTGATCAGTTACCGGTTCAAGGGTGAACCCCGGCACATGAAGATGAACACCCGGGCCATCCCCAACATCAAGGCCATAGGCTTCTCCATCTATACCCTCGAGTTCCCGGGCGAGAAACGGCCGTCCCGCTCCAGCGAGGCGATCCAGGATTGGCTCGCCGACTGCAACATCGAAGTCACCGACGTGCGCCTGCTACGGCGCACGGGCGGCGCCGAGGCACCCTACAGCCAGCTGCTGCCCGGGCGCGACTCTTCCTGACCGCCCATCCGCAGCGTCTCAGCCAGCTGCGGCCAGGCGGGCGAAACCACGGGCCAGGTCGCCCTTGAGGTCGTCCATGTCTTCCAGGCCGATCTGCAGGCGCAAGGCGAAGCCTTCGGCCTCCCAGCGGGTGGCGGTGCGGTAGGTGCTGCAATCGAAGGGGATCACCAGGCTTTCGTAGCCGCCCCAGGAGAAGCCCATGCTGAAGATCGACAGGTTGTCGAGCATCGCCGCCAGGCCATCGCGGGTGTAGCCCGGCGCCAGGACGATGGAGAACAGCCCGGACGAGCCCTTGAAGTCGCGCTTCCAGTGGGCATGGCCGGGGCAGCTCTCGAAGGCCGGGTGCAACACGCGGGACACCTCCGGGCGCTCGCTCAGCCAGCGGGCCATCTCCAGGCCACGCCGCTCTGCTTCCTTGAGCCGCAGGAACAGCGTGCGCATGCCGCGCAGCGCCTGCACGCAGTCTTCCGCGCCGGGCAGCATCGACATGGCGTCGTAGGTGGCGCGCAGGGCCGGCCAGCAAGCCTCGTTGGCGGTGACCAGCCCCAGCAGGATGTCCGAATGCCCGCCCAGGTACTTGGTGCCCGCCTCCACCGTCAGGTCGATGCCGTGGTCGTGGCCACGGAAGAAGATCGGCGTCGCCCAGGTGTTGTCGAGGATGGTCTTCACCCCGTGGCGGCGCGCCACCTCCACCAGGGCCGGGATGTCCTGCACCTCGAAGCTCTGTGAGCCGGGCGCTTCCAGGAACAGGGTGGTGGTGTTCGGGCCGATCAGGCGTTCGATATCGGCGCCGATCATCGGGTCGTAGTAGGTGGTGGTCACGCCGTAGCGAGCCAGCATCTGGTTGCAGAAATTGCGCGTGGGCCGGTAGACGCTGTCGGGGATCAGGATGTGATCGCCCGCCTTGGTGGTGCTGAACAGCGCCAGCGCCACGGCCCCCAGGCCCGAGGTGGACAGCACGGTGCCCTTGGCGCCGGTGAGCTGGGTCCAGGCGTCCTCCAGGTGGGCGATGGTCGGCGAACCGGCCGTGCCGTAGGAGAAGCGGCTGCGCCGGGCTTCGATGTCATCCAGCGTTTTGTAGATGATGGTCGAGCCCTTGTAGAGCGGCGCGTTGACGAAGCCGAACTGCTCCGCCGGGTCGCGGCCGAGCAGGGTGAGCTGGGTGCTGATACTGAATGCCGGGATATCGTCTTTGTTCATTGCGAGGCGGGCCAGGAGTCGTCTAAGCCGCCGATGCTACCTGAAGCCTGCCCGTGGTTCACGAAGGCTTCCCGTCACCGATGGGCTTTAACGCCCAGGGCCGATACCGCGTTAGGACGTGGCGTTGCTTTTGGCTCCCTGGCAGAGGGCGCACCAGACCTCGGAGCATGCAGCCATCGCTCACTTCGGTACGCGCTCATCCTGTCGGGTCCTCCGCTTGAATCCTCACAGGCAGACCCGACAGCTCATGACCACGTCTTGAAAACATGGCTTCCCACGCTCCAATGAAAATGTCACACGTGCGACATGAAACCGTCATCCAATCCCACGATCATGGCCCTGCATCCAACGGCAGATGGATGCATGCAGAATGCTTCTGATTGGCAGGCCCATATGGGTAATACCGACCTCTTGCAGGTCGGTTTTTTTTGCGCCGGGGAATCTGTTGCAGGCCATTACCAAGCCAGCCCGCTGCAACTTCACGGCAACATTTATCCCCCAGACTGCGCGCAGTTTTCCCCGAGGTCCTACCCGTGACACGCGCCACACGAGATTTCCGCAAGAACCTGGAACGCGTCGCCATCCACAACGAGGACGCCGCCATCGCCGTGATGCGCGCCGCCGACCGTATCGGCGACGAGTCCCTGCGCCAGCAGCTGTTCGACGTCATCCAGCGCATGCACCAGGACGCCCTGGACCTGCGCGCCATGCGGGACGCCGTCTAGGCCTCCCGCACGGCATTCCGCCTCAGGCCTCGCCCAGTCGGGCGACCGCCCGCAGCATCTCCTTGAAGGTGGCCAGCTGCTCCTGGCTGAAGCGGGCGAAGACCCGCTCCTGCTGGCGTTCGGCGATCTCCCAGAGGGTTTCCGCCTGGTCCATGCCCGCGGGCGTCAGGCTGCAGCCCTGGGCATCGCCGCTGAGCATGCCCTTGCGGGTCAGGGTGTCCACCGCCGCTTCGATCTCCCGCGTCGGCATGTTCACCAGTTGCTGCAGGGCGGCCATGCCCAGGCTCGCATCCTTCTCCAGCACCATCAGCATGCGCGCCTCGCTGGTGCGCAGCCCGGTGGACAGCTGCCGGGGCTGGTAGTCCTCCTGGTAGCCGCGCACGGCCTGGGTCATCAGGTAATAGAGGTTGTCGTTGAGGCGCCCCTGGAAGGCGGTGCGGGTGGCGGCCTCGTCCTTCTTCAGCAGGCGCGGGTGCGGCAGCACCGTCGAATAGGCGCCCTGGTGATACAGCAGCGGCGCCCGGCCCAGATCATCGAAGGCGACAACCTTGCCGATCAGGATCCAGTGGTCACCACCGTCCAGCTCCTGGTACTTCTCGCACTGGAAGCGCGCCGCGCATTCCTCCAGCAGCGGCGCACCACCGGCGCCCTCCTCCACGCGCAGGCCGGCGAAGCGGTCGTCGCTGGGGCGAGCGAACTGGTTGGAAATGTCGATCTGGTCGGCGGCCAGCACGTTCACTGCAAAGTGCCCGGCGCGGGCGAAGACCTCATGGCTGGTGGCGCGCTTGTCGATGCTCCAGAGCACCAGCGGCGGGTCCAGCGACACCGAGTTGAAGCTGTTGGCGGTCATGCCCACGCGGCGGCCATCGGCGGCGGCGGTCATGACGGTCACGCCGGTGGCGAAGTTACCCAGGGCACGGCGGAAGGCACGCGGGTCGAAGCCCGCTTCATTGTTCTGTTGGGTCATGGCGATTCCTCGCAACCGGGCCCGCGCCCGGTTGGCAGGTGAGCGAACGGAGTGTGGCGCGGAGCAGGTCAGACCATGCTCGGGTCGGGCTCCAGGCCCATCAGCTCGCGGCCGAGTATCTGCGCGCAGACGTCGTAGTCGGTGTACGCGTGGGCGCCGGTCATGTGCGAGTCGCGGAACAGCCGCTGCATCTCGTTGGCGTCGAACCAGGCGGTGCCGCCGGCAGCCTCGAACAGGCGGTCCACGGCCTGGATGCACATCTTCACCGCATAGGCCTGGTTGGTGCGCCAGAAGGCCAGGGTCGGGCGATCCGGGTACTGGTGGCGCTCGGCGTGTTCGGCGTGCTCCTGCCAGGTCTTTTCCAGGAAGGCACGGGCGGCGGCGACCTGATGGGTGGATTCGGCCAGGCGCATCAATGCCGGGGTGGCGGTGCCGACGCTGACGCCGGTGTAGGCGCGCACGCGGTTCCTGGTCTTCTCGGCATAGGCCACCAGCATGCGCTCGGCGACGCCCAGGCTGATGGCCGCGAAGCCACTGGCGAAGTACGGACGGTAGGGGGCGTAGAAGATCTTGCTGTCCGGGTACAGGCCGAAGCCGGCGGAGCGGCCTTCCATCATGTCCTTGGCCGCCTCGATGCGGTGATCGGGGATGAACACGTCCTTGAGGATCAGCGTCTTGGTGCCACTGCTGCGCATGCCGGCGACGTACCAGTCGTCACGTATCGCGTAATCCGCACGGGGCACCACGCCGAAGCAATAGACTGGCGGCTCGCCCTCGCCCGCCGGGCGGCGGAAGCCGACGATGGCCCATTCGGCGTGGTCGCAGCCGCTGCTCCAGCCCAGCTCACCGTTGAGGATGATGCCGCCCTCGACGTTCTCGGCCTTGCCGAAGGGCGCGATGCTGCTGCTCGCGGTGGCGTCGCGGTTCTCGCCCCATACCTCGTCCTGCAGGCGCTTGGAGAACATCGCCATCTGGTGGCTGTGGGTGCACAGCAGGCTGAAGGCCCAGGCGGTGCCGCCGCAGGCGCCGGCCAGGGCCACCACGCAGTCGGCGAACTCGGGCAGGGAGATTTCCAGGCCACCGTAGGCCTTGGGCTGGAAGGCGCGGTGCATGCCGATGCCCTTGAGCATGGCGATGTTCTCGGCGGGCACCATGCGCTCCTGCTCCGCACGGGCGGCATTGGCGGCGATGGCAGGCAGGATGGCACGGAGGTCTTCGAGCAGAGGATTTGGCTTTTTCATGCGGATACCCGGTCTATTTATTGTTAGTCGCCACCGGTTGGGCCAGCCCTCGCCGCGTGGGGCAAAGAGGCTGATTCCGGTAACCTGGGGTCCATTATGAAGATGTGAACGATGGCTAAAAATGCACGATCCGGATACTCGATTGCACTTTCCATGGCGAAAAAGCGTTCTCCGGAGAAATCCCCGGCGGGGGACGATTAATGTGTTAACGATCCGCCTTTTCCTTTAGCATTCACCCCCGAGAAACCCGCCCCCAGACCAGCCCGAACGCCCGCCGATGCCCCAACTGCCCAACGCCCTGCGCGCCTTGCGCCATCGCAACTTCCGTCTGTATTTCACCGGTCATTGCATTTCCACCCTGGGCACCTGGATCCAGCAGGTGGCGCTGGCCTGGCTGGTCTACCGGCTCACCGGCTCCGCCGCGCTGCTCGGCATCACCACCTGCGTCGCCCTGCTGCCGCAATTGCTGGTCGGCCCCTTCGCCGGCGCCTGGATCGATCGCCACGACAAGCGCCGCCTGCTGATCGCCGTCGAGGGCCTGCTCGGCCTGCAGGCCCTGGCGCTGGCCGGGCTCACCGCCAGCGGCCTGATCACCCCGGCGCTGCTGGTGGCCATGGCCGCGCTGCTCGGCGTGCTCAACGCGGTGGACACGCCGCTGCGCCAGTCGCTGCTGAGCCGCTTCGTCGACGACAAGGCCGACCTGCCCAATGCCCTGGCCCTCAACGCCATGCTCTTCACCCTGTCGCGCTTCATCGGCCCGCCCCTGGCCGGCCTGCTGCTGGGGCTGGTTGGCGAGGCGGTGTGCTTCGCCCTCAACGCCGCCTCCTACCTGGCGCTGATGGCCGGGCTGCTGTGGGTGCGCATGGCGCCGACGCCACGGGCCACCGGCACCTTCCGCAATGTGTTCGGCGAGGGGCTGGACTACGCGCGCCGCGACCCGAAGATCCGCCTGATGATCCTCAGCGTGCTGGCCCTCAACGTCACCGCCTCCAGCTACGTGGTGCTGCTGCCGGTGTTCGCCAAGGACATCTTCGGCGGCGACGCCACCACCCTCGGCTGGCTCTGGGGCGCCGCCGGGCTGGGTTCGCTGCTGTCGACCATCGTCCTCGCCAACCACAGCGGAGGCAGCACCCTGTCGCGGCTGATCCTGCTCTCCTCCTGCGCCTGCGGCCTGGCCATGCTGGCCTTCGCCTGGAGCACCCAGCTGCCGTTGTCGCTGGCGGCCATGGCGGTGCTCGGCTTCGGCATCTCCTGCAGCAACGTCGGCACCAACATCATCCTGCAGAGCAGCGCGCCGGAGGCCCTGCGCGGCCGTGTCGTGGCGCTCTACACCTCGACCCGCTTCGGCTTCGACGCCCTCGGCGGCCTCTGCGCCGGCCTGCTCGCCTCGCACCTCGGCGCCCCGCCGGTGCTGGCACTGGGGGGCGCATTGCTGCTCGCCTACTGCCTGTGGCTGGCGAACCATCAGCGCCAGGTCGCGGCCTAGGCGACACCGCGCCCCTCAGCGCCGGGCAAACAGCGCCGCCACCAGGCAACAGGCGCCACAGCCGGCCATCACCAGCGCCATGGGCAGCGCCGTGCCGTCATGCAGGCCGCCCACCAGCGCGCTGGCCGCGGTGCCCAGGCCGAACTGGGTAGCCACCGCCAACCCCGCCGCCGCACCGGCACGCTCGGGGAACTCGGCGAGCAGCGAGGCCAGGCAGTTGGCCCCGAGCATGCCGGTGACGCTGACGTAAAGCGCCACGCACACCACGATCGCCGCCAGGCCACCCAGCCCCAGGCCCACCAGCAGTGCCAGGGCCAGCCCCGCCGTAGCCGCCACCAGCGCACCGAGAAACAGCAGCCGGCGCGGCCCCAGGCGCCCGACCAGCCGCGCATTGAGCGTGGTCGCCAGGATGATCCCGGCGATATTCAGGCCGAACAGCCAGCCATAGCCCTGGGGCGAAACCCCGAAGTGGCCGATGTAGACGAAGGGTGAGGCGGTGATGAAGGCGAACATCCCGGCGAAGCAGCTGCCCATGCAGAAGATGTAGCCCAGCGCGCGGGGCCGTAGCGCCAGGTGCCCATAGGCGAGGAAGGCCGCCCCCAGCGAGCGGCTGCGCGCTTGAGGTGGATGGCTCTCGGGCACCTTCAGCGCCACCAGGGCCAGGCACAGGCCGGAGAAGGCCATCAGCAGCAGGAACAGCGAGCGCCAGCCGGCGAGCAGCATCAGGTAGCCGCCCAGCAACGGCGCCACCAGGGTGGCGAGCATGGTCACCAGGTGCATCAGCGACAGCACCCGGGCGGCGTCCCCCAGGGGGAACAGGTCACGCACGATGGTCCGCGCCAGCACCGAGGCGGCCGCCCCGCCCAGGGCCTGCAACAGGCGCCAGGCCAGCAGCTGCTCGACCTCGGCGGCCAGCGCGCAGCCCAGGCTGGCGACCAGGTACAGGGCGATGCCACCCAGCAGGAGGGGCCGCCGGCCGAAGCGGTCCGACAGCGGCCCGTAGAGCAACATGCCGATGCACAGCCCGGCGAGGAACAGGCCGATGCTCATCTGCACCTGCGCCTCCGAAGCCGCCAGGTCGCTGGCGATCAGCGGCAGGCTCGGCAGGTACATGTCGATGGACAGCGGCCCGAAGGCCACCAGGGCGGCGAGCAGCAGGATCAGGCGCTTGGGGTGGGCGGTCATGGGTGGGTTCCTGGGCGTTCGATGGACGGGAGTGCGGGGGTGGCGGACGAAAAAAGGCCGCCCGCAGGCGGCCAGGTGCAGCGAGGGACAATCAGAGGCTCAGCAGCCACAGGCTCAGGCCCGGGAAAGCCACCAGCAGCACGATGCGGGCGAGGTCCGAGCAGAGGAACGGCACGATGCCCTTGGCGGTTTCGCCGTAGGGCACGTTGCCGGCGGCCCGCTGGACGATGAACAGGTTCATCCCCAGGGGCGGGTGGATCAGGCCGATCTCCACCACCATCAGGGCGAGGATGCCGAACCAGATGGATTTGTCGGAATCGCTCAGGCCGAAGAAGTCCAGGCCCATGATCATCGGGTAGAAGATCGGGATGGTCAGCAGGATCATCGCCAGGGAATCCATCACACAGCCCAGCGCCAGGTAGAGGCCTAGGATGAGCACCAGCACCAGCATCGGTGCCAGGCCGCTGCCGATCACCCAGGCGGCCAGCTCGCCGGGCATCTGGGTCAGCGCCAGGCCGGAGTTGAGCAGGTCGGCACCCAGCAGCACGAGGAAGATCATCGCCGAGGTTTCCGCCGTGCCCAGCAGGCTGGCGCGCATGCCCTTCCAGCGCATGCCGCCCTGGGTGAAGGCGAGGACGCCGCAGGCCGCCGCGCCGATGGAGGCCGCCTCGGTGGGGTTGGCCCAACCGCCGTAGATGCCGACGATCACCACCAGGAAGACGCCGACCACCGGCAGCACATTGACCAGCGCCCTGCCCCGCTCGGCCAGCGAGGCCTTGGGCGAAACGGTGGCCTGGGACTCGTCCCGCGACACCATGATCCGCAGCACCAGCAGGTAGCCGAGGATGGCGATCACCCCCGGCACCACGGCGGCGACGAACAGCTTGGCGATGGATTCCTGGGTCAGTACCGCATAGATGATCAGCGGCACCGACGGCGGGATCAGGATGCCCAGGGTGCCCCCCGCCGCCACCGTGGCCGTGGCCAGGCGCCCGGAATAGTTGTGCCGGCGCAGCTCCGGCAGCGCCACGTGGCTCATGGTGGCCGCGGTGGCCAGGGACGAGCCGCAGATGGCGCCGAAGCCCGCGCAGGCACCGATGGCGGACATGCCCATGCCGCCCTTCCAGTGGCCGATGAAGGCCGAGGCGCAACGGAAGATCGAGCGCGACAGCCCGCCATGGGTGGCGAACTGGCCCATCATCACAAACAGCGGGATCACCGCCAGGTCGTAGTTGGACAGGCGCGAATAGGCCAGGTCGTTGAGGGTGAACAGCAGGCTCGACAGGTCGCCGTCGTTGACCGCCCAGAAACACGCCGCGCCACCGACCAGCATGGTCAGGCCGATGTGCACCCGCAGCAGCAACATGCTCATGGTGATCGCCAGCGCGATCAGCCCCAAGGCCAGGCCGCTCATGCGTCACCTCCCGCACCGCGCAGCACCTGGGCGACCCGGGCCAGGGCACAGATGCCCAGCAGCACCAGGCTCGGCACGATCAGCGCCAGCGGAATCCACAACGGGATCGACAGCAGCGTGGTGGCATCGCCGAACTCGCGGTTGTCGAGCATCTGCAGGCCGGTGCGCCAGGCCAGCAACCAGGCCACGGCGCAGCACAGCAGGTGGGCGAAGGCGTCCAGGCACAGGCGCACGCCGGCGGGCAGCCAGTTGGTCAGCGCATCCACGCGGATATGGGTGCCGCGCAGTTCGCACAGCGGCAGGAAGGCGGCGATGGCCACCGAGGCGCCCACTTCCATCAGCTCCATGTCGCCACGGATGGGCGTGGAGAACAGCTTGCGGCCGACGATGGACACCACCGACATGCCGACCAGCGCCAGCAGGATGGCACCGCCGGCCAGGGCGAAGCCGTGGGTGACGCGCAACAGGCCCTGGCGTACCAGGCCCCCCTGCTCGCCGGCTTCGATATCGAAATGCAGCGACTCCTTCATGGCCTCAGTGCCCCGAACCGGCCAGGGAGCGCACGGCCTCGACCAGCGCCTTGCCGTCCAGGCCCTTGCCGTCGGCCTCGCTGATCCAGTGCTGCACCGCGCTCTCGGACGCCTGGCGCATCTCGCCGTAGGCGGCCTGGTCCAGCACCACCAGGCCCTCGGCCGGGGTCGCGTCGTGGGCCTTGTCGGTGGCGACGTCCCAGGCGCTGGCGAAGCGTTCGGACAGCGCCTTGCCGCTGTTGCGCTCGATGATCGCCTGCAGGTCGGCCGGCAGGCTGTCGAATTTGCGCTGGTTCATCAGCATGGTCAGCACCGTGTAGCCGAAGGCGGGCTGCCCGGCCGGCACGTCGCTGTGGTACTGGGTCACCTCGTCCAGCTTGGTCGCCGGCACCACCTCCCAGGCGGCCAGGGCGCCATCGACCACGCCCTTGGAGATCGCCTCGGTCATCTGCGCCGGCGGCATGCTCACCGGGGTCGCGCCCAGGCTTTCCACGGTTTTCGCCGCAGTGCGGCTGGAGGCACGCAGCTTGAGGCCGGCGAGATCGGCCAGGCTGCGCACCGGCTTGCCACGGGTGTGCAGGCTCATGCCGCCGTCACCGTGCACCACCAGCACCTTGTAGCCCTTGAAGTCATCGCGGGCGTAACGCTCGTAGAAGTCCCAGATGATCGCGTTGCCGGCCTTGCCGCCCATGGGCAGCACGAAGGGCAGTTCCAGCGCCTCGACACGGGGGAACTTGCCGGCGGAATAGGCCGGGGCCGTCCAGACGATATCGGCCACGCCGTTGCGTGCCATGTCCGCCAGCTTGGCCGGCGTACCGCCCAGTTGCATCGAGGGGTAGAGCTGGCACTTCAGGCGGTCGGCCGACTCCTGGCGCAGCTGTTCGCACCAGGGCTCGATGATGTTCGCCTGGGCATTGGAGGTGGACGGCAGGAAGTGGGCGACCTTCAGGGTGATGGTTTCGGCCTGGGCCGAGGTGGCGCCGAACAGCGCCGCGCAGAGGGCGGGAATTGCGAGGGATTTCATGGCGATAGCTCCGTCTTGTTGTTGTAGCCATGCGTGTGGGCGCTGGCGGCATTGGGAAGCGAATTACGTTAATACATTAATTTTTATCGCTTACCTGTCAACAGAAAGAAGCCAAGACGGCGGGTATACCAAAGGCTAAGGTTTTACTTTAATAATTTTAAATCATTATTTTTCATGTAGTTACATAGATATATTCATGTCATATCTCATTAAAGGCCTGTCCAATCGCCACCCGGTCATATTGTTAATATTTTAATTAATGACTAGATTGCGCGTGCCATCGCAGCGGCCAGACCGTGGCGACAGGCCTCCGACACACCTTTCCTAGAGACAAGAACAATGACCAGGAAAATACGCTCCGCCCCCGTACTCACCTGCCTGCTGGCGAGCCTCGCCGGCACCGCCCACGCGGACCTCGTCAAGGACAGCAAGGCCAGCATCGAGGCGCGCAACATGTACATGAACCGCGACTTCCGCCAGAGCGGCGCCGCCCAGGCCAAGGCCGAGGAATGGGCCCAGGGCTTTACCGCGCGCTTCGAGTCCGGCTTCACCGAAGGCACCATTGGTGTCGGCCTGGACGCCATCGGCCAGGTCGCGATCAAGCTCGACTCGAGCCGCGACCGTCGCGGCACCGGCCTGCTGGCCTATGGCGCCCAGAGCCTGGAGCCCGAGGACAACTACAGCGAGCTGGGGCTGACCGCCAAGCTGCGCGCCTCGAAGAGCGTGCTGCGCATCGGCACCCTGCAGCCGCAGTTGCCGGTGGCGGCGTACAACGACGTGCGCCTGCTCTCCTCCACCTACGCCGGCGGCCTGCTCACCTCCCAGGAAGTGGACGGCCTGACCCTCAACCTGGGGCGGCTGGAGAAGATCAACCTGCGAGATTCGTCGAGCAACGACGAGATGAACTACGGCGGCGTGGAAAGCGCGCACCTGGACCTGCTCGGCGGCAGCTACGCCCTCAACCCGGCGCTGACCCTGAGCTACTACCACGCACAGATGCAGGACATCTATCGCCAGCACTATCTCGGCCTGGTGCACAACGCCACCCTCGGCGAGGGCGTCACCCTGAAGACCGACCTGCGCTACTTCGACACCGGCGAGGACGGCGAGCACCGCTACCGAAGCGCCGCGCGGGTGGACGGCGGGCGCATCGACAACCGCTTCTTCAACGGCATGGTCACCCTCGGCATGGGCGCCCACAAAGTCGGCCTCGGCTACCAGAACCTCTCCGGCGACGGTGACTTCGCCTACCCGGGCCTGGACCCCTACTCGGTGAACCTGGTGACCTTCAACGTCTTCACCAAGGCCGAGACCGATGCCTGGCAGGCGCGCTACGACTTTGACTTCGTCGCCCTCGGCGTGCCCGGCCTGACCTTCATGACCCGCTACGTCAGCGGCAAGCACGTGCAGACCGCCACCGTACAGGACGGCCGCGAATGGGAGCGCGACACCGACCTGGTCTACACCTTCCAGGACGGCTCGCTCAAAGGCCTCAACATCCGCCTGCGCAACGCCACCTTCCGCTCCGGCGACGGCCTGCGCACCGATGTCGACGAAAACCGCCTGATCATCGGCTACACCCTGCCGCTGTTCTGATTGCCCCGCGGGGGGATTGCGGCACAGCGCACGCGGGTGGACCCCGCTTCACCGGTCCACCTTCCATGCTGGCCGGGCACGCCGCCGGTGGATGAAAGAGCGTCATCCACGCAGCGGATTGTTCCTGTGTGGATTTATCCGCGAAGCGTTGTGCCATGCCTCCCGGGACTCAAACACGGGCTGCGGTGCTGCAGTCAGGAGGTCGGCGCAACGGGCATTCAGGCGTATAGTTCTTCGCTCGGACAGTACATGGAATTCGAATCATGGCGATGCCACTGGAACTTGCGCTTCGCGCCGTCACCATCGACGAGCTGAAGGAAATCGGAACCTTCTCCGAAGTCAGAACGCTGGTTCAGCAAGAACTGAGTGTGAAGCTGGGCGCAAGGAGCTGGCACGGGATGCTGGAAAGGATGAAAAGGCTGCACGGCCTGCTCTCCGAGATGGACAGTCCCCTGAAAACCTTCGCCGAACATGAGCCCCTCGCGGGTTGCAGAAAGGCCCTGTCCGCCACGCTGGAACTCAGGGTTATCGCAACGAGCATTGCGGCACTCAATACGACGGTCTCCCGGCTCAACAGTCTCTATTGCAAGAAGGCATTCGACCCAGCCGCTCGCTTCGAGGAAATCAGGCTGAAGAACTTCATCAGCAGTTCGAAGCTGGAAGGCATAGAGATTCATCCAGCCAGCCACACAGCGACCCTCGAAAGCATCATCGCCAAGTACAAGAGACAGTCGAATGGATAAGTACGACGCCACGAACGATCATTACTGCTATCCGCATTCGACCGTACTCAAAAACCGCCTGGACATTCGTGACCTTGAAACGCTGGAAGCCGCGGAGCGTGACATTACCGCCATTACCGTCGACCTTGTTCCCTACCGTGCCCCGCCCTACAGCCTGGACAGCCTGAAGGCAATACATGCCGCATTGTTCAGCGAGCTTTACCAATGGGCAGGCTCGATAAGGACCGTCGACATCGCCAAGGGCGGCACACGCTTCTGTCATGCCCAGTTCATCGAGCGCTATTCGGAGAGAATCTTCAACGACCTCGAAGGTGAAAACTGGCTGAAAGGGTTGCCCCTCGATGCGTTCTGCGAGCGGCTTGCAGAACATTATTGCGAGATCAACATGATTCACCCCTTCCGCGAAGGCAACGGCAGGGTCCAGAGAATTCTCTTTGAACACCTCGCGCTGTCTGCCGGTTACGAACTGGACTGGGGAACAATAAACCAGCGCGAATGGATACAAGCGAACATCGATGGCGTCCAGGTCAATTACGCCGCAATGACCGGAATTTTCAAGCGTATCGTCACCCCAGCAACCTGAGCCTGAGTGTTGTTTTTGATCGAAGAAAATCGGCGGTTTCCACCCCCTCCCCTCAATGATCAGCCGGGAACTCAGACTCTAGATTGAGCAGCAGTGAGTAAAAGAGTGGCCGACTCTACGAAGTGCAGTGCCACCCGGAACTTCGCGAGCAGAGCTCGCTCCTACAAGACCCATGCCCGGCGCACGCCCCGTGGGAGCGGATTCATCCGCGAAGCGCTGTGCCACGGCTCCCCGGGCTGAAGCCCGGGCTACGGTGCCCCATGCTCCACGCCCTTGTAGCCTGGGCTTCAGCCCAGGAACGAAGCCCGCACAAACCTACCCGCCGTTACGCGCCCGGTACTCACCGGGCGTGATGCCGGCATGGCGGGAGAAGAAGCGGCTGAAGTAGGCCGGGTCCTTGAAGCCGAGCTGGTAGCAGATCTCGTTCACCGAACTGCCGGTGAACAGCAGCAGGCGGCGCGCCTCCTGCATCAACCGCTCGTGCACCAGGCGCTTGGACGGCAGGCCGGCGATGCGCCGGCAGATGTCGTTGAGCCGCGCCTCGGTGACGCCGATCTGCCCGGCGTACTCGGCCAGCGCCCAGTGCTGCGGGTAGTGCTCCTCGATCAGCGCATTGAAGCGGTGGAAGAACTGCAGGTCATCACGCCGTGCCGGCTGTGCCTTGAGCGAGCGGGTGGACAGGCGCAGCAGGCTGATGAAGATCAGCCGCGTCAGCGCCTCCAGGCTTTCGCCCCGGCCGGAACGCTCGGTACGGAACTCCTCGCCCAGGTAATCGAACAGCTGGTCGAGGCGCTGCACTTCGGCAGCGAAGCTGTCATCCAGCTCGTCGAAGGCCACGCACACCGCACCGATCTGCGGCCCGGCAGCCAGCCCGAGCCCTGCCTCCAGCAGCGGCCACACCAGTTGCTGGCGCACGGTCAGCACATGGCCATCGGCATCCGCCTCGGTGACGAAGGCATGGGGAATGGTCGGCGGAGTGAGGAAGAACAGCGGCCCCTGGCGGTGGTACTGCTGCTCGTCCAGGTAGACGCGCACCGAGCCGCTCTTCACGTAGTGCACCTGGAAGAAGCGGTCGTGGCGGTGCACCGGCATATTGCGGCCGAAGAAGTCGGCCAGCCGGCCAAGTTGCTCGTAGTGCACGTCGGCATCGGCGTAGCGCTGGTCGTAGACCTGGCCGATGTCGATGTTGGGGATCGGGGAAGACGCCATGGCCCGCAGCCTCACCCGATCTCTATCAGGGTTTTATTTGCTTGAGTTCGTTCAGCAGGCCCAGCAGCTGCTGCAGCTTCTCCTCGCCGAACTGCGCCTGGATCCGCTGGTAGTTGCTCTCCATGCCGTCGCTCATGGACACGAAGCACTGCTGCCCCACTTCGGTCAGCCCGACATAGACGCGGCGCTGGTCCTGCGGGGACTTCCAGCGGCGGACGATGCCGTCGCGCTCCATGCGCACCAGCACCCCGGTCATGCTCGGCTTGAGGATGCAGGCCTGGTGGGCCAGCTGGTGGCTCTCCATCTCGCCGTTCTGCCGCAGGATGCGGATCACCCGCCACTGCTGTTCGGTCAACCCGTGCTGGTTGAGCAGCGGGCGGAAGAATCCCATGGCCGCCTCGCGTGCCTGCAAGAGGGTCAGGGTCAGGGAAGGTCTGGGCGCTGCCATGTGTGCTCCGGATGAACGCGATGGCGGATTTAAGCAACAACCGATGGCACGACGCAAACCCTGCCAGCCGCCCCGCGCGCTTTGTCACACCCGGTCAAGCCCGTGGCAGGAATGGACAATCCGCCGGCCGCGCCGGGGTTTCTAATGGCTCAACGATCGAATCGTCCTTTGGTAGGGCTTGATCATCGTTAATATATTAATTATAAAGTTAGCATGTTAACGAAATGACTTCGGGTGCCGCTTCCCACCGTCAGCGCGCACCTTCTTTTATCCGGGGATGACCCCACTGCTTCAGGAGTGAACCCATGCGTCGCGCAACCAGCGAAGTCGCTACCGGCACCCTGTTCGGCGTCGCGCTGAACTACCAGGGCCTGCTCGAAAGCCGACTGGCCGAGTTCGACCAACCCCCTTACCAGAAGCCACCGGTCAAGCCGGTGCTGTTCATCAAGACCTCCAACACCCGCAATGGCGACGGCCAGCCGGTGCCCTACCCGCGTGACGTCGAACGCCTGCAGCCGGGCCCTGCCCTCGGCGTGGTGATCGGCCGCAACGCCAGCCGCGTCAGCGCCGAGAACGCCATGGCGCATGTCGCCGGCTACCTGGTGGTGAACGAGTTCAGCCTGCCGGAAGACAGCTACTACCGCCCGGCGGTCAAGGCCAAGTGCCGCGACGGCTTCTGCCCCCTGGCCAGCGAAGTGGTACCGGCCAGCGAGATCGCCGATCCGCACGCCCTGCCCCTGCGCCTCTTTGTCAACGGCGAACTGCGCCAGGAAAACACCACCGCCAACCTGGTGCGCAGCATTCCCCAGCTGATCGCCGAGATCAGCGAGTTCATGACCCTGCACGAAGGCGACGTGCTGATCACCGGCACCCCCGAGGGCCGCGTCGACGTGCGCCCCGGCGATGAAGTGGTGGTGGAGATCGAAGGCCTCGGCCGGCTCACCAGCACCCTGGTCGCGGAATAAGGAGACGCAGATGAAACACGCACGCATCCGCCATCAGGGTGACATCCACGCGGTCACGGTCGAGGCCGGCAACGCCGTGCGCCTGGCCGACGGCCGCCTGCTCGCGGAAGACGCCGTCGAGTGGCTGCCCCCGGCCACCGGCAGCATGTTCGCCCTCGGCCTGAACTATGCCGACCACGCCGCCGAACTGGCCTTCAAGGCGCCCACCGAGCCGCTGGCCTTCATCAAGTCGCCCGGCACCTACACCGGACACAACCAGGTCACCTGGCGCCCGGACAACGTCGCCTACATGCACTACGAGTGCGAGCTGGTGGCGGTGATCGGCAAGCCCGCGCGCAACGTCAAGCGCGAGGACGCCCTGCAGTACCTGGCCGGCTACACCGTCTGCAACGACTACGCCATCCGCGACTTCCTTGAGAACTACTACCGCCCCAACCTGCGGGTGAAGAACCGCGACTGCACCACCCCGGTCGGCCCCTGGATCGTCGACGCCGCCGACGTGCCGGACCCGTCGAAGCTCAGGCTGCGCACCTGGATCAACGGCGAGCTGAAGCAGGAAGGCACCACCGCCGACATGATCTTCGACATCCCCTACCTGATCGAATACTTCTCCAGCTTCATGACCCTGCAGCCGGGCGACATGATCGCCACCGGCACGCCGGAGGGCCTGGCGGACGTGGTGCCGGGCGATGAAGTGGTGGTGGAAGTGGAAGGCGTCGGCCGCCTGGTCAACCGAATCGTCAGCGAAGCCCAGTTCTTCGCCCGCAAACAAGAGGCATGAGCAGCATGATCAAGCACTGGATCAACGGCCAGGAAGTCGAGAGCAAAGAGACCTTCGTCAACTACAACCCGGCCACCATGGACGCCATCGGCGAAGTCGCCAGCGGCGGCGCCGAAGAGATCGCCGCAGCCGTCGCCGCCGCCAAGGACGCCTTCCCCAAGTGGGCCAACACCCCGGCCAAGGAGCGCGCCAAGCTGATGCGCAAGCTGGGTGAGCTGATCGACCAGAACGTGCCACAACTGGCCGAACTGGAAACCCTGGACACCGGCCTGCCGATCCACCAGACCAAGAACGTGCTGATCCCCCGCGCCTCGCACAACTTCGACTTCTTCGCCGAGGTCTGCACCCGCATGGACGGCCACAGCTACCCGGTGGACGACCAGATGCTCAACTACACCCTCTACCAGCCGGTAGGCGTGTGCGGCCTGGTGTCGCCGTGGAACGTGCCGTTCATGACCGCCACCTGGAAGACCGCGCCCTGCCTGGCCCTGGGCAACACCGCGGTGCTGAAGATGAGCGAGCTGTCGCCGCTGACCGCCAACGAGCTGGGCCGCCTGGCCCTGGAAGCAGGCATTCCCAAGGGCGTGCTCAACGTGGTGCAGGGCTACGGCGCCACCGCCGGCGACGCCCTGGTGCGCCACCCGGACGTGCGCGCCATCTCCTTCACCGGCGGCACCGCCACCGGCCGCAAGATCATGCAGACCGCCGGCCTGAAGAAGTACTCCATGGAGCTGGGCGGCAAGAGTCCGGTGCTGATCTTCGATGACGCCGACCTCGACCGCGCCCTCGACGCCGCGCTGTTCACCATCTTCTCGCTCAACGGCGAGCGCTGCACCGCCGGCAGCCGCATCTTCATCCAGGAAACCGTCTACGACCGTTTCGTCGCCGAGTTCGCCGCCCGCGCCAAGCGCCTGATCGTCGGCGACCCGCAGGACCCGAAGACCCAGGTCGGCTCGATGATCACCCAGGCCCACTACGACAAGGTCACCGGCTACATCCGCATCGGCATGGAAGAAGGCGCCACCCTGCTGGCCGGCGGCCTCGATCGCCCGGCGGGCCTGCCGGCGCACCTGGCCAAGGGGCAGTTCATCCAGCCCACGGTGTTCGCCGACGTCGACAACCGCATGCGCATCGCCCAGGAAGAGATCTTCGGCCCGGTGGTCTGCCTGATCCGCTTCAAGGACGAGGCCGAAGCGCTGCAGCTGGCCAACGACACCGAATACGGCCTGGCCTCCTACATCTGGACCCAGGACATCGGCAAAGCCCACCGCCTGGCCCGTGGCATCGAGGCCGGCATGGTCTTCATCAACAGCCAGAACGTGCGTGACCTGCGCCAGCCCTTCGGCGGCGTGAAGGGCTCGGGCACCGGCCGCGAAGGCGGCGAATACAGCTTCGAAGTGTTCGCCGAGATCAAGAACGTCTGCATTTCCATGGGGAGCCACCATATCCCCCGCTGGGGCCTGTGAGGCACCGCGCCCCTTCTCGCCTTCGAGGAAGGGGCGCAGGATAACGATTACCGAGCGTGCACCGACAATCACAATGAACCCTGAAGGCCCGGCGGCGGGCCTTCCACTCGGAGAACGACCATGGGCAAACTCGCTCTGGCTGCCAAGATCACCCACGTTCCATCCATGTACATCAGCGAGCTCGAAGGCCCGCGCAAGGGCTTCCGCAAGGCGGCCATCGACGGCCATATCGAGATCGGCCGGCGCTGCCGCGAGCTGGGCGTGGACACCCTGGTGGTGTTCGACACCCACTGGCTGGTGAACGCCAACTACCACGTCAACTGCGGCAAGCACTTCCAGGGGCTGTACACCAGCAACGAGCTGCCGCACTTCATCGCCAACATGGAGTACGGCTTCCCCGGCAACCCCGAGCTGGGCCACCTGCTGGCCGCGGAATGCAACCGCTACGGCGTGGAGACCATGGCCCACGACGCCACCACCCTGGCACCCGAGTACGGCACCCTGGTGCCCATGCGCTACATGAACACCGACCAGCACTTCAAGGTGATCTCGGTCTCCGCCCTGTGCACCTCCCACTACCTCAACGACAGCGCCCGCCTCGGCTGGGCCATGCGCAAGGCGGTGGAAGAGCACTACGACGGCACCGTGGCCTTCCTCGCCAGCGGCTCGCTGTCCCATCGTTTCGCCCAGAACGGCCAGGCCCCGGAGTTCGCCACCAAGATCTGGAGCCCCTTCCTCGAAACCCTCGACCAGCGCGTGATCCAGATGTGGGAAGGCGCCGAGTGGGAGGAGTTCTGCGGCATGCTCCCCGAGTACGCGGCCAAGGGCCACGGCGAAGGCTTCATGCACGACACCGCGATGCTACTCGGCGCCCTCGGCTGGTCGAAGTACGACGGCCACGCTGAAGTCATCACCCCCTACTTCGCTGCCTCCGGCACCGGCCAGCTCAACGCCGTGTTCCCGGTCACCCCGCAGGACGGCTCGACCATCCCGCAACCGCAAGCCTCCAACCCGGCCGGCGTCGCTTCCGCCAGCCGCCTGTAGCACCCGTGGCGGCGGGCCCCACGCCCGCCGCCACGCCCCCTGAACGCCACGCCAGCCGGTGGCGGATGCGCAGCCGCCATCCGCACCAGAGGAGGACCGCATGCCCCATTTCATCGCCGAATACACCGACAACATCGAACGCGAGGCCGACCTGCCCGGCCTGTTCGAAAAGGTCCACGCCTGCCTGGGCGACTCCGGCGTCTTCCCCCTCGGCGGCATCCGCAGCCGCGCGGTGCGCCTGGACACCTGGCGCATGGCCGACGGCAAGCACGACTACGCCTTCGTCCACATGAGCCTCAAGGTCGGCGCCGGGCGTGACCTGGAAACCCGCCGCCAGGTCGCCGATGCACTGTTCGAAGTGATCAAGGCGCACTTCGCCGAACTCCAGGCCTCGCGCCTGCTGGCCCTGTCCTTCGAACTCAACGAGCTGCACCCGGAGCTCAACTACAAGCACAACAACGTCCACGCGTTCCTCAAGGGGCAGGCGGGCTGACCACCGCCCCACCCCCGACCCGTCATTGGCAACTCCAAGAAGTACAAGACCATGAGCCAAGCGAAATCCCTGCCCCTGTCCCACGCCAGCGCCGACGACCTGACCTTCCGTCGCATCGGCTGGCGCCTGATGCCCCTGCTGCTGACCTGCTACCTGTTCGCCCACCTGGACCGCATCAACATCGGCTTCGCCAAGCTGCAGATGAGCGCCGACCTGCAGTTCAGCGACACCGTCTACGGCCTCGGCGCCGGCCTGTTCTTCATCGCCTACGCGCTGTTCGGCCTGCCCAGCAACATCGCCCTGGAGCGGGTCGGCCCGCGCCGCTGGATCGCCTTCCTCATGGTCACCTGGGGGCTCATGTCCACCGGCATGCTGCTGGTGGAAAGCGCCACCGGCTTCTACACCCTGCGCTTCCTCCTGGGCGTGGCCGAGGCCGGCTTCTTCCCCGGCATCCTGGTCTACCTCAACCGCTGGTTCCCGGCCCAGCGCCGCGGCCAGATGATCGCCCTGTTCGCCATCGCCGTGCCCATGGCCGGCGTCATCGGCGGCCCGCTGTCGGGCAGCATCCTCGACGGCTTCCACGACTTCATGGGCCTGCGCGGCTGGCAATGGATGTTCCTCATCGAAGGCCTGCCGGTGGTGCTGCTCGGCCTGCTGGTGTGGCGTGCCCTGCCCGACGGTTTCGAGCAGGTCGCCTGGCTCGACGCGCAACAGAAGGACAGCCTGCGCCAGCAGATGGCCGGCGAAGAGCGCGGCAAGACCATCACCTCGTTCAGCGGCATCTTCCGCGACCGCAACGTCTGGCTGCTGGTGGCGATCTACTTCGCAGTGATGCTGGCGGTGAACACCATCGCCTTCTGGATGCCCGCGCTGATCCACGGCGCCGGCATCGCCCAGGACCGCAACGTCGGCCTGCTCAGCGCCATCCCCTACCTCGCCGGCTGCTTCTTCATGGTCGCCCTCGGGCGTTCCTCGGATCGCCTGCGCGAGCGCCGCTGGCACCTCTGCGTGCCCCTGCTCATGGCCGCCAGCGGCCTGGTGCTGGCCGGCCTGTTCCCCGACCGCGTGCTGCCGGTGATGACCGGCCTGCTCATCGCCGGGATGGGCGCCAGCGCCGCCCTGCCGATGTTCTGGCAGCTGCCGCCGGCCTTCCTCTCGGTGCGGGTGCAGGCCGCCGGCATCGCCCTGGTCAGCTCCTTCGGCAGCATCGCCGCCTTCCTCGCGCCCTACCTGATCGGCTGGATGCGCGACACCACCCACAGCGCCAGCCTCGCCCTGTTCATGCTGGCCTTCCTCATCGCCCTCGGCGGCCTGCTGGTGCTGCGCACCCCGGCCGCCCTGGTCAACCCACGCTAAGAGAGACTCACCATGCTCGACGCCAGCATCATCCAGCAATCCGCCGCCCGCCTAGACGCCGCCGAGCGCTCGCGCCAGCAGGTGCGCCAGTTCTCCCTGGACCACCCCGAGATCACCATCGAGGACGCCTACGCCATCCAGCGCGCCTGGGTCGAGCAGAAGATCCGTGACGGCCGCAAGCTGGTGGGCCACAAGATCGGCCTCACCTCCCGCGCCATGCAGGTGTCCTCCAACATCACCGAGCCGGACTACGGCGCGCTGCTGGACGACATGTTCTTCGACGAAGGCAGCGACATCCCCTTCGAGCGCTTCATCGTCCCCCGCGTGGAAGTGGAACTGGCCTTCGTCCTCGGCAAGCCCCTGCGCGGGCCGAACTGCACCCTGTTCGACGTGCTCGACGCCACCGAATGGGTGATCCCCGCCCTGGAAATCATCGACGCCCGCATCCAGCAGGTGGACCCGGACACCAAGGCCACCCGCAAGGTCTTCGACACCATCTCCGACAACGCCGCCAACGCCGGCGTGGTCATGGGCGGGCGCGCCATCCGCCCCACCGAGCTGGACCTGCGGCGCATCCCGGCGATCCTCTACCGCAATGGCGTGATCGAGGAATCCGGCGTCTCCGCCGCCGTGCTCAACCACCCGGCCAAGGGCGTCGCCTGGCTGGCCAACAAGCTGGCCCCCTACGACATCACCCTGGAAGCCGGGCAGATCATCCTCGGCGGCTCCTTCACCCGCCCGGTGGCCGCCAACCCCGGCGACACCTTCCACGTCGACTACGACCAACTGGGCTCGATTGCCTGTCGGTTTGTATGAACTTGAGCTGGAAGCTTAGAGCTTGAAGCTGGAAGAAAAGGCGGTTCGTGCGCGCTTCCGGCTTCCGGCTTCCGGCTTCCGGCTTCCCAAGGAGCTTCCCATGTCTATTCCCATCAACACCTTCAAACAACGCCTCCTGGCCGGCGACGCGCAGATCGGCCTGTGGCTCGGCCTGGCTGATCCTTATTGCGCGGAGCTGGCCGCCAATGCCGGCTTCGACTGGCTGCTGATCGACGGCGAGCATGCGCCCAATGACCTGCGCAGCCTGCTCGGCCAGTTGCAGGCGGTGGCGCCCTACCCGTCGCAACCGATCATCCGCCCGCCCATCGGCGACCCGGTGCTGATCAAGCAGCTGCTGGACATCGGCGCGCAGACCCTGCTGGTGCCCATGGTGGATTCCGCCGCCCAGGCCGCCGAGCTGGTGCGCGCCATGCGCTACCCGCCGTCCGGCATCCGTGGCGTCGGCAGCGCCCTGGCCCGTGCTTCGCGCTGGAACAGCGTGCCCGGTTACCTGGACCAGGCCGACGAGCAGATGTGCCTGCTGGTGCAGATCGAAAACCTCGACGGCCTCGCCGCGCTCGATGCCATCGCCGCCACCGAGGGCGTCGATGGCGTGTTCATCGGGCCGGCCGACCTTTCCGCCGCCATGGGCCATCGCGGCAATCCCGGGCATCCCGAGGTGCAGGCCGCCATCGAGGACGCCATCGCCCGCATCCGCCGTGCCGGCAAGGCCGCCGGCATCCTCAGCGCCGACGAGACCCTGGCCCGCCGCTACCTGGAACTGGGCTGCGCCTTCGTCGCCGTCGGCGTCGACACCAGCCTGCTGATGAAGTCCCTGCAGGCCCTCGCCGGCCGCTTCAAGGGCACGCCGGCCCCGCAATCCAGCGCCGGCAGCGTCTACTGAGCCGAACACCCTCAACCTCTTACAGCCCGCCCCGGCCCTGCTCGCAGGCCCGGGAACGGGCATGGACCGTCCGAAACAAGGCAGACCGATGAAACTCAACGACCTCAACCTGCTGCGCGAACAGGCCTACGTGAACGGCCAATGGATCGAAGCCGACGACGAAGGCCGCTTCGGCGTGACCAACCCGGCCAACGGCGAGCTGATCGCCGAAATCGCCTCCCTCGGGCGTGCCGAAACCGCCCGCGCCATCGACGCCGCCCAGGCCGCCCTGCCCGCCTGGCGCGCCCGCACCGCCAAGGAGCGCAGCACCATCCTGCGCACCTGGTACGAACTGATCATGGCCAACCAGGAAGACCTGGCCCGCCTGCTCAGTTGGGAACAGGGCAAGCCCCTGGCCGAAAGCCGTGGCGAGATCGCCTACGGCGCCAGCTTCATCGAATGGTTCGCCGAGGAAGCCAAGCGCGTGTACGGCGACGTCATCCCCCACGACAAGCCCGGCCGCCGCCTGGTGGTGATCAAGCAGGCCATAGGCGTCGTCGCCGCCATCACCCCGTGGAACTTCCCCAACGCCATGATCACCCGCAAGGTCGGTCCGGCCCTCGCCGCCGGCTGCACCGTGGTGCTCAAACCCGCTTCGGAGACGCCCCTGTCCGCCCTGGCCCTGGCCGAACTGGGCGAGCGCGCCGGCCTCCCCGCCGGGGTGCTGAACATCGTCACCGGCACCCGCTCGCGGGAGATCGGCGGCGAGCTCACCGGCAACCCACGGGTGCAGAAGCTCTCCTTCACCGGCTCCACCGGCATCGGCAAGCTGCTGATGGCGCAATGCGCCGAAACCATCAAGAAGGTCAGCCTGGAACTGGGCGGCAACGCCCCCTTCATCGTCTTCGACGATGCCGACCTCGACGCCGCCGTGCAGGGCGCCCTGGGCTCCAAGTTCCGCAACAGCGGGCAGACCTGCGTCTGCACCAACCGCCTGCTGGTGCAAAGCGGCGTGCACGACGAGTTCGCCCGGCGCCTGGTGGCCGCGGTCAATGCCCTCAAGGTCGCCCCGGCGGACGAGGACGGCGCGCAGCAGGGCCCGCTGATCAACGCCAAGGCCGTGGAGAAGATCGAGGAACACATCGCCGACGCCCTCGCCAAGGGCGCCACCCTCCTCGCCGGTGGCAAGCGCCACGCCCTGGGCGGCAGCTTCTTCGAGCCCACGGTGCTGGGGGATGTGACCGCCGAGATGCTGGTGGCCCGCGATGAAACCTTCGGCCCCCTGGCGCCGATCTTCCGCTTCGACACCGAGGAACAGGCCATCGCCCTGGCCAACGACACCGAGTTCGGCCTCGCCTCCTACCTCTACACCCGCGACCTCGGCCGCGCCTGGCGCGTCAGCGAAGCCCTGGAATACGGCATGGTCGGCGTCAACGAAGGCCTCATCTCCACCGAAGTCGCCCCCTTCGGCGGCATCAAGCAATCCGGCCTCGGCCGCGAAGGCTCGAAATACGGCATCGACGACTACATCGAACAGAAATACATGTGCCTCGGCATCGGCTGAAGCCCCCTGGTGGGCTGAAGCCCACCCTACGGGAATGCCCCACCCCACCGGGCAGCACCCAGTGGGAGCGAATTCATTCGCGATGCTCTTCGTGGTTGAAACCGCTCCCACAATCCCCCCAAACGCCGCGCAACTCTGTAGGGACGAATTCATTCGCCAAGCGGCGCGCAGCGCCGCCATAGGTTGGTGCCATCCTGTGGGCGAATTCATTCGCGATGCTCTTCGCGGTTGAAACCGCTCCCACAATCCCCCCAAACGCCGCGCAGTCCTGTAGGGGCGAATTCATTCGCCAAGCGGTGCGCAGCGCCGCCATAGCTTCGCGAGCAGAGCTCGCTCCTGCGATCGTGCAATTGGGAGGGGATACAGCAACGCCCAGCTCCGCTGCGTTGGGCTTCGTACCTCAGCCCAACCTACACAGTTCACTGCCTCAAGGCTTGATGCCCTTCAGCTCCTGCAACAGCTCCAGCAGTTCCTGCAGCTTTTCCTCGCCCAGTTGCGCCTGGATGGATTGGTAGCCCCGCTCCATCTCCTGGCTCATGGACTGGAAGCAGGCCTCGCCCTGTTCGGTCAGGGCCAGGAGGATGCGGCGCTGGTCTTCGGCGACCTTGCGTCGGCGGACCATGCCGTCGCGCTCCAGGCGGGCGAGCACGCCGCTCATGCTGGGTTTGAGGATGCAGGCCAGGCGCGCCAGCTTGTGGCTTTCCATCTCGCCTTGCTGGCGGAGGATGCGGATGACCCGCCACTGCTGCTCGGTGAGCCCGTGGAGGTTGAGCTGGGGGCGGAAGAAACGCATGGCCGACTCACGGGCCTGCAGCAAGGTGAGGGTCAGGGAAGCACGGGTATTGGGCATGGGTTGGGCAGTGTCGGAAATTAGTTCACAGTTTAACGAATGACGCTTTCCGCGTCATGGCGAACGGCTCGCCTTGAGTTTCGCCCAGAAGGCATCCAGGGCCGTTTTCTGCTCCTGGTTGAGCCGCTCGAGCACATACAGGCGCCGGCGCTCGTCGCTTTTCAGCACCTGCATGGGGCGCTCCTTGGCCAGCTCCGCCAGCTCGGGGGTATCGGCGGCCAGGGGCGAATAGAACTGGCTGGCGCGGGCATCGGCCAGGGCGTTGCGTGGCTCCAGCAGGTAGTCGATGAAGCGGTAGGCCAGGTGCGGATGCTCGGCATTGGCGGGGATCGCCAGGCTGTCGATGAAGACCATCGCCCCCTCGTCGGGAATCCGGTAGCTGAGCGCCGGGTTGCGCGCGGAGGCGGTCAGCGCATGGCCGACCCAGGCCATGGCCACGCACAGGCGGCCGTCGGCCAGGGCATCGATGTAGGTGTCGTTGTCCAGGTGCCGCGCCATGCGGGCGATGCCCAGCAGGGGCTGCAGGTTGCGCTCGACCTGCCGCGCGCCATAGCTCGACAGGCTGCGGCCCCGGTAGTTGAACCACAGCGAGGCGGTCTCTTCCGGCGCGTCCAGCAGGCCGATGCCGCAACCGGCCAGCCGCGCGGCCTGGCGCTCGTCGAACAGCAGCCCCCAGCTGTTGGGCAAGGGCCCGCCATAGCTGGCTTCGGCCAGCTTCGGGTTGACCACCAGCCCCACCGAGCCCCAGAGGTAAGGCACCGCATAGCGGTTGGCCGAATCGATGCCGGCGAGCATCGCCAGCAGGCCCACGTCGACGCTGGCGTAATGGCTGAAGCGCCCCGTGTCCAGGGGCGCCAGCTGGCCGTTGTGGATCAGCCGCGAGAGCTGGAAGTGCGACGGCACGACGATGTCGAAGGCCTGCTCGCGGCCCAGGGCGGCGTCCAGTTCCTCGGCGGCGGTCATGGTCTGGTATTCGACCCGGATGCCGGTCTGCTTCTGGAAGTCCGCCAGCACCTGCGGCTCGATGTAGTTCTTCCAGTTGAGGACCCGCAACACCTCCTCGGCCCGGGCTTCCAGGGCCAGCAACAGCATCGCCAGGCAGGCCAGCAGTCTCATCGCGCAACTCCTTGCAGGGAATGGGGCCGGCACCTGCCGGGTGCGCCATTAGGAGCGAGGCGACGCCCGCCCGTCATGTTCGAGGCTGCCAGCTTCTTGCTTGCCCGTGCCGGATTCGCCCAAGCGTGACCCCGTGCCCATTCGCCGCCCGGAAAAACCCGCGCCCGGGTCATTGCGGCCGGTCATTAACCTGTTCATGATCGAGCGATAAAAACACCTAGAGGTCGCTCCCATGAACGCACTGCTGCGCACGCAGACCCACCTCGGCCTCGCCCTCGCCATGCAGGCGCTGCAGGCCGCCCTGGATGCCGCCGCCGAGCAGGGCGCCCGGGTCAGCATCCAGGTGGTGGACGCCGCCGGCCTGCCGATCCACAGCGCGCACATGGACGGCGCCCCCGGCCCCAGTCGCGCCATCGCCCTGAACAAGGCCTTCACCGCCGCCGGCTTCGGCATCGCCACCAGCGCCTGGCAGGAGCGCCTCGAGGGCTGCTCCGCCGCCGTGCGCCAGGGCCTGCCCCTGCAACCGGGGATGGCCCTGTTCGGCGGCGGCGAGCCCTTCCACCACCAGGGCCAGGTGATCGGCGCCATCGGCATTTCCGGTGCCTCGGAACGGCTCGACGGGCTCTGCGCCCGCGCGGCCGTGGAGCGCGTCGCAGAGCTGCTGGCGCCAGGTTGACCCGGCGCCTGTCACCCCGGGTCAAGGTGACGGGCAGTGAGGGACAAGACCGCAAGGGGCCGCACGCCCCTTAATAGTCGCCAGCAGAACGCATTCCACCCACCGTTTCAGGCTGCAGTCATGATCAATATCGAGACACCCACCTACTACACGGCCACCAAGAAGTACGACCTCGCCTTCCCCTCCCTGGAGGCGGACCTGGACGCAGACGTCGTCGTGATCGGCGGAGGGTTCTCCGGGATCAACACCGCGCTGGAACTGGCGGAAAAGGGCATCACCAACATCGTCGTGCTGGAGGCCCGCTACCTGGGCTTCGGCGGCACCGGCCGCAACGGCGGGCAGATCATGGCCGGCATCGGCCACGACCTGGAGAAGATCCGCAACGACGTGGGTGAGGACGGCCTGCGGCAGATCTTCGAAATCAGCGACCTGGGCGCCGACATCATCAAGGACCGCATCGCCAAGTACGGCATCGACGCCGACTTCTGCCACGGCTACGGCTACATGGGCTTCAACGGCCGCCAGGAGAACACCCTGCGCGCCTGGGAGAAGGAGTTCAAATCCCTCGGCTCGCCCCACGAGATCCGCTTCCTCGGCGGCTCCGAGGTGAAGCAGATCATCGGCTCCGACGCCTACAGCAGCGCCCTGCTGCACATGGGCGGCGGCCACGTGCACTCCCTCAACCTGCTGCTGGGCGAAGCCAAGGCCCTGGCCAGCCACGGGGTGAAGATCTTCGAATACAGCCCGGCGCTGGAAGTGACCTACGGCGAGCGCATCACCGTGCGCACCGGCAAGGGCTCGGTACGCGCCGGCAAGCTGCTCTGGGCCTGCGACAGCTTCCTCAACAAGCTGGAGCCGGAGCTGCACAAGACCACCATCAACACCTACGCCTTCCAGATGATGACCGAGCCGCTCTCCGACGAGCTGATCCAGCGCATCAGCCCCATTCGCGGGGCCTACAGCGACATCCGACCGGTCATCGACTACTACCGCGTGACCAACGAGAACCGCCTGCTGTTCGGTGCGGCGACGCCCTTCGTCGAACACATCCCCGGCGATCTCAAGGCCTGGAACCGCAACCTGATGCTGAAGATCTTCCCCTACCTCAAGGACGTGAAGATCGACCTCGCCTGGGGTGGCCCCATGGCCTGCAGCCCCAACCTGTTCCCGCAGATCGGCACCCTGCCCGGCCGCCCCAACGCCTACTTCGTGCAGGGCTACTCCGGTTTCGGCGTCACCCCCAGCCACATCATCTGCAAGGTGCTGGCCGAAGGCATGAGCGAAGGCTCGTCGCGCTACGACCTGATCAGCTCGGTGCGGCGCATCAAGGTGGTCGGAAAGGACCATATCCGCCCGCTGCTGCTGACCGCCGGCAAGAGCTGGCATCAGGTGTCCGGCTACTGGAACGGCCGCCGTTGAATCTGATCGGCGCGGCTGCGCGTCGGCGGTACGGCGTTGGGGTCGGCCTTGTACCGCTCTAGCTCGCTCGTGCCGGAAGCGATGCAGCGGAGATGCAAATACCGTCATTCCCGCGAACGCGGGAACTCACTAAACGAGCAACCCCACTTTTTCATCACTCGCAGGAGAACTGCCATGTCCCTCACCCCCATCAAGACCGGTATCACCCTCGCTGAACTGGATGCCTGGGGCACCGTCGCCGACCTGGGTTCGGAAATCCTCGAAGGCGAGGTCAAGGCCTTCGGCAAGATGACCGCCGGCGCCCCCACCGACCCGGTCAGCGCTGCCTATTTCGGCACCACCGGCGGCAAGTTCCGCATGGTCTACCCGTTCAACGAGCAAGCCACCGTGGTCACCGGCGAGGTGATCCTCACCGACGAATCCACCGGCCAGACCACCCGCTTCAAGGCCGGTGACAGCTGGTACGTCGCCAAGGGCACCCCGGTGCTCTGGGAAGTCCCCGGCGAGAGCTTCGTCAAGCACTACTACGCGGTGGCCTGACCTCTCCAGGTGCCTGCCCCCCGGGCAGGTTCGCGCCACTGGCAACCTCTGCGGCGATGGTCTGCACTGCCCTCACCGCCCACACGAGGGTTCCTCCATGACGCCATCCCCCGTCGAATTCGCCAGGCACTGCCTGAGCACCTTCACCCACTTCGTCCCCGCCTCCCTCGGTGCCTTCTACCTGATCGACGATCAGTTGCAGGCCCGCGACTTCCAGCTGCTGGGCATGCACCCGCAGATGCACGACGCCTACCTGCGCCACTACCGCCACCTCGACCCGCTGCAACCCGGCGCCTGCCTGGCCACCGGCCTGCCGGTGGTGCCCCTGCAAGCAGGCCAGGCCCGCCAGGACGAGGCGCAGAACCGCGAATACCAGGGGTTCCTGCGCGCCCATGAGGTGATAGACGTCGTTGAAGTCATCGCCCAGGCCGGCGAGCGCCCCGTGGCCGGGCTGTCCCTGCTGCGTTGCAGCGGCATGCCGGCGTTCTCGGAGGAGGAGCTGGCCAGCCTGGCGGCCCTGCAGGGGATGATGGAAGCCGGTGTTCAGGCCCTGGTGCCCGCCGCCGAGCCGAAGCTGCAAGGCCTCACCCCGCGTGAACGGGAGATCGCCCTGCTGCTGCGCGAAGGCATCGGCAACAAGCAGCTCGCCCGCCACCTGGGCGTCGGCCTGCCGACGGTGAAGACCCACCTGCTCAACCTGTTCCGCAAGGTCGGTGCCAGCAGCCGCACCGAACTGGTGGCGATGCTGTTCCTCTGACGGCGACCCTCAGCGCCCCGACTGCTGCACCAGGGTGGCGG
Source organism: Pseudomonas sp. zfem005 (assembly GCF_032621735.1). Taxonomy (NCBI): domain Bacteria; kingdom Pseudomonadati; phylum Pseudomonadota; class Gammaproteobacteria; order Pseudomonadales; family Pseudomonadaceae; genus Pseudomonas; species Pseudomonas sp. zfem005. The sequence goes on along the minus strand of NZ_JAVYJE010000009.1, from coordinate 100,411 downwards.
GCACGGCGCCCGCCGGGGGCTCACCCAGTTCGGTGCCCAGCAGGTGATTGACGAAGAGGTGGAACAGCTCCGACTGGCTGGAAATGCCCAGCTTGCTGTAGAGGTGCTTGCGGTGGTTCTTCACCGTGCCCTCGGCAATCTCCAGGTGCAGGGAGATCGACAGGCTGGAATGCCCCCGCAGGATCAGCCCGACTATGGCCTGCTCACGCGCGGTCAGGCGGTCGGTGGCGAAGCCGGAGAAGGCCGCCGCCAGGTGCTCGGCGATGCTGCGCTCGGGCCGTGCCCCCAGCGGCTGGGCGGCGACCTTGGCGTAATGGCGCTGGAGAAAGGCCTCCAGCGCCGGCTGGCAGAGCCGCAGCGCGGCCACGTCCTGATCCGAGAACACCGGCGAGCCGTTGCAGCGCATCAGCGAATAGGCCGCGTAGGTGCCGCCGGGCAAGGGCGAAAGAAACACGATCTCCTCCGCCAGACTGCCCGACGCCATGGAAATGCACGGGTGCACGTCCGGCGAATTGAAATACTCGCCCTCGAAGAAGGCATCCGGCGCCAGCTCCGCCATGCGGTAGAGGCCGGCGGGCCGACCATGGGCGCAGGCGGTGTAGACCGGGTCCAGCAGGTAGGTGCCGTTGACGTAGCGCTGCATCGCGCCGGGCTCGGGGATGCCGTGCAGGTTGTCGTGCAGCAGCGCGGGGCTGCCGCCGGCCGGGTAGACGAAGATGCAGCTCTGGTCGAAGGGCGCCAGGGCCTGCAACGCCTCGTCCAGGCGCTCGGCGAAGGCCGCCGTCTCCACGCTGGCGATCAGCTCGGGGCTGTGTGCGTGCCAGGCTTCCAGCACCTGCCAGCCCTGGGAATGGGAGAGTCCTGCTGCGTGCGCCATGCTTCACCTTCTTGTTGTCCGGCCGCCCCGCCCAGGTGCAGAAATGGGCCTTGGAGCGCGCGTTTCAGGGGTGTTTTCAACAAAGCATTTTGCTTGCCACAACGCTCTCCGCGCCAGCGCTTTTCAGCGCGACCGTAGGGGCGAATTCATTGGCTATGTCTGCGTTAAGTGTTGCTAAAGGATTTGAGCTCAGCTGATTGTCGAGTTCTGGTGATGTTTCTGGTTTCGCCCACCCGGGCGAGTCCCTTTTCCAATCGTTGAAAAGGAACCAAAAAACTTGCCCCATCATCCGGCCCCGGCTTCGCCGGGGTTCCCTCACTCCATCGTCGCTCTGGGGGCCGGCGCGATGGGCCATCCATGGCCTGGCGCGCCTCTCGCGGCATCCATGCCGCTCGTCCCCCTGCGCAACGACTGCGTTCGGCCTCCTGGAGGGGCGTTGGCGGCTGCTCCAACTTTTTTCGTCCAGCGCATCACCACGTGGTGCGCACAGGCTTTCGTAGGATGGTGTAGAGCGAAGCGAAACCCATGCGGTGGAGGTGGTACGAACTCTTGGACGCCCGGAAAGGGCCGTGCTTGAGCGCTTGCATTAAAACCACAACAGCTAACGCCGACAGAGCCAATTCATTCGCCCACGAGCAACGGCGTTGCCCTGATGTGGGCAGTCGTAGGGCGGGTGAAACCCGCGATCCAGGTGCACGGACAATGTCGGGTTGCACCCGACCTACGGGCTGGAGGCTTCTTCCGTGGGGGCGGTTTCAACCGCGAAGGCCGTGGCAGGGTGCCCATTCGCGAATGAATTCGCTCCCACGATGGGGCCCCTACAGATCGTGATGCAGGTAGCTCGCCTGCTTCGGCAGCCGCAGGCTGAAGAGGAAGGCCACCACCATCATCGCCGAGACGTACCAGTAGAAGGTCTCCTCCATGCCGATGGATTTCAGTCCCAGGGCCGCGTATTCCGCCGAGCCGCCGAAGATGGCGTTGGCCACCGCGTAGGCCAGGCCCACGCCCAGGGCGCGGACTTCCGGGGGGAACATCTCGGCCTTCACCAGCCCGCTGATGGAGGTGTAGAGGCTGACGATGGCCAGGGCGAGGATGATCAGCGCGAAGGCGATATAGGGGCTCTCCACGCCCTTGAGTGCGGTGAGGATGGGCCAGGTGCACAGCGCACCGAGGGCGCCGAACCAGAGCATCGAGGTGCGCCGGCCGATGCGGTCGGAGAGAGCGCCGAACAGCGGTTGCATGAGCATGTAGACGAACAGCGCGCAGGTCATCACCGCACTGGCGGTCTTGGTGGTCATGCCGGCGCTGTTGACCAGGTATTTCTGCATGTAGGTGGTGAAGGTGTAGAAGATCAGCGAGCCGCCGGCGGTGTAGCCGAGCACGGTAATGAAGGCGCGCTTGTGGTGGCGGAACAGGTGGCCCAGGCTGCCGGATTCCTCGTTGTGCAACTGGTCCTCGCGGGCGGTTTCGTTCAGCGAGCGACGCAGGTAGAAGGCGATCACCGCCGTCGCCGCGCCGATCACGAAGGGAATGCGCCAGCCCCAGGCGCGCAGCTCGTCCTCGCTCAGCAACTGCTGCAGGATCACCACCACCAGCACCGCTAGCAGCTGGCCGCCGATCAGGGTCACGTACTGGAAGGAGGCGAAGAAGCCGCGCTGGCCCTTCAGCGCCACCTCGCTCATGTAGGTGGCCGTGGTGCCGTACTCGCCACCCACCGACAGCCCCTGGAACAAGCGCGCCACCAGCAGCAGCGCCGGGGCCAGGGCGCCGATGCTGGCGTAGGTGGGCATGAAGGCGATGGCCAGGGAGCCGGCGCACATCATCAGCACCGAGATCATCATCGAGACCTTGCGCCCGTACTTGTCGGCCACGCGGCCGAACAGCCAGCCGCCGATGGGGCGCATGAGGAAGCCGGCGGCGAACACGCCGGCGGTGTTCAGCAACTGCACGGTCGGGTCGTCGGAGGGGAAGAAGGCCGGGGCGAAATAGATGGAGCAGAAGGCGTAGACGTAGAAGTCGAACCATTCCACCAGGTTGCCGGAAGAGGCGCCGACTATGGCGAACACGCGTTTGCGGCGTTCTTCGAAGCTGTAGTGCGGATGGGGGCTCTCGAGGTGTTCGGTCGTACTGCTCATGGGGCGTGGCACTCGTTCTGGAATGAGTTCCGGCCCGCGTCCTCGAGCGGAAGCGGGCCGGGCCTGTCCATTGGATTGACTGCCGATGTCACAAAATGTTGCGGCGTCCTGATATCAGCCAAGCCCCGCTCGGTCGGAAAAGCAACGACCGCAGGGCGGCTCGCGGGGCGATGTTAGGGGACGTATAGGGCGCGCGTAGGATGGGTAGAGCTTGGCGAAACCCATGCTGTGGTGGTCGGTGGCGCTGGCGTGGGTTCGGGCTCGGGACCGATGGGTTTCGCTGCGCTCTACACCATCCTACGGGGCGGGGATCACCGGGCCGAGGCACAGCTGCATGGCCACGCGGTTGGCGAGGCCGAAGGCTTCTTCCTCCCTGAGACGGCGGATCAGCTCGTCGTGCAGCTCGGCTTCCTCCAGCGGGCGGAAGCCAAGCCGGGCGTAGTAGGGGGCGTTCCAGGGGATGTCGGCGAAGGTGGTCAGGTACAGCGCTTCGTGGCCGCGTGCCTCGGCCCAGTCGCGGGCGGCGGCGATCAGGCGGCGGCCGATGCCGCGACGGCCCAGGGCGGGCAGCACGTCCAGTTCCGCCAGCAGCGCGATGCCGCCGAGCACCTCCACCAGGGCGAAGCCCACGGCCATGCCGCCGCTGTCCTGGGCCACCCACAGGCGGCCTTCGGCCTGCCCCTGGGCCAGCAGCGCCTGGGGCACGGTGGCCTCCCGCAGCAGCTCGGGAATGACGCCCTCCGGGAACAGGCTGGCGGCGGCGCGTTCGATCTCGGCCAGGGCTGCCAGGTGGCGCGGCTCGGCGGGTACCACGGCGTAGTCGTCGGCCTGGCCCATCAACGCCACTCCCCTTGCTGGTCCACCAGGGTGCGCTCGCCCCGGGTCACGCTCAGGTGGCCGTCCTCGCCGACGAAGTAGCGGGTATCGCCGTTGTTGAACTCGTAGCCCAGGGAGTGGCAGGGGGTGACGCCGTCGGCGCACAGGCGCATCAACTGGCGGCCCTTGAGCTCCAGGGTGTTGCCGTTCTTCTTGCTGGTGCCGCGATAGAGCATGTTGTCGCAGCCGACCGTGCCTTCCTCGCACTGGTCGATGATCTCGATGCGGTAGCCGGGGGTTTCCAGGGTCTGGGCCAGCAGCGGGCCGGCGGCGAGCAGCAGGGGCAGGGCGAGGGCGTATCTCATGAAAGAGCGTTCCGGGGCTGGAGTTGGCTGCGGTACTGGCCGGGCGTGATGCCCTTCCAGCGCTTGAAAGCATGGATGAAGTTGGACAGCTCGCCATAGCCGAGGCGTTCGGCGATCTCTTCCAGTCGGATGCCATCGGCGGCCAGCAGTTCCTCGGCCAGGGCATTGCGCACCTCTTCCTGCAGCTGGCGGAAGGAGGTGCCCTCGGCGTCCAGGCGGCGGCGCAGGGTGCGCGAGGTCATGTGCAGTTCGGTGGCGATGCGCTCCATGTCCGGCACCTGGCCGGGCTGCGACAGCAGGCGATCGCGGATGCGCCCGGCGAGCCCGGCACGCACCCGGCGGCGGGCCAGCAGTGCCTTGCACTGGGCCTCGCACTGCTGCGCCACCTGGGGGTTGGCGCCAGGCAGCGGCAGGTCGAGCAGGGCGCGGGCGAAGACCATGCGGTTCTCCGCTGCGGCGAAGCTCGGCGTCACCCCCAGCAGCTCGCGGTAGGGCGTGGGGTCGGCCGGCTCGGGCAGGGCCAGGCTGACGCGGGTCAGCGGCAGGTCGGCGTTGTTCAGGTCGCGCTGCACGCTGAGGGCGCCGGAAATGTCGCGCTCCAGCAGGAAGCCGCGCAGGTCCTCGGGCAGGCCGCGCCCTTCGAGCACCAGGTGCGCTTCGTCGCCGTGTTCTTCCAGGCGCATGCTGTGAAAGGCATAGGTCAGGTCGAGGTAGCGCAGGCCCAGTTCGGCGGCACTGCGGTAGGTGGGGCTGCTGAGCAGGGCGAAGCCCCAGATGCCATAGGTGCTGAGGTGGTAGCGGCGGCCGGCCTTGAGGCCGATACCGGGCATGTGCCCCAGCGCCTGGACGATGTTGCGCACCAGGGCCAGCTCCTGGTCGGCGTTGACCTCGGCGCCGGGGTCGGCGAGGGCGTTCCAGTCCAGGCCGGTGCCGGCCAGGCAGCGTTCCACGGACAGGCCGTGGTCGAGGCCGAACTGGGTGAGCAACTGCACGCTGATGGCGCTGCGGCGGGGTGGCCAGTGGGCGGTGTGGTGCATGGTGGTCGCGGTCCTGGGCGGTTGAACGGGGGCTTCTGTCCGAAAAGCACAATTCGCTGTCCGATGATGCCATAAACAGCGTGCGCCGCCGCGCATTAGCATCCGTTCATCCGCACGCTGGCTGGCCTGGTCCCCGGCGGTTGCGGCGAACATGGGAGATAACAATGAACAACAATCCCCAGCACCCGGCGCCTCTGCGCGTGCTGATCATCGGGGCCGGTTTCGGCGGCCTCGGCCTGGCCATCCGCCTGCAGCAATGCGGCATCGAGGATTTCCTCATCCTCGAAAAGGCCGACGACCTGGGCGGTACCTGGCGCGACAACACCTACCCCGGCGCCGCCTGCGACGTGCCTTCGCACCTCTACTCCTTCTCCTTCGAGCCCAAGCTCGACTGGTCGCGCAAGTTCGCGCCCCAGGCGGAGATCCACGCCTACCAGCAGCAGTGCGCCGAGCGCCACGGCCTGCGCCGGCGCATCCGCTTCGCCACCGAGGTGGCCTCCGCCAGCTTCGACGAGGCGGCGGCGCTGTGGCGGGTGGAGACCACGACGGGCGAGCACTTCAGCGCCCAGGCCCTGGTCAGTGCCTGCGGCCAGCTGAACCGCCCGGCGGTGCCGCGCCTGCCCGGCATCGAGAACTTCAGCGGCGAGGTGTTCCATTCGGCGCGCTGGAACCATGACTACGACCTGGCCGGCAAGCGCGTGGCGGTGATCGGCACCGGTGCCAGCGCCATCCAGTTCGTGCCGCAGATCGCCCGCAAGGTGGCGCAGCTGCACCTGTTCCAGCGCTCTGCCGCCTACGTGATCGCCAAGCCCGACCGCGCCTACCGCCCCTGGGAGCTGGCGTTGATGAAGCGCCTGCCGGCGCTGCAGAAGGTCGACCGCCTGCTCAAGTACGTCCAGCACGAGGCGCGGGCCCTGGCCTTCACCGTGTTCCCGCCGCTGATGAAGGCCATGCGCCTGAGCTTCCACCTGCACCTGGCGCGGGGCATCCGCGACCCCGAGCTGCGCCGGCGCCTGCAGCCGGACTACCCACTGGGCTGCAAGCGCATCCTCATCTCCAACGATTTCTACCCGGCCCTGGCCCAGGACAACGTCGAGCTGGTGGACCAGGCCATCGCCAGCATCAGTGAACGCGGTGTGCTCACCGCCGATGGTCGCGAGCGCGAAGTCGACGCGATCATCTACGGCACCGGTTTCGCCGCCACCGACTTCCTCGCCCCCATGAGCATTCGCGGGCGTGGCGGGCGCGACCTCAACGAGGCCTGGCGCGAGGGTGCCGAAGCCTACCTGGGCATCAGCGTCAGCGGCTTCCCCAACCTGTTCATCCTCTACGGGCCGAACACCAACCTGGGGCACAACTCCATCCTCTACATGCTGGAAAGCCAGTTCGCCTACGTGCTCGGCTGCCTGCACGCGCTGAAGTGCGACGGCCTGCGCTACATGGACCTCAAGCCCGAGGTGCAGCGTCGCTTCAACGACAAGCTGCAGCACGCCGTGCGCCATACCGTGTGGGAGCGCGGTTGCAACAGCTGGTACAAGACCGCCGATGGCCGCAACACCAACAACTGGCCCGGCTTCACCCTGACCTACCGCCAACAGACCCGCCAACCGGAGCTCGACCACTATGAATGCGTCCGTTGATTTCATCGCCCCCGATGCCGGCCAGCCGCTGCTGCGTGCGGTGTTGCGCGGGGGCTTGCGGGTGCTGTTCCGGGGCCTGGTGCGCCCGCCGATGCCCATCGCCGGGCAGCGGGCGGTGATCCGCGCGCTGACGGCCACGCCCGTGTCGATGCGCGGCGTCACCCGCAGCCGCGACAGCCTCGGCGGCGTGCCCTGCGAATGGCACCGCCCGGTAAGCGACAACGGCAGCGTGCTGCTCTACCTGCATGGCGGCGCCTTCCTGATCGGCGCCGCCTCCACCCACCGCGCCATCACCGCCACCCTGGCGCGGCGGGGCGGGTTCGCCGTCTGCGCGCTGGATTACCGCCTGGCGCCCGAGCACCCGTTCCCGGCCGCCCGCCAGGATGCCGTAGCCGCCTACCGTGCCTTGTTGGCCCAGGGCTACGCCAGCGAGCGCATCTTCATCGGCGGCGACTCCGCCGGTGGCAACCTCAGCCTGATCACCGCCCTGGAGCTGGCGCGCCAGGGGCTGCCACAGCCGGCAGGGCTGGTGCTGTTGTCGCCGGTCACCGACTTCAGCGGCGAGCAGATGCACCAGCCGCCGGCGGGCGATCCGCTGCTCAACCCGCTGTGGATGGAGCAGGCCATCAGCCTCTACGCCCCGGCGGGGCTGGACCGCCGCGACCCCGGCCTGTCGCCGATCTACGCCGACCTGGCCGGCCTGCCGCCGATCCTGGTGCAGGTGGGCGAGGACGAATTGCTGCTCAACGACAGCCTGCGCCTGGCGGAGGCGGCGAGGGCCGCCGGGGTGCCGGTGCGCCTGGAGCGCTACCCCGGCCTGTGGCACGTGTTCCAGGCCCACGCCGGCATGCTGCGGGCCGCCGACCAGGCGCTGGCCAGCATCCTCGCCTTCATCCGTGCCCGCAGCGGCGAGGGGGTCTGAAATGCACAACATCCTGATCACCGGGGCCGCCTCCGGCATCGGCCGGGCCACCGCGCGGCTGTTCCACGAGAAGGGCTGGACGGTGGGCCTGCTGGACATCGCCCCGCAGCCCCTGGAGGAACTCTCCGCCGAGCTGGGCGGGCTCTGGTACCAGGCCCTGGACGTCACCGACCTGGCCGCCGTCGAAGGCGCCCTGGCGGACTTCTGCGGGCGCCACGACGGCCAGCTGCGGTTGCTGTTCAACTGCGCGGGGTTGCTGCGTTTCGGCCACTTCGAGGCGATCGACATGGCCGAGCACGCGCGCATCCTCGCGGTGAACGTGCTGGGCCTGGTGCAGATGACCCACGCGGCCTTTCCCTACCTCAAGGCCACCGCCGACGCCCAGGTCATCAACATGGGCTCGGCATCGGGGCTCTACGGCACGCCGCACATGGCCAGCTACTCCGCCTCCAAGTTCGCCGTGCGCGGTTTCACCGAGGGCCTGGAGCTGGAGTGGCGCCGCCATGGCATCCGTGTCGGCGACCTGATGCCGCCCTTCGTGCGCACGCCCATGGTCGAGAGCCAGCGCTTCGAGCCGCCGACCCTGCGCCGCCTGGGGGTCAACCTCAAGGCCGAGGACGTCGCCGAAGCGGCCTGGCAGCAGGCCCATGGCGCCGCCGTGCACCGGCCCATCAGCGCGCTGTTCAAGCTGATGTACTGGTCCGGGCAGGTGTCGCCGCCCTGGATCAGCCGGCTGATCATGGGTTGGTTGAGCCGGGAATAGGGCGCGCTGAGACCCTGCACGCCGGGTTGAGCTCGGATGGTTTTGCGGGCCGGCACCGGATAGTCTGGCCGGCCGCACCTCCCTGGTGCGCCCCGCAAGGAGGCTTTCCATGACCCCCTGGTTTGCTTACGTTTGTCTCGCCCTGTCCATGCTGCTGGTCGGCGGCAATATCGCCATCGGCAAGCTGGTGCTGGCCGAGGTGCCGCTGTTCGTTTTCGCCTGCCTGCGCTTTCTCATCGCCACCCTGGTACTGGCGCCGGGCATGCTGTCGTCCAGGGTGCGCCGGGGTCTGGATGCCACGGCCGGCAAGGGGCTGTTTCTGCAAGCGTTCTTCGGCTGCTTCCTGTTCAGCTTGTTCATGCTCTACGGCGTGCAGCACACCAGTGCCACCAGTGCGGGCATCATCACCAGCGCGACGCCGAGCGTGGTGGCGCTGCTGGCCTGGTTCTGGCTGCGTGAGCAGATCGGCGCCCAGAGTGTGCTGGCGATCCTTCTCGCGGTCTCCGGTATCGCGTTGCTCAATCTGCTGGGCGCAGGTGAGGGCGGCATCGGTAGCGTGCTGGGTAATACCCTGGTGCTGGGCGCGGTGCTGGCGGAGGCGATCTTCGCCATCTACTCGCGGCGCCTGTCCCTGGCGTTGCATCCCTGGGCCATGGCCTTCGGCGTGAACCTCGCCGGTTTGCTGCTGCTCCTGCCACTGGCGCTGTATCAGGGGCGCGCGCTGGACGGGTTGGCGATAAGTCCGGCGACCTGGGGCTGGGTGCTGTTCTATGCGCTGAGCGCCAGCGTGCTGTCCTTCCTCCTCTGGTACCGCGGCATCAGCCAGGTACAGGCCAGCGTGGCCGGGCTGTTCACCGGGTTGATGCCGGTGGGCGCGGTGCTGGTGGGCGGCTTGCTGCTGGGCGAGGGGCTGGATGCCGGTCAGGCGCTGGGCATGGCACTGGTGCTGGGGGCCATCGGCCTTGGCGGGCTGGCGGAGCGACGGGCGGTTTCGTCCGGCGACGCCTGAATGCCGCCCGTCGTGCCGGGGGCGGGAAAATTCGCCCTCCGGCGGGCAGACCGGCCGAGCTGACGCTACCCTGCATGCTGATGCAGTAGATCGTTGTGCGTGAGCTGAAGCAGCGGCCGGTTCCGCTTTCGCGGGCCTGGCCAGGGCCGTGTCCCGCGTCCGTGGGGCAGCCCCGTGGCGGCGCCGCCGGGCGTCGCGAGGCCGAATCCTTCGGCCGTCTACAAGCGAAACTCATCAATCGCCAGAGAGGAGGTCGTAACCATGAGCACAACCTTCCACGATGACGTCAGCAGCAATGTTCTGCGCCGCATGAAAGAGGGCGGTTTCGATTTCGCCCGTGTGCACCCCATCGAGTTCTACGCCATCTTCCCCGACGAGGACCGGGCCCGGATGGCGGCGCGAAAATTCAGTGGCGAGTGGTTGAATGCCCAGGTTTCCCCCCGTGACGACGGGGCCTGGCACCTGCAGGTGAGCAAGGTCATGTATGCCACCCATTCCGGTATCGGTGATTTCGAGCACGACCTGGAGGAGCTGGTCGTACCACTGGGCGGAACCCTGGATGGATGGGGCGTGACCCAGGAATTGGCGGCGCCCGCGCGCTGAATTCCCGTTCCCTTGTGCAATCACCGGCCAGCCTCGTGCTGGCCGGTGCCGTTTCCGCAGTCGGAAAACTTACATTTTCCTGACTCGACCTCGGCACGGGCTTTGCCTCAGACTGCGGAAACGGAGGGTTCACATGACCGATATCCTGATTCTTACCCACGCGGATTTCTGCCCGCCCGGCCACCTCGCGAGCCTGCTGGACGCGGAGCAGCGGGCCTTCACGGTGCTGCGCGTGGACCAGGGCGAGTTGCAGGGCTATGACCTCGACCGCCCGAAAGCGGTAGCCGTGATGGGCGGGCCGATGAGCGTGAACGACCCACTGCCCTGGATCGAGGCAGAAATCGAAGCGCTGCGGCATTTCATCGCGCGGGACATCCCCATCATCGGCCACTGCCTCGGTGGCCAGTTGCTGGCGCGGGCGCTGGGTGCCGCGGTGCACCGCATGCCCTACACCGAGATCGGCTGGCAGCCCCTGGAGAAACGCGCACTGGCGGTGGGCAACCCCTGGGTGGCGCACCTGCCCATGCAGTTCCCGGTCTACCAGTGGCACAGCGACACCTTCGACCTGCCCAGCGGCGCCCAATGGCTGTTCGACAGCCCCTGGTGCCCGAATCAGGGCTTCGCCTGGGGCGACAAGGTGCTGGCCCTGCAAGGCCACCCGGAAATGACCGAGGAACTGGTGCAGCTGTGGCTGACCGACTGGGCCCACCTGCTCGACGAGACCCAGCCCAGCCAGCAGGCCAAGGGCCGCATGCTCACCGACCTGCCGGCCAAGGTGGAGGCGCTGCACGGGGTGGCGGAGGGGTTCTACCGCCGCTGGCTGGACCTGGCCTTCCAGGATCAGCCCCTGCGCATGGCCCCCGCCTTGAGCGCCTAGCGTTGGGTTCCGGTGGGCTGAAGCGGAGCGCCGCCCGGCCCACCCTACGGCAGGGCGTCGAGTGCTTCGCGCAACAGTTCGTAGGGCGGGTGAAACCCGCGGCGTTACGCACCATTGTCGGGTTGCACCCGACCTACATCAGGCGCAGACCCTGTAGGGGCGAATTCATTCGCCAAGCGGTGCGCAGCGCCGCCGCTCTCTTGCCGGCCCGACGCCATGCCGTAATCGACCCCGCCTGGTGGAGGTAAAAAGCGACCTCCACCCTACGCAGCGGTCAGGCCCGGGGTGGGAGCCAATTCATTCGCGAAGAGGGTCGCGCGGCGCCCCGGGAAGGCCCGCTAACGCCCACCCATGATCGCGATGTAGTCCTGGGTCCAGCGGCTGTAGGGCACACACTGCCCGTCGCCGCACTTGGCCTGGGGTGTCTTCCAGAAGGCGATCTTGTCGAACTGGTCGTAGCCGTTGGTGGCGCAGCCGCCGGCGCCGAGCAGTTCGCTGCCGCTGCAGCCCTTGGGCACCGCCGGCACCGAGCCGAACCAGGCGGCCACATCGCCCTGCACCTTGGGCTCCAGGGACCAGTTCATCCATTTGTAGGCGCAGGTCGGGTGCTTGGCCTCGGCGTGCAGCATGGTGGTGTCGGCCCAGCCGGTGGAGCCCTCCACGGGAATGGTGGAGGCGATGGGTTGCTTGTCGCCGCGCAGGGCGTTGACCTGGTAGGGCCAGGAGCCCGAGGCGACCACGCCTTCGTTCTTGAAGTCGCTCATCTGCACCGTCGCGTCGTGCCAGTAGCGGTGGATCAGCGGCTGCTGGCCGCGCAGCAGGGCGATCACGGCGGCGTACTGCTCTTCGTTCAGCGCATAGGGGTCGCCGATGCCCAGTTCGGGCCGGGTGGTGCGCAGGTAAAGGGCGGCGTCGGCGATGTAGATGGGGCCGTCATAGGCCTGCACGCGGCCCTTGTTGCTCTTGCCGTCGGGCAGGGTGGTTTCCTCGAACACCACCTTCCAGCTGGTCGGCGCCTTGGGGAACACCTGGGTGTTGTACATCAGCACGTTCGGCCCCCACTGGTAGGGCGTGCCGAAGTGCTGCCCGGCCACGCTGTGCCAGGGGGCGTCCTTGAGCCGGTCGTCGAGGTTCTTCCAGTTGGGGATCAGCGCGACGTTGATCGGCTGCACGCGCTTGCCCGCCACCAGGCGCAGGGAGGCATCGCCCGAGGCGGTGACCAGGTCGTAGCCGCCCTTGGCCATCAGGCTGACCATCTCGTCGGAGGTGGCGGCGGTCTTCACGTTGACCTTGCAGCCGCTGTCCTTCTCGAAGGCGGTGACCCAGTCGTAGGCCTTGTCGGTTTCGCCGCGCTCGATGTAGCCGGGCCAGGCAATGATGTCGAGCGCCCCTTCGCCCTCGCCGAGCTGCTTGAGGGGTTCGGCGGCCTGCAGCGCGCCGCTGAGCAACAGGCTGGCGCAGGCGAAGGCCGGGAGGGTGGTCCGGATGAAAGGCATGGTCGACTCCTGTTGCGGCTGCGGGCGGAGCCTGGGCGGCGGACGCCGGAGCGGCGGGCCTTGAGGCGGGAGGTGCTCAAGCCAGCGTAGTTCGGGGCCTGTGGCCTGACAAGCGCGGTTACCGATGGCGCCGGGCAGGCGCGCGGGCGTGTCCTAGACTGCTTGCGTGGGCGCATTCGCGATAAGCGAAGAAATAGGGAACAAGTACGCGCAGGCCCCCGTCCTAATTCGTATCGCCGCCAAACGGGGCGGTAGTCACCGTTCCGCTCTACCGCCTGCACCAAGGCAGTGCGCGGTGGCGAGTGGCTGATTGCAAGTCATTGATACGTATAGGGTTGAGTCGCTGGCACGAGGCTTGCGACTGCAAGATGGTCGGTGGTGACAAGGAGTCCGGCATGGCCCGCACCTTTTTTGACGAAATGTATGACGCGAACGGCGACTGTCGTCCGCATTATCGGGAATTCGCCCGCTGGTTGGCCGATACCCCCGAGGAACTGCTTGCCCAGAGGCGGCGCGAAGCCGACCTGCTGTTCCACCGGGCAGGCATCACCTTCACCCTCTACGGGGACGAGCAGGGCACCGAGCGCCTGATCCCCTTCGACACCATTCCCCGTTCCATCCCCATGAGCGAGTGGCGCGTCGTCGAACGCGGCTGCATCCAGCGCGTCAAGGCGCTGAACATGTTCCTCGCCGACCTCTACCACGGCCAGCGCATCATCAAGGCGGGCATCGTCCCGGCCGAGCAGGTGCTGGCCAACGAGGGCTACCAGATCGCCATGCAGGGCCTGGACCTGCACCGCGACATCTACGCCCATATCGCCGGCGTGGACCTGGTGCGCGACGGCGATGGCACCTACTACGTGCTCGAAGACAACCTGCGCACTCCCAGCGGCGTCAGCTACATGCTGGAAGACCGCAAGATGATGATGCGCCTGTTCCCCGAGCTGTTCTCGGCCCAGCGCGTAGCCCCCATCGACCACTACCCGAACCTGCTGCTGGAGACCCTCAAGAGCTCCAGCCCGCTGGATAACCCCAGCGTCGTGGTGCTCACCCCGGGGCGTTTCAACAGCGCCTATTTCGAGCACGCCTTCCTTGCCCGCGAGATGGGCGTGGAACTGGTGGAGGGCGCCGACCTGTTCGTCCGCGACGACCGCGTCTACATGCGTACCACCTCCGGCCCGCAGCCGGTGGACGTGATCTACCGTCGCCTCGACGATGCCTTCCTCGACCCGCTGGCCTTCAACCCGGATTCCATGCTCGGCGTGCCCGGCCTGCTGGCGGCGTACCGCTCCGGCAACGTGGTGCTGGCCAACGCCATCGGCACCGGGGTGGCGGACGACAAGTCGGTCTACCCCTATGTCGGCGACATGATCCGCTTCTACCTCGACGAGGAGCCCATCCTCGCCAACGTGCCCACCTGGCAGTGTCGCAAGCCCGAGGAGCTGTCCCACGTGCTGGCCAACCTGCCGGAACTGGTGGTGAAGGAAACCCAGGGCTCCGGCGGCTACGGCATGCTGGTCGGCCCGGCCGCCACCAAGGCCGAGATCGAAGCCTTCCGCGAACGCCTCAAGGCGCGCCCGGAGGCCTACATCGCCCAGCCCACGCTGAGCCTCTCCACCTGCCCGACCTTCGTCGAGAAGGGCATCGCCCCGCGGCATATCGACCTGCGCCCGTTCGTCCTCTCCGGCCGCGAAACGCGCCTGGTGCCGGGCGGCTTGACGCGCGTCGCGCTGCGCGAAGGCTCGCTGGTGGTCAACTCGTCGCAGGGCGGCGGTACCAAAGACACCTGGATCGTGGAGGACTGACCCGTGCTGAGCCGTACTGCCTCCGATCTGTACTGGATGTCGCGCTACCTGGAACGCGCCGAGAACCTCGCGCGCATGCTCGATGTGAGTTACTCGCTGTCGCTGATGCCCCAGGACGGCCGTGGCGATGGCCTGGAAGAGCTGGCCATGCCGCTGCTGATCACCGGCACCCTGGACGCCTACCTGACCCGCCACGGCCAGCTCCACGCCGAGCGCATGCTGCACTTCTTTGCCCTCGATGCGGAGAACCCGGCGAGCATCTACAGCTGCCTGGGGGCCGCCCGTACCAACGCCCATGCCGTGCGCGGCCGCATCACCGCCGACATGTGGGAGAACATCAACGCCACCTGGCTGGAGATGCGCGGCATCGCCGGCGAGGGCCTGGGGCGCTATGGCATCAAGCGCTTCTGCGAGTGGGTCAAGGAGCGTTCGCACCTGTTCCGCGGCGCCACCTTCGGCACCATCATGCGCCACGACCCCTACCGCTTCATCCGTCTCGGAACCTTCATAGAACGTGCGGACAATACGCTGCGCCTGCTCGATGCACGCTACGAGATGCTCGGCGAGGAGGCGGAGGAGGTCAGCGATACGTCCGCACGTGGCTACTACCAGTGGAGCGCCTTGCTCCGCGCGCTGTCGTCCTTCGAGGCGTACACGGAAGTCTTCCGTGGCTCGCCCGGTGCGCGCCAGGTGTCCGAGCTGCTGTTGCTGCGCCCCGATGTGCCGCGCTCCCTGCGGGCCTGCATGGAGGAGCTCAACCTGATCCTCTCCAGCCTGCCCGGCGAGAACGGCCGGCCGGCCCAGCGCCTGGCCGCCGAGCTGGATGCACGCCTGCGCTACACGAGCATCGACGAGATCCTCGGTGAGGGCCTGCACGGCTGGCTCACCGACTTCATTCTGCTGGTTCGCCAATTGGCCAGAGCGATCCACAGCTCTTATCTGGAGGCCGTATGAAACTGTCCATCCGCCACGAAACCACCTATCGCTACGACGACCAGGTTCGCGCGAGCATCCAGTACCTGCGCCTGACGCCCCACGACAGCGAGCGCCAGCACATCCTCAGCTGGCAGCTCGACCTGCCACGCCCGGTGCGCGCGCAGATCGACCCCTACGGCAACATCCTCCACGTGCTGACCCTGGATGAACCCCACGAGGCCATCGTCATCGGCGCCCGTGGCCAGGTGGAGATCGACGAGCACAGCGAGGCCGAGCACGACAAGCTCTCGGCGCTGCCCTTCCTGCGCTCCACCCGCCTGACTGCGGCGGACGAGGCATTGCGTGCCTTCGCCCACACCCACTGCCAGCTGCGGCCAGAGCGCAGCGGCCTGATCACCCTGATGGACGCGCTGCACGAGCACATCGACTACCAGACCGGCGTCACCGCCGTGGACAGCACCGCCGCCGAGGCCTTCGCCGGTCGCGCGGGGGTTTGCCAGGACCATACCCACGCCTTCCTCGCCTGCGCCCGCACCCTCGGCGTGCCGGCGCGCTTCGTCTCCGGCTACTTGTACAAGGAGAACAACGCCCACCTGGTCAGCCACGCCTGGGCGGAAGCCTGGCTGGGCGATGCCTGGTACAGCTTCGACGTCACCAACCGTCTGTCCCGCCCGGAGCGCCACCTCAAGCTCGCCGTCGGCCTGGACTATCTGGACGCCTGCCCGGTGCGCGGCATGCGCCGTGGCGGCGGCGAGCAGATGCACGCACGTGCGGACGTCGCCGTACCGCCGTTGCTGATGGTCCAGGAACAGCAGTAACACGCGTCACAGGACTTCTCGCCGCATCACCGGTCATTCGACTGCCCGCCTGCCATCCCGGCAGGCACGGGCCGGTGATGCCGAAGCGCAAGGCGCGGGGGAGGCGGGGGGCATATAAAAACGGGAGAGAACCATGACCTACTGCGTCGCCATGCACCTTGCCGATGGCCTGGTGTTCGTTTCCGATTCGCGCACCAACGCGGGCATCGACCACATCGCCACCTTCCGCAAGCTCTTCACCTTCGGCACGCCGGGCGAACGCCTGATCGTGCTGCAGACGGCGGGCAACCTGGCCACCTCGCAATCGGTGGTCAACCTGCTCAAGCAGCGCCTGGGCAGCACCCTGGTGAACCTCGACAGCGTGCCCACGCTCTACGACGCCACCGCCCTGGTCGCCGAGACCATCCGCGAAGTGGTGGCCCGCGACGGCGCGCCGCTGGCGGGCAACACCGACCTGACCTGTTCGTTCCTGGTCGGCGGGCAGATCGCCGGCCAGCCGCCCGCGCTGTACAGCATCTACCCCCAGGGCAACTTCATCCAGGCCACCGAGGACACGCCCTTCCTGCAACTGGGGGAGAGCAAGTACGGCAAGCCGATCCTCGATCGCAACCTCAAGCACGACACCAGCCTGGAGGAGGCACTGCGCTGCGCGCTGGTCTCCTTCGACTCCACCATCCGCAGTAACCTCTCGGTGGGCATGCCGCTGGACCTGCTGGTCTACCACACCGACAGCCTGATCCTCCCCGCCGGCTACCGCGTCACCGAAGACGACGAGTACTACGAAGGCGTGCGCCGCCAATGGGCCGCCGGCCTGCACGAGGTGCTGGAGAAGCTGCCGGCGCCGCCGGCGGAGTACAACGTCTGACGGCGAAGTCACGGGGGGCGCGAAAGAGCGGGCGAATGAATTCGCCCCTACAGGGTTGCCAGGCTGGGCATCGCTGCGTTGGGCCTCGCTGCGCTCGGCGCCAAACTACGGCACCGGCTGTGGGTGCCTGTAGGTCGGGTGCAACCCGACAAGGACCGTGCACGAGGCCACGCGGGTTTCACCCGCCCTACGGACTGCGAGAAGGGCGGGCAGGGTGCCGGCTTTATCGCGAATGAATTCGCTCCTACGGGTTGCGCCCGTCCCTAGGCCGGCACTTCGCTGCGGCGGATCTGTTCGAGGATGCTGGGGTCGTCGATCGCCCCGTCGTCCAGCAGCAGGAACAGCTTGCTGATGATCTCGCTGGTGCGTGCGTCGCTGTCGGCGAAGGGCAGGTAGAGGTCATCCGCCGGCTTGCCGGCAGGGACGATGCACAGGTAGTTGCCCGGTTCGATGTGGATGACGCCGCTGCCCAGGTGCAGCCGGTAGCGTGCGCGGCTGCCGGTGATGTGGGCGTGGTGGCCTTCGCAGCGCACGTTGGCCAGCCCCAGGTCGGCCACCAGTGCCTGTACCAGCTCGGCGCGGCGCTGGATGGTCTCGGCGCTGCCGGCGTGGCTGGCGGTCTCGCCGGTGAAGGCCACCGAGACGATCAGGTCGGCGTCGCGCAGGGTTTCGGAGAACAGCAGCGGCGGCACCTCCTCCAGCGGCAGGGCGGCGCGGTCGCGGACGAACTCAACCTCCCGCAGGGTGATGGCCTCGGTCAGGGGCAGGTAGCGCTGCGCATCGGGGAAGTTG
This sequence comes from Pseudomonas sp. zfem005, assembly GCF_032621735.1. Taxonomy (NCBI): domain Bacteria; kingdom Pseudomonadati; phylum Pseudomonadota; class Gammaproteobacteria; order Pseudomonadales; family Pseudomonadaceae; genus Pseudomonas; species Pseudomonas sp. zfem005. The sequence continues at coordinate 82,655 of NZ_JAVYJE010000009.1, read as the reverse complement.
ACGAAGGCGTACAGGCCCTGGCCCCAGTTGCGGAACACTTCCTCGCCGTCGTGGGTGGTCCAGCCCCGGGCCCGCAGCAGGCGCGCGGCCACGGCGCTGCGCAGCACATGGCCGGCGAAGCGCAGGGACTTCAGGCCGTTCTCCCGCTCGGCCGGGGTCAGCAGGTACAGCTCGCGGAACACCTGCTTGAACGGCTGCACCCGGCGCTGGGCCACCAGGGCCTTCTGCCAGGCGGAGAGCGCCCCGGCTTCGAACAGGTGCAGGGGGTGGGCGATCAGCAGCGGGCCGTCGATGGCACGGGCCGGTCCCGCCAGGGGGCAGAGGGTGAAGGCGTCGCCGTCCAGCCAGCCCAGCAGGCCGTCACCGTCGCGCAGCACCAGGTGGTCCAGCAGCAGGCGCGCCGCCGGCATGCGCAGCAGCTGGCGCAGCTGCGTCAGCTCCAGGGCCTCGCCCCGCGCCATCATGGCTTCCAGGGTCAGGCGGAAGCGGCGGATCTGGTCCTTCATGCGGGCCTGCAGGGTCTTCAGCTCGGCCAGGCCTTCGTGCTTGCGCAGGGCGGGGGGTACGGACTTCAGGCGCTTGCCGTCCTTGCTGGCGACCATGACCGGGTTGAGCCCCTGCAATTCCAACCACAGGTCGTAGCCGTCCAGGCGCAGGCGGTCCGGGGTCTGTTCGGCGATCTCCGCTTCCATCGCCCATTCCAGGCGGGTGGCGTCGCCGTAGCCGGCGGTGCGGGCGAGGTTCTCCAGCCCGGCCTGGATGGCGGCCTGGGAGTTGGCCTGGCGCTCGGCGCCGTAGCGTTCCACTTCGCGGTGATAACGCTTCAGGGCCAGGTAGCGCTCGCGGGTTTCGTCCGCGCCGCTGATGGGCAGCAGGCCGTAGGCGCGCAGGGCGGCCTGGGCGTGGCGCTGCAGCTTCTTCTCCAGGGCCTTGCGCTCCAGGCCGCGGAAGGCGTCCAGCAGCAGGCGGGTATTGGGAAAGGCCCAGGGCGTGCCGTCGAGGGTGGCCAGGTAGTCGGTGAGGTGCCCGGCGTCGGCCTGGTCCAGGGCGGCCTGCAGGGCGGGGCGGTCCACCACGCCCAGCTCCGGGTCATCGCTGCTTTGCAGGTCTTCCACCAGTCGCCCGCTGTGGTCGACGGCCAGCGCCAGGTCGAGGTAGAGGCGTTGCAGGGGCTTCAGGTCGCTCCAGCTGAGGGCGTCCAGCACCGCTTCGCTGGCCGCGCCGCTGTAGGGCAGGGCGGTGAGCAGGCTGGCGCGGGGGAAGCCGGCGAGCTGCTTGGCCAGTTCAGCCTCGTCGTCCTTTTCCAGTTGGCCGACGTCGAGCAGGGCGGTCAGTACCCGGCCCAGGTGGTTTTCGTAGTGTCTTTCGAGGGCATCCGGCGCCAGATCGAGGCGCGACAGTTCGCGCACGCCGGCCAGCAGCCACTGTGCAGTGGAGATTCCGGGCTCATCGATCAGGCTTCGCAACAGCGTGGCGCTGTCCGGCAGTTGGGCCAGCGCGTGATCGACGAACTCGGCGTTGAGCGCGTCGAGCTGTTGCTCGCCCGTGCTGTCGCCTTGGACGAGGGGTGGCAGCGTGCACAGGCTGTCTGCCCAGGTGTGCACCGCGCGCTCGTGCAGGGCCGCATCCAGGCGGCCGGCTTCGGCCAGGGCCACGGCGAAGCGCCGGATGGCCTCCGTTGCCTTGCCTTGGTAGACCTCGGCGAGGCGCGGGTAGTCAGCGTCTTCGGCGGGGCTGGGGCGGTCCCAATCGCCGCCGAGCAGCCACTGGGCGAAGTCCAGCCAGGCACCGTCGACGGGGTAGCCGGCGAGCAGCTCCAGGCATTCCTCCAGGTCGGGCGAGACCCAGGCGCCGGTGGGGTAGTGCCAGTGGGCCTGGGCCTTGAAGCCGGGTTGCAGGGCGTAGTCGCTGTCTTCGAAGGCCTGGGTCAGCATGTGCCGCACACGCCGTTCCAGGGCCTGGAAGCCATAGGCGCCGGGGTGCGCCGTGACGCCCGCGTGGCTGGCGATCTGGGCCAGGCGCTGGCGGGTGTAGAGGTGCTCAGTCTCGTCGTGGCCCCAGATGCGCGGGAAGACCAGGGCATCCACCAGGGCGGGCTGGCCGTCAGGGCCGGCTTCGGCGAGGAAGGCGTCGGCCAGGGCGAGGCCGTCGACCTCGTCCCAGAACGGGTGCTGGTAGCCGTCTTCGGCCAGCAGGGCGTCGCGCTCGGGCAGGGCATCCAGGGTGCGGTCGAGGAAGGCATCGAGCAGGGCGATGCGGGCCTGCTGGCGGGTGTCGGCTTGGTAATGCTGCATGGGGAGTCCGTTCGTCATGGGCTTAACCACCCACCAGTGGGACCAGGCGCAGGAAGGTGAGCCGGGCCTGGGCGGGCAGGTCGAGGGAGTGGTCGAGGTCGTGGAGCATCTGGCCGTCGAGGAGGACGCGGTAGCGGCGCTGGCGGAAGCCATCCAGGGCGCGCTGCACCTCGGTTTCGGCGTCTATCCGTGGGGCGCCGGGCACCTGGGTGCGCAGCTTGATGGCGCCCCGGGCGGACTGGTGGCGGATGTCTTCTTCGCTGAGGTAGCCGGGGCCGCTGCTGGCCTGCAGGCGGTCCAGCCAGCGCTCGGTGGTCTGTTCGGCCACGACATGCAGCACCACCCGGCGGATCAGCTCGCCCAGGGTGAGCCGGGAAGCGTCCAGGTGCAGGTTCAGGTCCGGGGTGAGGGCCTCGTTGCGGGCCCCGCGAAGGACCAGGCTTTCGACGTGGAGCTCGGTGCTCATGCTGGCTCTCCCGGCCGGCGGTTCAGGTGGGAGAGCGTAGCGCCGGCGCGGTTGGCGGAGAAGCCCGGCCGCCACCGTCCGTGAGGGCCGTCACGGCGTCTTGCGACCGCTCATGTGGCGCAGGTAGGCGACCAGCTGTTCCAGCTGCGCGTCGTCGATCACCGCAGCCGGGAAGGCGGGCATGCGCCCTTGCGGCCAGCGACGCATGGCCTGCGGGTCGCGGATGTAGCGCTGGAGGAAGCCTTCGGCGAAGTATTCGGTGGGGTTGTAGGGCAGGTTGAGGTCGGGGCCGAACTGGGCGTCGCCGGCACCGTTGAGGCGGTGGCAGGCCAGGCAGTTCTTCTGGAACTGGGCGAAGCCGGCCTGGATGTCGGCGCTTGCATCGCTCGCCGGCAGCAGCGCGGGGAAGCGCTCGGCGACCGCAGCCAGGTAGCGCAACTTCGCCACCTGGAAGGGCCACTGTTCCGGGCCTATGCCGCCGGCCTGCGGGTCCGTCCACACCAGGTAGAAGGGCCCGGCGCTGGGCTTGCCCTTGGCCAGGGGTGGCCAGGGCTTGCCCGGGTCTTCCACCGCTAGCCAGGCCCGGGCGCCCTCCTTGGCGAGCAGGGGCGTGGCGGGCAATTCGGCGGCGAACCCATCCAGCGCCACGGCTTGCAGGTGCTGGCCGGGTTCGACCCCGTCCAGCAAGGCCGCCAGGGGCAGGGCGCGGTAATGCATGGTGCGCTTGTAGGCGACGTCGGCGGGTACCTCGATATCCCGCGTCTGGGGGTGGGCCAGCAGCCTGGCGCTGTCCCAGCGCTGCGTGCCGCCGGGCAATTCGAGCAGCAGCTCGGCGGCGTGCAGGGTAGGGGTCAGCAACAGCAGGCAGAACAGCAGGTGGCGCATCAGGGTGTGTCCAGAATCGGCTTGAGGGTGGTGTAGCCGCCGGCATTCTGCACATTGGTGTAGCCCCTGGCACGCAGATCGTCCTGGGCGATGCCGGAGCGGCGACCGCTTCGACAGTAGAGGACGATAGGGGTCTGCTTGTCCGGTGCCAGTTCCGCGATTTTCGTACCAATGTCTTCGAAGCCGATGTAACGGGCACCGGGCAAGGCTCCTGCCTCGATTTCTTCCGGCGTACGCACGTCGATCAGCACAGCGCCCGGTTGCTTCAGTGCTTCCAGCGCCGCGGCCTGGTCGACATCGGCGGCGAGTGCGGGAAGGCTGAGGGAAAGGGCCAGTGTGGCGAGCATCTTGCGCATGGTGTAACTCCCTGAAAAACAAGAACCCTTGGACCCTAGCACAATTGCCGGAGGTCATCGCCAGCCGTTAGGATCGGGCCTTTCCGTCATTCCACGCCCCTCCGGGCTAAGGAGCGGGCCATGCTGGCCGCGCTGTTCGCCGTCATGGCGCCGATCCTCATCACTGCTGGCATCGGCTATGCCTGGGCACGTTCCGGGCAGAATTACCCAACAGACTTTATCGCTCGTCTGGTTCTTAACGTGGGCACGCCGAGCCTGGTGCTTTCCACCCTCAGCCAGGCGGAAATCGACAAGCACGCCTTCGGCCAGATCGCCATCGCCTGCCTGCTCACCACACTGGTGATGGGCGTGATCGGCCTGGGCCTGAGCCGGGCCATGAAACAGGACTGGCGCGTGCTGGTGCCGGCCTTCCTGTTCCCCAATTCCGGGAACATGGGCCTGCCGGTGGCGCTCTACGCGTTCGGCGAGCCGGGCCTGGCCCTGGCGGTGGGCTTCTTCCTGGCCCTGGCGGTGGTGCAGTTCAGCCTGGGGCTGCTGCTCTCGGGCAGCGAGCGTTCGGTGAAGAAGCTGTTCATCAACCCCATCGTCATCAGCCTGGCCCTGGCCATTCCGCTGATCCTCTTCGACCTGACACTGCCGCGCTGGCTGGCCAACACCATCGAGCTGCTGGGCGGCATGACCATCCCGCTGATGCTGCTGACCCTGGGCGTGTCCCTTGCCAGCATCCGCGTCGGCCACCTGGGCAGCGGCCTGCTGCAGGGGGCGTTGCGCATCCTCTTCGGTGCGGGCGTGGGCTGGGGAGTGGGCCTGGCATTGCAGCTGGAGCCGCTGACCCTGGGTGTGCTGGTGATGCAGTCGGCGATGCCGGTGGCGGTGTTCAACTATCTGCTGGCGGTGCGCGCCGGGCGTTCGCCGGAGCAGGTGGCGAGCCTGGTGATGTGTTCGACGCTGTTGTCGTTCGTGACCATTCCGCTGTTGCTGGCCTGGTGGCTACCTGCGCTGCGTTGACCGCAGGGCGCGGTGCGCAGCACAGGACGATGCCCGCGTTGTCAGCTGACCAGCCGGGTCAGGTTGGGGAGGATGAGGATGACGGTAGTGGCGAATACGATGAGGCTCGCTTGCCGCATTTTCGGCTGTTTGAACATAGCCTTGTGCCTTTGTTTTTGTTGGAGGCGCCATGCGTCGGGCGTGAACGGCCTGCCGGTCGGCGTGGCCGCCTCCTTGGCGGTGGGTGGACAAAGCCGCCCCGGCAAAACCCGGCAGCGACCTCTGACAACCTCAACTCTAGGGGCCGGTTCCCCGGCCCTTTAGAACGCTTGGGATCAACAGCCCGCTGCTTAGAACGCCGTTCGCGGGTCGCCCCGGGCCTGTGGATGGCAACCCTTGAGCCAGACACATCGCGTTGACCTGGGAGTCAGGTGACCGTTCGTCTGAGCGCAGAAGTCAATGGCACTGAGCAGTTCGGTCATTGAGTGCGGCCCGCGTGCCGCTAAGGTAAGCCCACAGCGGTCGGCCCCTGGCTGGCCCCTCTGCCTAACGACAAGAGAGAACCCCATGACCGAAGCATATATCTACGACGCGGTGCGCACGCCCCGCGGCAAGGGCAAGAAGGACGGCGCGCTGCACAGCGTCAAGCCGGTCAACCTGATCGCCGGCCTGCTCAAGGCCCTGGAAGCGCGCAACACGCTGGATACCAGCCAGGTCGACGATATCGTGCTCGGTTGCGTGACCCCGGTGGGCGACCAGGGCGCCGACATCGCCAAGACCGCCGCGCTGGTGGCCGACTGGGACGAGACCGTCTCCGGCCAGCAGATCAACCGCTTCTGCGCCTCGGGCCTGGAAGCCGTCAACCTCGCCGCGATGAAGGTGCGCTCCGGCTTCGAAGACCTGGTGGTGGCCGGTGGCGTGGAATCCATGTCGCGCATCCCCATGGGCTCCGACGGCGGTGCCTGGGCCATGGACCCGGAAACCAACCTGCACACCCACTTCGTGCCCCAGGGCATCGGTGCCGACCTGATCGCCACCCTCGAAGGCTTCAGCCGCCAGGACGTCGACGCCTTCGCCCTGCGCTCCCAGCAGAAGGCCGCCCGCGCCAGCGCCGACGGCTCGTTCAAGAAATCCCTGGTGCCGGTCACTGACCAGAACGGCATCGTGCTGCTGGACCATGACGAATTCATCCGTGGCGAATCCACCCTCGAAGGCCTCGGCGCGCTGAAGCCGAGCTTCGAGATGATGGGCCAGATGGGCTTCGACGCCACCGCCCTGCGCAAGTACAGCCATGTCGAGCGCATTGAGCACGTGCACACCCCGGGCAACAGCTCCGGCATCGTCGACGGCGCCGCCGCCATGCTCATCGGCTCCGCCGCCAAGGGCAAGGAACTGGGCCTCAAGCCCCGCGCGCGCATCGTTGCCACCGCGGTGACCAGCACCGACCCGACCATCATGCTCACCGGCCCGGCACCGGCCACCCGCAAGGCCCTGGCCAAGGCCGGCCTGGCGGTGGGCGACATCGACCTGTTCGAGGTCAACGAAGCCTTCGCCTCGGTGGTGATGAAGTTCATGAAGGACATGGGCGTGCCGGAGGAGAAGGTCAACGTCAACGGCGGCTCCATCGCCATGGGCCACCCCCTGGGCGCCACCGGTTGCGCCATCCTCGGCACCCTGCTCGACGAGCTGGAGAAGCGCCAGCTGCGCTATGGCCTCGCCACCCTCTGCGTGGGCGGCGGTATGGGTATTGCCACGATCATTGAGCGCATCTGAAGGAGCTATCAGGGGCTGCTGCCGCGTAGCTCGCGACGTCCCTGATGCGCTCCCCGAACATTGGGATTGAAAAAAAATGACTGACGCCATCCGTTACGAAAAAGGCCAGGACAACATCGTCGTCCTGACCATCGACATGCCCGGCCAGAGCGCCAACACCATGAACGCGGTGTACCGCGAGGCCATGGGCGCCACCGTGGACCGCCTGGAAGCCGAGAAGGATTCCATCGCCGGGGTCATCGTCACCTCCGCCAAGAAGACCTTCTTCGCCGGCGGCGACCTCAACGAACTGATCAAGGTCACCAAGGCTGATGCCAACGGCTTCTACCAGATGATCCTCAAGATCAAGGGCCAGCTGCGCCGCCTGGAAAGCCTCGGCAAGCCCGTGGTCGCCGCCATCAATGGCGCGGCCCTGGGCGGCGGCTGGGAAATCTGCCTGGCCTGCCACCACCGCATTGCCGTGGACGAAAGCCACGTCCAGCTCGGCCTGCCGGAAGTCACCCTGGGCCTGCTCCCCGGTGGCGGCGGCGTGGTACGCATGGTGCGCCTGCTGGGTATCGAGAAGGCGCTGCCGTACCTTGCCGAAGGCAAGAAGGTGCGCCCGGACCAGGCCCTCAAGGCCGGCCTGATCCACGACATTGCCAAGGGCCGCGACGAGCTGCTGGCCAAGGCCCGCGCCTTCATCGCCGCCAACCCCAGCGCCGTGCAGCCCTGGGACGTGAAGGGCTACAAGATCCCCGGCGGCACCCCGTCGACTCCCGCCGTGGCCCAGATGCTGGCCATCGCCCCGAGCGTGCTGCGCGACAAGACCAAGGGCTGCTTCCCGGCACCGGAGAAGATCATGTGCGCCGCCGTCGAAGGCGCTCAGGTGGACTTCGACACCGCCCAGCTGATCGAGGCGCGCTACTTCACCGAGCTGACCACCGGCCAGGTGGCGAAGAACATGATCGGCACCTTCTGGTTCCAGCTGAACGAGATCAACGCCGGCAGCTCCCGTCCCAAGGGCCCGGCCCGCTATGAAACCAGGAAAGTGGGCGTGCTCGGCGCCGGCATGATGGGCGCGGGCATCGCCTACGTCTCCGCCGCCGCCGGCATTGAGGTGGTGCTCAAGGACGTCTCCATCGAAGCCGCCGAGAAGGGCAAGGCGTACTCCGCCGGCCTGCTGGACAAGAAGGTCTCCCGTGGCCACCTGAGCGCCGAGAAGCGCGACGCTTTCCTCGCCCGCATCAAGCCGACCGTGGATGACGCCGACTTCGAAGGCTGCGACCTGATCATCGAAGCCGTGTTCGAAAACCGCGAACTCAAGGGCAAGGTCACCGCCGCCGCGGAAACCCATGCACTGGCCGACGCGGTGATCGCCTCCAACACCTCCACGCTGCCGATCACCGGCCTGGCCGCTGCCGTGGCCAAGCCGGAGAAGTTCATCGGCCTGCACTTCTTCAGCCCGGTCGACAAGATGCCCCTGGTGGAAATCATCCGTGGCGAGAAGACCTCGGACGAGACCCTGGCCCGTGGCTTCGACTACGTGCTGCAGATCAAGAAGACCCCGATCGTGGTCAACGACAGCCGCGGCTTCTTCACCTCGCGGGTGTTCGGCACCTTCACCAACGAAGGCATCGCCATGCTCGGCGAGGGCGTATCGGCGGCGATGATCGAGAACGAGACCCGCCAGGCCGGCATGCCCGTGGGCCCGCTGGCGATCTCCGACGAGGTCTCCATGAGCCTGATGACCCACATCCGCAACCAGACCGCCGCCGACCTCAAGGCCGAAGGCAAGGCGCTGCCGCAGCACCCGGCCTTCGCCGTGATCGACCTGATGGTCAACGAGTACAAGCGCCCCGGCAAAGCCGCCGGCGGTGGCTTCTACGAGTACCCGGCCAGCGGCAAGAAGCGCCTGTGGCCGGAGCTGAAAGCGCGCTTCGAGAAGGCCGACCAGCAGATCCCGGCGGAGGACGTGCGTGACCGCATCCTTTTCATCCAGGCCATCGAGACCGTGCGCTGCGTGGAGGAGGGCGTGCTGCACTCCACCGCCGACGCCAACATCGGTTCGATCTTCGGCATCGGTTTCGCCGCCTGGAGCGGTGGCGCCCTGCAGTTCATCAACCAGTACGGCGTGCAGGACTTCGTCGCCCGCGCCAAGTACCTGGCCGAGCAGTACGGCGAACGCTTCGAGCCGCCGGCCCTGCTGCTGGAGAAGGCCGCCAAGGGAGAGGGTTTCTGATTCCCTGATGGCGTAAACACAAAGCCGGCCCCTGGGCCGGCTTTGTCGTTCCTGGGCTCAGCCCGGCTCTACCTGCCACCAGGTGGGCAGCAGGCGGCGGATCTCGGGTTGGGCGAAGCGTTCGTCCATCAGGTGCACCACGCCCCGGTCGCCCTGGGTGCGGATCACCCGGCCGGCGGCCTGCACCACCTTCTGCAGGCCGGGGTAGAGGTAGGTGTAGTCGTAACCGGCCTGGAAGATCGCACCCATGCGCTGCTTCAACTGCTCGTTCACCGGGTTGACCTGGGGCAGGCCGAGGGTGGCGATGAAGGCGCCGATCAGGCGTTCGCCGGGCAGGTCGATGCCTTCGCCGAAAGCCCCGCCAAGCACCGCGAAACCGATGCCGCGCCCGCCCTCGGCGAAGCGTTCGAGAAAGGCCGTGCGCGCGCCTTCGTCCATGCTCCGTGACTGGCTCCAGGCGGGAATGAAGGGGTGGCGCTCGGCGAACAGCGCGGCCACCTGCTCCAGGTACTGGTAGCTGCTGAAGAAGGCCAGGTAGTTGCCCGGGCGCTCGTGGTACTGGTCGGCCATCAGCTCGACGATGGGCTCCAGCGACTGCGCCCGGTGCTGGTAGCGGGTGGACAGGCGCCGCGCCACGCGTACCTGCAATTGCTCGGCGGCGAAGGGCGATTGCACCTCCAGCCAGGGCGTGTTGGCCGGCACCCCCAGCAGGTCGGCGTAGTAGCGGCGCGGGTTGAGGGTGGCGGAGAACAGCACTGTGGAACGGCTGCCGGCCAGGCGCGGGCCGAGGAAGGGCGCCGGCACCAGGTTGCGCAGGCACAGGGTGGAGCGGCTGCTCTTGCCCGCCTGGTATTTGCTCAGGTCGAACAGCGAATGGTGGTCGAACAGCTCGGCCATGCGGCCGAAATGCATGGCGTCGAAATAGAACGCCATCAGCTCCGGGTCCAGCGGCGCGCCGGGCTGTTCGGCGAGGTGGTCGGTGATGGCGGTGACTGCGCTCTGCAGGGCGCCGAGCAGCTTCTGCGGCGGCTCGTCGTAGGCCTGGTAATCCACCACCTGGGCCTTGTTCAGTTCGCTCCAGCTGCGCTGCACCCGCTCCAGGGGCTTCTTCAGCGGCGCCGGCACGCTCTTGCACAGAGCCTTCAACGCGCCCTGGCGCAGCTCGGCGGAGTACATGGCGCGGGCCCGCTCCACCAGGTTGTGGGCTTCGTCCACCAGCACGCCGACGCGCCACTGGTTGGCCTGGGTGAGGCCGAAGAGCAGGGCGCCGAGGTCGAAGTAGTAGTTGTAGTCGCCCACCACCAGGTCGCTCCAGCGGGCCATCTCCTGGCCCAGGTAGTAGGGGCAGACGTCATGGGCCAGGGCCACCTCGCGCAGGGCCGCGCGATCCAGCCAGCGACGCTCGGCGGCGGCCGCGCGGGCGGCTGGCAGGCGGTCGTAGAAGCCCCGCGCCAGCGGGCAGGCCTCGCCGTGGCAGGCGCTGCCGGGGTGCTCGCAGGCCTTGTCGCGGGCGGTGAGCTCCAGCACCCGCAGGGGCAGTTCATCGACGCTGTCGCGCAGGGTCGCCAGGCTGTGCAGGGCCAGCTGGCGCCCCGGTGTCTTGGCGGCGAGGAAGAAGATGCGCTCCAGGCGCTCGCCGCCCAGGGCCTTGAGCTGGGGGAACAGGGTGGCCAGGGTCTTGCCGATGCCGGTGGGTGCCTGGGCCAGCAGGCAGCAACCGGTGCTGGCGGCCTTGTACACCGCCTCGGCCAGTTCCCGCTGGCCGCTGCGGAACGCCGCGTGGGGGAAGCGCAACGCCTGCAGCGCCAGGTTGCGCACACCCTGGTGGGCCAGCTCCTGCTCGGCCCAGGCGATGAAGGCCCGGCACTGGGCCTCGAAGAAGGCGCGCAGCTCGGCGGCGCTGGCGCGCTCGGTGAACAGGGTTTCCTTCTGGCTGGCGACATCGAAATACACCAGGGCCAGTTCCACCTCGTCCAGGCCACGTTCCTGGCACAGCAGCCAGCCGTAGACACGCACCTGGGCCCAGTGCAGCTGGCGGTGGTTGGCCGGCTGGCGGGCCAGGTCGCCACGGTGGGTCTTCACCTCTTCCAGGCGGTTGCGCGCGGGGTCGTAGCCATCGGCACGGCCGCGCACCTTGAGGTTTCGGAACTCGCCGGCCAGGGCCACTTCGCTCTGGTAGCCCTCGCCACGGCGCGCGGCCACCAGGGCGTGGCCGGCCATGCCTTCGAGGGCGGTGGGGGCGGGGGTGAAGCGCAGGTCCAGGTCGCCGCACTTGGCGGTGAATTCGCAGAGCGCGCGCACCGCCACCTGGTAGCTCACGCCAGGGCGGCCTCGGTTTCGGCCCATTGCACGTAGCAGACGGTGACCGGCATCTGGTGCTCGGCGCAGAAGTCCAGCCAGCGCAGCTGGTTGTCCTGCAGGCGGTCGCCGGGGCCCTTCACCTCGATCATCTGGTAGCGCCGCTCCCCGGGCCAGAAGCGGATCAGGTCCGGCAGCCCGGCGCGGTTGGTCTTGATATCCAGCAGCAGGCGCTGGAACCACAGCTTCAGGTGTGCGGCGGGCAGGCACAGCAGGGCCTGTTCCAGCAGGGTTTCATCGAGCACGCCCCAGTAGACGAAGGGCGACTGCAGGCCGTATTTGGCCGCGTGGTTGCGGCGGATGGTGGCCTGCCAGGCGTCGCCATCCAGCTGCGCCAGGCAGGCGGCGAAGGCCTCGGCGCGGCGGGCGTGGAAGTCCGCCGCCAGCAGGTCCGCCGGTGCGGCGTGGAAGGGATGGAAGAAGGCGCCCGGCAGCGGCAGGAAGATCGCCTCCCAGCACAGCAGGCCGAACAGCGAGTTGATCAGGGTGTTCTCGACGTAATGCACCGGGCCCGGCTCGTCCGCCAGGTGCCGGGCGACGCTGTGCTCCACCGAGACGAAGTCCTCGCCCCGGGGCAGCTGCAGATCCAGCCGCAGCACCGGCGCCGGCTTGCGGGCCGCCGCCTTGGGCAGCCCCAGCTTGCGCTGCAGGCGCGGCAGGATGCGCGCCAGGTGCTGGCGCTCCTCCTCGCTGTGGGGGCCGGCGGCGAGGTCCAGGGCGAGGCGGTGGGCCTCGTCGAATTCGGCGGTCTTCTCCAGCACGCGGATACGGCGGATGCGCGCACCGGGGTAGCTGCACCCGGCGTAGATCTCCAGGGCCAGCGCCCATTCGCCCAGGCGCTCGCAGTGCTGGCCGAGCTGGAACAACAGGCGCGCGCGGCGGCTCTGCAACCAGGGGTTGTCGTGGGCTGGGGGAATGTCGGCGAGCACGTCGACGGGGGCTTCGCCGGCTTCAAAGCGTTCGCGGCACTGGTAGAGGTGCAGGTAGAAATCGATATCGGCGCGCTGGCGGAAGCCCCGGGAGGCGGCGTCCAGCTCGACCTTTTCGTACTGGTAGATGCCCAGGTCGGCGAGGACGAACTCGGACCAGTCCTGGGCCAGGTTGCCGAAGAACATCAGCCGCAGGCGGTCGCACAGGGCCATGAGCTGCAGGGCATAGATGCGCTCGTCCAGCGCCGGGCACCAGGCTTCCAGGGGCTGCGCCTCGGGGTACAGGGGTTGCAGCAGGGCAAGCTGGTCGGCCTTGCGCAGGGCCACGCGGCCCAGTTGCGTGCTGAAGCAGGCGGCGATCTCCGGCTTGCGCAGCAGGGCGAAGAGCTGCGCGAGCTCCAGCCTGGGCGCCGCATCCACCCAGCCCTGTGCCACCAGCGGCAGCATGGCTTCGCGGGTGGGGCCGATCTCGGCGTACTCCAGCTTGCTCTCGCGGAACAGCGTGCCCTTGCGCATCACCATGCGCACCAGCAGCGCCCGGGACGCCTTGGGCAGGCCGGCGAAGGCGACGATGAAGCCGCGTTCCTCGTCGTCCAGCAGGTCGTCATAGCGGGCGCCGATCCAGTCGAGCACGGCCTGGAAGTTGTTCAGGTAGTAGAAGGGATCGTCGAGGGCGCTGGGCATGGCGGAACGGCTTGGGTAAATGGCTGGCTATTTATACAGCTATCGACCCCTGCCGCCCAAGGGGATTTCGATCAGTGGGATGGCATCGGGCGCCACCCCACTTGGCTTCAGTAGAAGGCCACGGCTTTCAGCCGGTCCATCGAGTCGCCGAAGTGGTAGCTGAACGGACGACCCAGGGCGCCGGCCAGATGTTCACATTTCGATGCCAGGTCCATGTGGGTGTTGACGCCGACCTTGGCGTTCTCGTGTTCGACGCCCCCGACGGGGCCGATGACGAACTCGAACTGGTTCAGTTCGCGCTTGTTGCGAAGGGGAGTCGATCGGTCGGTCACGGCAGAGGTGACCAGGATCGTCTCCTGGCTCACCAGGGCCTCCATGGCCGGGTCTGCGAAGCGAATCTCCACCGGGATCTCGTCGTAGGAGTAAGGGGTGGAAAGGTTCAGCAGCATCATGTGGCGATAGGGGCTCCCTTCCTGCTCCGGTGCTTTCAAACCGATGAAGGGCAGGGCGGGGGCGAAGTGCGCCGTCACGTTGCAAACCGCCTCGCTCTGCATGCTCTGCGAGCCCTTGAGGGCCATGCCGACCAGGTCGGTCAAGCCGTAGGCCACGCTCAGGGATACGTGGTCGAGGCTGAAGTGAGCGTCGTACTCGCGAGGCAATTCGAGGGCCTCGGCGCGAGCTTTGGCCTCGGTGGGATCCATGGCGTCGGGGTGAATGGCCAGGTGCATGTCCAGCGAGGCGTTGCGGTCCTCGACGATGGCCTCGAGGGCGGCTTGCAGGGCCGTCTTCTGTGCCGGTTCCAGACCACCGAACAGCGGCTCGCTGAGCACCAGTTCCTGACTCAGGCTGCCGGCGACCCGAAAGGTGACCTTCTCCGGATCGATGCCCTGTGCATGAATCAGCGCTGACAATTGTTCGTGGTAGATCGGCAGGAGTTCGTCACCGAAAGTGGTATCGAGTACCGAGCGCTCGAAGGTGAGCGTGGCGAAATCACTGTCGCATCCACCGAGCAGGAGCGCGGCGGCAAGCAGTGACAGGGAGCGGGTGGTTCGGGGTGTGCTGGAGGTCATCGTGCGTCCTTGTTGATGGGCGGCGGTATTTCACCACAGGCCCTGCCCTGCGTGCATCGCTGCGTCCCGTCCTGCTGCCGGCGGTCAACGCCGACGCAGCAGGCCAATGAAGAACAGCCCGCCGATGGCTGCGGTGGCGATGCCGATGGGCAGGTCCTCGGGGGCGACCAGGGTGCGGGCGGCGACGTCGACCCAGACCAGGAACAGCGCGCCGAGCAGGGCGGCGACCGGCAGCAGGCGGCGGTGCTCGGCGCCCACCAGGCGCCGGGCCAGGTGCGGCAGCATCAGGCCGACGAAGCCGATGGCGCCGCTCAGGGCCACCAGCACCCCGGTGAGCAGCGAGGCGCAGACGAACACCTGCAGGCGTACGCGACGGGCGCTGAAGCCCAGGCTGACGGCGGTCTGCTCGCCGGCCATCAGGGCGTTGAGCCCGCGGGCCTGGGCGAGCAGCACGAGCAGGCCCAGGGCCAGGCACAGCGCCGGTGGCCAGAGCAGCTCCCAGCGCGCGGCGCCGAGGCCGCCGAGCATCCAGAACACCACCGAGCTGGCGGCGTGGTGGTCGCCAAGGAACAGCAGCAGGTTGACCAGCGCCATGCACAGGAAGGACACGGCGACGCCCGCCAGCAACAGGCGGTCGCTTTCCAGGCGGCCGTGGCGGCTGGCGATGGCCAGCACCAGCAGGGTGCTGCCCAGGGCGCCGATGAAGGCGGCTAGGGGCAGGCTGAGCACGCCGATGAATTCGCCCAGGTAGAGCAGCACCAGCACCGCGCCCAGGGCCGCGCCGGAGCTGACCCCCAGCAGGTGCGGATCGGCCAGCGGGTTGCGCGTGGCCGCCTGCAATGCGCCGCCCACCAAGGCCAGGCCGGCGCCCACCAGCGCGCCGAGCAGCACCCGGGGTGCGCGGATCAGCCAGACGATGTGTTCCTGGCCACGGCTCCAGTCGCCCGCAGCGCTCACGCCCAGGCGCTCGGCGAGGATGCCCCAGACGTGGGCCTGGGGCACCGCGGCCGGGCCGAAGCCCAGGGCGACGATGCAGGAGAGCGCCAGCGCCACGGCCAGGCCGAGCAGCAGCAGGCGGTAGGCGCCGGGCGTGCGCACCGGGCTCATGGCGTCTTCCCGGCGAAGCGTTCGGGGTGCAGGCCGGCGGCCAGGGTCTCGATGGCCTCGATGTTCTCCACCGAGGGGGTGACGGCGAGGTAGGGCAGGACCAGGAAGCGCTGCTCGCGGATCGCCTCGACCGATTGCAGGGCCGGGTGGGCCAGGAGGAAGTCGCGCTTCTGCTGCCAGCTGCGTTCGCCGTAGTCGACGATGAGGATCACCTGCGGGTCGCGCTCGACCACGGTTTCCCAGTTGACCTGGGTCCAGCTGGCGGCGAGGTCGTCCATCAGGTTGTGGCCGCCGGCGGCGTCGATGATCGCTTGGGGCATGCCCAGGCGGCCGGAGGTGAAGGGGCGGTCCTCGCCGCTGTCGTAGAGGAACACCCGGGGCGCCTCGCCACCGTTGGCCAGGCGCCTGGCCACCTCGGCCTGGCGCGTGCGCAGGGCGGCGACCAGGGCGGTGGCGCGGGCCTCGACGTCGAAGATGCGGCCGAGGTTGTCGAGGTCGCGGTAGAGGTCTTCCAGGCTCGCCGCCTCGCGGGGCATCACGTGGGCGCAGGATTCGCTCAGCTCGTACACCGGGATGCCCAGTGGCGCGAGGGTGGCCGGGGTGACCTCGCCGCCCACGCGCATGCCGTAGTTCCAGCCGGCGAAGAAGAAGTCGGCATCGACGTTGAGCAGCGTTTCGATGGAGGGGTATTTGCGCGCCAGCTCCGGCAGGTCGCCCAGGGCGGCCATCAGCCGGGCGTCCGGGGTCTTCCAGCCGCTGATGCCGCTGTAGCCGACCATGCGCGATTGCAGGCCGAGGGCGACCATCATGCCGGTGAGGTTGATGTCCTGGCTCACCGCCCGCTGCGGCGCGCGCTCGAACACCACCTGGCGGTCGCAGCTGGTGACGCGCAGCGGGTAGTCGGTGGCCTGGGCGAGGGGGGCCAGGAGCAGGGCGAGCAGGGCGATCGATGAAGGCTTCATGGGCTGATCCAGGTGATGCGCGGGTGGTCGGCGAGGGGGTGGCGGTCCACCAGCGCGTGCACGCCGAACACCTGTTGCAGCAGCTCGGCGGTGAGCACGTCGGTGGGCGTCCCGCTGGCCACCACGCGGCCTTGGTCGAGGACGTAGAGGCGGTCGCAGAAGGCCGCCGCCAGGTTGAGGTCGTGGAAGCTGGCCAGGGTGCTCAGGCGCAGGCGCCGCAGCTGGTGCAGCAGCTCCAGCTGGTAGCGCGGGTCGAGGTGGTTGGTGGGCTCGTCGAGCAGCAGCAGGCCGGGGCGCTGGACCAGGGCGCGGGCCAGCAGCACGCGCTGCTTCTCGCCGCCGGAGAGGCGGGCGAAGGGGTGCGCGTGGAAGCCGCCCATGCCCACGGTGGCCAGCGCCTCGGCGACCATCGCGGCGTCTTCGGCATCGTCGCCATCGAACAGGCCCTTGTGCGGCGAACGGCCCATGGCGACCACCTCGGCCACGGCGAGGCCGAAGTCCTGGGGGAATTCCTGCAGCACCACGGCGATGCGTTGCGCGCTCCAGCGCGGGGTGCGTCGCCAGAGGTCCTCGCCATCCAGCGCCACCCAGCCGGCGGCCGGGCGCTCGGCGCGGTAGGCGCAGCGCAGCAGGCTGGTCTTGCCGCTGCCGTTGGGGCCGATGAGGCCGACGAACTCGCCCTCGCGCACCTGCAGGTCGATGCCCTGCAGAAGCCAACGGGGGCGAGCGTCGGGAGCCCAGGCGAGGTCGCTGATGTTCAGTGAGGGCATGCCGGGCACTCCTTTCGCCGGATCAGAAGCTGTAGTCGGCGGTGACGAAGAACGAACGGGGCTGGCCCAGCAGCCATTGCTGGCCGCCGTTCTGCTGGGTGACGGCGTAGCGGCGGTCGAGCAGGTTGTTCAGCTCCAGCCCCAGGCGCGTGTCCGGCAGCACCTGCCAGCCGAGGTTGGCGTCGAGCACGGTGTAGCCGGGCACCTTCACGGTGTTGGCCGCGTCCGCATAGCGGGCATCGACGTAGCGCGCGCCGATGCCGGCGTCCAGGTCATGGCCGAGTGCCTTGCTGACCCAGAGGTTGGCGGTGCGCCGTGGCACGTCGGTGGGGCTGTTGCCGGACCGGGAGACCAGCTGGCCGCCGACGGATTCGTTGAAGTCGTCGTATTCCGCGCGCAGCACCGAGGCGTTGGCCGAGAGATGCCAGCCCTGTTCCAGGGCCAGTTCCAGGGTCGCTTCCAGGCCGTCGGAGGACTGCTGGCCGATCTGCTGGGTGGGGCGGGTCACCGATTCGCGGGAGAGCAGCTTCTTCTTGACGATGTGGTAGGCGGCCAGGGTCCATTCGCCGCGCCCGTCCCAGAACTGTTGCTTGAGGCCGAACTCGGTCTGCTTCGACTCGGTCAGGTCCATCTGTTGCTGGGTGGGGCTGAGGGTGATGAGGTTGCTGACGCCGTCCTCGCTGGTGGAGTACTGGCCATAGAAGGACAGCTGCGGGGTGGCGGCGAACACCAGGCCGGCGCGCCAGTTGCCGCCCTGGATGCTGCGGTCGTTGCGGCTGTTGGCACGCAGGTCGGTGCGGTCGACGTGGTTCTGGTCGCGGCGCAGGCCGGTGACCACGGACCAGCGCTCGCCGAACTGGGTGCGGTTCTCGGCGAACAGCGCGGCGGTGCGGGTTTCGCTGCGCGAGTGCGGGCGGTAGGCCGAGGCGCTCTGGTAGTAGCCGGGCGCGGGGTTCCAGGGGTCGACGTAGTCGCCGCCGATGTCGGTGTAGGGCGAGTTGTTCAGCAGGTCGAAGCGGATGCGGTTGAACTCGCCGCCGACCAGGGTGCGGCTGTCGAGGCCGAACAACGAGTGGTCGAAGGTGAAGGTCTGGCGGTCGCCGATCTGCTCCTGCTCGTGCTTGATGCGCAGGTTCTCGGCGCGCTCCAGCTGGCCCCGGCCGGCGTCCCAGGTGTAGGCCTCGGCGTTGCGCCAGTAGCGGCGGCTCTTGATGTGGTAGAGCTGGTTGCTGGCGCTGAAGCCTTCGCCGGGCGTCCAGTCGGTGACGAGCCGGGTCCACTGGTCGTTGTAGCGCAGCTCGGCGTTGTGCAGGTTGTAGTTCTTGTCTTTCAGGCTGTCCCGCAGGTGGCCGTCGATCAGCGGCGTGCCGAAGTAGTTCATCGGCTGCAGGTCGCCCTGGTCGTGGGCCAGGGTGAAGGCCAGTTCGTCGCTGGCCTGCCAGCGCAGGGCGGCGCTGAGGCCGAGGTTCTTCGAGTCGCCCCGGTCGATCCAGCCGTGGCTGGTCTCGCGGTTGAGGTTGAGGCGGTAGCTGAGGGTGTCGGTGAGCGAGCCGCCGCTGTCCAGCGCCATCTGCTGGCGGTCGTCGGAGCCATAGCCCAGGCGCAGGCGGTTGCGGATCTCGCCGTCGAAGGGCTTCTTCGGCACCACGTTGATCACCGCGCCCGTGGCGCCTTCGCCGTAGAGCACCGAGGCCGGGCCGCGGATCACGTCGATGCGCTCGACCATCCACGGGTCGGTGGGGAAGGTGGTGGTGCCCATGCCGGTGTAGAAGCGCGTGCCGTCGTACAGCTGCATCACCGAGGCGTGGCCGGTGAAGCCCCGGGCCGAGAGGGCGGTGCCGCCGTTGCCGGGGGTGCCGATATGGGTGATGCCGGGGCTGCGGGTCACGGCGTCCTGCACGGTGGCGTTGTTGCGAGCACGCACGTCGTCACCGCTGATGGCGCTGGTGCTGGCCGGGGTTTCCAGGGCGGACAGGCCCAGGCGCGAGCCGGCGGGCACGGGCGTGTCGAGGCGGATGACGGTGTCGTCCGCCTGGTCGGTGACGGCGGTGGCCGGCAGCGCCAGGGCGCCGTCTTCGGCGTGCAGGGAGAAGGAAATGGACAGCGCGAGCAGGCCGAGTGCGGCGCTCGCCGGAGCGTTGGAGCTGAAGGTACGGGACATGTCGTTCCTATCACGTCAGGAATGAATGGAGCCCGGAGGGAATGCAAAGGCGCGCGCGGGCGCGTGCACCCGTGCGAGAAACCGGCCCGTGCCCGCCCACCGCGGGTTTGCCTATCGATGCTCCAGGCCGGTCTCCGGGCTTGCGAGGATCACGCCGCATTCGCCTTCCCATGCCGTGGGCACAGTGGCGTATCGAATGCAGCGCTCGCTTACCGTTGCGGGGGCAGCGCCGGACTGGTCCTGATGGACGCACCGGCTTCCCGTTTCACCCCACGCACGACGGCGTGGGACACCTGGAACGGCGCGCATATGACCATCCGCGCGCCCGGGCGTCAACGTTGAAATCGTGCGCGGGATGGCGCAATCCCCCTTCCCAGAGCCGTAGCGACGTTGCCGGAATGCCTTCCTTATTGTCATATCAACAATGTTGATTTGAGATTCTGCGCTCACGTATCGTCCGTCCACGGGCTGCAGGGCGATTCCCTCGCAGGGCCGCCCGCCATCCCCCCGAAACCGCTCGCCGACCCCGGCAGAGCCAGGAGCCTCGAGATGACCGATACCCCGAACAGATCCATCCCTTCCGGCCTGCAGATCCTCCAGGCGGTGATCGACGGCAAGCTGCCCGCGCCCTCCATCGGCGAGACCATGGCGATGAAGGCGGTGGGCGTCGAGCCCGGTCGTATCTTCATCGAGGCGCGGCCGGATGTACGTCACCTCAACCCGGCGAACACCGTACACGGCGGTTTCGCCGCCACCTGCCTGGACGGTGCCGCGGGCCTGGCGCTGTTCACCACGCTGCCCGGCGATACGCGGTATTCGACGGTGGACCTGGGCGTGAAGTACCTGCGCCCGCTCAAGGCCGGCGAGGTGTACAGCGTGGAGGGCTGGGTGGTGGAGCGCACCCGCAGCCTGGCGTTCTGCGATGCCCATATCCGCGATGCCGCCGGCACGCTCTGTGCCCGCGCCACCACCACCTTCAGCGTGAGGGACTGAGCCATGCGCGAACTCATCGTCAAGGGCGCGGGGCGCCTGGCCTGGGAGGAGGCGCCGTCACCGGTGCTGGATTCGCCGCTGGCGGCGCTGGTGCGGCCCATCGCCTCGGCCTCCTGCGACCTCGACCGGCGCCTGATCGCCGGGCTGACGCCGTTCAAGCCGCCCTTCGCCCTGGGCCACGAATGCGTGGCCGAGGTGCTGGACGTGGGCGCGCAGGTGCGCACGGTCAAGCGCGGCGACCTGGTCTCGGTGCCCTGGAAGATCGCCTGCGGCACCTGCCGCCAATGCCTGGCCGGGCGCAGTACGGCCTGCACCGGCGTCGCCCGGCATGCGGCCTATGGCGTGCCGGCGGGCGGGCACTGGGGCGGGCTGTTCTCCGAGGTGGTGCGGGTGCCTTTCGCCGACGCCATGCTGGTGCCGCTGCCGCCAGGGCTGGACCCGGTGGCCGTGGCCAGCGCCAGCGACAACCTCACCGATGCCTGGGTGGCCACCAGCCGCCCGCTGGCGACGCGGGAGGAGGCGAAGGTGCTGGTGGTGGGCGGCACCGAGAGCCTGGGCATTCTCGCGGTGCAGATGGCCCGCGCCGCCGGAGCGGCCGAGGTGGATTACCTGGATGGCGACGGCTACCGCGACGACCTCGCCGTGCGCAGCGGCGCCACCTTGCGCAACGGCGCCGACGGCGCGCTGAACGAGCGCTATGACCTGGTGGTGTCCGCCACCCGCGACCCGCAGGCCCTGCGCACCGGCCTGCTGGCGCTGGCGCCGGGCGGGCATTGCTCGTGCATCGGCATCATCTTCGAGGACCCGGCCATCCCGCTGTTCGGCATGTACATGCGCGATGTCACCCTCTCGGTGGGCGCCTGCAGCGTGCGGCCGCACATCCCCAGGGTGCTGGAGCTGGTGGAGCAGGGGCATTGCGACCCCTTGCTGGTGAGCCCCAGCGTGGTGCCCTGGGAGGAAGCCACCGAGGCATTGATCCAGCCGCTGGCCAAGTGCATCGTGGTGCGCGAGCGCATCACCTCGGCGGGTTGATCAGTCGAGGCGGGCGGCCAGGGATTGCATGACCGAGTGCCAGGCGATCCGGCCGTCCGTGTCGGTGGTGTCCAGCGCGGCGCGGATGACCCGGCGTTCCAGGTCGGTGGCGCGGTGCTCCACATCGTGGCCTTCCGTGCTGAGGGAGAGGCGCTTGTAGCGGTGCTGTTCCGGGTCGCGCTGCTGGGTCACCAGGGCGCGTTCGAAGAGGTGGGTCAGCGGGCGGTGCAGTGCCTGCTTGCTGACCCCGAGGAGGGCGGCCAGTTCGCCGACGTTGATGCCATCGACGCGCCGGATCGCGTAGAGGATGCGGTGGTGCACACGCGACAGGCCGAGGGTTTCCAGGTAGGCGTCGGCGTCCACGGTGAGGCCGCGAAATCCGAAGTGCAGTAACTCCAGCGCGACATCCAGATCGTCCAGGCGTCTGATGTCGGCGGAGTCCAGTTTGATTTTCCTGTCGATGACCATGGGCAGCTCCCGGGCGCGATGGGCGGGGATGCTACCGGCGCCGCCGGTGGTGGTCCAGTTGCAACCACAGCGGATGCCGGCAACCAAGCCGGCCCGCACACAGGAGGAACTGCGTGATGAAACTGATCTATGCCGGAGCGTCGCCTTTCGCCCGCAAGGTCCGGGTGCTGGCCCTGGAGGCCGGGCTCGCCGCCGGCATCGAGATGCTCGACACCGCCGTACTGCCGATCAAGGAGAACGCCGAGGTCAACCGCGCCAACCCGCTGGGCAAGATCCCGGTACTGATCACCGCCGAGGGCGAGGCGCTGTTCGACAGCCGGGTGATCTGCGAATACCTCGACGCCTTGCAGAGCGGCGACGCCTTCTTTCCCCATGGCAGCGAGCGCTGGACCTGCCTGACCCGCGCGGCCCTGGCCGATGGCCTGATGGATGCCGCGCTGCTGGTGCGCTACGAGGGCGCCATCCGCCCCGAGGCGTTGCAGTGGCAGGAGTGGAAGGACGGCCAGCTGGGCAAGATCCACCGCGCGCTGCAGGCACTGGAAGCCATCGCCGGGCAGCTCCAGGGCCCGGTGGACATCGCCCAGATCGCCGTGGGCTGCGCCCTCGGCTACCTCGACTTCCGCTTCGCCGACCTGGGCTGGCGCAATGGCCACCCGGGGCTGGAACGCTTCTTCGCCGCCTTCTCCGAGCGTGAATCGATGAAGGCGACGGTGCCGGCCTGACACCGTTGCGTTGGGCCTCGCTGCGCTCGGCGCCAACCTACGGCGCGGCCCCAATCCCGCGCCGGGGCTGACCGTTGTGTAGGGTGGATGGCGCTTCATCATCCACCAGCGGAATCACATGGAAACCCGGAGCCCTCGTAGGTTGGGCTGAGGTACGAAGCCCAACGTCGCCAGGCCGGACATCGCTGCGTTGGGCCTCGCTGCGCTCGGCACCAACCTACGGCGCGGCCCCAACCCCGAGCCGGGGCTGACCGTTGTGTAGGGTGGATGGCGCTTCATCATCCACCAGCGGAATCACATGGAAACCCGGAGTTCTTGTAGGTCGGGTGCAACCCGACAATGACCGTGCATAGGCCCACGCGGGTTTCACCCGCCCTACGGGCTACGGTCTGCGCTCGACACCAACCTACGAAGCCGGGGTGTAGCCCGATCGCGAATGAATTCGCCCCACAGGTTCGGGGTCTGCCTAGGTGGTCGGCGGCGGGATCATGCCGTTGGCCTGCCAGCGCAGCACGGCGGGGCCGGTGAGGACGATGCGCACCAGGTCGGCCTGGCGGCTGGTGCCGGCCTTGGCGGCGGCGGATTTGAACTGGGCGCGCACGGTGTGCAGGGAGACCTGCTGGCGCTCGGCGTATTCCTGGGGCGTGAGGCCGTTGACCAGGGCCTCGGTGAGCCGCGCTTCGGCCGGGGTCATGCCGTAGATCGCGCGCAGCATCGGCGCCAGGGAGCCGATCACGGCGCCCGGGTCGCTGAGGAACACCACCACCGAACTGCGCTCGCCGAAGGGCGAGGCCCAACTGGGCAGGGGGGCGATCACGGCGTCCAACTGCGAACCTTCCAGCCCGCGCAGGCGCAGGGCGCCACCGCCATCGCCCGTGGCGCCCACGCCGGTGCGCAGGGCGCTGAACAGGCGTTGTTGCAGCAGGTTGTCGTCGGCAGCGTAGGTGGCCCGCAGGCTGTCGGCAGGGCCGAAGCGCAGCAGCCCGGAGCGGTTGGCCAGGCCGTGGGCCAGGCTGTTGGCGTGCAACACGCGGCCGCGATGGTCCAGCAGGATGATGCCGAAGGTGCTGGTCTCCAGCGCCGCCATCGAGGCCTGGGACAGCGCTTCCAGCCGGTGCAGCCGGCGGTGCAGGGCGAAGGCGGCCTGCAGGTGCGGCATCAGCGCGGAGATCACCTTCAGTTCTTCCTCGCGGAAGATGCCCACCCGCTCGGAGCGCACCACGGTGACGTTGAGCGAGCGGTCCTCGCGCTTGGACACCACCGCGGCGGATGAATAGAAGAAGTCCTGGTGGCGCAGCCAGTCGGCGTAGTACTCGGTGCGTTTGAGCTGGTCGTCCGGGAACAGGCTGGAGGAGGTGACCACATGGCCCTCGCCGTGCTTCAGCGGGTCTTCCATCCAGACGTTGCGCTGGCAGTAGTACTCGGCGAAGTCCGCCATCGCCTGGGCGTCGATGCCGGTGAAGGTGGCGATGGAGCCGGTGCTGTTGTCGATCTCGGCGCTGCGGTCGCTGAAGTCGTGGCCCCAGATCATCGCGGCGTGGGAGTCGAGGCGCGCGGCGAAGCCGGCGAGGAATGCATTCCAGCGGCCATTGTCCAGGGCCGCCTCATAGATGCTGGCGATCAGCGGGCCCAGGCCCAAGGGTTCAGAGACATCCATGCTTCTAACCTCGGTGCCGCTCGATATTGGCGAATGGCCATTATTCTTCAGCCGGCCGCGCCCGGTAAACAGGCGCATAGCCAATTCTGGTGATGTGCGCTGCCACAGGCTTCCCGGAGAATGCCGTCGGCCGTGGGCACCCTTGCCCGCGCCATCGACCAGACATGCTCCGCAGGGGAAGAAGGATGATCAGGAAAATTGCGCTTGGAATACTGATGCTGGCCGGGGTGGCGAATTTCGCCCAGGCGGATGAGGACATTTGCGAGGGCTGGACCCACAAGGCCTACCCGGTGCACATGGAGGCTTGCTCCTATCCGAACGGTGGCTCGGGCTACACCCGCATCACCAACAACGGCAGCACCGCCGCCGCCATCTGCTGGACCGTGGTGACCAACAGCGGCCGCGAGATCAACGGCTGCAACAGCAACATGGAAGCCGGGGAGACCAACGAGGCCGCCTGCGCCAGCTGTGGCCACAAGAACGGCGGCGTGCAGTACATCCTGCTGCAGAAGTACGAAGCGCACTGATCACGGCGCCAACACACCTCGCGCATTCTCGCGCAGTTCGGGCGACACCACGGCAGGCCCCCTCTCACGCTCCAGAGGTGGGCCCGCGTTGCCCGATTCTTTTCAGTGGCTGAGCCGCCTGCCTAGCAGGGTGAGCACCGGCCAACGCTGCTATTCCTTCTTCAGTCCGTCACCAGCGCCGCTGTACGTGCCTGGTGCGCCCGGGCGAGGCGGAACAGGCCGAAAGCGGCGATGGCGAAGGTGACGTTGAGGCCGATCATCGGCAGCGCGCTGTCGTTCTGCAGGGCGCTGAGCAGCAGGCCGGAGAAGGTGGCGCCGGCCATCTGGGCGAAGCCGATGAAGCCGGCGGCGAGCCCCGCCCGGGTCGGGTTGGGGATCACCGCGCCGGCCACCGAGCCGGGCAGCACCATGCCGGCGCCGAGGGTGAGCAGCATCTGCGGCAGCAGCAGGCCGGGCACCGAGGGGCCGGCGGCGAGCAGGATGGCGAGGGTGAGCAGCGCGCCCGTGGCCACCAGCGCGGTGCCGATGCCCACCAGGCGCGCCGGGCCCAGCTTCATGATGAGGCGGTTGCTGAGGATGGCGCCGGTGATCAACCCCGAGACGATGCCGCCGAAGACCAGCCCGTACTGGGTGGGGCTCAGGCCGAGCTGGCCGACGAACACCCGCGAGGAACCGGCGATCACGCAGAACATGGCGCCGTAGGTGCCGGCGATGGCGAAGGAGAAGGCACGCACCTCGGCCCCCTTGAGCAGTTCGCGGTAGTTGCCGGCGAGGGTGGCCAGGCGCCCGGCGAGTGGGTCCTTGGCCTGGTTGCTTTCGCGGTAGAGCAGGGTGCAGGCGAGCAGGGCGACGATGCCGATGATCACCGTGGCCACCACCACCGCCCGCCAGGAGCCGGCCTTGGCGGCGATCAGCCCGCCGATGACCGGCGACAGCATGATGGTACAGAGCATGCCGATCACGGTGATGGCCATGACCGGCCCGGCTTTTTCACGCCAGACGTCACGCACGATGGCCCGTGCCACCACTAGGGCGGCGCAGGCGCCGAGGCCCTGCAGGGCGCGGCCGGCGATGAACTCCGGCATGGAGTGGGCGAAGGCCATCCACAGCGAGGCCAGCACATAGGTGGCGACGCCCGCCAGCAGCACCGGCTTACGGCCGATGCGGTCCGACAGCGGGCCGAAGAACAGTTGGCCCACGCCGAAGGCGCCGACGAACACCGAGAGCGCCACCAGGGACGAGCCGGGCGCTGCCGCCAAGCCGTGCTCGATGGCGGCGAGGCTGGGCAGCAGCAGTTGGGTGGAGACCTCGCCCAGGCCGCAGAGGCCGACGAGCAGGGCGAGCAGCAGGCCGGAACGGCGGGTGGCGTCCATGGATGAGTCCTCCGGTGGGCGGCGGGGTTTGCGCACCAGCACCAGGGTGCAGAGTGCCGGCAGGAACAGCAGGGTGAGCAGGGTGCCGACCAGCACGCCGCCGATGAGCACGAAGGCCAGGGACGACCAGAACACCGAGAGCGTGAGCGGGATGAAGGCCAGCGCCGCCGCCAGGGCGGTGAGCACCACCGGGCGGGCGCGGCGCACCGTGGCTTCGATGATGGCCTCGCGCACCTCTTGGCCGGCCTCGCGGTTCTGGCGGATCTGGTCGGTGAAGATCAGCGTGTTGCGCATGAGGATGCCGCCGATGCCGATCAGGCCGAGGATGGCGTTGAAGCCGAAGGGCTGGTCGAACAGCAGCAGTGTGGGCACGGCGCCGATCAGCCCCAGGGGCGCGGTGGCGAAGACCATGAACATCACGCCGAAGGAGCGCACCTGGAACATGATCACCACCAGGGTCAGCAGGATCATGATGGGGAACAGCGCGGCCAGGGCCTTGTTGGCCTTGGCGCTTTCCTCCACCGGGCCGGCGATCTCCACCCGGTAGCCGGACGGCAGCTGTGCCAGCAGCGGCTGCAGGTCGCGCCACACGGCCATTTCCACGTCCGGTGGCTGGGTGCCGTCGACGATATCGGCACGCACCTCGAAGGTGATGTCGCGGTCGCGGCGCTTGAGAACCGGGTCCTCCATCACCGCCTGGAAGCGCCCCACCTGTTCCAGCGCCACGGACTGCCCGGCGGCGTTGGTCAGGGTCAGGTCGGCGAGGTTGCCGAGGTTTTCCCGCTGGTCATCCAGCGCCCGGGCGATGACCAGCACGTTGCGGGTGCCTTCGCGCACTTCGGTGACGTTGTTGCCGGTGAGCAGGGCGTTGACCTGGCTGCGCACCTGGTCCGGGGTGAAGCCGAGCAGGCGCAGGCGGTCCTGGTCCAGCACCAGGCGGTAGGCGCTGGTGCGCTCGCCCCAGTCGAGGAAGCTGTCGCGGGTCAGGGCGCTGGCGGCCACCACCTGGCGCACGTCTTCGGCGATGCCGCGCAGCACGTCGGCGTCCGGCCCGGCCACGCGGAACACCACGGGGAAGGGTACCGGCGGGCCGAACAGCAGCTGGGTGACGCGCACCCGTGCCGAGGGGAATTCACCGGCGGCGATGCGTTCGCGCATGCGCGCCTTGAGGGCGTCGCGGTCGTGGGCGCTGGCGGTCTGCACGATGAGCTTGGCGAAGGCCGGGTCCGGCAGCTCCGGGTTCAGCGAGAGGAAGAAGCGTGGTGCGCCGCCGCCGACATAGGCGTCCACCAGTTTGGTTTGCGGTTCTTCCAGCAGGGCGCTTTCCACCTGGGCCACCACCGCTTCGGTGGCCTTGAAGGCGCTGCCCGGCGGCATGTAGACCTCGAGGATCAGCTCGGAGCGGTCGGAGTTGGGGAAGAACTGCTTCTTCACCGCGCCCATGCCCAACACGCAGAGCACGAAGGCGCCGAGCACCAGGGCGGTGACCAGCCAACGGTGCTCGACGCAGGCGCTCACCAGGCGGCGCAGGCGTGCGTACCAGGGGCCGGCGTAGAGGGCGTCGTGGCCGCCGGGCACGGGAACGATGCGCGGCAGCATCTTCACCCCGAGGTAGGGCGTGAACACCACCGCCACCAGCCAGGAGGCGATCAGGGCGAAGCCGACGATCCAGAAGATGTTGCCGGCGTATTCCCCGGCGCCGGAGCGGGCGAAGCCCACCGGCAGGAAGCCGATGATGGTCACCAGGGTGCCGGTGAGCATGGGCGCGGCGGTGGAGCTCCAGGCGAAGGTGGCGGCCTTCATGCGGTCGAAGCCTTCCTCCAGCTTCACCACCATCATTTCGATGGCGATGATGGCGTCGTCCACCAGCAGGCCGAGGGAGAGGATCAGCGCGCCGAGGGTGATGCGGTCGAACTCGCGGCCGGTCATCAGCATGATCACGAAGACGATGGACAGCGTCAGCGGCACCGCCGCGGCCACCACCAGGCCGACGCGGAAGCCCAGGGCGAGCAGGCTGATGAGCATGACCACGGCCAGGGCGACGAAGAACTTGAGCATGAATTCGTCCACCGCCAGGCGGATGTTCTTCGCCTGGTCGGAGACCTTGTCGAAGCTGACGCCCAGGGGCAGGTCGGCGTGGATGCGGTCTTCCTCGGCCTGCAGGGTGCGGTCCAGGTCGAGGCCGTTGAAGTGCGGCTCCATGATCACCCCGAGCATCAGCGCCGGGTCGCCCTGGTGGCGGATGCGGTAGCTGGCCGGGTCTTCGTAGCCGCGGCTGACCGTGGCCACGTCGGCGATGCGCAGCACCTTGCCGCCGGCGGCGATGGGCACGTTCTCGATCAGCGCGAGGGTGTCGAAGGCGCCGTCGATGCGGATGTAGGCGCGCGGGCCGGCGGTTTCGACGAAGCCGGCGGGGGAGACGCCGTTCTGCGCGGCGAGGGCGGCGAAGATCTGCTCCGGCTTGATGCCGAGGGTGGCCAGGCGCTGGTAGGAGAACTCGACGAACACGCGCTGGGCCTGCTCGCCGAGGATATTGACCTTCTTCACCCCCGGCAGGCGCAGGAAGCCCTGGCGCAGGTCCTCGGCCATCTTCACCAGCTCGCGGTGGGGCAGGGCCTTGGCCTCCAGGGCATAGAGGGCGAAATAGACATCGGAGTATTCGTCGTTGAAGAACGGCCCCTGCACGCCACGGGGCAGGCGGGCGGCCTCGTCACTGAGCTTCTTGCGGGTCTGGTAGAACAGCTCCTGGATATCGCCGGGGCGGGTGGATTCGAGGAACTGCACCTTCATCGAGACGAAGCCGGGCTGGGCGATGGTTTCCACGCGGTCGTAGAAGTCCAGCTCCTGCAGGCGCTTCTCCAGGCGGTCGGCGACCTGTTCCTGCATCTCCCGCGCGGTGGCGCCGGGCCAGGTGGCGGTGACGGTCATGGTCTTGACGGTGAAGGAGGGGTCTTCGGCGCGGCCCAGCTTGCCGAAGGCGAAGACCCCGGAAAGGATCACCGCGATGATCAGGAACAGGGTCACCGCCGGGTTGCGTACGGCGATTTCGGAGAGGTTGAGGCCGCGCATCTCAGCGCACCTCGTCGTTCTGGCGGGCCAGCGCCAGGGCCTGGCCGGGCAGCAGGCGCACCTTGTCGCCCTCGTGCAGCAGGTGGGCGCCGAGGGCGACCACGCGCTGGCCGGCGCTGACGCCGCCTTCCAGCAGGGCGTATTCCTGGCCGAGGCGGGCGACCTTCACGGCGGCGAAGTGCACGCTGTCGTCTTCGCCTATGACCCAGACGCCGCTGCCCGAACCCGGGTTGTGCAGGGCGCCGATGGGCACCCGCAGCAGCTCGGCCTGCTCGCTCTGCAAGCGCACGGTGATGGTGGAACCGATGCTGAAGCGCTCGGCGGCGCCATCGAGGATGTAGCGGGCGCGGTAGGTGCGGGTGACCGGGTCGGCGGAGGCGGAGAGCTCGCGCAAGGTGGCTTTCACCGCCTGCTCGCGGGCATCGAAGGGGTAGGCGAGGGCATCGCTGCCGGCCAGGGCGCGCTGGGTTTCCGGCAGGTCGATCACCGCTTCGCGGGCGCCGTCGTGGGCCAGGCGGGCGACGATCTGCCCTTCGGCGACCACCTGGCCGCGCTCGACGCGCACGTCGGTGATGATGCCGTCGCCATCGGCCTTGAGGGTCGAGTAGCTGCGGCGGTTCTGCACCTGGCTGGCTTCGGAGCTGGCGGCGGCCAGTTCGGCCTCGGCGACCCGCAGGTTGGTGGCGGCCTGGTCGAACACCTGGCGCGACACGGCGCCGGTGGTGGACAGGCGGCGGTAGCGGCTTTCGTCGTCACGGGCCTGGCGCAGTTGCGCACGGGCGGCGCTGACGCGGTTGTTGGCGGCGCGCAGGGCCAGCTCGAAGTCCTCGATATCCAGCACCAGCAGGGTGTCGCCCTTGGCCACCCGGGCGCCGGGGTCGACGCGGCGCTCGATCACCTTGCCGCCGACGCGGAAGCCCAGGTCGCTCTCGGTGCGCGCCGCCACCACCCCGGTGTAGGCGGCCTGGTGGTGGCTGGCGCTTTCCACCTGGGCGGCCAGTACCGGGCGTGGCTGCGGGCCGCTGGCGGCGTTCCGGGTGTCGGCCTGGCTGTTGCAGCCGCCGATGGCCAGCAGTGCTGCCAGCAGGGCCAGGGGGCGGAGGTTCAGCGCGTGTCGGTTCATGGTCCTGCACTCTCGGGGATGCCTGCGATGTTTTAGATGATATGCGTAATATTATTCGTCGCATAGATGTCGTTCGTCATTTAATGAGGCGGCCGGCGGGGGCGGTTAGAATCGCCCGGTCACCGCCACGAGATGCCCCGATGCCCCTGCAGCCCGATGAACTCGCCAGCCTCAGCGCCACCACCCTGGACGACTACAACCAGAACGCCGAGGGCTTCCGCGAGAACACCCGCGACCATGATGTGAGCCAGAACATCGAGGCCCTGCTGCGGCATATCCACGGCGCGGCGCCGCTGGCCATCCTCGATTTCGGCTGCGGGCCGGGGCGCGACCTGCGCACCTTCCGCGCCCTGGGCCACACGCCGGTGGGGCTGGACGGCGCCGAGCGTTTCGTCGAGATGGCACGGGCGGATTCCGGGTGCGAGGTGTGGTTGCAGTCCTTCCTCGACCTGCAGTTGCCGGATGGGCGCTTCGATGGTGTGTTCGCCAATGCCACGCTGTTCCACGTGCCGGGGCAGGAGCTGCCGAGGGTGCTGCGCCAGCTGCACGCGACGCTGAAGCCGGGTGGGGTGCTGTTCAGCTCCAACCCGCGCGGGCAGAACCAGGAAGGCTGGAGCGGCAACCGCTACGGCGCCTGGCACGACTTCCCGGCCTGGAAGGCGCTGCTGGAGGCGGCGGGGTTCGAGGAGCTGGAGCATTACTACCGCCCGGCGGGCCTGCCGCGGGAGCAGCAGCCCTGGGTGGCGAGCGTGTGGCGCAGGAGCGGGACGGTGGCCCCGGACTGAAGCCCGGGCTACCACCGGGTGGAGCGGACCTACTTCGGCGCGGCGGTGGTGCGCAGGTAGGGCAGCTTGATGTCGATGCTGCCGTACTTCTCGCGGGCCTGGTCGTCATTGAGGGCGAGGGCGACGATCACGTCCTGGCCTTCGGTCCAGTTGGCCGGGGTGGCCAGGGGCACGTTGTAGGTCAGCTGCAGGGCGTCGAGGGCGCGCAGTACCTCGGCGAAGTTGCGGCCCACGGACATCGGGTAGGTCATGGACAGCTTGAGCTTCTTGTCCGGGCCGATGATGAACACCGAGCGCACGGTGGCGGTGTCGGCGGCGGTGCGGCCATCGGGCAGGTAGGCCTCCGCGGGCAGCATGTCGAAGGCCTTGGACACGGCCAGGGACTCGTCGGCGATGATCGGGAAGGTCGCGTTGGCGCCACAGAACGTCTCGATATCACCCTTCCACTTCTGGTGCGCCTGCACCCCGTCCACCGAGACGCCGATCACCTGGGTGCCGCGCTTGGCCCATTCGGCGGCCAGTTGCGCCACGGCGCCGAACTCGGTGGTGCACACCGGGGTGAAGTCCTTGGGATGGGAGAAGAGGATGGCCCAGTTGGAGCCGATCCAATCGTGGAAGCTGATGCTGCCCTGGTCGGTTTCGGCCTTGAAGTCAGGGACCGTATCGTTGATGCGCAATGCCATGGTGGTGTCCTCCTGAAGTGGATGGCGGGCGGGTCGTGGGTGAGCGTAGACGGCTTTCGTGACGACGCTAACCCGCTGACGCACGCCGCCGGCCGGGTCGGAGGAGCAGGTGTTTCAAGGGATGTATTCGCGCTCTTCGGGCAGCCTGCGCCGCGCCTCTTCCAGCTCTCCGGCCTGCACCAAGGCGTGGATGTCATGGGCCAGGCCGGTGACCTCGGAAATGCCCTGTATCCACTGCTCCACGTAGCGCCTTGAAGCCTCCGGGCCCAGGCCGATCTGGATCGCGCGGTGGGGCTGCGGTTCGAGGTGCAGGTTGCGTTCCGGGTCCCACTGGATGCGCACCGGCGAGGCGTTCTTGATGCGCTCCCATTCCTCCTTGCCCTGGCCCGGCTCCGGGTGGCTGGGGCAGCTGTTGGCCAGGGCCCAGGCGAAGCCTTCGTGGCTGATGTCGAGGGCGAGGATGCGATTCTGCCCGCTGTCCTTCAGGCCCCAGCCGGCGCGGTACATCATCCAGAGGAAGGAGGGTTTTATCCAGGTCATGCGCTCCAGCTTGAAGGGCGGCGAGACGAAGGTGCCGTGGGCCAGCGCGCTGTCGGCGATGGCATCGGAATAGGCCTGGTAGACGCGGAGGGTGCGGGCGTCGTAGTGGGCCCTGATCTGTTTCTGGGGGATGGCCTGCATGGATTCCTGCATTGGGATGAAGCGTGGGTGAGGGGGCGCGGCTCAGTAGAAGTCGTAGTAGAGCGCCCATTCGCCGCTGCTGCGGTGCTTCCAGAACATCAGGCTGCCGCTGTCCACGACGTTGAGGTTGATCTTGGCGTCGGAGGAGATCTGGAAGACGAATTCGAAGCCGTCGCCCGGGTCGATGCCGGACTGGCAGAAGGACGGGTAGCCGCCGATCTTGTGCGCGTAGCAGTGGCTGACGATGTCGTAGTAGCTGTCGATCGTGCCTTGGCGCTCCAGTTCGAGGATGCGGTCTTCCAGGTCCGCCGGCACGCCGCCGCCGTCCCATAGCGGGTAGTCCTCGTCCAGCCGTTCGGCCTTGAGCGGGAAGGGTTTGATGAAGGAAGCCGGCGCGGCCAGCTCCTTGCGCTCCAGCACCTCGTGGTGACCGTATTCACGGATGAGCCAGTGGGCGCCCATGGGCTCCAGCGGCTCGCCGAAATCGGCGGAGATGAACAGGGTCAGCACCTGTACATCCGCCAGCAGCGGGTGGTTGACCGGCAGGCTCGGCAGGTGGAACTGGGCCAGGGGCAGCATGGCGTCCCCGGCCGCGTTGCAGGGGATGCCTTCGTTGGGGCGGAACAGGAAGACCCGGCCCAGCCAGCTTTCGTCGTCGGCCTGGGTGGGGCGGAAGCCGCCAGCGGTGAACTGCGTGGCGGGGCGGGCCAACTGCTGGCGGATCGCCTGGATTTCATCGTTGTCGTGCATCTGTCGTCCCTGACCGGTGGGGAAAATCACGGCGCCTATTCTGCGGTGTCGGCGGCCGCTGCGCATCCCTCGGGGGTTGGGCGTCAGTCTTCGGCGTTCAGGTTGGCCTGCACCCGCGCCAGCAGGTCGAGCAACTGCTGGCATTCCGCCTGGCTGAAGCCGTCCACCGCCACCTGGTTGAGGCGTCGGCCCTGTTGGCGCACCGCCTGGTGGAGAGCCGTGCCGGCGGCGGTGGGGTAGAGCCGGATGCTGCGCTTGTCGGCCTCGTCGGCCTTGCCTTCCAGCAGCGCCTTGGCGCGCAACGCCTGGATCAGGCGGGCGATCTGCGCCTTGTCGCGCCCGGAGTGGGCCACCAGGTCGCTCTGGGTCGCCCCCGGATTGTGGGCGAAGAAGTTCAGCGCCTTGAATTCCATGTGGGCGAGGTCGTGGGCGCCGTCGCGCAGCGACCGGTATTGCCGGGCGCGGTAGAGGTGCATGACGGAGTGGATGGATTCGAAGACGTCTTCGGCTGTATCGGCGGTCATATGGTTGACAATATCAACTAGTGGTTTTTATGATCGTTGATGTTATCAACCATCCCTTGCGAGCAACAACCCATGGACCAACCCGTACAGACCCGCCGCGTGCAGCGCGTGCGCCACGAACTGCGCCGCCGCGAGCTGGACGTGCTCCGCGTTGAGCGCATCAGCCCGCATTTCATGAGCGTCACCTTCGGCGGTGACGAACTGGCGGACTTCGTTTCCGCCTCCTTCGATGACCACATCAAGTTCATGTTCGTGGACGAGCAGGGCGAACTCATCCGCCGCGACTACACGCCGCGCCACTTCGATCTTGAACGTCGCGAGCTGACCCTCGAATTCGCCCTGCACGGCGAGGGCGGCGCCTGCGAATGGGCCGAGCGCACGCAGCCGGGCGACTCCGCGCTGATCGGCGGTCCGCGCGGCTCGATGATCATCCCCCTGGATTACGACTGGCACCTGCTGGTGGGCGACTCCAGCGCCTTGCCGGCGATCCACCGCCGCCTGGAGGAGCTGCCGGCCGGCGCCCGCGTCACCGCCATCGTGCAGCTGGCCGAGGCCGACCGCCGCGATTTGCGCAGCGCCGCGAACCTCGACCTGCGCTGGGTGGATACGCAGGAGGAACTGGTCGCCGCCGTACAGGCCCTGCAGCTGCCGGCTGGCGAAGGCTACGCCTGGGGAGCCGGCGAGCACGGGATGATGACCCGCACCCGCGCCCTGCTGGTGGAGAAGGGGCAGCCGAAGGAGGCGATGCGCGTCGCGGCCTACTGGCGGCAGGGGTTCTCGGACCACCATGAGGACCTGGGGGACTGAGTTGGCGGCGCATCGATGGGTTTCGCTGCGCTCTACGCCATCCTACGGGTGCGGTGCGGTGCGGTGCGGTGCGGGTGCTGTGGCGCTTAGGCCATGGGCCAGTCGACGTTGTGCACTTCGGCGGTTAGGCGGTCGAGATTTTCCTCGTTGGCCGGCAGCACGAAGGCGGCGATCTGTTCGCGGTGTTCCGCGCTGTCGAAGACCTGCTGCCAGCCCACCCGCGTGCCGGTGCCCTCGAGCGTGAGGGTGATGGTGAGGAAGAAGTGGTGGTCGTCGGAGAGGTGTTCGATCAGCACCCGCCCGGGGGTGATCTCGCGGAACACGTTGTGGTTGGGGTAGTCGGTGCCATCGGGGCCATGCAGGGTGAAGCGCCAGGCGCCGTCGGGGCGGAATTCGAAGGTGTCGAAGGTGCTGCTGAAGCCGTTCGGGCCCCACCAGCGGGCGAGGTGCTCGGGGCTGGCGATGGCGCGGAATACCCGGGCCGGCGGTGCATCGATGAGCCGTGAGGTGGCGCATTCGCGATGGGCGGTGGGGGAGGCGGTGCTGCTCATTGGGGCGGGCCTTTCACTCGGTCGGGGCCGCCTGGTGGCCAGGCGGTCAAGCGCAAAGCATAGCCCCGGGTTCAGCCCTCGTTGCGGCGGATGAAGGCGGCCTCGTAGTCGCGGCTGGCGCTGGAGACCTTGGGGTTCATCAGCGCGGAGCGGACTTTCTCGTAATCCTCGTAGGACAGGCCGGCGCGGTTGAGCATCTCCAGGGAGAACTGCTTGACCTCGGCATCGGTGTACGGGCGCGGCTCCGGTTGGCTGGCGCAGCCGGCGAGGATGAGGGTGGTAGCGGCGAGTGCGATGGCGAGCAGGCGATTCATTTCGGGCCCCCTGGGGTGGCGTTGTCCTTTGATGAACAAAGGTTATCCGCGGCCCCGGGGGCGGAAAAATCACCCACTTCGATAATGACTATTGCCTGAGTGGCAACGGTGCCGATCAGCCCCGGCCGCCGCAGGCGGGGCCCTGGGCGGAGAAGCGTTCGGCCAGGCCCTGCTCGCGGAAGGCGTGCACCACATGGTCGATGAAGACGCGAGTCTTGGCCGGCAACAGCTTCTGCGCGCTGAAGTAGAGGCACAGCGGGTCGGAGAGCACGTGCCAGTCCGGCAGTACCCGCACCAGCTGGCCGCGCTCGATGAAGTGCACCGCGTGCACCGTGCTCACCAGTGTGATGCCCAGGCCCATGCACGCGGCGTGGCAGGCGGCTTCCGGGTCGCTCATCAGCATGCGCGGCCGCAGGTCGATGGTGGCCTGGTCGTCACTGCCGTTGCGCAGCACCCAGTTGCGCACGCGGCCTGTCTGCGGCGAACGCAGGAGGATGCCGTCGTGCTGGGGGAGGTCCGCCGGCGCTTGTGGCTGCGGGTGTTTCTCCAGGTAGCCGGGGGAGGCCAGCAGCACGCGATGCCCCGGGCCGATCTGCCGGGCGATCACCCCCTGGG
The DNA here is from genome assembly GCF_032621735.1 of Pseudomonas sp. zfem005. Classification (NCBI taxonomy): domain Bacteria; kingdom Pseudomonadati; phylum Pseudomonadota; class Gammaproteobacteria; order Pseudomonadales; family Pseudomonadaceae; genus Pseudomonas; species Pseudomonas sp. zfem005. The sequence continues at coordinate 46,958 of NZ_JAVYJE010000009.1, read as the reverse complement.
GCAGCTCGAAACCGCCGCCGATGCCGATGTCGAAGCCTTCGCCGATGAGGTCCACCTGGCGGTTGTCGAAATGCCAGTCGGGGACGATGGCGGGATAGCGGGCGAGGAAGCCCTCGAGCAGCGGCACGATGTACTCGCGGCCGAACATCAGCCCCATGCTCACCTTGAGGTTGCCCGCCGGCTGGCCGCCCGCGCTGGCGAGGTTGGCCACCGCGCCCTGGAGGGTGGCGAGGCCGCCGCTGACCTCGGCGAGGAATCGTTCACCGGCCTCGGTGAGTTTCAGGCTGCGTGTACTACGCTGGAACAGCCGCACCCCCAGCCCGCTTTCCAGTTTCGCCACGTTCTTGCCGACCGCCGCTGGCGTCAGGCCCAGGCGCCGTGCGGCCTCGGCGAAGCTGCCGGCCTCAGCGCTGCGGACGAAGCATTCGATGTTGTTCAGGGTTCCCATGGCGTCACTGTAAACCGTTTGGATCGGAAGAATATAGCGATTGCCGGCTTATCGGTTGTGAATATCTCTCCGATACTGGCCCCGTCATCGAGCAACAGCCAACCGGCCAAGCCCGAATCCCCCTACAGACAATTGGAGAACCATCATGACCTCGACTCAAACCCTCAGCGGCAAGGTTGCATTCATCCAGGGCGGCTCCCGCGGTATCGGTGCTGCCATCGCCCAGCGCCTGGCCCGTGAAGGCGCCGCCGTGGCGCTGACCTACGCCGCCTCCGGCCAGGCCGCCGAAGAGGTGGTGAAAGCCATCGAAGCGGCGGGTGGCCGCGCCCTGGCCATCAAGGCCGACAGCAGCGACGAGCAGGCCCTGCGCGGCGCCATCCGCTATACCGTCGATACCTTCGGGCGCCTCGACATCCTGGTGAACAACGCCGGCGTGCTGGCGGTGGCGCCCATCGAGGAATTCGCCATCGAAGACCTCGACCGCACCCTGTCGGTGAACGTGCGCAGCGTGGTGATCGCCAGCCAGGAAGCCGCCCGGGTGATGGGCGAGGGTGGCCGCATCATCACCATCGGCAGCACCAACGCCGAGCGTATGCCCTTTGCCGGTGGCTCGGTCTACGCCATGAGCAAGGCGGCGGTGGCGGGCTTCACCCAGGGCCTGTCCCGTGACCTGGGGCCCCGTGGCATCACCGTGAACAACGTGCAGCCCGGCCCGGTGGACACCGACATGAACCCGGCCGAAGGCGACTTCGCCGAATCGCTCAAGCAGATGATGGCGCTGGCGCGCTACGGCAAGGCCGAGGAGATCGCCAGCTTCGTGGCCTACCTGGCCGGCCCGGAAGCGGGCTACATCACCGGTGCCAACCTGACGATCGACGGTGGTTTCGCAGCCTGACGACTCGGGCACAAGGAAAACGCCGGCCACTGGGCCGGCGTTTTTGTTTGTGGCTCGTTTTCGGTGCCCAGCAGAGGAGCGGGCGAATGAATTCGCCCCTACACCCATTTCCATCCTTGGCGTCTTGCGGTGGCACCTTTGTAGGGTGGATGACGCTCTTTTCATCCACCAGCGGAGTGGCCGGCGGGCACGGAAGGTGGACCGGTGGAGCGGGGTCCACCCTACGTGGCGAGGGCGTCCGGGTTTGGCTGGGGGCGGATCAGAGCCCGTATTTCTTGACCTTGTCGAACAGGGTGGTCTTGGCCATGCCGAGGGCGATGGCGGCCTGGCTGAGGTTGCCGCCGTGGCGTTCCAGGGCGTCGCCGAGGAGGTTGCGTTCGAAGGCTTCCACGGCTTCGGCGAAGCTGGGTTCGTTGCTGTCCAGGGCCAGGCCGGTCTTCTTGAACACGGGGAGGCCAAGGGCGTAGCGCTCGGCGACGTTGCGCAGTTCGCGCACGTTGCCCGGCCAGTCGTGGGCCATGAGGCTGGAGACGGTGGCGCGGTCGATCTCCGGCATGGCGCGGTCGAAGCGCAGCGAGGCGAGCTGCAGGAAGTGGTCGAACAGCAGCAGGATGTCTTCGCGGCGGTCGCGCAGCGGCGGCAGTTCCAGGGTCACCACGTTGAGGCGGTAGTAGAGGTCGCTGCGGAACTGGCCGGCCTTGCCCTGTTCGTCGAGGTCGGCCTTGGTGGCGGCGACCACGCGGCAGTCCACGGGGATCGGCTGGTTGGAGCCGAGGCGCTCCAGGGTCTGCTCCTGCAGCACGCGGAGGAACTTGATCTGCAGGTTCATGGGCATGCTCTCGATCTCGTCGAGGAACAGGGTGCCGTTGTGGGCGTGCTCGATCTTGCCGATGCGGCGCTTGCCGGCGCCGGTGAAGGCGTGGGCCTCGTGGCCGAAGATTTCGCTGTCGAAGAGGTTTTCCGGCAGGCCGCCGCAGTTGAGTGCGACGAACTGCTGGGGCTGGCGCCGGCTGTAGTCGTGCAGGCAGCGGGCGACCAGTTCCTTGCCGGTGCCGGTCTCGCCTTCGATCAGCACGTTGGCGGCGGTGTCGGCGACGTTGGCGATCAGCTCGCGCAGGGCCTGCATGGCCGGCGAGCGGCCGATGATGCGTTGCTCCAGCGACTGGCGCCCGGCCAGTTGGCGGCGCAGGGCGGTGACCTCGCGGGCCAGGCCGCGCTGCTCCAGGGCGCGCCGCGTGACCTCCACCAGGCGTTCGGGGGAGAAGGGCTTCTCCATGAAGTCGTAGGCACCGTCGCGCATGGCGCCCACCGCCATGGAGATGTCGCCGTGGCCGGTGATCAGTACCACCGGCAGGCTGCGGTCGCGGGCCTTGAGGCGGGCGAGCAGCTCGAGGCCGTCGATGCCCGGCAGGCGGATGTCGCTGATGACGATGCCGGCGAAGTCGGTGCCGATCTGCTTGAGGGCTTCCTCGGCGCTGGCGACACCGATGCTGGGGATGTCTTCCAGGGCCAGTGCCTGCTGGCAGCCGAGCAGGACGTGGGGGTCGTCTTCGACGATAAGGACGCTGAGCGGCTCGGTCATGGGCGGGTGCTCGTTTCGGAGGGGGCGGCGATCTGCGGCAGGCGCAGCTCGAAGGCCGTGCCGCCGTCCTCGGGGTGTTGCACGCCAAGGCTGCCACCGGCGGCGGTGGCGAGGCTGGCGGACAGGGTGAGGCCAAGGCCCAGGCCGTGTTCGCCGGGCTTGGTGGTGAAGAAGGGTTCGAACAGGTGCTCGCGCACGGCCGGGGAGATGCCGGGGCCGTTGTCGCGCACACGGAGGATGTAGGTGCCGTCTTCGTCGTGGCCGTCGAGCCAGAGCTGGCAGTCGGCCTGGCCGCTCATGGCGTCCAGGGCGTTGGCGATGAGGTTGACCAGGATCTGCTCCAGGCGGGTCTGGTCGATGGCCAGGCGAGCATCGGTGAAGGCGCGGTGCAGGGTCAGCGGGGTGTGTTCCAGGCGCGTGTGGAGGATGAACAGCGCCGCGTCCACGGCCTTGCCCAGGCTGGCCTGGCCATGGTCGTCGGCACGCCGGGCGAAGGCGCGCAGGCTGGCGGTGATGCGGCCCATGCGATCGACCAGCTCGTTGATGGCGGTGAGGTTGGTGCTGGCCACGTCCAGCGCGCCGCGCTGGAGGAAGCGCACGGTGTTGCCGGAGAGGGTGCGCAGGGCGGCCAGGGGCTGGTTGAGCTCGTGGGCGATGCTGGTGGACATCTGCCCGATCACCGCCAGTTTGCCGGCCTGGACCAGGCCGTCCTGGGCCTTGCGCAGGTTTTCCTCGGTCTGCCGGCGTTCGCGGATCTCGCCCATCAGGCGCTGGTTGCTGGAGCGCAGGTCCTGGGTACGTTCGGCGATCTTGCGCTCCAGTTCGTTGTTGGCCTGGAGCAGCGCCTCGCGGGCGGCGAGGCGGGTGGCGAGCACCTTGCGCCGCTCGTTCCAGGCGATGGCGAGGAAGGCCAGCAGGGCCAGGCCGGCGGCGGCCAGCAGGCCGTGGATGACGGCCTCGCGGCGCAGGTCGGCCAGGGGCGAGAGCAGGGTGAAGTGCCAGGGGGTGTCGCTGAGCGGCCGGCTCTGTGCCAGGTAGGCGATTTCCTGTTCGCCGCCGTCGGGCAGGGGCGAGGCGAAGCTGAGGGTTTCCAGGCCGTCGCCCAGGTCCTGGCGCGAACGCGGTTGCCATTCGTTGAGCGCCCACCAGTGGTACTGCAGGCTGCGGGCCAGGCGCTCCTTGTCTTCGGCGGAGAGCGCGCGGATGGCCTTCATACGCAGGACCGGGTCGCTGGAGAGGATGATGATGCCGTTCTCGTCGCTGACGAAGGCCTGCAGGCGGGCCTTTTCCCAGCGCTCCTGCAGCGCCTCGAGCTTCACCTTGACCACCGCGACGCCGATGATGCGGCCTTCGTAGCGCAGGCCGTGGGCCAGGTAGTAGCCGGCCTCGCCCGTGGTGCTGCCGATGCCGTAGAAGCGCCCGGGCTCGCCCTTCATCGCTTGCTGGAAGTAGGCGCGGAAGGCCAGGTCTTCACCGAGGAAGCTGTCGGCGTCGCGCCAGTTGCTGGTGGCCAGCACGCGGCCGTTGGTGTCGAGGAGGAAGATGGCGCGGTTGCCGCTGCGGCGGTTGAGCCCTTCGAGGTAGTCGTTGACCAGGTTGCGCCGGTAGGGCGTGGGGTTGAGCAGCAGGTGGCTGACGCTGGATTCCAGCTCCAGCAGGCTGGGCAGGTAGGTGTAGCGGTTGATCTCGCTCTCCACGGCGCGGGCGTGGAGTTCCAGCTGGCGTTCGCCGTTCTCGCGCAGGGCGCGGATGCCGGAGAGCTCGCTGAGGTGGTAGCCGACCCAGCCGACGCCGAACATGGCCAGGACCAGCAGCAGGGTCAGCGAGAGGTGGCGGAGCAGGCGCGGTTTCACGGTCAATGCGGGCGGCACGGCGCGGAGGCTGGCGGGAGGGCATTGCATCATAAGTGGTCCGGGCCTTGCCAGTCGGTGCGGGGTGCCGAGCGGCGGGTGGGGCGACGCGGCCCCTCTCCGAGGTGGAGAGGGGCGCGGTGCATCAGTGTTGCAGGATCTTGGCGAGGAACTGCTGGGCGCGTTCGGAGCGCTGGCTGACGTCGCCGAAGAACTCTTCCTTGGGGCAGTCTTCGACGATCTGGCCGGCGTCCATGAAGATCACCCGGTCGGCGACCTTGCGGGCGAAGCCCATCTCGTGGGTCACGCACATCATGGTCATGCCTTCGTTGGCCAGCTGCACCATCACGTCGAGCACTTCGTTGACCATCTCCGGGTCGAGCGCCGAGGTGGGTTCGTCGAACAGCATCACCACCGGGTCCATGGCCAGGGCGCGGGCGATGGCGACGCGCTGCTGCTGGCCGCCGGAGAGTTGGCCGGGGTGCTTGTGGGCGTGGGCGGAGAGGCCGACGCGCTCCAGCAGCTTGAGGCCCTTGGCGGTGGCTTCTTCCTTGCTGCGGCCGAGCACCTTGATCTGGGCGATGGTGAGGTTTTCGGTGATCGACAGGTGCGGAAACAGCTCGAAGTGCTGGAACACCATGCCAACGCGGGAGCGCAGCTTGGGCAGGTCGGTCTTCTTGTCGGCGATGGAGGTGCCGTCGACGACGATGTCGCCCTTCTGGAAGGGCTCCAGCGCGTTGACGCACTTGATCAAGGTGGATTTGCCGGAGCCGGACGGCCCGCAGACGACCACCACTTCACCTTTCTGGACCTCGGTGCTGCAGTCGGTCAGCACCTGGAATTCCCCGTACCACTTGTTGACGTTCTTGATCGAAATCATACGGCTAACCTTTTTTGCAGGAGCTTGACCAGCTGCGAGGCGGCGAAGCTGACGGTGAAGTACACCAGGCCGGCGAAGATCAGGAATTCGTGCGGCTGGCCGATGATGTCGCCACGGGAACGGGCGGCGTTGAGGAAGTCCATCAGGCCCACGGTGTAAACGAGCGAGGTGTCCTGGAACAGGATGATGCTTTGCTGCAGCAGCAGCGGGGTCATCTTGCGGAACGCCTGGGGCAGGATGATCAGGCGCATGGTCTGGCCGTAGGTCATGCCCAGGGCCTGGGCGGCGCCCATCTGCCCACGGGGGATGGCCTGGATGCCGGCGCGGACGATTTCGCAGAAGTACGCCGCCTCGAACATCATGAAGGCGATGAGGCAGGAGGTGAACGCGCCCACCGGGGTGTCTTCGCCGGTGATCCAGCGCAGCACGAAGGGCACCGCGAAGTAGAACCAGGTGATCACCAGCAGCAGCGGGATGGAGCGGAAGTAGTTGACGTACAGGGCGCCGAGCTTCGACAGCAGCGGGTTGTGCGACAGGCGCATGAGCGCCAGCAGGGTGCCGAGCACCACGCCGCCGATGATGCCCAGCACCATGAGCTGCAGGGTCATCAGCATGCCGTCGACCAGGCCCGGCAGGGCGGGGATGATTGCGCTGAAATCCATCTCCATCATTTGCCTCCTACGGCGATCAGGCCTGGGACCGCGACCTTGCGTTCAACCATGCGCATGAACAGCATCAGGCTCATGTTCAGGGTGAAGTAGATCAGCGTGGCGAGGGTGAAGGCCTCGAACAGGTTGGCGGAGAACTCGGCGGTCTGCTTGGTCTGCGCGAGCAGCTCCATCAGGCCGATGAGGGAGGCCACCGAGGAGTTCTTGAAGATGTTGAGGAACTCGCTGGTCAGCGGCGGAATGATGATGCGGAAGGCTTGCGGCAGCAGCACGTAGCGGTAGATCGCCGGCATGCGGAAGCCCATAGCGCGGGCGGCGGACGCCTGGCCGGCGGGCAGCGCCTGGATGCCGGTGCGCACCTGCTCGCAGACGCGGGCGGCGGTGAATAGGCCGAGGCACACGACCACGCTCAGGTAGGCGGACGTGGCCGGGTTGAGGTCTTGCTTGAACCAGATTTCCAGCGGCTCGGGCAGCAGGTCCGGCACCAGGAAGTACCAGAGGAACAGCTGCACCAGCAGCGGCACGTTGCGGAAGATTTCCACGTAGGTGGTGGCGATGCCGGACACCCAGCGGTTGGGCACGGTACGCATGACGCCGAGCAGCGAGCCCAGCAGGAGCGCGACGATCCAGGCGGCGAGGGCGATGGCGATGGTCCAGCCCAGGCCGGTGACGAACCAGTCCAGGTAGATTTCGCTGCCGATGCCGGTGGACTTGAAGAACACGCCCCAGTCCCAGTTGTAGTTCATCAGGGTTTTCCCCTCAGGGTTCTTGTCTTTCTGCGGTTGAAGGCAGTGGAGGGAGGCGGGGCCGGCCGGCGCCGCGGGGAGCCGGCGGCCCTTGCTCCTGGCCCATCCCGCGAGGCGGGATGGGCGCGACAGGTCAGATTTCTTCGGCCGACTTGTCGGTGGGGGAGGCGATCAGCTTCTTCAGCTCGTCGCTCATGGGGAAGTTGAGGTTGAGGTTCTTCGGCGGGATCGGCTGGGTGAACCACTTGTCGTAGATGCCGTTGATTTCGCCCGAGGCGAAGGTGTCGGCGATGGCCTTGTCGACCACTTTCTTGAAGGCCTCGTCTTCCTTGCGGACCATGCAGCCGTAGATTTCATAGGACTGCGGTTCGCCGGTGACGACCCAGTCGGCGGGCTTCTTGGCCTTGGCCATCTCACCGTAGAGCAGGGCGTCGTCCATCATGAAGGCGATGGCACGGCCGGATTCCAGCATCAGGAAGGATTCGCCGTGGTCCTTGGCCGAGATGATGTTCATGCCCATCTGCTTCTCGGCGTTCATGGACTTGAGCAGGCGCTCGGAGGTGGTGCCGGCGGTGGTCACCACGTTCTTGCCCTTGAGGTCGGCGAAGTCGTTGATGCCGGCGGTCTTCTTCGACAGCAGGCGGGTGCCGACTTCGAAGATGCCGATGGAGAAGCCGACCTGCTTCTGGCGCTCGAGGTTGTTGGTGGTGGAGCCGCACTCGATGTCGACGGTGCCGTTCTGCACCAGCGGGATGCGGGTCTGCGAGGTCACCAGGTTGTAGCGCACCTTCAGGTCCGGCAGGGCCAGTTCCTTCTTGATGGCTTCGACGACCTTCAGCTGGATGTCGTGGGAGTAGCCCACCGGCTTGCCCGGCTCGGTGCCGAGGTAGGAGAAGGGGATGGAGGCGTCACGGTGACCGAGGACGATGGTGCCGCTGTCCTTGATCTTCTTGAGGGTGCCGGTCAGTTCTTCGGCGATAGCGGGAGCGGAAATCAGGGTCGCTGCGATGGCGGCGGCCAGAACCTTCGGAAGGATACGCATGTGTTTCAGTCCTCGACTTTGTTTGTTCTTATCGACGCCAGCGGTTCGGCGCCGTCGGGGATCTGTAATGGCAGGATGCGTGCCATCTGTATGGTTGTGCTGATTTGTCTGTAATTGATTGATTTATAAGGATTTATTTTTTGATGCTGAAGGGGATTGGAGGCGTGGTGTTCGGGGTTCCGGCTTTGGCGGGTTTTATCGTTCGGATATCCGAACGGGTTTTGCAGGAATAGGGGCGTGAGGGGAGTGAAGGAGGGCAGGGAAGAACAGGGTTTCGCGAGCAGAGCTCGCTCCTACGAGGGGTGGGCAGGTAGGTCGGGTGCAACCCGACGATAAGGGCGATACGACCACCGCGTAGCCCGGGCTTCAGCCCGGGGAGGTGAGCCCCGGGCTGGGCACGGGCTACGCGGGGAGGGTCAATCCGCCAGGTTCTGCGCTTCACGGTCCCGACGGGGCTTGGGGGCGAAGCGGGCGGCCAGGCGCATGGAGGTGGTGACCAGGCGCTGGTAGAGGGTCGGCAGCAGGCGTTGCATGCCGTCCAGGGCCCAGGCGTCGGCACCGATGAGGATGCGCCGGTTGTCCTTGAGCACGCCGCGCAGGATCACCGAGGCGGCCTTGTCCGGGGTGGTGCGCAGCAACTGGTCGTTGAACTGCTTGCGCGCTTGGTCGGTTTCCTGGCCGACCACCCGGGCGAGGCTGTCGTTCATCCGTGCGGTCTTGGCGATGTTGGTCTTGATGCCGCCGGGATGCACGCAGCTGGCGGAGACGCCGCAGCCTTCCATGTCCAGCTCCTGGCGCAGGGCTTCGGTGAAGCCGCGCACGGCGAACTTGGTGGCGTTGTAGGCGCTCATGCCGGGCTGGGCGAACAGGCCGAATACGCTGGAGACGTTGACGATCTGGCCGTCGCCGGTGGCCTTGATGTGCGGCAGGAAGGCCTTGGTGCCGTGCATCACGCCCCAGAAGTTGATGTTCATGATCCACTCGTATTCCGAGTAGTCGCTGCCTTCCACGGTGCCGGCGTGGGCGACGCCGGCGTTGTTGAAGATCAGGTTGACCCGACCGTGGTCGAGCACCACTTGGTCGGCCCAGGCGTGTACCGCTTCGCGGTCGGCGACGTTGACCAGGGTGTCGGTGACCTGCACGCCGAGCTTGCGGGCCTGGGCGGCGGTTTCCGCCAGGCCTTCGGCGTTGACGTCGGAAAGCGCCAGGTGGCAGCCCTGGCGGGCCAGGCCGTAGGCGAGGGCGCGGCCGATGCCGGAGCCCGCGCCGGTGATGGCGGCGACCTTGTTCTCGAAGGACTTCATGCCGGTACTCCTTCTGCAGCGGCGGTGGTGGCGAGGGTCAGCGGCCCCTGGGCGGCGTGCACCGGCTGGATGCGGCTGAAGTGATAGGCCGCCGGGTCGAAGTTGCGGGTCAGCAGGCGGAAGCGCCAGGTGAAGCCGGGCCATACGGTGCAGTTGCGGCCGCTGACCGGGTGGATGTACCAGCTCTTGCAGCCGCCGGCGTTCCACACGGTGTTGCCCAGGCTGCCCTGGATCTTGCCGTTGAATTTGTCCTGCACCTCGCGCTTGACCTCCAGGCTCTGCAGCTTGCGCTGGTCGAGCAGTTCGAGGGCGCCGAGCACGTAGTGGATCTGCGATTCGATCATGTAGACCATCGAATTGTGGCCCAGGCCGGTGTTCGGGCCCATGAGGAAGAACAGGTTGGGGAAGCCGGCGGTGAGGGTGCCCTTGTAGGCTTCCGGGCCTTCCGGCCAGGTGTCGAGCAGGTCGACGCCACCGCGGCCGAAGACCACGCCGCGCGGCAGCGGGTCGCTGGGGGTGAAGCCGGTGCCGAAGATGATGGCGTCCACCGGGCGCTCCTGGCCGTCCTGGGTGACGATGCTGTTGGCGCGGATCTCCTTGATGCCATCGGTGATGACGTCGACGTTGGCCTGGGTCAGCGCCGGGTAGTAGTCGTTGGAGATCAGCACGCGCTTGCAGCCCATGGTGTAGTCGGGCGTGACCTTGGCGCGCAGCACCGGGTCCTTGATCTTGCGCTTGATGTAACCCTTGGCCACCAGCTGGGCGAGCTTCATCACCTTCGGGGTCAGGGCGAAGCCGATCACGCGGCTTTCGAGGATGGCGTAGATGCCGCCGCGCCAGAGCTTCTGCAGCAGGGGGAAGCGCTTGAAGCGCGAGCGTTCGTTTTCGCTGATGGCGCGGTCCGGCTTGGGCATGACCCAGGGCGCGGTGCGCTGGTAGAGGTCGAGCTGGCCGACCACCTTCTGGATCTGCGGGACGAACTGGATGGACGAGGCGCCGGTGCCGACCACGGCGATGCGCTTGCCCGCCAGGTCGTAGTTGTGGTCCCACTGCTGGGAATGGAAGCTCTTGCCGGCGAAGTTCTCCAAGCCATTGAGGTGGGGGATGGCCGGAGTGGACAGGGCGCCCATGCCGGACACCACGAACTGCGCGGTGTAGTGATTGCCGGCGGCATCGTCGATGTGCCAGAGCTCTTCGCTGTCGCTCCAGGCCACGCGGGTGATCTCGGTGCCGAGCAGGGTCTTGTCCTGCAGGCGGTATTTCTCCCAGCAGCCTTCCAGGTAGCCCTTGATCTCTTCCTGCTTGGCGAACATCCGCGTCCAGTTGGGGTTCGGCTCGAAGGAGAAGGAGTACAGGTGCGATTGCACGTCACAGCCGCAGCCCGGGTAGTTGTTGACGCGCCAGGTGCCGCCGACGCCGGCTTCCTTCTCGAACAGGAGGAAATCGTTCTCGCCTTTCTGTTTCAGGCGGATCGCCATGCCCAGGCCGGAGAAGCCGGAGCCGATGATGGCAACCTTGCAGTGGCGGGCAGGGGTGGGAGGTGATACGGGCGCGTTCATGGCCAAGCTCCTGTTATGCTTATTTTGTGGCGTATACAGCTGTATACCAATGTAGACAGATGTATACTCGCCAGCAAGCCATCGCGGTACAACCAACCTTAGGTAGGGTCAGCCATGAGTTCTGTGCTGGACGACGGGCAACAGTCCAAGGAAAGAGCAGTCGATGCACCGGGCAAGCGCCTGCTGATGGAGGCGGCCCTGCGCCTGACCTCCCAGAGCCGCAGCCTGAGCAGCCTCGGCCTGCGCGAGCTGGCGCGGGAGGCGGGGCTCAACCCCAATACCTTCTATCGCCATTTCAAGGACGTGGACGACCTGGGCCTGGCGATGATCCGCAACATCTCCACCCAGCTGCGCCAGCCCCTGCGTGACCTGCGCCGTGAAGCGGCGGCGCGGGCGGTGCAGGGCGAGCACAGGGCCATGCCCAAGCTGATGGGCATCGACCTGGGGCGCGGCAAGCGCGTGTGCCATGAAACGGTGAACCTGTTCTTCGACTTCGTCGCCGACAACGCCGAGGCCTTCATCATCGGCGTGCGTGAGCTGCATGGTGCGTCGCCGGCCATGCGCGAGGCCCTGCGCGAGGTGATGGACGAATTCGCTGATGACATGGCCGAGGACATAGTCGAGTTCAAGCTGCTGCCGGCGCTGGTGCCCGATGCGGTGGTGCGGCGGGTGTCCAGCCTGATCAGCCGCAACCTGTTCCAGATGTCCCTGGATTTCATCGGTGAGCCCGAACGCCGTGCCGACATCCGCCTGGAGGCCGAAGAGCAGGTGCTGTTCCTCTTTACCGGTGCCAGCGTGCTGCAGGGGCTGGAGGCGATGGGGTCGCTGGGCGACGGCCCGCGATAGGGCGCGCGCAGCAATGAATAAGCCCCGCAATGCGGGGCTTTTTGAGGGGGCGCTGGATCAGTCGCGTTTGTGCACGGAGCGGCCGGCGGCGAAGGTTTCCTTCACGGAGCGGTCGTCGCCGAGGATGGTCAGCGCGAAGAGCTTCTCCTCGATGGTCTTGGCCTGCTGCATGCGGTAGGCGATCAGCGGGGTGGCCTGGTAGTCGAGGACCACGAAGTCCGCGTCCTTGCCGCTGGCGAAGTTACCGATCTTGTCGTCCAGGTACAGCGCGCGGGCGCCGCCCAGGGTGGCCAGGTACAGGGATTTGAACGGGTCGAGCTTCTTGCCCTGCAACTGCATGACCTTGTAGGCCTCGTTCAGCGACTGCAGCTGGGAGAAGCTGGTGCCGGCGCCGACGTCGGTACCCAGGCCCACGCGCACGCCGTGCGCTTCCAGCTTCTGCAGGTCGAAGAGGCCGCTGCCCAGGAACAGGTTGGAGGTGGGGCAGAAGGCCACCGCCGAGCCGGTTTCCGCCAGGCGCTTGCACTCGTCGTCGCAGACGTGGACGCCGTGGGCAAAGACCGCGCGCGGACCGATCAGCTTGTAGTGGTCGTACACGTCCAGGTAGCCCTTGCGCTCCGGGAACAGCGACTTCACCCATTCGATCTCCGCCTTGTTCTCGGAGAGGTGGGTGTGCATGTACAGGTCCGGGAACTCGCCGAACAGCTTGCCGGCCAGGGTCAGTTGCTCCGGGGTGCTGGTGGGGGCGAAGCGCGGCGTCACCGCGTAGTGCAGGCGGCCCTTGCCGTGCCAGCGCTCGATCAGCTCGCGGCTGTCGGCGTAGCCGCTTTCCGGGGTGTCGGTCAGGTAGTCGGGGGCATTGCGATCCATCAGCACCTTGCCGGCGATCATGCGCAGGTCCAGGGCTTCGGCGGCTTCGAAGAAGGCGTCGACGGACTGCTTGTGCACGGTGCCGAACACCAGGGCGGTGGTGGTGCCGCTGCGCAGCAGTTCCTTGAGGAAGATGGCCGCCACGTCCGCCGCGTGGGCCTTGTCGGCGAAGGCTTTCTCGGTGGGGAAGGTGTAGGTGTTCAGCCAGTCCAGCAGCTGTTCGCCGTAGGAGGCGATCATGCCGGTCTGCGGGTAGTGGATGTGGGTGTCGATGAAGCCGGGGGTGATCAGGGCGTCGCGGTATTCGCGCACGTCCACGCCCTTGAGACCGGGCAGCAGGTCGGCGGCATTGCCGACGCGGGCGACCTTGCCGTCCTCGATCACCAGCACGCCGTCCTCGAAATACTCGTAGGACTGCTCGATGCCCACCTCGGCGGGGTCGGCGATGCTGTGCAGGATGGCGGCGCGATAGGCTTTTACAGGGCTGGTCATGTTGAATCTCGTTCTTTCGTGATCTTGATGCCCCGTGTCGGGGCTCCGCGCAGGCGAGCGCCGAGCTGAAGCAGCTCGGCGTCCTTCTGCATGAATCGGGGTGTCAGGCCTGTTCGCGGCGGGAAGAGGGCACCAGTTTGGCGACTGTTTCCCTTTTCTTCACGTCCTGGCCTTCTTCCTTCTGACCGAAGGTGGCGTTGTAGGTGGCGATGATCTCGCCGGCGATGGAGATGGCGATCTCGGCGGGCAGCTTGCCCTTCACCTCGGCGATGCCCATTGGGCAGCGCATGCGTTGCACGGTTTCGGCGGCGAAGCCGCGGTCGCGCAGGCGGTGTTCGAACTTCACGCGTTTGGTCTTCGAGCCGATCAGGCCGTAGTAGGCGAAGTCGTTGCGCTTGAGGATCTCTGCGGTGAGCTCCAGGTCGAGCTGGTGGTTATGGGTCATGACGATGAAGTAACTGCCGACAGGCATGCGCTCGACTTCATCGACCACTTCATCATTCACCACCTTCTCGACGCCGGCCGGGATGAAGGCCGGGAATTCGTTCTCCCGCGAGTCGATCCAGCGCACCTTGCAGGGCAGGCTGGCGAGCAGCGGAACCAGGGCACGGCCGACGTGGCCGGCGCCGAACAGGGCGATGTGCGCCTGGGGCTGGCCCATGGGTTCGAACAGCAGCACCGTGGCACCGCCACAGCACTGGCCGAGGCTGGCGCCCAGGCTGAAGCGTTCCAGTCGGGTGTCCTGGGTGCGGGTGCGGAGCATTTCCCGGGCGATTTCCATCGCCTTGAACTCCAGGTGGCCGCCACCGATGGTTTCGTAGATGCGGTCATCGCTGACCACCATCTTCGAGCCGGAATTGCGCGGGGTGGAGCCGCGCTCTTCGATGATGGTCACCAGCACGCAGGCTTCGCTGCGTTGCTGGAGTTCGGCCAGGGCGCTGATCCAGCTCATTTGCTCAACCTCCAGGTGCGCAGGGGTTTGGCGGAGCGCGAGAGGCGCCAGACATCCTGTTCCGGGCGACGCAAGGCTTCGGTCGGCAGGACGGGAGCGGCCTGCTGTTCCGGGGTTTCGCGGCTGAAGGCGGGTTGGCTGTTCATCTCGGCTCCCGGCCCGCCGTCAGGCGGGCTCTACCTGGCTGGCAGCGGGCTTGCTGGCCGCCTGCTGCAGCTTCTTCATCTGCTCCACGCCCCAGAGCACGCGCTCCGGAGTGGCCGGTGCATCGATGTTCGGTTGCGCCTTGTAGTCCGCCAGGCTGGCCACGGCGTCCTTGAGTGCGCACCACACGGCGATGCCGAGCATGAAGGGCGGCTCGCCCACGGCCTTGGAGTGGAACACCGTCTGCTCGGGGTTCTTGCGGTTCTCTACCAGCTTCACCCGCAGGTCGATGGGCATGTCGGCGATGGCGGGGATCTTGTAGCTCGCCGGGCCGCTGGTCATCAGCTTGCCCTTGGCGTTCCACACCAGCTCTTCCATGGTCAGCCAGCCCATGCCCTGGACGAACGCGCCTTCCACCTGGCCGATGTCGATGGCCGGGTTCAGCGAGTCGCCCACGTCATGCAGGATGTCGGTGCGCAGCATCTTGTACTCGCCGGTCAGGGTATCCACCAGCACTTCCGCGCAGGCAGCGCCGTAGGCGAAGTAGTAGAAGGGGCGGCCGCTGGCCTTGTCGCGGTCGTAGAAGATCTTCGGCGTGCGGTAGAAACCGGTGCTGGAGAGCGAGATCTGGTTGAAGTAGGCGAGCTGGATCACTTCCTCGAAGGACAGGTAGTGGTCGCGTACGCGCACCTGCTCGTTGCTGAACTCGATGTCTTCGTCGGTCACCTTGAAGTGGATGGCGAGGAAGTCCACCAGGCGCTTCTTGATGGTTTCGGCAGCGTTCTGCGCGGCCTTGCCGTTCAGGTCGGTGCCGCTGGAGGCCGCGGTCGGCGAGGTGTTGGGCACCTTGTCGGTGTTGGTTGCGGTGATCTGGATGCGGCCGATGTCCACCTGGAAGACCTCGGCCACCACCTGGGCGACCTTGGTGTTCAGGCCCTGGCCCATCTCGGTGCCGCCGTGGTTCAGGTGGATCGAACCGTCGGTGTAGATGTGTACGAGCGCGCCGGCCTGGTTGAGGAAGGTGGCGGTGAAGCTGATGCCGAACTTGACCGGAGTCAGCGCCAGGCCCTTTTTCAGCACCGGGCTCTTGGCGTTGAACGCGCGGATCTCTTCGCGGCGCTTGGCGTATTCGCTGCTGGTCTCGAGGTCGGCGGTCATCTCATCCAGCAGGTTGTGCTCGACCGGCTGGTAGTAGTGGGTGACGTTGCGCTCGTCCTTGCCGTAGTAGTTGGTCTTGCGCACCTCCAGCGGGTCCTTGCCCAGGTGGCGCGCGATCACGTCCATGATCTCTTCGATCACCACCATGCCCTGCGGGCCGCCGAAGCCGCGATAGGCGGTGTTCGACGCGGTGTTGGTCTTGCAGCGGTGGCCGTTGATGGTGGCGTGTTCGAGGAAATAGGCGTTGTCCGAGTGGAACATCGCGCGGTCGACGATGGAGCCGGAGAGGTCCGGCGAGTAGCCGCAGTTGCCCGCCAGTTCCAGTTCGATGCCGGTGAGCAGGCCGTTGTCGTCGAAGCCGATGTCGTACTCGGCGTAGAACGGGTGGCGCTTGCCGGTGATGCTCATGTCTTCGACGCGCGGCAGGCGCATCTTGGTCGGGCGGCCGGTGAGGTGCGCGATCACCGCGCAGAGGCATGCCGGGCCGGCGGCCTGGGTTTCCTTGCCGCCGAAGCCACCGCCCATGCGGCGCATGTCGATGACGATCTTGTGCATGTGCACGCCCAGCACCTCGGCCACCAGCTTCTGCACCTCGGTGGCGTTCTGGGTGGAGGTGTAGACGATCATGCCGCCGTCCTCGGTGGGCATCACCGAGGAGATCTGGGTTTCCAGGTAGAAGTGCTCCTGGCCGCCGATGTGCAGGTTGCCCTGCAGGCGGTTCTTCGCGCTGGCCAGGGCGCTGGCCGAGTCACCGCGCTTGTGCTGGTGACTGTCGAGGACGAAGTGCTTCTTGCGCAGCGCGTCGACCACGTCGAGCACCGGCTCCAGGTCTTCGTATTCGATGATCGCGGCCATGGCCGCCTTGCGGGCAGTTTCCAGGCTGTCGGCGCCAACCGCGATGACCACCTGGCCGACGTACTCGACCTTGCCGTCTGCCAGCAGCGGGTCGCCGGCCACGACCGGGCCGATGTCCAGCTGGCCGGGAACGTCCTCGGCGGTGATGGCGATGGCCACGCCGGGGAAGGCGTAGCAGGGGGTGGTGTCGATGCGCAGGATGCGGGCATGGGCGCGGTCGCTCATGCGGGCATAGACGTGCAGCTGGTTGGGGAACTCCAGGCGGTCGTCGACGTACACGGCTTCGCCGGAGACGTGCTTGGGCGCGCTCTCGTGCTTGACGCTCTTGCCGACGCCGGTGGTGATGTCGGCGCGGAACAGCGCGGCCAGTTCTTCCTGGGATTTGATCTTGTGGTGGTTAGACATGCTCTGTGCCTCCAACGACTGCTGCGCCCGCGTGAACGGTGACGGGCGCGACGTGCAGATTAAGCCGACGGTACTGCGCTTCCTGGCCAGCAACTGCCGGGTGCGGCGCTTGGTGCGCGACATGCTTGAAATCACACATAGGCAGTCACCCGGGTTTCGACTTCGGGGGCCTGCAGTTCGAGGAAGAATTTGCGTAGCAGGTTCTGTGCGGTCAGCAGGCGGTATTCCTTGCTGGCACGGAAGTCCGACAGCGGCGTGAAGTCCTGGGCCAGGGCTTCGCAGGCGCGTTCGATCACGCCCGGGTACCAGGCAGCGCCCACCAGCGCGGCTTCACAGGCCGCCGCGCGCTTGGGAATGCCGGCCATGCCGCCGAAGGCGATGCGGGCTTCACGCACCACGCCGTTTTCGATCATCAGGTTGAAGGCGGCGCAGACGGCGGAAATGTCGTCGTCCAGGCGCTTGGAGACCTTGTAGGCGCGGAACGCCTGGTTGGTGCGGGCGCGCGGCACGAGGATCTTTTCGATGAACTCGGCTTCCTGGCGCACCGTCACCTTGTAGTCGAGGAAGTACTCGTCCAGCGGCAGGGTGCGGGTCTGGTTGCCCTTGCGCAGGACGATCTTCGCGCCGAGGGCGATCAGCAGCGGCGGGGCGTCGCCGATGGGGGAGGCGTTGCCGATGTTGCCGCCCAGGGTGCCCTGGTTACGGATCTGCAGCGAGGCGAAGCGGTGCAGCAGTTCGCCGAAGTCCGGGTATTCGCGGGCCAGGGCGCTGTAGCAGTCGGAGAGCGCGGTGGCGGCGCCGATCTCGATGAAGTCGGGGCCGATCTCGACGCGCTTCATGGCGTCGATGTGGCCGACGTAGATCATCACCGGCAGTTCGCGGTGGAACTGGGTGACTTCCAGGGCCAGGTCGGTGCCGCCGGCCAGCAGGCGGGCCTGCGGGTTGGCGGTGTAGAAGTCGGCCAGGTCGGCGACGGTCAGCGGTACCAGGCAGCGCTTGTCACCGCTGTTGAGCTCGGCGGTCTCGCGCGGGGCGATGGCCTGGAGCTGGGCCACGGTCTGGGCCTCGAAGGCGTCGAACTGATCCGGCTGTTTCTGGCAGCAGGCCTGTTCGGCGGCGTCGATGATGGGGCGGTAGCCGGTGCAGCGGCACAGGTTGCCGGCCAGGGCTTCCAGGGTCTGGGCCTTGTCGTATCCGTCGCTGTTCTTTTGCAGGGCGAACAGCGACATGACGAAGCCGGGGGTGCAGAAGCCGCACTGGGAACCGTGGCAGTCGACCATGGCTTGCTGCACGGAGTGCAACTGGCCTTTGTGCTTGAGGTCTTCCACGGAAATCAGCTGCTTGCCGTGCAGGGACGAGACGAAGGTCAGGCAGGAGTTGAGGGTGCGATAGCGGATGCGATCCCCCTCCAGTTCGCCGACCACGACCGTGCAGGCGCCGCAGTCGCCCGAGGCACAGCCTTCTTTGGTTCCGGGTTTGGCCAGGTGTTCACGCAAGTAGTTGAGCACGGTGACGTTGGGATCGAGATCGCGCTCGGTGCGCAGCTCCCGATTGACTAAAAACTGGATCAAGGACGACCTCCAGGCACTTTATTGTTTTTACGAGGGCTCGTATGGCCGCGAATTTAGAATCCTCTGACTTTCTGGTCAATAAATATTTGACTCAAAAGTCAGAAAATCTTCATGCCGATGGGCTATGAGGGCGGCGCGCCCGCTCTGGTACGGCAAAGTTGCTTAATCCGTGCCAGTCATCTGCAAGTGTAGAAACGCCGACGCCCCCATGGGGGGGCGTCGGTCGAACGGTGGGGGTGGCGAGGGCGGTCAGGCGGCTTGCTGGGAATCCGTCAACTGGTGTTCCTCGCCGGCGTAGTAGGCCCGCACGCGGGGGTCCATCACCGCGCGCCAGAGCGGCGGGATCAGCGCCAGGACGATCATCCCCGCGTAGCCGTTGGGCAGTTGCGGGCTGTCGTCGAAGTGGCGCAGCACCTGGTAGCGGCGCTTGGCGTAGGCGTGGTGGTCGGAGTGGCGCTGCAGGTGGAAGAGGAACAGGTTGGTGAGCAGGAAGTTGCTGTTCCAGGAATGCGCCGGGCTGGTCCGCTCGTAGCGGCCGTTCTCCAGCTTGCGCCGGTGCAGGCCGTAGTGCTCCACGTAGTTGACGATCTCCAGCAGGGTGAAGGCCATGGCCGACTGGCCGAGGAAGAACAGCACGCCGAGCCAGCCGAACGCCAGGCCGAAACCGACGGTGAAGGCTGCACTGATGGCGTACCACCAGATCAGCTCGTTGCGCCAATGCAGTGCAGGCAGGCCCTTGCGCTTCAGGCGCTCGGACTCCAGGTGCCAGGCATTGAGGAAGTTGTGCTTATAGGCATGGGGCAGGAAGGCATAGAGGCTTTGTCCGTAGCGCGAGGAGGAGGCGTCCTCGGGGGTCGAGACATGGACGTGGTGACCACGCACATGCTCGACCTTGAAGCCCCCGTAGCAGACGGCCGCCAACAGCAGGCCGCCGGCGTTCTGTTCGATCTTCGGGTCCTTGTGGATCAGCTCGTGGGACACGGTGATGCCGATGGCGCCCATCACGGTGCCCACCGAGAGCAGCCAGCCGAGGCGGCCGACCCAGTTCCAGTCCTCGTGGTGGATGAAGACCCAGCCGCTCCAGGCCAGCATCCCCAGCAGCAGCGGCACGGTGGCCAGGCTGAGCACCTGGTAGTAGTCCTGGCGCTCCATCTCCGGCACCTGCTCGGCTTCGTCCGGGTTGGCCGGGTCGCGGCCGACGATGGCGTCGAGGAGCGGGATCACCCCGAAGACCACGGTGATCACCAGCCAGGGCCAGGCATTGGCGTAGTGGCTGTCCAGCGACCAGTAGAAACTCATGGGGATTCCGGCAACCGGGATCAGCCAGATCCAGTAGCCGACCTTTTTCAGGGCGAGCATCCAGTTGGAAGGCAGGCGTTCGAACATGGGTGTTCTCCGTGTCGAGGTGGATGGGTTCTTGTAAAATTGTCAGACAATCCTGCGCCTCCCAGCCCCACCCGGCGACCGACCTTTAGGTCTGAATGCCCGCTTGTTGTCACCTTTGCCAGGTAACACCCTGTGTTACACTTCGCCCCCTGCAGCGTTCCGCTGCGGGCCGCAATCCCTTGAAGCTGCTGCGTTCCCGGGCCGATATAGCAACGCCGGAGCTATCGCCGAGGGCGCCTTACGGACATTCCCAGCCTCCATGACCGAAGGAAAACCATGACGTTCAAGGCACCGGACAGCCTCGCCGAACAGATCGCCCACCACCTCGCCGAGCGAATCATTCGCGGGGAGATGAAGGAACGCGAGCGCATTCAGGAGCAGAAGGTCACCCAGTCCCTCAACGTCAGCCGCGGTTCCGTGCGCGAGGCGTTGCTGATCCTCGAGCGCCGCCACCTGATCAACATCCTGCCGCGCCGTGGCGCCCAGGTTTCCGAGCTCACCCCCCATCACGTGCAGAGCCTCTATGCGCTGATGATGGAGATGTACATCCTCCTGGCCAACGCCGTGGCCCAGCGCTGGAGAAGCGAGGCGGACCTCGCCCCCTTCCGCGCCATCCAGCTGCGCCTGGAGGAATGCCTGAAGGAGCACGACATCGGCAACTTCGTCGATGCCAGCTTCGACATCATGCGCGCCGCCTTCCCCTTCGCCGACAACCCCTACCTGGAAGAGACGGTGGAGAACCTGCTGCCGGCCATCAGCCGCACCTATCACCTGGCGCTGGAACAGCGCAAAGGCGAGATGGCCCAGTTCATGCTGGCGTTCGCCGAGTTGCTGCAGGCGGTGATCGCCCGTGAGCCGGCGCGCATCCGCGACGTGCTGCACGCCTATGGCCAGCACAACTGCCAACTGGTGCTTGCGGCGCTGGCCGGGCGCTGATCGTTCACTGACCGAGGGAGGCAGGGATGCGGCTCAAGTGCATCAAACTGGCGGGGTTCAAATCCTTCGTCGACCCGACCACGGTCAACTTCCCCAGCAACATGGCGGCGGTCGTCGGCCCCAACGGCTGCGGCAAATCCAACATCATCGACGCCGTGCGCTGGGTGATGGGTGAGAGCTCGGCGAAAAACCTGCGCGGCGAGTCGATGACCGACGTCATCTTCAACGGCTCCAACACCCGCAAGCCGGTGGCCCAGGCCAGCATCGAGCTGATCTTCGATAACTCCGACAACACCCTGGTGGGCGAGTACGCGGCCTTCGCCGAAATCTCCATTCGCCGCCGGGTCAGCCGCGACGGGCAGAACACCTATTTCCTCAACGGCACCAAGTGCCGGCGCCGCGACATCACCGACATCTTCCTCGGCACCGGCCTGGGGCCGCGCAGCTACTCGATCATCGAGCAGGGGATGATCTCCAAGCTGATCGAGGCCAAGCCCGAGGACCTGCGCAACTTCATCGAGGAAGCCGCCGGCATCTCCAAGTACAAGGAGCGCCGCCGCGAGACCGAGAGCCGCATTCGCCGTACCCACGAGAACCTCGCCCGCCTTACCGACCTGCGCGAAGAGCTGGAGCGCCAGCTCGAACGCCTGCACCGCCAGGCCCAGGCCGCCGAGAAGTACCAGGAATACAAGGCCGAGGAGCGCCAACTGCGCGCCCAGCTCGCGGCCCTCAAATGGCAGGCCCTGAACGAACAGGTAGGCCAGCGTGAGGCGGTGATAGGCAGCCAGGAGGTCAGCTTCGAGGCACTGGTGGCCGAACAGCGCAGCGCCGACGCCAGCATCGAACGCCTGCGCGATGGGCACCATGAGTTGTCCGAGCGCTTCAACCTGGTCCAGGGCCGTTTCTATTCCGTGGGCGGCGACATCGCCCGCGTCGAGCAAAGCATCCAGCACGGCCAGCAGCGCTTGCGCCAGTTGCAGGACGACCTGCGCGACGCCGAGCGCGCCCGCCAGGAAACCGAATCCCACCTCGGCCACGACCGCACCCTGTTGGCCACCCTGGGCGAGGAGCTGGAAATGCTCGCGCCCGAGCAGGAGATCAGCGCCGCCGCCGCCGAGGAAGCCGCCGCTCAGCTGGAAGAAGCCGAGACCGGCATGCACGCCTGGCAGGAGCAGTGGGACGGCTTCAACCAGCGCAGCGCCGAGCCCCGGCGCCAGGCCGAAGTGCAGCAGGCGCGCATCCAGCAGCTGGAGCAAAGCCTCGAGCGCCTGCTGGAGCGCGGGCGCCGCCTCAATGACGAACGCGCCCAGCTCGCGGCTGATCCGGAAGACGCCGCCATTCTCGAACTGAGTGAGCAGCTCGCCGCCGGTGAGTTGCAGCTGGAAGAGCTGCAGGCCGCTGAAGAGGCCCAGGTCGAGCGCCTGGAGCAACTGCGCGAAGAACTGCAGCAGGCGACCCAGGCCCAGCAGCGCGCCCAGGGCGAACTGCAGCGCCTCAACGGGCGCATCGCCTCCCTCGAAGCCCTGCAGCAGGCCGCGCTCGATCCCGGTACCGGCACCGCTGAATGGCTGCGCAACCAGAAGCTCGACCAGCGCCCGCGCCTGGCTGAAAGCATGCGGGTGGAAGCGGGTTGGGAGCTGGCGGTGGAAACCGTGCTCGGCGCCGACCTGCAAGCCGTGCTGCTGGACGATTTCAATGCCCTCGACCTGAGCGGCTTTACCCAGGGCGACCTGCGCCTGGCGGCCGCCGTCAAGGGCGGCGCCCGGGTGCCCGGCAGCCTACTGGACAAGGTCGAATCCGCCATCGACCTGGCGCCCTGGCTGGCGCGGGTGCGGCCCGTGGACAGCCTCGACCAGGCCCTGGCCGCGCGTTCGACGCTGGCCGCTGATGAGAGCCTGATCAGCCGTGATGGCTACTGGGTCGGGCGCAACTTCCTCCGTGTGCGCCGTGCCAGCGAAGCCGAAAGCGGCGTGCTGGCGCGGGGCCAGGAGCTGGAGCGCCTGCATGCGGAACATGATGAGCAGCAAGCGGCCCTGGAAACCCTGGAAGAGCGCCTGCAGCACCTGCGTAACAGCCAGCGCCAGCAGGAAGAAAGCCGCGAGCAGCAACGCCGTCGCGCCCAGGATGAATCCCGCCGCCTGGGCGAGCTCAAGGCGCAGCTGTCTGCCCAGCAGGCCAAGGTCGAGCAGCTCACCCTGCGTCGCCGTCGTCTGGAAGCGGAGCTGGCCGAGCTGGACGAACAACGCGCCATCGAACACGAACAGCTCGGTGAGTCGCGCCTGGTTCTGCAAGACGCGCTGGACGCGATGGAGGCCGACACCGAGCAGCGCGAGAAGCTGCTCGCCGAGCGCGACAGCCTGCGCGAGCGCCTCGACCGCATCCGCCAGGAGGCCCGGCAGCACAAGGACCAGGTCCACCAGTTGGCCGTGCGCGTCGGCTCCCTGCGGGCCCAGCATGATTCCACGCGCCAGGCGCTGGAGCGCCTGAGCCTGCAGTTCGAGCGCCTCGAAGAGCGCCGCGAGCAGCTCAATCTCAATCTGGAAGAGGGCGCCGCGCCGCTGGAAGAGCTGCGCATGAAGCTCGAAGAGCTGCTGGACCGGCGCATGGGGGTGGAGGAGGAGCTCAAGCTCGCCCGCCTGGCCCTGGAAGATGCCGACCGTGAGCTGCGTGACGCCGAGAAGCGTCGCACCCAGGCCGAGCAGCAAGCGCAACTGCTGCGCGGCCAGCTGGAGCAGCAGCGCATGGATTGGCAGGCCCTGAGCGTGCGTCGCAAGACCCTGCAGGACCAGCTTCACGAAGACGGCTACGACCTCCACGGCGTGCTCGCCACGCTGCCCAACGAGGCCAGCGAAGCGGCCTGGGAAGAAGAGCTTGAACGCCTCGCGGCGCGCATCCAGCGCCTGGGGCCGATCAACCTCGCGGCGATCGACGAATACCAGCAGCAATCCGAGCGCAAACGCTACCTGGACGCCCAGAACGACGACCTGGTGGAAGCGCTGGACACCCTGGAAAACGTCATCCGCAAGATCGACAAGGAGACCCGCAACCGCTTCAAGGAAACCTTCGACCAGATCAACTCGGGTCTGCAGGCACTGTTCCCCAAGGTCTTCGGTGGCGGCCATGCCTACCTGGAGCTGACCGGGGAAGACCTGCTCGACACCGGCGTCGCCATCATGGCGCGGCCGCCGGGCAAGAAAAACAGCACCATCCACCTGCTTTCCGGTGGCGAGAAGGCGCTCACCGCGCTGGCTCTGGTATTCGCCATCTTCCAGCTCAACCCCGCGCCCTTCTGCATGCTCGACGAAGTGGACGCGCCACTCGACGATGCCAACGTCGGACGTTACGCGAGGCTGGTGAAGGAGATGTCGGAGAAGGTCCAGTTCATCTATATCACCCACAACAAGATCGCCATGGAAATGGCCGATCAGCTGATGGGCGTGACCATGCACGAGCCGGGATGCTCGCGCCTGGTCGCGGTGGACGTCGAGGAGGCTCTTTCCCTCGTAGAGGCCTGACCGGGCGGGGAGAATCCTCACCGCTCCAGGGGCCGTGAAGCCTCTATCAGAGGTTTCTCTGCTGGGCTGGCCGTGCTAGCTTAATGCCCACTTTTGTCGCACGTGGAAAACGCCATTCAGAACATGGAGTTGGGCGCCACGTTTTCAGGGGACCGGATGTCCTTTCTTCACCATCATCAGAATATTTTTTGACCAGGGGACACAGGATTAATGGATATCGGTCTGCGCGAGTGGCTGATCGTCATCGGCATCATCGTAATCGCCGGCATTTTGTTCGATGGCTGGCGCCGCATGAGCGGCGGCAAGGGAAAACTGAAATTCAAGCTCGACCGTAGCTTCTCCAACCTTCCTGACGATGACGAGGATCCCAATCTGGTGAGCCCGGTACGCGTCAAGGAACGCCACCAGGAACCCTCGCTCGATGAGGAAGACCTGCCGCCCATGAGCGCCAAGGAGCTGAACAAGCGCCGCGGCGAACCGCACCAGGGCGACCTCAATCTCGATGAGCCGGTACCGACCCTGCTCAACCCCGTGGACGATGGCACCCCGGCCAAGCCCGCCAAGAACGGCAAGACCCATGCTGCACCGGCCCAGGACCTGCCTCCGGTGGAGGAAGTGCTGGTGATCAACGTGGTGGCGCGCGACGGTGACGGCTTCAAGGGCCCGGCCCTGCTGCAGAACATCCTCGAGAGCGGCCTGCGCTTCGGCGAAATGGACATCTTCCACCGTCACGAGAGCATGGCCGGTAACGGCGAAGTGCTGTTCTCCATGGCCAACGGCGTCAAGCCCGGCACCTTCGACCTGGACGACATCGACCACTTCAGCACCCGCGCGGTGAGCTTCTTCCTCGGCCTGCCGGGCCCGCGTCATCCGAAGCAGGCCTTCGACGTGATGGTCGCCGCGGCGCGCAAGCTGTCCCAGGAACTGAACGGCGAATTGAAGGACGATCAGCGCAGCGTGATGACGGCGCAAACGATCGAACACTATCGGCAGCGCATCGTCGAGTTCGAGCGCCGCAGCCTGACCAAACGCTGAATCACAGGATCCAACGAAAGAGCAGCCCAGGCTGCTCTTTTCGTTTGCACAGAAAAGAGCACGAATCATGACCGACGCCCAGACCGCCGCCCAGCGCATCCACCAATTGCGTGCCGAACTGGATGAGCACAACTACTGCTACTACGTGCTGGACGAACCCAGTGTCCCCGATGCCGAGTACGACCGCCTGTTCCGCGAGCTGCAGGCCCTGGAAGCCGAGCATCCGGAGCTGGTGACGCCGGAGTCGCCGACCCAGCGCGTGGGCGGCGAGGCCCTGAGTGCCTTCGGCGAAGTGCGCCATGAGGTGCCCATGCTCAGCCTGGGCAACGCCTTCGAGGAGGAAGACCTGCGCGCCTTCGACCGCAGCGTGCAGAGTGGCCTGGGGCTCTCTTCCGGCGACCTATTCGGCGGCGGCGCCGAGGTGGAGTACAGCTGCGAGCCCAAGCTCGACGGCCTGGCGGTCAGCCTGCTGTACCGCGACGGCCAGCTGGTGCGTGGCGCCACCCGGGGCGACGGCAGCACCGGTGAAGACATCAGCGCCAACGTGCGCACCATCCGCAGCGTGCCGCTGAAGCTCAAGGGCGAGGGCTGGCCCGCCGTGCTCGAAGTGCGCGGCGAGGTGTACATGCCCAAGGCCGGCTTCGAGGAGCTCAACGCGCGCCAGGCGGAAAACGGCGGCAAGACCTTCGCCAACCCGCGCAACGCCGCGGCCGGCAGCCTGCGTCAGCTGGACCCGCGCATCACCGCCAGCCGCCCCCTGGAGTTCTGCTGCTACGGCATCGGCCAGGTCAGCGGCGAGCTGCCGGCCACCCAGGTCGGCATGCTGGAGAAGCTCAAGGGCTGGGGCGTGCCCATCAGCCGTGAATTGAAACTGGCCAAGGGCGTCGAAGCCTGCCTGGCCTACTACCACGACATCGGCCAGCGGCGCATGGACCTGGCCTATGACATCGACGGCGTGGTGTTCAAGGTCAACAACATCGAAGACCAGCAGCAGCTGGGTTTCCGTGCGCGCACCCCTCACTGGGCGCTGGCCCACAAGTTCCCCGCCCAGGAGGAGCTCACCGAGCTGCTGGACGTGGAATTCCAGGTCGGCCGTACCGGTGCCGTCACCCCGGTGGCGCGGCTGAAGCCGGTCAAGGTGGCCGGCGTCACCGTGGCCAATGCCACCCTGCACAACATGGACGAGGTCGCACGCCTGGGCCTGATGATCGGCGACACGGTGATCATCCGCCGGGCCGGCGACGTGATCCCCCAGGTGATGCAGGTGGTCACCGAGCGCCGCCCCGCAGATGCCCGCGAAGTGCATGTCCCCGAGCAGTGCCCGGTGTGCGGCTCGGCTGTCGAGCGTACCCAGCTGGTCAAGCGCGCCAAGGGCAAGGAAACCACCAGCGAAGGCTCGGTCTACCGCTGCGTCGGCCGCCTGGCCTGTGGCGCCCAGCTGAAGCAGGCGATCATCCACTTCGCGTCCCGCCGCGCGCTGGATATCGAAGGCCTGGGTGACAAGATCGTCGAGCAACTGGTGGACACCGGGCTGGTGGCCTCGCCGGCGGACCTGTTCACCCTGACCTACGAGCAGGTGGTGGCGCTGGAAGGCTTCGCCGATCTGTCGACCCGCAACCTGCTGGCGGCGATCCAGGACAGCGCCAAGCCGACCCTGGCGCGCTTCATCTATGCGCTGGGCATCCCCGATGTGGGTGAGGAAACCGCCAAGCTGCTGGCCCGCGCCCTCGGCTCCCTGGCACGCATCCGCCAGGCGCTGCCCGAGGTGCTGACCTACCTGCCGGACGTGGGCCTGGAAGTCGCCTTCGAGATCCACAACTTCTTCAGCGATGCCCACAACCTCCAGGTCATCGACGACCTGCTGGCCCGTGGCGTGGTGCTGCAGGAGGAGGGCGACCTCAGCCCCGAGTTCGCTGCCTGCGCGACCCTGGCCGGCTTCATCGACAAGCTCAACATCCCCTTCATCGCTGCCACCGGTGCAGAGAAGCTGGCAGTGAAGTTCGGCAGCCTGGAGGGCGTGATCAAGGCCGACTGGCTGGACCTGCGCCAGGTGGAACGCCTCAACGAGAAGGCGGCCAAGTCCCTGCGCGACTTCTTCGACCAGCCCGCCAACGCCGAGCGCGCCGCGCTGATCGAAGCGCAGCTGCGCGACTTCGGCATGCACTGGGAGAGCGAGAAGAAGACCGTCGAAGGCCTGCCCCTGGCCGGGCAGACCTGGGTGCTGACCGGCACCCTGGAAGTGATGAGCCGCGATGTGGCCAAGGAAAAGCTGGAAGCCCTCGGCGCCAAGGTGGCGGGCTCGGTCTCGGCCCGTACCCACTGCGTGGTGGCGGGCCCCGGTGCCGGCTCCAAGCTGGCCAAGGCCACCGAGCTGGGCGTGCGCGTGCTGGACGAGGAGGCCTTCCTGGCCGAATTGAAAGGGATGGGCGTTTCGCTGTGATCCGTCGTGGCCATGCTCAGCGAGCGTACTCTTGCTGAAAGGCGGCACACATGAAAAGGCCGGGCATTAGCCCGGCCTTTTTTATTGCGTTGTCGCTTACTTGTTCACGGCGTCGCTGAGGCCTTTGGCCGGCACGAATTTGACGACCTTCTTGGCCGCGATGTCGATGCTCTTGCCGGTCTGCGGGTTGCGGCCGGTGCGGGCCGGACGCTCGGTGATCTTCAGCTTGCCGATGCCCGGCAGGGTGATCTCATCACTGTTTTCCAGCGTATCGCTGACGATCTCGCTCAGCTGTTCCAGCACGGCACGCACGGAGGCCTTGGTGGTGTCGGTGGCTTCGGCGATGTCTGCGATCAGTTGGTCTTTGGTGATTGCCATGGTGTAGCTCCAGTGGGGGTGGGTTCGGCTCGCTGCCGTGCCGGGATCGCCGGCGCGGATTGAGACCCGCGCCGGCGCTGAAAGTGCAATGGTAGCGGGCCCGGTGGCGAAGCCGGCGGCACGCTAGCACAAAAGCCGTGTCGGGCCGGCGACTCAGTGTTTCTGTTCATCGCCACGGCCTTTTCGCAGAGGCCCGACAGGCGGTGATGGGCGGTCTACGCTTGCTGTTACATCGCTATGACATCGCGGAGAGTCGCCATGCTACGTGCCTTTGCCGACCTGGGGTTTCGTTGGAAGATCGCCCTGCCCATCCTGCTCCTGGTGGTGCTCCTGGTGCTGATGGGGGGCCTGGGCATGCAGGGGGTGTCCCAGGTGGCCGATTCCAGCAAGCAACTGACCAATCGCTACCTGCCCGCCATCAGCCTGCTGCTCAATGCCGACCGCGATCTCTACCAGGCCTTCACGGCCGAGCGCAGCCTGCTGGACGAGGGGGCGGGTACGCATATCGAGCAGCTCAAGGCCGACCATGCGGAGAACCTGCAGCAGGCCTATGACCGCGTGCACAAGTACGCGGAGATGGGTGCGAGTGCCGAGGCGCGGCAGCTGGTGGCCCAGTTCGACAGTGGCTTCCAGCAGTGGAAGGTCACCTCGCTGAAAGTGGTCCAGCTGGCGACTTCCGACCCGGAAGCCGCCAGCGTCCTCAGCTTTGGTGACAGCGAAAGCCAGTTCCAGAACATGCGCGATGCCATCGATAAGCTCGGCGAGCTCGAGGACAACGCAGCCAATGCCGAGGGGCAGCGGGCGATTGCCATCGGCGAGACGCGCAGCTGGCAGCAGGGGGTGATCATCGTCATCGGCCTGGCCATCTGCCTGGTGCTGGTGCTCGGCTTCCCGACTCTGGTCACCCGGCCCCTGCATCGCCTGCTGGAGCGCATCGAGCAGATCGCCGATGGCGACGGTGACCTGCGTGTGCGCCTCGATGTCACCTCGCGGGACGAGCTGGGCAAGCTCAGCCACGCCTTCAACCGCTTCCTCGACAAGCTGCAGCCGCTGATCAAGGAGGTCGGGCGCGTCACCGGCGAGGTTGCCGACTCGGCGCAGAACCTGGCCGGCCTGGCGGCGGCCAACGACCGGCTGATCAGCAGCGAGCACGCGGCGGTCGACCAGGTCAGCACCGCTGCCACCGAAATGAGCGCCGCCGTTCATGAAGTGGCACGCAACGCCCAGAACGCCGCCGATGCCGCGCGCTTCGCCGAGGTGCAATCCCGCGAGGGGGCGCAGGTGGTCGGCGCCACCATCAAGGCCATTCGCCAGTTGGCCCTGGAGGTGGAAAGCGCCTCCACCACCATCGGCACGCTGGAGCAGGAGACCGCCAACATCGGCGCCGTGCTCGCGGTGATCAAGGGCATCGCCGACCAGACCAACCTGCTGGCGCTCAACGCGGCCATCGAAGCGGCACGGGCGGGCGAGCAGGGCAGGGGCTTCGCTGTGGTGGCCGACGAGGTGCGTGCCCTGGCCGCGCGCACCCAGGAGTCCACCAAGGACATCCAGCAGATGATCGAGCGCCTGCAGGTGGGCGTGCAGAATGCCGTGCGCGCCATGCATTCGGGCAGCGCCCAGGCCCGTGACAGCGTGGAGCGCGCCGCTGGCGTCGACCAGGCGCTGACGGACACCGGCGATTCGGTGCAGCGCATCAACGACATGGCTGCGCAGATCGCCACCGCCTGCGAGGAGCAAAGCAGCGTCACCGAAGAGATCGCCCGCAACATCAGCGACATCCGCGACCTCTCAACCGAGGCGGCGCACACCTCCGACCAGAGCACCCAGGCGAGCCGTCATCTCTCCGAGCTTTCCAGTGGCCTCGCCAAGCTGGTCGGGCGCTTCCGGGTATGAGTCGCAAGTGCTTGTAACGGAAATGTTTTTAGCAGTTGTAAGTTGGCGAAGAGCCGGTACAATGGCGCGGCTCGCCGATCTGGCGAGCTGCGTTATGGTGGCCCTGCCGGTCCCCCCGCAACGATTACCCGTCAACCTGGTCAGATCCGGAAGGAAGCAGCCACAGCGGGAACATTGTGTGCCGGGGTGTGGCTGGTAGGGTCACCCCCATCTCCCAGCGCTGCAATTCACCGGTAGCGCGACACGATTCTCTCTATCTCTCCCGATGTCCGCATGCGCGCCAGTGCACGCACGATTTCGTTCGCCGGTATCTCCGGTGCATTGCGCACCAGGCAGGCCACGGGCTCTTCCTCCAGTACCGCCACCGCCGCCAAGCGTTCGCTCGCCGGCATGCCGCGGTTGAACCATTTAAGCGCCAGTTCGCTGCTGACCGCGTAGCGGTAGCGCCCAGCACCGAGCTTCTGCAGCACCAGGCCCTGGTTGCGGGCCTCGTCTCGTTGCAGGGTGCCGTCATCGAACCGCTCCTGCAGGCCCGGGTAGGAATAGCCCAGCACGGTGCCCACGCTCTGCGCCGGCAGGCGTTGCGGGTCGACGGGGCTCGCGTTGTCGGGGGCGCTCACCAGCAGGTCACGCTGCACCAGGATCGGCTCGCTCCACAGGTAGTTCACGCCCAAGTCGCCCATCCAGTTGGGGCTCACGTAGCAGCGTACGTCGACATCGCCATGCTCCAGGGCCAGCTGCACGCGGGTACGGGGCAGTACGTTGATCTGCGCCTCGCGCCCGAGTTGCCGGGCCAGACCCTGGATGATGTCGAAGATGATGCCGCCGGTCAGCTCGTTGCTCTCGATCTGCGCCACCGGCATGGCCCAACTGTCCACTGCGGAGAAGCGCAGGGGAGCCGTTTCGGCGCGAGCCAGCGCACTGGTGATCAGCAACAGGAGGAGCAGCGTTGGACGCATCAAGCACCCTCGAACGGGTATGGCGAGGCATCCACGATGCCGCGTGTCACACCTGTTGAACATAGAGCACTTCGCATCGGATGCAATTTGCGGTTTGCTCCGCTAGCATTAGCCCCTTCCGATTCCCCAGCTGCGACGGTTTTCAATGAGTTATCAGGTTCTTGCACGTAAATGGCGTCCGCGCTCGTTCCGCGAAATGGTCGGCCAGACCCATGTGCTGAAGGCTCTGATCAACGCGCTGGACAACCAGCGCCTGCACCATGCCTACCTGTTCACCGGCACCCGTGGCGTGGGCAAGACCACCATCGCACGCATTCTCGCCAAGTGCCTGAACTGCGAAACCGGCATCAGCTCCACGCCTTGCGGCCAATGCTCGGTGTGCCGCGAGATCGACGAGGGCCGCTTCGTCGACCTGATCGAAGTGGACGCCGCGAGCCGCACCAAGGTCGAAGACACCCGCGAACTGCTGGACAACGTGCAGTACGCGCCGAGCCGGGGCCGCTACAAGGTCTACCTGATCGACGAAGTGCACATGCTCTCCACGCACTCGTTCAACGCCCTGCTCAAGACCCTCGAAGAGCCGCCACCCCACGTCAAGTTCCTGCTGGCCACCACCGACCCGCAGAAGCTGCCCGTGACCATCCTCTCGCGTTGCCTGCAGTTCTCCCTGAAGAACATGCCGCCGGAGCGCGTGGTCGAGCACCTGACCCACGTCCTCGGTGCCGAAAGCGTGCCGTTCGAGCCCGACGCCCTGTGGCTGCTGGGCCGTGCCGCTGACGGCTCGATGCGCGACGCCATGAGTCTCACCGACCAGGCCATTGCCTTCGGTGAGGGCAAGGTTCTCGCTGCCGATGTGCGTGCCATGCTCGGCACCCTCGACCATGGCCAGGTCTATGGCGTGCTCCATGCGCTGCTGCAGGGCGATGCCCGTGGCGTGCTCGAGGCCATCCGCCACCTGGCCGAGCAAGGCCCGGACTGGAGCGGCGTGCTCGCCGAAATCCTCAACGTGCTGCACCGCGTGGCCATCGCCCAGGCGCTGCCGGATGCGGTGGACAACGGCCAGGGCGACCGCGATCGCGTGCTGGCCTTGGCCGAAGCGTTGCCCGCCGAAGACGTGCAGTTCTATTACCAGATGGGCCTGATCGGCCGCCGCGACCTGCCATTGGCGCCGGACCCGCGTGGTGGCTTCGAAATGGTGCTGCTGCGCATGCTCGCTTTCCGCCCTGCGGATGCCGACGGTGCCCCGAGGGTCACGCTAAAGGACCCGGGAATCAGCAGGGCCACGGCTGATTCCTCGAACACCCCAGTGGCCGGCGCTGTCGTGGCGCCGGTTGCCCCCGTATCCCCCGTTGCCCCGGTAGCGGCTCCCCAGCCGCCTGTCGAGCCCGTGGTCGCCCCGGCGGCCGTGGTGCCGGTGCAGGTTGCACCCGAGCCGGTGGTTGCTGCCCCTGTGGTGGAAGCCCCGGTCGCGCCCCGCGTGGCTGAAGTGGCTCCTGCTGCTGAAGTGGCGCCGCAGCCTGTAGCCGAGCCTGCCCAGGTCGCTCAGCCTGCTCCCGAGCCCGAGCCCGAGCCCGAGCCCGAACCTGTTGCCCAGGCCGAGGTGATCGACCTGCCCTGGGAAGAGCGTCCCGCCTCGCCGGTCGCCCCTGCCCAGCCCGCAGTCGAGATCGCCGAGCCGGCCGCAGTCGCCGAGATTGTTGAAGCCGTTGCAGTAGTCGAGGCGGTCGAGCCGCCTGCTCCGGTGGTGGAAGCGCCAGCCCCGGTCGTCGAACCCACACCCGAGCCGCAGCCCGTTGCCGCGCCCGTGGTTGCGCAACCCCAGGGTACGGAGCTGGTTGTCGCCTCGGATGCGGATGACGACGAGCCGCCGCCCGGCGACTACGACGATTATTACGAGGCGGACGTCGAATCCATCGCCTATATGGATGAGCTGCCCGTCGCCGAACCTGAAGCCGCCGCCGTGCCGGATGTGCTGCCCGCTGCGCAGCCCGCCACGGGGCTTGCCGCCGAGTGGCTGGACCTGTTCCCGCGCCTGGGCATCAGTGGCCTCACCGGCAACATCGCCGCCAACTGCACCCTGGTGTCCGTGGAGGGCGACGTCTGGCGCCTGCACCTGGACCCGGCGCAGAGCGCGCTGTTCAACTCCACCCAGCAGCGCCGCATCAACGACGCGCTGAACCAGTACCACGGCCGTACCCTGGTGCTGGAAGTAGAGGTGCGCAAGCCCGAGCAGGAAACCCCTGCCCAGGCCGCCGCCCGCAAGCGTGCTGCCCGCCAGCGCGATGCCGAGGAATCCATCTCCCTCGACCCGCTGGTACAGAAGATGATCGAACAGTTCGGCGCGAGCGTTCGCCCGGACACCATTGAACCCCTTGACCGCTGAGGACAACCATCATGATGAAGGGTGGCATGGCAGGCCTGATGAAACAGGCCCAACAGATGCAAGAAAAGATGCAGAAGATGCAAGAAGAGCTGGCCAATGCCGAGGTTACCGGCCAGTCCGGTGCCGGCCTGGTGAGCGTGGTGATGACCGGTCGCCATGACGTCAAGCGCGTCACCCTGGACGACAGCCTGATGCAGGAAGACAAGGACATCCTCGAAGACCTGATCGCCGCCGCCGTCAACGATGCCGTGCGCAAGGTCGAGCAGAACAGCCAGGAAAAGATGTCCGGCATGACTGCCGGTATGCAGCTGCCGCCCGGCTTCAAGATGCCTTTCTGATCAAATAGCTCCAAGTGCCAAGCCGCAAGCTTCAAGCAGAAGCGGGTGGCCTGGCACGATTTCCCCGATTCTTTGCAGCTTCCAGCTTCCAGCTTCCAGCTTCCAGCTTTCTTCTTTGAGATTTCTTGATGAGCTTCAGCCCGCTGATCCGCCAACTGATCGATGCCCTGCGCATCCTGCCCGGTGTCGGGCAGAAGACCGCCCAGCGTATGGCGTTGCAGATGCTCGAGCGTGACCGCAGCGGCGGGCTGCGCCTGGCCCAGGCGCTGACCTCGGCGATGGAGGGCGTGGGGCATTGCAAGCAGTGCCGTACCCTCAGCGAGGATGATCTCTGCCCGCAGTGCGCCGACCCGCGCCGCGACGATTCGCTGCTGTGCGTGGTGGAAGGGCCGCTGGATGTGTTCGCCGTCGAGCAGACCGGCTATCGCGGCCGCTTCTTCGTGCTCAAGGGCCACCTCTCGCCCCTCGATGGCCTGGGCCCGGAAGCCATCGGCATTCCCGAGCTGATGGAACGCGTGGATGCCGGCGCCTTCAGCGAAGTCATCCTCGCCACCAACCCCACGGTGGAAGGCGAAGCCACTGCCCACTACATCGCCCAGCTCCTGGCCCCCAAGGGCCTGGTGGCCTCCCGCATCGCCCACGGCGTGCCCCTGGGTGGCGAACTGGAGCTGGTGGACGGCGGCACCCTGACCCACGCCCTGGCCGGTCGCCGCCCCATCGGGCTCTGATCGCCACTCTGCGTAAACGCGCGCCGTAGCCTGGGCTTCAGCCCGGGGTCGGAGTGGGTTCGTTCGCCAACGCAGCCAACGCCTCTGTATCCATCCCATAGGCGATCCACTTGCCGTCCGGCCGGCCGCACAGACGCTGGTAGAAGCGCTCGGCATCACCGTTGCCTGCCAGCACATCCCACTTCATCCGTCCCGCACCGCGTGTCAGCGCCCACTGCGCGATGGCGGCGAGCAGGCGCTCTCCGATGCCGAGCGAACGTGCCGGCGGCGCCACGAACAGCTCCTTGAGCACCAGGGTCGGCTGAAGGTCGTAGGTGAAGGCGATCTCCAGCGTTACCGCATAGCCAAGCAACCTGCCCGCCGCCTCGGCCACGACTATCCGGCACTGGGGCTGCGAGCCGAAGGCGCGGGCCAGCAGCTGCACCTCGTCCACCGCGAAGTCCTCCAGGTAGTCCTCGAAGCGGGCCAGTTCGCGCATCAGCGGGAGGAGGGCGGGCACATCCCCGGCCCGCGCCTCGCGTATGCCCGCACTCAGCATGCGCAGGGGATGCCCTGGCCAGCGGGGCGGACCGCTGCCGCGCCGGTGAGGCTCAGCCCCTCGTCCAGCCAGCCAGTGACGCCGCCGAGCATCTCCTTCACCGCGAAGCCCAACCCGGCCAGGCGCACGGCCGCACGGTGCACGCCGTTGCAATGGGGGCCGGCGCAGTAGACGACGAACAGCGTATCGCGCGGGTAGGCCGCCATGAACGCGGCGTCCATCAGGCGGTGGGGGATGTTGATCGCGCCCGGCACATGGCCGGCGGCGAAGGCCGTCTCACCGCGCACATCGACCAGCACGTAGTCGACGTCGCCGGCCTGCTGGCTGGCGCTCACGTCCGAGCAATCGGTCTCGAAGGCCAGGCGCTGGGTGAAATGGGCCAGGGCCGCATGGGGAGCGGCGGCGGGGAACTGGCTGACGAGGCTGGGCATGGTGGTTCTCCATCGGTTGAGTTGATGGCGCCACTGTATCCAGCGCCTTTCCTGCTCTACAGTGGCGGGCAGGACAGCGACTGGTAAGTTTCCGCCAAATGAACGACGACCCCGGCCTGGTGGCCATCCTCGCCTACGACGGCCTGTGCACCTTCGAATTCGGCATCGCCGTGGAGATCTTTGGCCTGCCTCGGCCCGAGTTCGATTTCCCCTGGTACCGCCACTGCATCGTCGGCCTGGACGAGGGTCCCATGCGCGCCATGGGTGGCATCCAGGTGCTCGCCGACGGCGGGCTGGAGCGCCTGGCTGAGGCCCGGACCGTTGTCATCCCCGGCTGGCGTGACCGTGCCGAGGTACCGCCCGAGCGGCTGCTGGCCGCGTTGCGCGAGGCCCATGCGCGTGGGGCGCGGCTGGTGTCCATCTGTTCCGGCGTTTTCGTCCTTGCCGCCAGCGGCTTGCTGGACGGCCAGCGCGCCACCACCCACTGGCGCTACGCCGAGGAACTGGCGCAGCGCTTTCCGGCCGTCGAGGTGGACCCCGAGGTCCTCTACGTCGACGCCGGGCAACTGATCAGCTCGGCGGGCAGCGCCGCCGGCATCGACGCCTGCCTGCACCTGGTGGCGCGGGACTTCGGTACCCAGGTGGCCAACACCGTGGCGCGGCGCCTGGTGATGTCGCCCCAGCGCGCCGGCGGCCAGGCGCAGTTCATTCCGGCACCGGTGGCCCGGGCGCCGCGCAACGACCTCTCGGCGTTGATGCACTGGGCCCGGCAGAACCTGCAGCAACCGCTGGAGGTGAGCCAGCTGGCACGCCGCGTGGCCATGAGCGAGCGCACCTTCCTGCGGCGTTTCAGCGAAGCCACCGGCATGACGCCCAAGGCCTGGCTGCAGCACGAGCGCCTGGCCCGCGCCCGTGAGCTGCTGGAAAGCGGCGTCGACGGCAGCGAGCGCATCGCCGAGCTGTGCGGCTTCCGCTCGGTGGAAAGCTTCCGCGTGGCCTTCCGCAACGCCGTCGGGCTACCGCCTTCGGCCTACCGGGAGCGCTTCGGCGCGGCGCATACGTCCTGATCGATGGCGCATGTCTCGCCTTGAAAACCAAGCAAGCGCTCGGTAAGTTTCTCTGACTTTCTCAGGGAGCTCCGCCATGTCCGCTTGTCAGGAATACTTCGACGAATCCCATCAACTGGTGCGCGACTCGGTGCGCCGCTTCGTCGAGCGGGAAATCCTCCCGCATATCGGCGATTGGGAGGAGGCCGAGGAATTCCCCCGCGAGCTCTACCTCAAGGCTGGGGCGGCCGGCATTCTCGGCATCGGCTACCCGGAGCAGTACGGCGGCAGCCACGAAGGCGACCTGTTCGCCAAGGTGGCGGCCAGCGAGGAGCTGATGCGCAGCGGCTCCGGCGGCCTGGTGGCCGGGCTGGGCTCTCTGGATATCGGCCTGCCGCCGCTGGTCAAGTGGGGCCGCCCCGAGCTGCGCGAGCGCATCGCATCCCAGGTATTGGCCGGCGAGAAGATCATGGCCCTGGCCATCACCGAACCCTCTGGCGGCTCCGACGTCGCCAGCCTCAAGACCCGCGCCGTGCGCGAGGGCGATTTCTACCGCGTCAACGGCAGCAAGACCTTCATCACCAGCGGCGTGCGTGCGGACTATTACACGGTGGCGGTGCGCACCGGTGGCGATGGCTTCGGCGGTGTCAGCCTGCTGCTGATCGAGAAGGGCACACCCGGCTTCAGCGTCGGCCGCAAGCTGAAGAAGATGGGCTGGTGGGCCTCCGACACCGCCGAGCTGTTCTTCGAGGACTGCCTGGTGCCGGTGGGCAACCTGATCGGTGCCGAGAACATGGGCTTCGCCTGCATCATGGCCAACTTCCAGTCCGAGCGGCTGGCCCTGGCCATCATGGCCAACATGACCGCGCAGCTGGCGCTGGAGGAATCCCTGGCCTGGGCCCGCGAGCGCGAGGCCTTCGGCAAGCCCATCGGCAAGTTCCAGGTGCTCAAGCACCGCCTGGCCGAGATGGCCACCCAGGTTGAGGTCTCCCGCGAGTTCACCTACCGCCAGGCGGCGAAGATGGCCGCCGGCAAGAGCGTGATCAAGGAGATCTCCATGGCCAAGAACTTCGCCACCGACATCGCCGACCGCCTCACCTACGACGCCGTGCAGATGCTCGGCGGCATGGGCTATATGCGCGAGAGCCTGGTGGAGCGCCTCTACCGCGACAACCGCATCCTCTCCATCGGCGGCGGCTCGCGGGAGATCATGAACGAAATCATCAGCAAGCAGATGGGGCTCTGAAGCCACCCGCGCAAGGCGCCCATCGGGTGGCCTTGCGCGAGGCCCTGCGCCTCGCTATATGATGATCGAAATTTAAATAGGGCCTGCGGGCCGGACAAGAGGGTAGGTGCCATGAGCGAATCGAGCCGTGAAGAGAAACTGCAGGCCTGGCTGGAAGCGGAGCGCAGCATGCTGGAGCGCCTGAAGCCCGGCACCCTGAGCATGTCCGAGGTGGTGCAGCTGAGCCCGCGCGAGTTCTTCGACGGCATCGGCCGGGGCGACCTGCCGTCACCTCCCATAGGTGAACTGATGGGCTTCGTGCCTATCGAATGGTCAGAGGAGCGCTTCGTTTTCCAGGGCGTTCCGGATGCCCGCCACTACAATCCATTGGGCACCGTGCACGGCGGCTACGCGGCCACCTTGCTGGACTCCTGCATGGGCTGCGCCATCCATATGCACGTCAAGCCGGGGCAGGGCTACACCACCACCGACCTGCGCATCAGCTACGTGCGGGCCATGACCGTGAACACGGGGCCGGTGAGGGCGGAGGGGCGGATCACCCACGTGGGGCGCTCGACCGCGCTGGCCGAGGGCCGCATCTATGACGTGGACGGGAAGCTCTATGCCACCGGCTCCACGACCTGCCTGATACTCGGAGGGAAGTGATGAACTCGCAACGTATCGTCGTCACCGGCATGGGGCTGGTCTCGCCCCTGGGCTGCGGCGTGGAGATCGCCTGGCAACGCCTGCTGGCCGGCCGCTCGGGTGTGCGCGCCCTGCCCGAGGCCACCGTGCTCGACCTCGCCGCCAAGGTAGGCGGCAGCGTGCCGACCCGGGAGGAGGACGCCGAAGGCGGCTTCGACCCCGACAGCGCCGCGCCGCCGAAGGAGCAGAAGAAGATGGACCGCTTCATCCTCTTCGCCCTGGCCGCCGCCGCCGAAGCGTTGCAGCAATCCGGCTGGGTGGCCGACAGCGACGAGAAGAAGGCCCGCACCGCCACCGTGATCGGATCCGGCATCGGCGGTTTCGGCGCCATCGCCGACGCCGTGCGCACCACCGACAGCCGCGGTCCACGGCGCCTGTCGCCTTTCACCATCCCGTCTTTCCTGGTCAACCTGGCCGCTGGGCACGTCTCCATCCGTCACGGCTTCCAGGGCCCCATCGGCGCCCCGGTGACCGCTTGCGCGGCGGGCGTGCAGGCCATCGGTGACGCCGCGCGGATGATCCGTGCCGGCGAAGTGGATATCGCCCTGTGCGGCGGCGCCGAAGCCTCCATCGACCGCGTGGCGCTGGCCGGCTTCGCTGCGGCGCGGGCGCTGTCCACCGACTTCAGCGAGCACCCGGAACAGGCCTCGCGGCCCTTCGACAGCCGCCGCGACGGCTTCGTCATGGGCGAAGGCGCCGGCATGCTGGTGATCGAGTCCCTCGACCACGCCCTGGCCCGTGGCGCCACGCCCATCGCCGAGCTGGTGGGCTACGGCACCAGTGCCGACGCCTACCACCTCACCGCTGGGCCGGAGGATGGCAGCGGCGCCCAGCGTGCCATGCGCACCGCCATCGCCCAGGCGGGCATCGAGCCGCGGCAGATCCAGCACCTCAACGCCCATGCCACGTCCACCCCGGTGGGCGACAAGGGTGAGCTGGCGGCGATCAAGGCGGTGTTCGGCGAGGAGGGCGGAGTGGCCGTATCCGCCACCAAGTCCGCCACCGGGCACCTGCTCGGCGCTGCTGGTGGGCTGGAAGCGATCTTCACCGTGCTGGCCATCCGCGACCAGGTGGCGCCGCCGACCCTGAACCTGGAGCAACCGGACGAGGATGCCGCTGGCGTGGACATCGTCCACGGTGCGGCGCGGCCGATGACCATCAACTACGCGTTGTCCAACGGTTTCGGTTTCGGCGGGGTGAATGCCAGCGTGCTGTTCCGACGCTGGATGGGGTGAGCCGAGCGGCCCTTGCGGCCGGTCCCGTTACATCGAAGCGGCAGGCTCAGGCCTTGCCGCTTTTTTCTTCCAGGCGCGCTGTCAGGTTGGCGCAGGCATCGTCGAGAATGCGCTTGGACAGGGCCTCGTCCGCCACGCTGCGGGACAGGCTCAGCGCGCCGACCATGGTGGCGACCATCGCCATCGCTTCCTGCGAGTCGCCCGTTTCCTTCTCGATCATCCTCAGCAGGTTGCCCACCACCTCGTCGCTGATGGGACTGGCCTGGCCGCGCTGGCCCAGCTCGGACGACATGGTCGGCAGCGGGCAGCCGGCGTCCGGGTGGTCGCGGTGTTCTGGCGACAGGTAGCGCTTGAACAGGGTCTTCAGCGGTTCCGGCTTGGCCAGCACCTTGGCCCACTGACCGCTGGCGTCGTTGGCCGCCGCGCGCAGGGCTTCCTGCACCAGGGCGTCCTTGGATTTGAAGTGGGCGTAGAAGCCGCCGTGGGTCAGGCCCAGCGCCTTCATCAGCGGCTGCAGGCCGGTGGCGTCGATGCCGTCCGCGCGGAAGCGGCGGGAGGCTTCGGCGATGATGCGTTTGTGGGTTTCGGCTTTGTGGTCTTCCGAGTAGCGCATGGCAATGGCCTCAACTTCCGGGCGTTAGTATGGCGATTGTAATTCCACATTCGCCGCCTGTATGCAGTCAGCGTCGCGCGAGTGCCGGTGGCCGACGGAAGGGGAGGTGCGAGCGCACCTCCCCGGCGCCTCACTCGACGCTTTCCAGCAGCGTGGCCACGCCCTGGCCGCCACCGATGCACTGGGTGGCGATGGCGTAGCGGCCGCCGGTGCGCTTGAGCAACGACGCGGCCTTGCCGGTGATGCGCGCACCGGTGGCGCCCAGCGGGTGCCCGATGGCCATGCCGCCGCCGTCGAGGTTGACCTTGGCGACGTCGATGTCCAGTTCGCGGATGCAGGCCAGTGCCTGGCTGGCGAAGGCTTCGTTGATCTCGAACAGGTCGATGTCGTTCACCGACAGGCCGCTGCGCTGCAGCAGCTTGCGGGTGGCGTGCAGCGGGCCCATGCCCATCACCTCCGGCGCGCAGCCGACCACGGCCACCGCCTTGATGCGCGCGAGGATGTCCAGCTTCCAGCGCCGGGCGAGCGCCTCGGTGCAGACGAACACCGCCGCCGCGCCATCGGTCAGCGGCGAGGCGGTGCCGGCGGTCACGCTGCCACCGAACGCCGGCTTCAGTTGGGCCAGGGCCTCGGCGGTGGTGCCGGGGCGGATGCAACCGTCTTCGGTAACCGGGCCGTCGGGCGTCTCGATGGTGATGATCTCATCCTGCAGCAGGCCGCGCAGGCGTGCATCGGCGGCCTTCTCGTGGGACTGCACGGCCATCGCCTCCTGGTCCACGCGGCTGATGGCGTAGCGCTCGGCGACGATCTCGGCGGTGTGGCCCATGGGGATATAGGCCTGGATCTCGCCGCTGGTCAGGCGCGGGTTGGGCGAGATGTTGAAGCCTCCCATGGGCACGCGGGTCATGGATTCCACGCCGCCACAGATGAAGGCCTCACCGGCGCCGAGCTGGATCTGCCCGGCGGCGAAGTGGATGGAGGTCATGGACGAGCCGCAGAAGCGGTTCACCGTGGCCCCGGCCACGCTCTGCGGCAGGCCGGCGAGGAAGCCGACGATGCGTGCCAGGTTCATGCCCTGCTCGGCCTCAGGGTAGGCGCAGCCGAGGATCAGGTCCTCGATCTCGTTGGGGTCGATGTCCAGGCGGTCCACCAGCCCCTTCACGACCTGGCCGGCGAGGTCGTCCGGGCGGATGTTGATCAGGCCGCCCTTCTTGGCGAAGTGGAAGGGCGAGCGGGCGAAACCGGCGATGACGATGGATTGCATATCTCGTGTCCTTGCGTGGTAGAGCCGGGCGGAGCCGGCGGGAGCGCCAGGGTGAGAGAGCGATACGACGGGCGCATGCTTAGGATGATATGCATAATTCAAACGCTTGTATATTACGGGTGTAATCCAATCGTCGGGTCGTTACGGGCAAGGTGGGCTCAGGCGTGATCCCGGCGCGCCAGCCCAATCAGTGCCACCAGCGTCAGCCCGATCAATACCGTCGCGAACCCCGTTGCGGTCGCCACCAGCCCAAA
This sequence comes from Pseudomonas sp. zfem005, assembly GCF_032621735.1. Classification (NCBI taxonomy): domain Bacteria; kingdom Pseudomonadati; phylum Pseudomonadota; class Gammaproteobacteria; order Pseudomonadales; family Pseudomonadaceae; genus Pseudomonas; species Pseudomonas sp. zfem005. Next base: position 5,389 of record NZ_JAVYJE010000009.1, on the reverse strand, counting down.
GTGGCAGGCCATTACTCCCGCCAGCAGCGCCGGCACACAGAACGCCAGGTAGCTGATCACGTAGTAGGTGGCCATCAGCCCCGCGCGCTCATGGGCATGGGCCAGCGGCATCACGCTGCGCAGCGCGCCGAGGAACCCTGAACCGAAGCCACCGCCGGCCACCAGCGAGGCGAGCAGGAACAGCCACAGCCAGCCGGCCTGCACGGCCACCAGCATGGCGCCCACTCCAACCAGCAGCAGGGCGGTGGCGATGCGCAGCACCTGCTGCGCCGTGTGCTGGCGCAGCCACAGGATCGACAGCGCGCCGCTCAGGGTCAGCGCCGTTACCGCCAGCCCACCCACCAACGCCGAATTGGAGCCGGTGGCTGCGCGGATCAACGACGGCGCGAGGGACAGGTAGAAACCGCCCAGGGACCAGACCGCGACGTTCACCGGCAGCGTGCGCCACAGCGCGCCCCAGGCCTGGGGCGGCACCCGCAGGGTCGGGCGCAGCGAGGCGAGGGCGCCCGGGCGGCGCGAGATGGATTCCGGCAGCCACCACAGCAGCAGAGCCTGGGCGGCGAACACCAGCAGCAGGACCAGGTAGACCAGGTGCAAAGGCCAGGGCGCCCACTCCACCAGCATCCCGCAGCCCAGCGCGCCACAGGCCATGCCCAGTTGCGGCGCCACGCTGTTGAACAGCGGCCCGCGTTCGGGGTTGCGATCCAGCAGCGCCGCACCCAGCACGCTGGTCGCCATCCCCGTGGCGAAGCCCTGCATCACCCGCGCTGCCAGCAACCAGCCGACGCCATCGGCCTCGATGAACAGCGCCATCGCCAGCATCTCCAGCAACAGCGCGGCGAGGATCACCGGCCGCCGGCCCAGGTAATCGGACAGCTTGCCCAGGGTGAGCAGTGCCGCCAGCAGGCTGAAGGCATAGATGGCGAAGGCCAGCGTCAGCATCGCCGGGCTGAAGGCCCAGTGCGCCTGGTACACGGGGTAGAGCGGGGTGGGCGCGCTGGATGCGGCCAGGAAGCTCAGCAGCGTGCTCGCCAGCAAGGCGATGCCGCTGCCGGTGTGACGCTGGTCGAGGCAGGTATCGGCGGTCTGGACCATCATGGGCTCACTAAAGCTAAGACATTGCGTTTGCGCAGTCTGCGCGCAGAAATTCCTTAACGCAAATTCTTTGTGTTAAGGTCCGCCGCCATGGCCATCAAAGAAAACCGCCGCACTGGCGGGCGCAGCGCCCGGGTGCAGGAATCCATCCACACCGCCGTGCGCGCACTGCTCGACGAGCGCGACCGCGCCGACCTCACCGTCCCGCAGATCGCCGCTCGCGCTGGCGTCACGCCGTCCACCATCTACCGCCGCTGGGGCGACCTCTCGGCGCTGCTGGCCGACGTCGCCCTGGAACGCATGCTCCCCAGCGAGCCGCAGGACACCGGCACCCTCGCCGGCGACCTGCACGCCTGGGCCGAGCAATACCTCGACGAGATGAGCTCCGAGCTCGGCCGCACCCTGATCCGCGACGTCGTCTCCGACCTCGCCGGCGACTACCCTGGCCAATGCGCCGACCTCGTCCGCTGCCAGCTGCAGCTCATCCTCGACCGCGCCGCCCAACGCGGCGAATCAACCCCCAGCGCCGACCAACTGGTCGACGCCGTGGTCGCCCCGATGATCTACCGCATCCTCTTCGCCCCCCAAGCTCCCAGCGCCGAGCAGGTGAGGGCATGGGTGGATGGGGCTCTGGAACATTCCAAGCCCCGGAAATGAACAAGGCCCCGTAAGGGGCCTTGTCGTTTATCTGCGGTTACTGCCAGTTCGCAGCGATCACCACCTCCAGCTGCGCTTTCTGCTCGGGCGTCAGGTTGGAGCTGCCGCCTGCAGGCGGCGCGAAGGCCGCCATGGCGTTGACCAGGTTCTGCACCTGGCTGTCGAGCAGCACTTTCCCGTCGGCCGACTCAACGCGCTCCACGCGGGCTGCGTTCGATGAATACCAGCCCTTGATCGAGACTTTGTCCGCCGGGTTGTCGGTCGAAATCTCCAGATCCGTCCCTACCTGGCGGAACCACAGTTCGTTGGCGTCGATATCCCCACCGAAACGCAGCACATCGGTGACCCCTGAGTAAGTCGAGGTCTCGATGAGGGTGTCATGGCCATCTCCGGCGTTGAACAGGTAGGTGTCCGAGTAGTAGCTGCCGTAAAGCGTATCGCTACCCGTTCCACCCGCCAGCAGATTGCCCTTTGCAGTACTGGCTACCTTGAGCGTGTCATCACCTGCACCACCAAACAGCTGGTTGGTACCGGCGCCGCCGTCCAGCAGGTCATTACCGTCACCGCCGTAGAGGCTCTCGTCCCCAGCCCAGCCGTTCAGTGTGTCGCCCTGGGCGGTGCCCAGCACGACGATCTGGCCCTGGATCTGGTTGACGTCCCAGCTTGACCCATCGGCGAACTCGATGCGCTCGACCCGGCTGCTATCTACCGCCGTGGCGGTGGATGCCGTGGTGTTGAACCAGTTCTTCACGGTGACCTGATCGGCGCCATTGCGGTGAGCGAAGACCAGGTCGACGCCGACCTTTTGCACCTGGATATCGCTGGCTGCGACGCCTTCACCGAAGCGCAGGGTGTCCGTTACGTTGGAGTAGGTAGACGTTTCGACGACCGTGTCCTTGCCGTCGCCCAGGTTGAACACGTAGGTATCGGCGTAATAGCTGCCGAACAGCGTGTCACTCCCGGTTCCGCCAGCCAGCAGGCTGCCTTTGGCGGTGGTTGCCACCTTGAGCGTGTCATCACCTGCACCACCAAACAGCTGGTTGGTACCGGCGCCGCCGTCCAGCAGGTCATTACCGTCACCGCCGTAGAGGGCTTCGTCACCGGCCCAGCCGTTCAGTGTGTCGGCCTGGGTGGTGCCCAGCACGATGATCTGGCTCTGGATCTGGTTGACGTCCCAGCTCGACCCATCGGCAAACTCGATACGCTCGACCCGGCTGGCATCGACCGCCGTGGCGGTGGATGCCGTGGTGTTGAACCAGTTCTTCACGGTGACTTGATCGGAGCCATTGCGGTGAGCGAAGACCAGGTCGACGCCGACCTTCTGCACCTGGATATCGCTGGCAGCGATGCCTTCGCCGAAGCGCAGGGTGTCCGTGACGTTGGAGTAGGTGGAGGTCTCGACGACCGTGTCTTTGCCATCGCCCAGGTTGAACGCGTAGGTATCGGCGTAATAGCTGCCGAACAGCGTGTCACTCCCGGTTCCGCCTGCCAGCAAGCTGCCCTTGGCGGTGGTTGCCACCTTGAGCGTGTCATCGCCAGCACCACCGAACAGCTGGTTGGTGCCGGCGCCGCCGTCCAGCAGGTCATTGCCATCACCGCCGTGGAGGGTCTCGTCACCGGCCCAGCCGTTCAGGGTGTCGGCCTGGGCGGTGCCCAGCACGACGATCTGGCTCTGGATCTGGTTGACGTCCCAGCTCGACCCATCGGCAAACTCGATGCGCTCGACCCGGCTGGCGTCGACCGCCGTGGCCGTGGATGCCGTGGTGTTGAACCAGTTCCTCACGGTGACCTGATCGGCACCGTTGCGGTGAGCGAAGACCAGATCGACACCGACTTTCTGCACCTGGATATCGCTGGCAACGATGCCATCGCCGAAGCGCAGGGTGTCAGTGACACTGGTGTAGGTGGAGGTTTCGACGACTGTGTCCTTGCCGTCGCCCAGGTTGAACACATAGGTGTCGGCGTAGTAGCTGCCATGCAGGACGTCATCCCCCAGGCCGCCACTCAGGACATTATTCTTCGAGCCATCGGCGACGACGATAAAGTCCTTGCCAGTTGTGCCGCTGATGACATTCGTCGTCCCGGAACTGGCGTTGATCGACCACTCGGTACCATCGGCGAACCTGATGGTTTGCACCGGGCTCGAGCTGCTTGCTGTCGCTGCCGAGTAGAAGAAGTTCTCGATGGTGACCTTGTCATCGGTGCCGATGGTGAGGACCAGCGAACTGCCGCTGCGGTACGAAGAAACATCTTCGGGACGGATGCCTTCCGCGAACAGCAAGGTGTTCAGCTTGGACGCCGTCTGGTCGCTGAAGCCCTTGATGATGTCGCTGCCATCGCCGCGCGCAAACACAAAGGTGTTGTTGCCGGCACCGCCGTTCAGCACGTCATTGCCCTGGCCGCCTACGAGGGTGTCGTCGCCGCCTTCTCCCGCTAGCGTGTCGTTGCCGCTGCCGCCATTGATGGCATCGGCAGTGGCATAGCCGGTCAGGCCGTCATTGCCTGCCGTTCCGAGCAGGGCCAGCTCCTTGACCGTGGCGATGTCCCAGACGTTGCCGTCGATGAAGCGGATTTCCTCCAGCTTGTAGCTGCTGGTGCCATCGGCATTGAAGTAGTTGGTGACGGTGATGCGATCAGTGCTGCCGATCAGGCTGAGGATCAGGTTGGTGCCGGAGCGGGTGACGACGATATCGCTGGCGGTAATGCCGGCGCCGAACTCGATGGCATCGACCTTGGCGGTGCCGGCATCGTTGTTGTTGATGCTGTCCTGGCCCCAACCACGGGCAAAGCGATAGGTGTCACTGCCACCTTCGCCGCTCAGGTTGTCGTTGCCGGTGCCGCCTTCGAGGATGTCGTTGCCGTTCCCACCGAAGAGGTTGTCGACRCCTTCACCGCCGTAGAGGGCGTCGYTGCCTTCGCCGCCGTACAGGCTGTCGTTACCCACGTCGCCTTGCAGCAGGTCGTTGCCGTCYTCGCCGTAGAGGCGGTCGTCGCCCAGCTCRCCRTTGAKCTGRTCATCGCCGGCTGCGCCGTAGAGSGAGTCRTTGCCAGCRCCRCCGTTGAGTACATCGTCGGTTGCATAGCCCGTCAGTGTGTCGTTGCCGGYGGTATTGAGCAGGGCCAGTTCCTTGACCTKGGCRAYGTCCCASACGCTGCCATCGATGAAGCGGATTTCCTCCAGCTTGTAGCTGCTGGTGCCATCGGCATTGAAGTAGTTGGTGACAGTGATGCGGTCGGTACTGCCGACCAGGCTGAGGATCAGGTTGGTGCCGGAGCGGGTGACGACGATGTCACTGGCCGTGATGCCGGCGCCGAACTCGATGGCATCGACCTTGCCGGTGCTGGCGTCGTTGTTGTTGATGCTGTCCTGGCCCCAACCACGGGCGAAGCGGTAGGTGTCACTGCCACCTTCGCCGCTCAGGTTGTCGTTGCCGGTGCCACCTTCGAGGATGTCGTTGCCGTTCCCACCGAAGAGGTTATCGACGCCTTCACCGCCATAGACAACATCGTTGCCTTCGCCGCCATACAGGGTGTCGTTACCCTCGGCGCCTTGCAGCAGGTCGTTGCCGTCTTCGCCGTAGAGGCGGTCGTCGCCCAGCTCACCATTGATCTGGTCATCGCCGGCTGCGCCGTAGAG
>NZ_JAVYJE010000008.1:0-423341 GCF_032621735.1 Pseudomonas sp. zfem005 | reverse complement strand
TCGACCACTGCCAGTTTAAAAGCCTGCGTGTAATCACGCTGACTGCGACGGATACCTTCTGCCATCGGGGCTCTCCTGAAATAAGGGCGAAGGTGTAAACCTTATTCAGGACGAGACAGCAGAAAACAAAAGGCCCGTCATCGACGGGCCTTTTGCTTGGAGTCGTCAGACTCTGGAGACGTCTTCCGCCTGCAGGCCTTTCTGTCCCTGGATCACCGCGAATTCCACTTTCTGGCCTTCGACCAGGGAACGATGCCCATCGCCGCGGATAGCACGGTAGTGAACGAAGACATCCGGACCGCTTTCGCGCTGAATGAATCCATAGCCTTTAGCGTCATTGAACCACTTGACGGTTCCGACCTCACGATCAGCCATTACTACTCTCTCCAAACTCGCAATTTTATTGTGTTGCCCCTTATTCAAGAGGCTTAGACGGTTGGGCAAGGACGTTCTTCTTTTTATAGCCGACCGCAGTCCAGAGAGGCGTGGGCGGGTATTCCGAATAGCGTTCTTTTAACCACCGCGACCGGAGTATACGACAGGAAATGCTACAGAAAAGCACTTTTTTAGAATGCCGTGAAACCGCCGGCCGGCAGGGCTTTCACGCCCTTTTATGGGTCTTTCGGGTCACAAAATGGGGCACTCCCGAAGCGTTTGAAAAGCAACTTGGAAATGCCTTTCGCACACCCTGGTAGTTGCCCTTCTTACTTGGCCGAGAGCACGTCTTCGAGCCTCTTCGCCAGCGCCTGGTATTGGAACGCCTCGATGCGATAAGCCCAATCGAGACGACCCGCAACTTGCTCGCCGTCGAACTTGTCCTTGCGCTTCAACTGCATCCAGTACTGCTCGCCCTGCCCCAGGATGACCCCATCGAGCTGGCCACCCGCAAAGTCCTGCAGGCTGAACTCGAGCAACGGCTTGTCCTTGAACTGCACCTGGTCCAGCGGTGCGGCGTCGGCGAACTCCAGGTCGGCGAACAGCGTCGCCATGCCATTGGCCGCCGCCTCGTAGGCCAGCGTACGGTTGGCCGGCAGCTGGCGGACCTTGAGGTTCGCTTCGCCTTCGGCATCGCGGTAGACCGTCAGCCCATTGCCCTGGCGGAACTTCACCTCGACCTGGCGCACGCTGGCGAAGGGGATGCTGGCGATACGTCGATCCAGCCAGCCGAGCTCGGTCTCCGGCAGGGCGATACGCGTGTCGATCAGCCAGCTCTGGTTCTCGCCGGCCAGGCGCACCAGTTGTCCCTTGCCGCCTTGGCCCGGCTTGCCCATCAGCAGCACCTGCTCGGGCAGGCCTTCGCCCCGCAGCTTCACGCGGATGCCCTGGCCTTCGCCCTTGTCCGCCAGGCCGAGTTGGCCGTGCAGCTCGGGCTTGGCGGTGCGCGCCTCGATTTCCCGCGCATCCCCCAGGGCCCGCAGCAGGTCGGCCACCGGCTTGGCCGCCGCCGGGTAGCCGGCCTTGTCGGGCAGCACCCAGGTGCCGCTCTGCCGTGCCAGGCGCAGCAGTGGCTGCCCCGGGCGCTCCACCTCGATGCGGTCCACCTCGGCGAGCCGGCCCTGCAGCGCCGGTAGCAAGGGCGACGGCCCCTTCACCGCGAGCGGTTCGGGGGCCCGGTGCAGGCCGACATAGGCCAGCACCAGGACGATGGCCACCAGGGCCAGGAACAACAGTGCCTTGCGTCCCATCGGTTCTCTCCTCAGGCCCGGCGACGACGCCAGAACCACAGCAGCAGCACGCCCAGGGTCAGCACCAGCGGAACCAGGACGATGTTGATGAGTTTGAGGGTACGGCCGAGTTTCTCGATATCGGCGTTGAGCTGGTAGTTGACCTCACGCAGCTCCTTGCGGATGCGCACCTTCTCCTGCATGAACTGCTGCAGGGTGGCCTGCTGTTCGGGGGTCAGTTCCAGGGCCTTGGTCGGGTCCTGGTTCTTCTGCAGGCTGGCCAGCTTCTCCTCGGTGTCGGCGAGGCGCTGCTGCAGCACCTGCTCCTGCTCGCGGAAGCGCGTCTCCGCCTCACGCTGCAGCGACTCGACCACGGTGAAGGGCCGGGTGAAGCGCCCCCGGGAGCGCACGCTGATCAACGCTTCGGAACCGGTCAGGTTATCCAGGGCGTTGATGGCGAAGCCGGAGTTGTCGGCCCAGGGCTGCGGCACGCGCTGGCCGAAGAAGTCCTGCACCTGCACCCACATGCGATCGCTGAGCATGTCGGTGTCGGCGACCACGATGACGTTGATGTTGTCCGCCGCCCTGAGGCCGTCCTTGTGGCCCTCGATGCCATCGGGGAAGGCGCTCTGCACCGGCCCGCCGATGCGCGCGGCGATGGCGTAGCGGTCGCCGCTGGGCTTCAGCTCGCGCATCAGCACATCGGGGTTGCGCAGGGTGGCGAAGATCCCGGCATCGAAGGGCTTGGCGTATTCCGAGCTCTGGATCAGCGGCGCGAAATGGGTCTTCGCACCCTCCAGCGGGCGCAGGATGCCGGCGGTGGCGACGGTGACCGTCTCCAGGCTGGAGGTGGCGATGTCGCTGGCGTCCAGGGCCTTCTTCGGCAGGCTCAGCCAACCGACGTGGCGCGCAGGGCGCTGGCCCTCGCCCATGCTCACCGACATGGCGTAGGCGCCATCGCCCACCACCTTGCCGGGCACCATCTCCAGGCCCCAGGCCTTGAACAGCGCCGGCAGGTCGGAGGCCTTGTCCTCGCCGCCCATCTCGCCGGGCATCTGCACGCCGTGGTCGGCTTCGCTATAGGGGTCGACGAACACCAGCAGCTTGCCGCCGCGCAGGACGAACTGGTCGATGGCGTACTGGGTCTGCTGCGACAGGTTCTTCGGGTGCACCAGCAGCAGCACCGACACCTTGTCGGGAATCTGGTCGACGCTGGGCTTGATGCTCTCGATCTGGAACAGCTGGCGGATTTCCTCCATCACCATCCAGGGCTGGCTCGGCTGGCGGGTCTGCATGTCGAAGCCGCCATTGATGGGCAGCCCGGACATCACCCCGACCACCGGCCGCTGGGGCTTGGCCAGGCTCTGTACCAGGCGGCTGATCTCGTATTCGAGAAACTCCTCCTGGTCGAGGGGGAAGAACGGGATGATCTGCCGGTCATCGACACTGTTGGTCCCGGCCAGGCCGAAGTAGACCGAATCGCCGCCCTGCTGCAGCGGCACCGCCTGCAGGCCGAACTCGGCGGCCTTGTCCTCGTCCTCGGAGAAGGGCTCGGGGTCGACGATGTGCAGCTTGATCTTGCCGTCCGACGCCTGGGCATAGGCCTTGAGCATCTCCTCCACGCGCTTGGCGTAGTTGCGCAGCACCACCAGGTCCTTGGCGGATTTGTCGGAGTAGAAGAAGTACAGGTTGATGGGCTCGTCCAGCTCCCCGAGGATCTGCCGGGTGCCGTCGGAAATGGTGTAGAGCTTCTGCTCGGTGAGGTCGATGCGGGCGTTGGTCAGCGCCAGCCCGGAGACCATGTTGAACGCCAGGAAGGCCAGGGCGATAAGCAGCAGGCCGGCGCTGGAATACATCAGTTTCTTCATGTCAGTCGGCCTTCTTCAGATCGACCACCACGGCGGTGGCGGCCAGCCAGGCGGCGATCAGGGTGACGAAATAAAGCAGGTCGCGCAGGTCGATCACGCCCTTGCTGATGGCCTCGAAGCGGGTCAGGAAACTCAGCGAGGCGACCGCGTCCAGCAGCCATTGCGGGGCCCAGGCGCTGAAGGCGTCGAGCACCAGCGGGAAGCCGCTGACCATGAACAGGAAGCACATGACCACGGCGAGGATGAAGGCGATCACCTGGTTCTTGGCCAGCGCCGACATGCACGAGCCGATGGCCAGGTACGAGCCCGCCAGCAGCCAGCTGCCGATGTAGCCGGTGACGATGGCGCCGTTGTCCGGCTCGCCCAGGTAGTTGACCGTGACGATCATCGGGAAGGTCAGCAGCAGCGCCAGGCCGGCGAAGGCCCAGGCGGCAAGGAACTTGCCGGTGACCGCCTCGAAGCGGGTGATCGGCAAGGTCATCAGCAGCTCGATGGAGCCTGACTTGCGCTCCTCCGCCCACAGGCGCATGGCGATGGCCGGCACCAGGAACAGGTAGAGCCAGGGGTGGAAGTTGAAGAAGGGCGCGAGACTGGCCTGGCCGCTCTCGAAAAAACCACCCAGGTAGAAGGTGAAGACCCCGGACAGCACCAGGAAGATCACGATGAACACATAGGCCAGCGGCGTGGCGAAGTAGCTCGCCAGCTCGCGCTTGAATATGACCGGCAACTGCTTCATGCCGCCTCTCCCCGGGTCAGGCTGCGGAACACTTCATCCAGGCGACCCCGCTCGACATCCAGCTCCTTGACCTTCCAGCCGCGCTGGTGGATGAGCTGGTTGACCTGCGGGAAGATCACCTCGCCAGGCTTGGCCAGCACCGTCAGGCCGCTGCCGTGGGGGTTCTCCTCCACGCCGGCAACGCCCGGCAGCACCGCCAGGGCCAGCGGGTCCAGGGGCTCGTCGGCCACCAGGGTCACCGCCTGGTGGTAGCGCGAACGGCTCTCCAGTTCGTAGGGGGTGCCGTCGGCCACCAGCTTGCCGGCGGCGATCACCACCGCGCGGGTGCACACCGCCGCCACCTCTTCGAGGATGTGGGTGGAGATGATCACGATCTTGTCCTGGGCCAGGCTCTGGATCAGCTGGCGCACCTGATGCTTCTGGTTGGGGTCGAGGCCGTCGGTGGGCTCGTCGAGGATCAGCACACGCGGATCATGGAGGATCGCCTGGGCCAGGCCAACACGGCGCTTGAAGCCCTTGGACAGGGTATCGATGGATTGCCCCAGCACCTTGTCCAGCTCCACCTGGCCGGCGGCGCGGGTCACCCGCTGCTTCTTCTCGGCGCCACGGAAGCCGCGCACCTCGGCGATGAATTCGAGGAAGCCGCGCACCGTCATGTCGCCATAGCAGGGGGCACCTTCGGGGAGGTAGCCGATCTGCTGCTGGGCCTGGAGGGTGCGGGTCTGGATGTCGAAGCCGAGCACGCTCGCGGTGCCGGAGGTCGGCGCGAGGAACCCGGTGAGCATCTTCATGGTGGTGGACTTGCCGGCACCGTTCGGGCCGAGGAAGCCGAGCACCTCCCCCTGCTGGACGCCGAAGGACAGGTCGTCCACGACGGTGTGCTGCGCGAAACGCTTGGTCAGTTTTTTTAGTTCGATCATGGCCTCTACCCCAAAGGGAAAAGCCCCCGGCCATGCTGGCCGCTGGGGCCTTGCAAAACGCCGGCGGACTATAAGGAGTCCCCCGGCGGCATAGCAAGACAGCAGAAGATTCCGGAAGTTTCCTGGCGGCCCCATGGTTTTCAGACCGTTAGGTGCTTTTTGCGGCTGGATGGCGAATACGGCAAACTAGCCACCCCGAGCACTCGCTCGTTCGACTACAGACTCCGTATGACCCGCTCGCCCTTCCGCCGCCTGGCCTTCGGTACCCTGCGCCGCCTCCTTTATCTCTGGGTGCGCTCGGAAACCATCAACCAGTCCGCCTTCACCCTCAAGCTCGACCGCAGCAAGCCGGTGCTCTATGTGCTCCAGCAACCTTCGGCCAGCGACCTGGCGGTGGTGGACCGGGAGTGCACCAAGGCCGGCCTGCCCCGCCCGGTGCTGCCGGTGGCGGTGGGCGACACCCTCGAACCCGCCGCCTTCTTCTACCTGACCCCCGAACCCGGCTGGTTCGGCGGCCAGGACAAGCGCGGCACCTCGCCGACCCTGGTGCGGGTGCTCGATGCCATCCAGCAGCACGCCGTGGATGACGCGCAGATCATTCCGGTGACGGTGTTCTGGGGCCAGTCCCCGGACCGCGAGACCAGCCCCTGGAAGCTGCTGTTCGCCGACAGCTGGGCCGTTACCGGCCGCCTGCGCAAGCTGGTCAGCATCCTCATCCTCGGGCGCAAGACCCGCGTGCAGTTCTCCGCCCCCATCCACCTGCGCGAGCTGATCGCCCAGGGCAAGGGCCCGGAGCGCACCCAGCGCATGGTGCAGCGCATCCTGCGGGTGCACTTCCGCAACCAGAAGACCGCCGTGATCGGCCCCGACCTCTCCCACCGCCGCAACCTGGTCAAGGGCCTGGTGCACGCGCCCCAGGTGCGCCAGGTGATAGCCGAAGAAGCCGAGCGCGAGAAGATCAGCCCGGCCAAGGCCGAGGCCCAGGCACTGAAGTACGGCAACGAGATCGCCTCCGACTTCGCCTACACCGCCATCCGCTTCCTCGAAGTGGTGCTGAGCTGGTTCTGGAACAAGCTCTATGAAGGCATCAAGGTCAACCACATCGAAGGGGTGCAGGAGATCGCCCAGGGCCACGAAGTCATCTACGTGCCCTGCCACCGCAGCCACATCGACTACCTGCTGCTCTCCTACCTGCTGTTCCGCAACGGCCTGACCCCGCCGCACATCGCGGCCGGCATCAACCTCAACATGCCGGTGATCGGTGGCCTGCTGCGTCGCGGCGGTGCCTTCTTCATGCGCCGCACCTTCAAGGGCAACCCGCTCTACACCGCGGTGTTCAACGAATACCTGCACACCCTGTTCAGCCGTGGCTTCCCGGTGGAGTACTTCGTCGAGGGCGGGCGTTCGCGCACCGGCCGCATGCTCCACCCGAAAACCGGCATGCTCGCCATCACCCTGCGCAGCTTCCTGCGCTCCTCGCGCCTGCCCATCGTTTTCGTGCCGGTCTACATCGGCTACGAGCGCGTGCTGGAAGGCCGCACCTACCTGGGCGAGCTGCGTGGCGCGAGCAAGAAGAAGGAGTCGATCTTCGACATCTTCAAGGTCATCGGCGCCCTCAAGCTGCGCTTCGGCAGCGTCGCGGTGAACTTCGGCGAGCCGATCAAGCTCGCCGAGTTCCTCGACCAGGAACAGCCGACCTGGCGTGACCAGGAGCTGGGCCCGCAGTACCGCCCGGAATGGCTCAGCGACACCACCAACAAGCTGGCCACCCGCGTGGCCCGCCACCTCAACGACGCGGCGGCGATCAACCCGGTCAACCTGGTGGCCCTGGCGCTGCTGTCCACCAGCCGCCTGGCCCTGGACGAACGCGCCCTGACCCGCGTGCTCGACCTCTACCTGGCCCTGCTGCGCGCCGTGCCCTACTCGCCCCACGCCACCCTGCCGGAAGGCGATGGCCAGGCGCTGATCCAGTACGTGCAGAGCATGAACCTGCTGGCCGAGCAGAAGGACGCCCTGGGCAAGATCCTCTACTTGGACGAGCAGAACGCCGTCCTGATGACCTACTACCGCAACAACGTGCTGCACATCTTCGCCCTGCCGGCACTGCTCGCCAGCTTCTTCCAGAGCAGCGGGCGCATGAGCCGCGAGCAGATCCTGCGCTACACCCGCGCGCTCTACCCCTACCTGCAGGCCGAGCTGTTCATCCGCTGGAACCTCGACGAGCTGGATGCCGTGGTCGACCAGTGGCTGGACGCCTTCGTCGAGCAGGGGCTGCTGAAGTTCGAGAACGAAACCTATGTACGCCCGGCGCCGAGCTCGCGCCAGTTCGTGCTGCTGACCCTGCTCTCGCGCTCCATCGCCCAGACCCTGCAACGCTTCTACATGGCCATCGCCCTGCTGCTCAACGCCGGGCAGAACCAGCTGGCCGCCGAGGAGCTGGAAGACCTGTGCACCGTGATGGCCCAGCGCCTGTCGATCCTCCACGGCCTCAACGCCCCGGAGTTCTTCGACAAGAGCCTGTTCCGCCACTTCATCCAGACCCTCCTCGACCAGCGCGTGCTGCGCCAGGACGAAGCCGGCAAGCTCAGCTACCACCCGGCCCTGGGTGACCTCGCCGAAGGCGCAGCCAAGCGCGTGCTGCCGGCCGAGATCCGCCTGTCGATCCGCCAGGTCGCCCTGGAACGCCAGGGCGAAGTGGAAGCGGAAGCCGAAGCGCCTGCCGAAGCCAGCTGACCCCCAGTCCGGCCCCACCCGGGCCGGCCTTGTTTCATCACCCTGTCGATTTAGAGAACTCGCCTACAGGCTGCATCGGAGCCTGCCGAACGGCTGCCGTGCGGCCGCTCAGTACCATGACCGGCCTGCGCTGCGCAGGACTCCACCCACAGGGACGGTGCCGACCATGCTGCTGAGATCAATCCCCATCCACAACGCCGACGGCCAGGTCGTCAACGCTGCCATCCTCTGCTGTTTCGGGATCGCCGCCCTGGAGCGCGACTTCCTCCTCTACACCCTCGACGAGGCCCAGCCCGGCCGACGCTGCAAGGCCTACATCGCCGAAATCCGCATCCACCCCGAGGGCTACAGCCTCGACACCATCGACGCCGAGCACTGGCCCCAGGTGAAACGGGTACTCAAGGAACTGACCCGGGAGCGCACGCCATGACCGCGCGCCGGAAGCCCCTGGAATTCCACCTGCTGAACCTCAAGGCGCTGCCGCTGATCGAGCCGGTGGAGCCAAGCCGCCTGGAGGAACACCGCTCCGTGCTGCTCGGCAAGGACGCCCTGACACGGCTCATGGCGGTGGCCGGCAAGGTGTCCCGCCAGCCGCAAGGCAGTACCTGGTCCATCCCCGCCCAGCCCCAGGCCGCAGCGCGCCCCTCCTCTGCCCGGGAAGCGCGCCTGCAGCAGCTGGAACACCACCTCGTCGAACGCCTGGCCCGATTCAAGGCCCTCAGCGAAGCGCGCGCCCGGGAGTTCGCCAGGCGTGACGCCGAACAGCGCACCCAGGCGAAAAACCTGCGGGCGGAAGCCGCCAGGCTCGCCGGCCGGGCCGCCGAACTGGACGAGCGCGAGGCGGACCTGCAACGCAGAAGCCTGACCCTGGCGCAGCAGCTAGAACAGCTGATCAACGCCCGGCAGCGCCTGCAGACGATCACCCAGGCCCTGGACGACCGCCCACCGCTCGAGGACTGACGCGCACGCGGGGCTGTACCCCCGGCCCCTGGCTTCTATAGTGTGTTTATCGCTGTCCACCGAACCACGAGGCCCCATGAAGTCCCCCAGCCTGCTGCTCGCCAGCGCCCTGCTCGTCGCCTGCACCACCGTCCAGCCCCCGACCCAGGCCCATCTCAATGGCGAGGTCTTCTACCTGCAACGCAGCGCCCTGCCGCCGGATGCCACGCTGCGCGTCTCGCTGCAGGACGTCTCGCTGGCTGATACCCCCGCCCGCGAGCTCGCCTACCAGCAGGGCCGGGTCGAAGGCCAGGTGCCCCTGCCCTTCCAGCTCAGCTACGACCCGGCCAACCTGCAGCCCGGCCATGACTATGCGGTGAGCGCGCGCATCGAGCGCGACGGCAAGCTGCTGTTCATCAGCACCGAGCGCCACTCGGTTAAACTCGACGGCAGCGACCCGCAGCCCCTGCGTATCAAGGTCGATGCCGTTCCCTGACAACCCGCCTTTCCGCCACAAGGATGCCGCCATGTTCCGACTCACCACCCTGGTCGCCGGCCTCGCCCTCTCCGCCAGCGCCTTCGCCCTCTCCCTCAGCGACCTCAGCCAGCAGGACGCCAGCGGCGGCCTCAAGGATGCGCTCACCCAGGGCGCCAAGGTCGCCGTGCAGCAACTCGGCAAGCCGGGCGGCTTCAGCGAAAACCCCGACGTGCGCATCGAGCTGCCGGGCAAGCTCGGCAAGGCCGCCAAGACCATGAAGATGATGGGCATGGGGGCCCAGGTCGACCAGCTGGAAGCCAGTATGAACAAGGCCGCCGAAGCCGCTGTGCCGGAAGCCCAGGCGCTGCTGGTGGACGCGGTGAAGAAGATGACCGTGCAGGACGCCAAGGGCATCCTCTCCGGTCCTGAAGACTCCGCGACCCAGTACCTGAACAAGACCAGCCGCGAACAGCTGCGCGCCAAGTTCCTGCCCATCGTCAAGAAAGCCACCGACCAGGTCGGCCTGGCCAAGCAGTACAACAGCTTCGCCGGCCAGGCCGCGAGCTTCGGTGTGGTCGACGCCAAGAGCGCCAACATCGAGAGCTACGTGACCGAAGAAGCCCTCGACGGCCTGTTCAAGATGATCGCCGACCAGGAAGCCAGCATCCGCAAGAACCCCGCCGCTGCCGCCACCGGCCTGGCGAAGAAGGTCTTCGGCGTGCTCTGAGCCTCAGCCCGAAACGAAAAAGCCCGGCCAAGCGCCGGGCTTTTTTGTGCAAGCACCGTAGGTTGGCGCCAAGCGCAGCGAGACCCAACGGACCAACGCCCGAGACGGCGTAGTGGCGTGATTGGCGAATGAATTCGCTCCCACAAGGGCGGCGGCGCTGCGCGCCGCTTGGCGACTGAAGTCGCCCCTACAGAGGCCCCACCGCTTGAGCACGACCGCTGTGGGTGGAGGCCGCTCTTTACCTCCACCAGGCGGAGTCGAAGGCGGCACAGGCTCATGCCTGGACTGCGCCCCGCGCTCGCGATCAACCCCGCCCCACCACCTCGACACAAGAATCCCCCAGCGCCTCGTCCAGCCCCTGGTGGAACCAGCGCAGCGCCTGCTCGTAGCGCCCATGCCAGAGGCGGTCGCTGGCGCCGGCGCGGATGCCGTTCTGCACCCGCGCGGCCATGGCAAAGTCTTCTTCCAAGGCGGAATAGAGGATCTCGTTGTTCTTCTCGAAATAGCGCCGGGCCTTGTCCGTCGCCGGTTCTTCCAGCAGCAGGTTGTAGCCCAGCACGCGGGTGGCCAGCGGGCCGTCGGGGAAGACGCTGGAGAAGTCGATATGGTCCGGCTCCACCAGCACCAGGGTGTTGGGCCAGATGAAGTACAGCAGGTTGCCGTGGCGGCGCAGGTCCCACTCGGATTCCGGCTGCGCCAGCACCTCGCGCAGGTTGCGCTTCACGTAGTAGTTGCGGATGTGCCGGCCGAAGCGCTCGAACAGTCCCAGGTTGGGCCAGAACAGGTGGTCGATGGTGGCCTGGTGCGCCTTGGCCACGTGGTAGTTCTCCAGGAAGGTGTCGATGGTCAGCTTCCAGTTCACCGGCCGGCGGATGTCGCGCGGGTCGAAGAGCACCTGCCCCTCCAGGGCGAAGCTGCTGAAATCAGCCATCAGCTCAGGGCCGAAGAACGCCGGCATGTCCAGTGCGGGGCCGGGCGAGTGGCGCGCCCAGATGGCGCCGAAACACTCGGCCACCGGCACCTCGGTGAGGTTCAGGCAACCGCGGTCGACGCCCTCGAAACCGTAGCCGTGGGGAATGCCGCGCAACTGCCCATCGGGGTTGTAGGCCCAGGCGTGGTAGGGGCAGACGAACACCCGGTTGGCACCTTCCGCCTCCGCCACCAACTGGGTGCCACGGTGCTTGCAGACATTGAGGAAGCCGCGCAACCGTCCCGCCTCGTCACGCACCAGCAGCAATGGCGCCAGCAGGTCCCGGGTGATGAAGCGCCCCGCCGTCACCTCGCTGGAGCGCGCCACCAGCAGCGGCTCGCGACGCAGCACCTCGTCCCGTTCACGTCGGTAACGCGCCTCGTCGAGGTAGCTGTCCACCGCCAGCGATGAAGGCGTTTCCAGGCAATCGGACTGGCCCCGTTCGGCCAGCGCCAGCGTCTTCTTCAGCAGTTCCACCTGTGTCGCGTGCTGCATGCCTGCCTCTTCTTGTTGTTGGGGTCATGTCGGCTGGAGTGGCGCCAGGGCACCACGGATGAAATGCCAGAGCTGCCGCGACAGCTGATCGGCCGGCGGGCGCGGCGAGCGCCCGAGGGCTTCGAGCAAGGCCTGGTGCATGCCGCCGAGGATCATCGCCGAGACCAGCTCCGGGTCGAGGCTGGCGTTCAGCTGCCCGGCAACCTGGCCCCGGCGGATGTTGTCGGCGCCCTGGCGTACGTTCTCGGTGATGCGCCGGGCTTCCAGCGCGGCCACCTCCGGCTCCCGCGCCAGGCTCACCAACAGCAGCGGTGCCAGGGGTTCGGCATAGACGAACTGCACCGCGCGGCGCACCCGCTGCTCCTCGCGGCTGCACCAGTCTTCGGCACCGGGCAGCGGGTCGGCGACCATCACCTCGGCCTGGTAGCGGTCATGGAAGTCCTCGGCCACTGCGGCCAGCAGCCCGGCGCGGGAGGCGAAGTAGCGGTAGATCAGCCCCACCGACACGCCGGCCCGCTCTGCCACCCGCCCCACTTCCAGGCCGCCGCCGAGCTCCAGCAATTCGTCGCGGGCGGCGTCCAGCAGGCTGGCACGGGTTCTCTGGGCCTTGGGGGAAAGATCGGTCATGGGGCTCTCGATAAAGCGCTGGACAGGAAAAGTGAATTCAGTTTACTTATTTCTCCCGACACGCCAAGCCCCGATCCAATAAAAAACCACGGAGCGCTTCCATGACCGATTCCACCGTCCACTACGCGGTCGACGGCCGCATCGCCACCCTCACCCTCAACCGCCCCGAGCGGCTCAACGCCATCGACGATCGCCTCCCCGTCGACCTTGAGGCCGCCGTGCTGCGCGCCAATGCCGACGACGCGGTGCACGTCATCGTCCTCACCGGGGCCGGCCGTGGTTTCTGCAGCGGCTACGACCTCAAGTTCTTCGCCGAGAACCCGCGCGGCATCTACGGCAGCCAGGAAATGCCCTGGGACCCGATGGTCGACTACGCGCTGATGAAGAAGAACACCGAGCACTTCATGAGCCTGTTCCGCAGCTACAAGCCGGTGATCGCCAAGGTGCACGGCCCGGCGGTGGCCGGCGGCAGCGACATCGCCCTGTGCTGCGACCTGATCCTGATGGCCGACGAAGCGGTGATCGGCTATCCGCCGGCACGGGTCTGGGGCTGCCCGACCACCGCCATGTGGGTCTACCGCCTGGGCCCGGAGAAGGCCAAGCGCATGCTCCTCACCGGTGACCTCATCGACGGCCGCGAGGCCCAGCGCCTGGGCCTGGTCTACCAGAGCGTGCCCCTGGCCGAGCTGGACGCGGCGGTGGAAGCGCTCACCGCGCGCATGCAGGGCATCCCCCGGAACCAGCTGATGATGCAGAAGCTGATGATCAACCAGGCCTTCCACAACATGGGCCTGGAAACCACGCAAATGTTCGCCACACTGTTCGACGGCATCACCCGCCACAGCCCGGAAGGCGTGCGCTTCAAGGCGCGTTGCGAGGAAGTCGGGTTCGCCCAGGCGGTGAAGGAACGCGACTCGGGCCAGCCGATCCCCTGAGCCGTTCTCGCCCGTCCAACCCGAGTACAGGAGGTGTTCGATGACGACGCAGCAACCGCCGGCCGATCTCCCCAGCATCCCCGCCCTGCTCCACTGGCGGGCTCACCATACGCCCGACTGGCCCGCCGCCCAGGTGCGGGCAAACGACGCCTGGCGCAGCCTCGACTGGGGCACCGTGGCACAGCGCAGCGAGGCCCTGGCCAGAGCCCTGGTCGCCGCCGGCGTCGAGCCCGGTGACCGCGTGGCGATCTGGTGCCGCACCCGCCTCGAATGGAGCCTGCTGGACTTCGCCGTGCTCATGGCCGGCGCCGTCAGCGTCGGCCTCTACCCGAGCCTCACCCTGGCGCAGGCGACCCAGCAACTGCAGCGCGCGGACTGCCGCCTGCTGTTCGTCGAGCGTCTGGAACAGGCCCGTGGCGTCTCGCTGCCGGGCTTGCGCGTGGTGGCCATCGACACCGAGGCGGACGGCGCCGCGACGGGTCTGGGCGCCTTCGCCGCCGAGGGCGACGGGATGAGCGCCGAGCAGGTCCATCAGCGCTGGCAGGCCCTCGACCGCCAGGCCCTGGCCAACCTGGTGTTCACCTCCGGCACCACCGGCGAGCCCAAGGCCGCCATGCTCAGCCACGGCAACCTGCTGGCCGCCATCAGTGCCTACCAACTGCCACCCCCGCGCTACACCGGGCTCGCCTTCCTGCCCATGGCCCATGTCGGCGAACGGGTGATCGGTCACTACCAGCGCCTCTGGTGTGGCGCCCAGGCCGCCTACGTGCCGGACATCAACGACGTGCCCCGGGCCATCGCCGAGGTGCAGCCGGACTTCTTCGGCAGCGTGCCCAGGCTCTTCGAGAAGCTCCACGCCGCCGTCATGGCCCAGCGTCAGACCCTGGCGCCCGGCAAGCGCCGCGTGCTTGATTGGGCCCTGCGCACCGGCATCCGCCAGCGCGGCGGGCTGCGCCTGCAACTGGCCCGGCGCCTGGTGCTCAACGGCCTGCGCCAGCGTCTGTTCGGCTCACGCATCCGCGCCCTGGTCAGCGGTGGCGCGCCGCTGGACGCCGAGCTGGTGAACTTCTTCGCCGCCCTCGGCCTGCCCCTGTACGAAGGCTGGGGGATGTCCGAATCCACCGCCTTTCTCACCAGCAACGAAGGCGGCCCGAACAAGGCCGGCTCGGTGGGCCGGCCCCTGCCCGGCGTGGAGGTACGCATCGCCGACGACGGCGAGGTGCTGGTGCGCGGCCCCCATGTGTTCCAGGGCTACTTCCAGCAACCGGAAAAGACCGCCGAAACCTTTACCCTCGATGGCTGGCTGCGCAGCGGCGACCTGGG
The DNA here is from genome assembly GCF_032621735.1 of Pseudomonas sp. zfem005. Classification (NCBI taxonomy): domain Bacteria; kingdom Pseudomonadati; phylum Pseudomonadota; class Gammaproteobacteria; order Pseudomonadales; family Pseudomonadaceae; genus Pseudomonas; species Pseudomonas sp. zfem005. The sequence goes on along the minus strand of NZ_JAVYJE010000008.1, from coordinate 408,926 downwards.
GCGGATCGACGCCACCGGCTACCTCTGGCTGACCGGTCGCAAGAAGGAACTGATCATCACCGCCGGCGGCAAGAACATCGCCCCGACGCCCATCGAAACGCGCCTCAAGCAGCACCCGCTGGTGGAGCAGGCCTTGGTGCACGGGGACCGGCGCAAGCACCTCAGCGCCCTGCTCGCCCTGGAGCCGCAGAGCCTGGCCATCTGGGCGAAACGCCAGGGCCTGGCGGGCGATGCCGAGGCCTGGCTGCAGGCACCGGCGCTGCTGGCGGAGTTGCAGGGGCACATCGACACCATCAACGCCGAGCTGTCCCAGGTGGAGCGGATCAAGGCCTGGGCCCTGCTGCCGCGCCTGCTCAGCCAGGAGCAGGACGAACTGACGCCGACGCAGAAGCTCAAGCGCCCGGTGGTGGAGCGCAACTTCGCGTTGCTGCTGGATGGGATGTATCGGTAAGGAAGGCCCTTGTGGGCACTGGTTGATGGGTTTCGCGTAGCTCTACCCATCCTACGAATCGGCACTTTAACCGTAGGATGGGTAGAGCACGGCGAAACCCATGCGGATGGCGTTGCCGTCAGGCGCGGGGCACTTCCTTGATCCGGAACCAGGCCGCGTAGAGCGCCGGCAGGAACAGCAGGGTCAGCGCCGTGGCGACGATCAGGCCGCCCATGATGGCCACCGCCATGGGGCCGAAGAACACGCTGCGCGACAGCGGGATCATTGCCAGCACCGCCGCCAGGGCGGTGAGCACGATGGGCCGGAAACGGCGCACCGTGGCTTCGATGATCGCGTGCCACTTGTCCAGGCCGGCGGCGATGTCCTGCTCGATCTGGTCCACCAGGATCACCGAGTTACGCATGATCATCCCCGACAGGGCGATGGTGCCGAGCATGGCCACGAAGCCGAAGGGCTGGCGGAACACCAGGAGGAACAGGGTCACCCCGATCAGCCCCAGGGGCGCGGTGAGGAACACCATGGCCGTGCGCGAGAAGCTCTTCAGCTGCAGCATCAGCAACGTCAGCACCACGACGATGAACAGCGGCACGCCGGCGTTCACCGACTTCTGCCCACGGGCCGAGTCCTCCACCGTGCCGCCCACGTCCAGCAGGTAGCCGTTGGGCAGTTCGGCGCGGATCGGTTCCAGGGTCGGCAGGATCTGCGTCACCAGGCTGGCCGGCAGCGACTTGTCGTAGATGTCGGCGCGCACGGTCACGGTGGGCAGGCGGTTGCGGTGCCAGATGATGCCTTCCTCGAAACCGTATTCCAGGGTGGCGATCTGCGACAGGGGCACGCTCTTGCCGCTGTCGGTGGGCACCGCCAGGCTCGGCAGCAGGGCCAGCTCCTGGCGCTCACGCGGGGTGCCGCGCAGGAGGATGTCGATCAACTCGTTGTCCTCGCGGAACTGGCTGACCGTGGAGCCGGTGAGCGAGCTCTGCAGGAAGCGCGACAGGTCGGCAGTGCTCACGCCCAGGGCGCGGGCGCGGTCCTGGTCGATGTTCAGGCGTACCACCTTGCTCGGCTCCTCCCAGTCCAGGTGCACGTTCACCACGTGGGGGTTCTCGCGCACCTTGTCGGCCACCTTGCGGGCGTAGGCACGGACTTCGTCGATGTGCTCGCCGGACACGCGGAACTGCACCGGGTAGCCCACGGGCGGGCCGTTCTCCAGGCGCGAAACGCGGGTGCGCAGGCTGGGGAACTCGTCGTTGAGCGTCTGGATCAGCCAGCTGCGCAGGGCCTCGCGGTCCTCGATGGTCTTGGCCAGCACCACGAACTGGGCGAAGCTCGCCGCCGGCAGTTGCTGGTCCAGCGGCAGGTAGAAGCGCGGCGAACCGGTGCCCACGTAGGCCACGTAGTTATCCACACCCGAGTGTTCCTTGATCATCTTCTCCAGGCGCGTCACCTCGGCCTCGGTGTTGCTCAGCGAGGAGCCCTCGCCCAGCTTCAGGTCGACCATCAGCTCCAGGCGCCCGGAGGCCGGGAAGAACTGCTGGGGCACGAAGCGGAACATGGCGATGGCGGCGACGAAGGCCACCAGGGTCAGCACGATCACCGTCTTGCGCCGACGCACGCACCACTCCACCACGCGCCGCACACGCTGGTAGAAGGGCGTCGCGTAGGGGTCATGGGCGCCACTGCCGCCATGTTTCTCGGCGTGACGCTTGGCCAGGTCCGGCAGCAGGCGGTCTCCCAAGTAGGGCACGAAGACCACGGCGGCGATCCAGGACACCAGCAGGGCGATGGTCACCACCTGGAAGATCGAACGGGTGTATTCGCCGGTGCCCGATTGCGCGGTGGCGATGGGCAGGAAGCCGGCGGCGGTGATCAGGGTGCCGGTGAGCATGGGGAAGGCCGTACTGGTCCAGGCATAGCTGGCCGCCTTGAGCCGGTCGTAACCCTGCTCCATCTTGATGGCCATCATCTCCACCGCGATGATCGCGTCGTCCACCAGCAAGCCCAGCGCCAGCACCAGCGCGCCGAGGGAGATCTTGTGCAGGCCGATGCCCAGGTAGTACATGGCGGCGAAGGTCATCGCCAGCACCAGGGGGATCGACAGCGCCACCACCAGGCCGGTGCGCAGGCCCAGGGAGAAGAAGCTCACCAGCAGCACGATGATCAGCGCCTCGGTGAGCACGCGGACGAACTCGCCCACGCCGGTCTTCACCGCCGCCGGCTGGTCGGAGACCTTGCGCAGCTGCATACCGGCCGGGAGGGTTTCCTGCAGGCGGGCGAACTCGCCTTCCAGGGCCTGGCCGAGGATGAGGATGTCACCGCCCGCCTTCATCGAGACCGCGAGGCCGATGGCGTTTTCGCCCATAAAGCGCATGCGCGGCGCGGGTGGGTCGTTGAAGCCACGGTGCACGTCGGCGACATCGCCGATGCGGAAGGTGCGGTCACCCACGCGGATGGGGAAGTCGCGAATCTCCTTCACCGAGTCGAAGCGCCCGCTGACGCGCAACTGCACGCGGTCGCTGGCCGTCTCGAAGAAGCCGGCGGCGGCCACGGCGTTCTGCTCTTCCAGCGCCTGCTGCACGGCGGCCAGCGGCAGGCCCAGGGTGGCGGCCTTGGTGTTGGAGAGCTCGATCCAGATCTTCTCGTCCTGCAGGCCGAGCAGCTCCACCTTGCCCACGTCCTTGACCCGCTGCAGTTGCAGCTGGATGCGGTCGGCGTAGTCCTTGAGCACGGCGTAGTCGAAGCCCTCGCCGGTCAGTGCATAGATGTTGCCGAAGGTGGTGCCGAACTCGTCGTTGAAGAACGGCCCCTGGATGCCCTGGGGCAAGGTGTGGCGAATGTCGCTGACCTTCTTGCGCACCTGGTACCAGAGCTCGGGGATTTCCGCCGAGTGCATGGAATCACGGGCAAGGAAGGTCACCTGGGATTCGCCGGGGCGGGAGAAGGAAATGATCTTGTCGTACTCGCCGGTCTCCATGAGCTTCTTTTCGATGCGCTCGGTGACCTGGCGGGACACTTCCTCGGCGCTGGCGCCGGGCCAGTTGGTGCGGATCACCATGGCCTTGAAGGTGAAGGGCGGGTCTTCGCTCTGCCCCAGCTTGGTGTAGGAGATCGCACCGACTATGCCCAGCAGCAGCATGATGTAGAGGACGATCTGACGGTTCTTCAGCGCCCAGGCGGAAAGGTTGAAGTTCACTCTGCCCTACTCCTTGGCGATCAGCTTCACCGCGCGGTTGGCGCGGTCCACGGGGCGGACTTCCTGGCCTTCACGCAGCACCTGGACACCGGCGGCGACCACCCAGTCCTCGGGCTTCAGGCCTTCGAGCACCGGTACGCGGTCTTCACCGTAGGGGCCGACGCGCACGGGGCGGCGTTCGATCTTCGAGCTGTCCGGGTTCACCACCCAGACGTAAGGCGCACCGGCTTCGGCGGTGAGCGCCGAGAGCGGTACCGACAGCGGCACCTCACCGTTGGCCTGGATGTAGACGCGGGCGCTCTGGCCCAGCTCGGCGGGCACCTCGCCGGCGGTGAAGGCGATGCGCGCGGCGAAGGTGCGCGACTGCTGGTCGGCAGCCGGCGAGAGTTCGCGGATGCGCCCGGGGAAACGCTTGTCGGGCTGCGACCAGAGTTCGACGGCCACTTCCTGGCCGATCTTGAAGCGGTCGATGGCGTGCTCCGGCAGGCTGATCAGCACTTCGCGCTCGCCGTCGGCGGCCAGGGTGAACACGGTCTGCCCGGCGGCCACCACCTGGCCCACTTCCGCGCGGCGGGTGGCGATCACGCCGTTCTGCGAGGCGCGCAGCACGGCATAGCCGGCCTGGTTGCTGGCCACGTTGAATTCGGCCTGGATCTGTTTCAGCCGCGCCTCGCCGGAGCGGTACTGGTTTTCGACGTTGTCGAACTGCGAGGGGCTGATGAGCTTGCGGTCCAGCAGGGTCTTGTAGCGGTCACGCTCGGCGCGCACCAGCTTGAGGTTGGCCTCGGCCGCCGTCACCTGGGCGCGGGAGGCTTCCAGTTGCAGGCGCACATCCTGCGGGTCGAGTTCGGCCAGCGGCTGCTCGGCCTTCACCCGGTCCCCCACGTCCACCAGTCGCCGGGTGATCTTGCCGCCGATGCGGAACGCCAGTTCCGGCTCCAGCCTGGCGCGCACTTCGCCCGGGTAGGTCACCATCGCGTCGCCGGCGGGCTGTGGCTGCACCACCATGGCCGGGCGTATCGATTGCTGGACGGTCTCGCTGTTGCCACAGGCACCGACGAGCAAAGAGAGTGTCAAAGGCAGAGCGAGGGGCAGGACATGGCGGAACATGGTGTATGACCTTTCGCAAAAGTGCTGTTGGAATATTTATACTGCCGAGTATAGTAAAAATAGCAAACTCACCAGTCCAGTATTTAAACGCGAATGTCTGACAAAACTTTACAAGCCAGCGGCCCCGGCCGCCCCAAGGACCCGGCCAAGCGTGCGGCGATCCTCGAGGCGGCCAAGTCGCTGTTCCTCAGCAAGGGTTACGACGGCAGCAGCATGGACGCCATCGCCGCCGAGGCCGGGGTCTCCAAACTCACCGTGTACAGCCACTTCACCGACAAGGAGACGCTGTTCTCCGCCGCGGTGAAGGCCAAGTGCATGGAGCAGTTGCCGGAGCTGCTGTTCGAATTGCCCCTCGGTGGGACCATCGAAACTGTGCTACGCAACATCGGCATGGGTTTCCAGGCGCTGATCAACAGCAGCGAGTCCATCGAACTGCACCGTTTGATGGCCACCCTGGGCAACCAGGACCCGAAGCTGTCGAAGCTGTTCTTCGATGCCGGCCCGCAGCAGATCCTCAATGAGATGGAGCGCCTGCTGATCCAGGCGGACAAGGCCGGCAAGCTGCGCATCGACAAGCCGATCAACGCCGCCGAGCACTTCTTCTGCCTGATCAAGGGCGGGCACAACTTCCGCCTGCTGATCGGCTGCGCCACGCCCCTCCAGGGTGAAGAGGCCGAGCAGCATGTGCAGGAAGTGGTGGAGCTGTTCCTCCGCGCCTACCGCGCCGAGGACATCACCCCCGCCGCACGAACCTGACCCGCGCCCGCTTGGGCCGCAGGGAGAACCAGCCCTGGGGCTCGATCGGCCCCAGCGGCTCGACGTCCCAGTGCTCGACCCACCAGGCCAGGGACACCGCCAGGTCCATCATCGCCATGGCCGTGCCCGGGCAGGCGCGATCCCCCAGCCCGAAGGGGAAGTAGGCGCCCTTGGGCCAGGTCGAAGGCTCGATGAAGCGTTGCGGGCGGAACTCCAGCGGCGCCTCGAACCAGCGCGGGTCGCGGTGGGTGATCCAGCTCGACAGCATGACGATGTCGCCCTTCTTCAAGCCCTGGCCGAACACCTCCACGTCCGCCGTCAGTTGCCGGGGCACCAGGCCATAGGCCGGCGGGTAGATGCGCAGGCTTTCCTGGATCACCGCCCGCAGCAGCGGGCACTGGCGCAGGTCGGCCACGCCCTGTACCCGGCTCCAGTCCACACCCTTGAGTTCGTCCCGCAGTGCCTCGCGCACCTCCGGGTGCTGGGCCAGCAGCAGCTGCGCCCAGGTCAGGGTCGCACCGGTGGACTGGTGCCCCGCCATCAGCAGCGTGGCCAGTTCGTCGCGCTGCACCGCCAGCGGGCGGGGTGATTCGTCAGCGCAGCGCCCTACCACTTCCTGCAGTTGCGCCAGGGCCCAGCGCTTGCGCGGGCAGAGCTTGCTGGGGAACCAGTGCCCCAGGGGAATACCGGTGCTGGTCTCCAGCAGCGCCACCCGCGACAGCAGGCGCACCGCGCGGGCCACGCGGAACGCGTCGGGCTCCAGGTCGATCTCGAAGAGCGCGCGCCCGGTGAGGGTGACGCTGTAGGCGGCCATTTCCAGGTCGAGGTCGCGCTCGGCGCCATCCTCGATGCCTTCGCCCCAGCGCTCCGCCAGGCGCAGGATCTCGCCCGGCGCCGGCGCGGCGATATGCGGTCGCATCTCCTTGCGTTTTTCACGGGCCGGTTCACCCTCGCGCATCATGAAACTGCGCCCGTTCCACTGGCGCATCATGCACAGGCTGGGCTCCCAGCGTTTCAGGTGTTCGCGGTGGTCGACCATCAGCTCCTGCACCGCCCGGGGGTGGAACAGGCACCAGAGCCGGCTCAGCCCCATGCGCGTGACTGCCATGTCCGGCTGCTCGGCGTGCACCTTCTGCAACCAGGCCAGCGGGTCGCGTTGCATGGCCAGCCAATGGCGGGCACCGGCACGGTCGTCGCCGACCCAGGGCAGGTGCGCCAGGGTGCGGCGGATGGGGCAGCGAATGGCGTCGTCCATGGAGTCCCTTCCCTCGCGCTCAGCCCTTGCTCAGGGCCCTCTTCGGATAGATGTCGTAGCGGCTGGACTTACCCTCCAGCGCGTAGCTGGGCTTGGCGCCCTCGATGATCGGCGCCTTGCGCGGACGCTTCACCACCACGCGGTGGCTGGCCAGCGCCAGGGCCGCGGCGAGCAGGGCTGGCGCATCCAGGTCATCGCCCACCAGCGGGCGGAACAGGCGCATTTCCTTCTTCACCAGGGCGCTCTTGTCGCGGTGGGGGAACATCGGGTCGAGGTAGATCACCTGGGGCGCCTCGCCCTGCCAGCCCTGCATCAGCTCGATGGCATTGCCGGTGTGCAGGCGCATGCGCGTGGCGATGGCAGCCACCTCGCCGTCACCCGCAGCGCGGGCCAGGCCGTCTTCCAACAGCGCTGCCACCAGGGGCTGGCGTTCGATCAGGTCCATCTCGCAACCCAGGCTGGCGAGCACGAAGGCGTCGCGGCCCAGGCCGGCAGTGGCGTCCAGCACCTGCGGGCGGATGCCCGGTTGCACGCCCACCGCCTTGGCGATCATCTGCCCGGCGCCACCGCCGAACTGGCGTCGATGAGCGGCCGCGCCCTCGACGAAGTCGACCCGCACCGGGCCCGGTGCCTGGGGCGACAGGTCCACCAGCTGCAGGCCGTCGTCACCCAGTTGCAGGGCGAAATCCGCCTCGCCATCCAGGGGCAGCCCAAGCCTGGCCGCCCATTGGGCCGCACCGGCCTGGTGCTGCGGCGCCAGTGCGTCGACGCGCACCCGGGCCTGTTCCCGCTCATCACTCATCGGTTGGATCCACTGCTTCAAGATGCTCGGCATTCTGCCAGAGCCGCGCGCCAGGCGCCCGTGCGCGGCACTCAGCGGCACATGCGGAACAGGCCCATGTCGACGTGGAAGTGGTCGTGGTGGGCGGCGTTGTAGTCCGGCCCCAGGGTGGTGTTGAAGTGCTCGCAGGCGGCATCGCGCACCCGGCGCAGGAAACGCGCCTCGGTGTCATCGCCCGCCCAGTCGCGGGCCACGCTGATGCGCCGGCCATCGGCCAGGCGGAAGCCGGCGATGTCCAGCGCGTTGGCCGAGGCGTGCTGGCTGCGGCGCTGGGTGCCGCCGATATTGCGGCAGGCGAAGCTGCCGAGGTGGTCGATGCGCGCCACCGGCTGGCCGTAAAGCTCGCGGGCGACGGGTTGCAGCCCGTGGCGCTCGAACAGGGCGAAGGCCACGGCCACCTCGCAGGTGGCGATGAAGCTGCTGCTGAAGGCCAGCCCCGAGCCGCTGATGCGCACGCTGTTCTCGATGGGACAACCCGCCGCCGGCGCGCTGTCCGGTAGTGCCGCGTATTTCAGGCTGGAGGTCTGCAGCGCCAGGCGGCACAGCGCCGGGTCGACCTGCAGGCGCATCAGCTTAAAGGAAGTCAGCAGGTTCGGTTCATCGCGCACATCCAGCGGCGCCCAGGGGTCCCAGCGCGGCGGCAGCTGCACCCACTTCTGGTACACCGCCAGGGGTGCGCCGAGCACCAGCAGCAGGACCAGCAGCGGGATCAGCCGGCGCACACGCACCCGCTCAGCCCTTGAACAGGTCGTTGATGCGGTCGAAGGGCATGGCCCGCTGGGTGGCCGTGAGGTCGCCGCAGAGCAGGTCTTCCGCCGCGCGGAAGAAGGCGCCGTAGGCCACCCGCGCCAGGTTGGAGCCCAGGCTGACGCGCTTGACACCGAGCTCGGCCAGCTCCGCCAGGCCCACCTTCAACGCCGGCGAGCCCACCAGCAGGTTGACCGGCTTGGGCGCCACCGCCCGTACCACTTCGATGATCTGCTCGCGTGTGGTCAGCCCCGGCGCATAGAGCACATCGGCACCGGCTTCGGCATAGGCCACCAGGCGGCGGATGGTGTCGTCGAGGTCGGGGTGGCCATGGAGGAAGTTCTCCGCACGGGCGGCGAAGGTGAAGGGGAACGCCAGGCTGCGCGCGGCTTCCACCGAAGCACGGACACGCTCGACGGCCAGCTCGAAGGGGTAGATGGGGGCGTCGGCACGGCCGCTGGCGTCCTCGATCGAGCCGCCCACCAGGCCGACCTCGGCGGCGAGGCGGAGGGTCTCGGCGCAGGCCTCGGGACTGTCGCCGTAGCCGTTCTCCAGGTCGGCGGCCACCGGCAGGGGCGTGGCCTCGACTATGGCGCGGGCGTTGACCAATGCCTCTTCACGGCTCACCGCGCCTTCGGCGTCACGGCGGCCCAGGGAGAAGGCCAACCCGGCACTGGTGGTGGCCAGGGCACGGCAGCCCAGGGCGGCGAGCACCTTCGCCGACCCGGCATCCCATGGGTTCGGCAGTACGAGAAGTCCGGCGTCCTGGTGCAGGGCGCGGAAGGTTTCGGCACGTTGGGCCTGGCTCGGCATGGCATCTCTCCCTGGTTGCAAAGGCCCGACCTTAACCCGCGCCTTAGGGAAAGCGACAGCCTCAGAGCAGGTCGAGTTGTGTCGATTCCTGCTGCGCGGCGCTTTCGGCCAATGCCGGCAGGCCCGGCAGGCGGGTCATCAAGCCGGCATGGAAGCGCTGTGCCTGGGCGGCCGCCAAGTGGTTGTCCGGGGTGTGCAGGAACACATGGGGCACCCGGCCTTCGCCGATCCAGTCGGCCACCTTGTCCAGCCAGGGGTCGAGGTAGCGCTGGTTGGCGTCCAGGTCCGGGCCGCCGATGAAGCGCACCTGGGGCGCAGCGCTGAAGGCGGTCGGGCGTACCGGCACGCGCGGCTTCTTGGATTGCGCGTGGAGCACCGCCGGGTCGTCGGAGTCGCAGGCGAACAGGGCTCTCGAATCCAGGCAAATGCGCTCTACGCCGCGCTCGTGGAGCAGGCGGTTGAGGGCCTTCTCCTCCTCGCCCCGGGCGAAGAACGCGGCGTTGCGCACCTCCACGGCGAGGGCGCGGTGGGAGAAGGTGTCCAGCCAGTCCGCCAGCTCGCCCAGGCGCTGCGGCCCGAAGCTCGCCGGCAGTTGCAGCCACAACGGCGCCACCCGCGCACCCAGGGGCTCGAGCAGACGCAGGAACTCCTGGGTGGCGCCGATGCGGTCGCGCAGGTCACCCTCGTGGCTGATGTCCCGGGGCAGCTTGGCGCAGAAGCGGAAATGCTCGGGCATGCGCTCGGCCCACAGCTGCAGGGTGGCGGCGGAGGGGCGGGCGTAGAAGGTGGTGTTGCCCTCCACGGCGTTGAACACCCGGGCGTAGTGCTCGAGGGTTTCAGCGGGGCGGGTATCGGCGGGGTAGAAGCTGCCGCGCCAGGCGGGCTCGTTCCAGGACGGGCAGCCGAGGAAATACGGCAGCATCAGGCGTAGAGATCGAGCCCGAGGACTTCCGGCGCGTCGGTCTCCGACGCGAAGCTGGCGGTGGTGGCGTAGCTGGCAATGGCCTGGTTGGCGCGATTGCTCAGGTTGCGCTGCTGCACGATGTCCTGGGGGCGGGCCGGCAGGCTGTTGCTGCTGGCATTGCTGGCCTCGACCTTGCGCGGCTGGGCGGTCTGTTCGAAGCCCTGGGTGCTGGCCGGGGTGGCCGGCACGTCACGACGGGTTTCGACCTCGCGCTGCACCTCGCGGAAAGCGGTATTCGCGCTGCCCTGGCGGGGGCTGCGATCCAGCGAGATGGATGAGGTGAAGCCGTCGATGCGCATCAATTGAGGTCAGGCTGGAAAAGGGGTTGGCGAATGGGGTGGAATCTAGCCGGATGGCCAGGGATTTTCAATCGCCGCTGACGCCCGGCAGTGCCGGCCGTCAGGCCGTTCAGCGCGGTGCCTTGGGCGTGGCGACGTTGTCGCGCAGGTAAACCGGTTGGGCCTCGTCCGCCACCACTGCTTCATCGCGGGCCCAGGCGAAGGTGGCCAGGGTCAGCAGGTCCTGGGCGTGAGGCAGCAGGTCGGGCGCCTGGCCGCTCACCGCCACCGGGATGCGCGAGGCGAAGGTGCCCCAGCCGGTGCCGGCGCCGAACCACTCGCCCTGGCTGTCACGGGGCAGCGCCGCACGCTCGGGCGGCAGCACCGCTTCGCTGCCGGCCAGGCGCATCTCGCCGGCCTCCAGGCGATAGCAACCCCAGTAAACCTCGTCCATGCGCGCATCGATGGCCGCGGCCACCTGGGTCACGCCCTGCTCGCGGTGGGCACGCTGGGCCAGCACGGCGAGGTTGGACACCGGCAGCACCGGGCGGTCGAGGGCGAAGGCCAGGCCCTGGACTACACCCACGGCGATGCGCACGCCGGTGAAGGCACCCGGGCCACGGCCGAAGGCGATGGCGTCGAGGGCGGGCAGGCCGACACCGGACTCGGCTAGCAGGTCCTGGATCATCGGCAGCAGGCGCTGGGCGTGCTGGCGCGGGATCACCTCGTAGTGACTGAGCACGCGGCCGTCATGCAGCAGGGCGACGGAACAGGCTTCGGTGGCGGTATCCAGGGCCAGCAGGGTGGTCATCGGTGCATCCAGGTGGGTCGAAAAAGGCGCGCATTATAAACGCCAACGGCCCGCAAGCGGGCCGTTGGTCGAATCGATCGTCGATCGATCAGGAAAGCGCGGCGAACACCTTGCCGGTGATCTCTTCCACCGAGCCGACGCCGGCGATGGCGCTGTACTTCGGGGTGCCTTCGGCAGCGGACAGCTTCTGGTAGAAGTCCACCAGCGGCTTGGTCTGCGAGTGGTAGACGGACAGGCGATGACGCACGGTGGCTTCCTTGTCGTCGTCGCGCTGGATCAGGTCTTCACCGGTTTCGTCGTCTTTGCCAGCGACCTTCGGCGGGTTGTGCTCGGTGTGGTAAACGCGACCCGAAGCCGGGTGCACGCGGCGACCGGCGATGCGGCCGACGATCTCTTCGTCGTCCACGGCGATCTCGACCACGTGGTCGATGGTCACGCCAGCTTCCTTCAGGGCTTCGGCCTGGGGAATGGTGCGCGGGAAGCCATCGAAGAGGAAGCCGTTGGCGCAGTCGGGCTGAGCGATGCGCTCCTTGACCAGGTTGATGATCAGGTCATCGGAAACCAGGCCGCCGGCATCCATCACGCTCTTGGCCTTCAGGCCGAGCTCGGTGCCCGCCTTGACCGCTGCGCGCAGCATGTCGCCGGTGGAGATTTGCGGAATAGCGAATTTCTTGGTGATGAAACCAGCCTGGGTACCTTTTCCGGCACCGGGCGCCCCCAGCAGAATCACGCGCATCGATGTGCTCCTCAAGATTGTTTTGAAGTCTCGGATTCGCCTCTTGGGGCCAATCTCAGTATCGGGTTTCGGCGTCGTTGAGCGGCCAAAAGGTTGATCAAGATACACAGCACCCCTATGCCGCACAAGCCACCGAAAGTCGGATAAGAAGCCCCTTCAGCCGGTGTTCCTCAGGCCCGCCGCAATGCCCGCCACGCTCACCAGCAACGCCTGTTCCAAGGGGCCTTCGGCGCTGTTCTCGGCGCGCCTGGAACGGGCCAGAAGCTCCGTCTGGAGCAGGTGCAGCGGGTCGAGGTAGGTGTTGCGCACACTGATGGCCTCGCGGGTCTCGGGACTGGACGCCAGAAGCTCGGACTGCCCGGTCACCCCTAGTACGGTCGCACAGGCCTGCGACAATAGGTCGCGTAGATGCGCACCCAGCGGCAACAGCTGCTTTTCCACCAGTCGCGAGTCATAGAGTTCGGCGATGTTGCCGTCGGCCTTGGCCAGGACCATCTCCAGCATATCGATGCGGGTGGCGAAGAACGGCCAGCGCTCACGCATCTCCCGCAGCAGCGCCAGCTCGCCCCGCTCCACCGCGCTCTGCAGTGCTCGCTCCCAACCCAGCCAGGCCGGCAGCATCAGGCGGGTCTGGGTCCAGGCGAATATCCAGGGGATCGCCCGCAGGCTTTCCACGCCACCGGCGCGGCGCTTGGCCGGGCGGCTGCCCAGGGGCAGGCGACCCAGCTCCTGCTCCGGCGTGGCCTGGCGGAAGTACTCGACGAACTGCTCGTGCTCGCGCACCACCGCCCGGTAGCCGGCCACGCCTTCGGCGGCGAGGCGGTCCATTTCGGTGCGCCAGGCAGGCTCAGGTTGCGGGGGCGGCAACAGGGTCGCCTCCAGCACCGCCGCCAGGTAAAGGTCGAGGTTCTGCACGGCGACGTCCGGCAGGCCGAACTTGAAGCGGATCATCTCGCCCTGCTCGGTGGTGCGGAAACGCCCCGCCACCGAACCCGGCGGTTGCGACAGGATCGCCGCGTGGGCCGGGCCACCGCCACGTCCCACGGTGCCGCCGCGGCCATGGAACAGCAGCAGCTCGACCTGATGCTGGCGGCAGGTTTCCACCAGCGCTTCCTGGGCGCGGTACTGGGCCCAAGCGGCGGCCGTGGTGCCGGCGTCCTTGGCCGAGTCGGAGTAGCCGATCATCACTTCCTGCGGGCCGTGCAGGCGCGAGCGGTAGCCGGGCAGGCCCAGCAGCCGGTCGATGGCCGGGGCGGCGTTGTCCAGGTCGGCGAGGGTCTCGAACAGCGGCACCACGCGGATCGGCCGCTGCAGCCCGGCTTCCTTGAGCAGCAGTTGCACGGCCAGCACATCGGAAGGCGCGCCGGCCATGGAGATGACATAGGAGCCCAGGGAGGCCGCCGGTGCCGAGGCCACCACGCGGCAGGTGGCGAGCACCTCGGCGGTTTCGGCGGACGGCTTGTGATGGGGCGGCAGCAGCGGGCGGCGGTTGTCCAGTTCGCGCTGGAGGAAGGCCAGGCGCGCGTCCTCGTCCCAGGCCGCGTAGTCGCCGAGCCCCAGGTAGTCGGTGATTTCTGCCAGGGCGGCGCGATGACGGGCAGAGTCCTGGCGCACGTCCAGGCGCACCAGGAACAGGCCGAAGCAAGCCGCGCGGCGCAGGCAGTCGAGCAACGCGCCATCGGCGATCACGCCCATGCCGCAGGCGTGCAGGGAGTGGTAGCAGAGTTCCAAGGGCTCCAGCAGTTGCTGGTTGTCCTGCAGCACCTCGGGGCCGGCCGCCACCTCGCCATCCAGCGCCGCTTGGGCCCAGGCGCGGGTGGCGCGCAGGCGTTCGCGCAATTGCTTGAGCAGCGCCCGGTAGGGCTCGGGGTGCACGCCCACACGCACACGCAATTCATCACTGGCCTGGTGCATGGACAGCTCGGCGGCCAGGTGGTCGACATCACGCAGGTAGAGGTCGGCGGCCATCCAGCGCGCCAGCAGCAGCACTTCGCGGCTCACGGCGGCGGTGACATTGGGGTTGCCGTCGCGGTCACCGCCCATCCACGAGGCGAAGCGCACCGGCGCGGCGGTCAGGGGCAAGTGCAGGCCGGTGGCGGCATGCAGGGTGCGGTCGGTCTGGCGGATGAATTCCGGCAACGCGTGCCAGAGGGAATGCTCGATCACCGCGAAACCCCATTTGGCCTCGTCCACCGGCGTCGGCCGGCTGCGGCGGATCTCGTCGGTGAACCAGGCCTCGGCGATCAGCCGCTCCAGGGCGGTGTGCACCTTGGCGCGCTCGTCGGCGCTGAGGTCGCTGTGGTCCTGGGCCGCCAGTTGAGCGGCCATGGCGTCGTACTTCTGGATCAGCGTCCGCCGCGCCACCTCGGTGGGGTGGGCGGTCAGCACCAGCTCGATATCCAGCCGCGCCACCTGGCGTGCCAGCTGGTCCGGCGAATGCCCAGCGGCGCCCAGGCGCTGCAGCAGCTCCGGCAGCACGCGTTTCTCGAAGAGCTCCAGCTCCTGCGGCCCGCGCCGGCGGATGCGGTGGTACTGCTCGGCGATATTGGCCAGGTTGAGGAACTGGTTGAAGGCCCGGGCCACCGGCAGCAACTCATCGGCAGTGAGATCGTCGAGGGCCTCGTTGAGCTGCTGCTCGCCCTGCCGCGAGCCCTTGCGGGCCGCCTTGGCGCCCTTGCGGATGCGCTCGATCTTTTCCAGGAAGGCCTCGCCCTGATGGGCGCGGATGGTATTGCCCAGCAATTCGCCGAGCAGGTGAACGTCTTCGCGCAAGCGTGCGTCGATTTCCGCCATGACAGGCTCCCCAGAGAGATGTCGAGCCCCCAGAGTGCCGAGGGCGCCATCGACTTACAAGGGTGCGACACCATGCCGCTGCATCGTCCCCGGCGAGCTAGGCTGAAGAAAGGCGGCCCCCAGAAGCGCCCGCCGGCCGACGGCACCGCGCCGCCGACCTCCAGCAGATGCCCGCCACGAGCGGGCCCGGCACGAGGTGACCATGAAGATCCGCGAACTGATCCGCCATTGGGAAGAAAACGCCAAGGGTCGCCTGACCCGCAGCCAGTACAGCATCCACCTGGATGTGGAATCCGCGGCACGACTCGCCGCCCTCAACGAGATGTACCCCAAGCGCAGCCTGGAGGAGTTGCTCGGCGAACTGCTCGGCGCCGCCCTCGAGGAGCTCGAAGCCAGCCTGCCCTACGTCAAGGGCAGCAAGGTGGTGGCCACCGACGAGCAGGGTGACCCGCTCTTCGAGGACATCGGACCCACGCCACGCTTCCTCGCCCTTTCCCGCAAGCACCTGCGCCAGTTCGACCAGCAGCACGACAGCACCGAGCACTGATCGCCCCCTGCCCGGCCCCGCCCTGGGGCCGGCGCTGCCCGCCTATCTCGCCTACCTCCCCCTCGTTGCACGCCATGACATGAAGGGCTCGGCCCATCGCCCGCAGCCCTTGTGCGGCGGGCTTTCCAGGGTATTTACGTAAATTTTATTGAACATTTCAAGAATTGCCCCTGTCACAAAAAGCACGCCAGCGCATCAACCATTAGTCGGTGATTTTTGGCGGAAAATCGTCGATCTAGCGGCCCTAAGCATGCATCTGGCAGGCAAGTTGCCATGAGATCTGAAATGGCGAGGTAATTCCAATGGAGCTGAACATCATGAAGACAAGCCCTGCTGTAACGATTCGCAGAACAGTCCTGGCCGCCCTGGTCGCCGGCGGTAGCGCCCTGCTCGTCGGCTGCGCCGGCAATCCGCCCACCGAACAGTTCGCCGTGACCAATACCGTGGTCAAGAGCGCCGTCAGCGCTGGCGGCCCGCAATACGCCCCGGTGGAAATGAAGAACGCGCAGGACAAGCTGGCCCAGGCCGAGAACCTGCTGCGTGAAGAGCGTTACGACGAGGCCCGCCGCATCGCCGAGCAGGCCGAGTGGGATGCCCGCGTCGCCGAGCGCAAGGCCCTGGCCAGCAAGGCCCAGAAAACCCTGGACGACGCCCAGAAAGGCGTCCAGCAGATTCGCGAGGAAGGCTCGCGCCAGCCGATCATCGTGCAGTGATCCGCGCCGCCCTCTTTCCGCCTCGATAAGGATGATCCGTCATGAATAAGCTGATCACAGTTTCCGCTCTCTCCGTACTCAGCCTGGCGCTGGTGGCCTGCGCCTCCAAGCCCAATCCGAACCTGGACCAGGCACGCAGCAACTACTCCGAGCTGCAGGCCGAGCCCCAGGCCAACACCCTGGCAGCCCTGGAAACCAAGGAAGCCGGCGATATGCTGAGCCGCGCCGAACAGGCCTACGCCGACAAGCAGGACCAGGTGCAGGTCGACCAGCTCGCCTACATCACCAACCAGCGCGTCGAACTGGCCCGCCAGACCATCAAGCAGAAGGCCGCCGAAGAGGCCCTGGCCAACGCGCCGGCCCAGCGCACCCAGGCCCAGCTGGATGCGCGCAACCAGCAGGTGGACGTGCTGGTCAACCAGCTCAAGGCCAAGCAGACCGACCGTGGCCAGGTGGTGACCCTGGGTGACGTGCTGTTCGAAGTGGACCGCGCCGAGCTCAACCCCAACGGCATGAGCAACGTCCAGCAACTGGGCAACTTCCTGGTGCAGAACCCGGATCGCCAGGTGGTGGTGGAGGGCTTCACCGACAACACCGGCACCGTCGACCACAACCTGCGCCTGTCGCAGGCCCGTGCCGACTCGGTGCGTCGCGCCCTGGTGGCCATGGGCGTGAACCCCACGCGCATCACCACCCACGGCTTCGGCAAGGACTACCCGGTGGCCAGCAATGCCTCCGCCTCCTCGCGCACGCTGAACCGTCGTGTGGAAGTGACCATCGCCAACGGTCCCGGCCCGGTCGCGCCACGCGCTGCGCTTTGATCTTTCGGTAATGAAAAAGCCTGCCTCCCCGGCGGGCTTTTTTGTGCGCGGCTTGGCGTCGCGCCGATCGCCGTTTCCGCAAGGCCGGCCGCCTCGCTAGGATGCATGCCATCGCGCCCCGGAGATCAGGGAACATGCCGTCACTCGCCCCCTCACGCCAGCTTCTGGCACTCGCCCTCTGCACCGCCCTGCCCTTCGCGGCATTGGCTGAGCCCGTGCGTTTCGACGGCTATGAAGCCTTCTACCGGTCCCTGGGTGGCAACCTGTTCGAGGGGGCCGGCAGCGCGCTGTCCCTGGTCTGCACCGAGGCGCAGCAGTGCCTCTGGGTCAACGCCATGGCGGCTGCGGTGAAACGCTACGACTCGGAGCAATGGAGCGCCCCCGGCACATTGGAAGGCGAGCCGCCAGCGGGCATGCCCGAGATCGCCTTCGACGGCCAGCGCCTGAGTATCGGCAAGCGCCACTGGAGCCTGGCAGCTGTCACCGACCTCGCCCCGACCGATTGGCAGGCCGGCGCCTCGATCGACCCGGAGGGGCTCTACAGCCTCACCGCCTGGCGCAACGGCGAATCCTTCTGCCTGGAGCTGCCGGCCAAGGGCAGCGGCCGCGCCGATCGCTACACCCAGGTGCTGCTGGTGCACGACCAGGTGCTCTACAACCTGCCCCCACTGTTCGCCTCCTGCGCGGCGGTGCGCGAAGCCCCCCAAGACAGCGTCCTCTACCCGAGCAATGCCTACCTGGAAGAGACCGTCGATAACGAGCCGGTTGGCCTGCGGGTGGACTACCTGCAACCCGGCAGCAAGACACCGGCGGAACAGCTCCGACTGCAGTTCCCCAATCCGCAGAACCCCTTCGTGTTCGAAGCCCAGTAGCCCGCCAGATGGCGGCGCTGCGCAGCGCACGGACATGACCGCTATGTAGGGTGGATGACGCTCTTCTCATCCACCAGGCAGAGTCGAACACGGCACACCGTTGCAGATGAAACGCCGCACCCTCAATGCCGCTTGTGCACCCCCGGCACATGCAGGTGCCCGGCCTCGGCGCAGGAATCGGAAATGACGCTCGGCGGCGCCGGCTGCTCCAGCTCACGGAGAATCCCGCAGGACTCGCTGCTGCCGGCAATCTGGCAATGGGCCCGCAGGGCACGCAGCTGTTCCTGCAGCGAACGCAGTTCGGCAATGCGCACCTCCACATGGTGCATGTGCTCGTCGATCAGCCGGTTGGCGGCGGTGCAGTCCGCCTCGGGGCTGTCGCGCAGGCGCAGTAACTCGCGGATTTCCTGCTGGGTCATGTCCAGGGAACGGCAGTGGCGGATAAAGGCCAGGCGCTCGACGTGGGCCTGGGTGTACTGGCGGTAGTTGCCCTCGCTGCGGGACGGCTCCGGCAGCAGCCCTTCGCGCTCGTAGTAGCGGATGGTCTCCACCGGGCAATCGGTCAGTCGTGCCAGCTCGCCGATCTTCATGGTTCATTCCCCTGCTTGACTCTGTAGTTGCTACAGGGTGTGCAATCAGCACCATTCCCGTCAATGGAGTCCGCGATGAGCCAGGACAACTGCTGCAACCACGATCATTCGAACCCGCGTCCCAGCCCGGCGCGGCACGATCATGGCCACGCGCACGACCATGAGCACGGCCATGACCATCACCATGACCACGACGGCCATGCCCACGAGCATGCCCAACCCGCCCTGGCGACCGAGGCCATCGACGCGCCCCTGGGCGAGCTGCGCTGGAGCAGCCTGCGCATCGACGCCATGGACTGCCCCACCGAGGAACGCCTGCTGCGGGATGCCCTGGGCAAGGTCGCGGCGGTGGAGGCGCTGGAGTTCAACCTCATGCAGCGCGTGCTCAAGGTGCAGCACCGCTTCACCGAGCTGGCACCGCTGCAGAGGCTGGTGGCCCAGCTGGGCATGCAGGCCGAGCCGCTGGACGCCGCCTCTCCCCCCGCCAAGCCCGCCGACAAACCCTGGTGGCCCCTGGCGCTGGCCGGTGTCGCCGCGCTCGCCGCCGAAGCCTGCGAATGGTTCGGCTTCGGGCCCGTCTGGCTGGAAGTCGGCCTGGCGCTGCTGGCCATCGCCACCGCCGGCCTGCCCACCTACCGCAAGGGCTGGATCGCCCTGAAGAATCGCAACCTCAACATCAACGCCCTGATGAGCATCGCCGTGACCGGCGCCCTGCTGATCGGCCAGTGGCCCGAGGCGGCCATGGTCAGCGTGCTCTTCGCCCTCGCCGAGCTGATCGAGGCCAAGTCGCTGGACCGCGCGCGCAACGCCATCCGTGGCCTGCTGGACCTGGCCCCGCAACAGGCCACCGTGCAGGTGGACGGCCAGTGGCGCGAGATGCCGGCCAGCGAGGTGCACCCCGACGCCCGGGTGCGCGTGCGCCCCGGCGAGCGCATCGCCCTGGACGGCGAGCTGCTGGTGGGCCGCTCCGGCGTCAACCAGGCGCCCATCACCGGCGAGAGCCTGCCGGTGGACAAGGAGCCGGGCGACCCGCTGTTCGCCGGCACCATCAACGGCGAGGGCGAGCTGGAATACCGCGTCACCCGCGCCGCCAACGACAGCACCCTGGCGCGCATCATCCACGCCGTGGAAGAGGCCCAGGGCACCCGCGCGCCGACCCAGCGCTTCGTCGACAGCTTCTCGCGCATCTACACGCCCACGGTGTTCGTCCTCGCCCTGCTCACCGCCGTACTGCCGCCGCTGCTGATGCAGGGCGCCTGGCTCGACTGGGTGTACCGCGCCCTGGTGCTGCTGGTGATCGCCTGCCCCTGCGCCCTGGTGATCTCCACCCCGGTGACCCTGGTCAGCGGCCTGGCCGCCGCCGCGCGCCGTGGCGTGCTGGTCAAGGGCGGCGTGTACCTGGAAATGGGCCGCCAGCTGGCCTGGGTCGCCCTCGACAAGACCGGCACCCTCACCGAAGGCCGCCCGCAGCAGACCGACTATGTGCCCCTGCGCGAGGGCCGCGCAGATGAGGCGCGCGCCCTGGCCGCCAGCCTCGCCGCGCGCTCGGACCACCCGGTGTCCCAGGCCCTGGCCCGTGCCGCCGAGGCCGACGGCATCGCCCTGCACGGCGTCGACGACCTGGCCGCGCTGCCAGGCCGTGGGGTCAAGGGGCTTATCGGTGGGCGCCTCTACCACCTGGGCAACCATCGCCTGGTGGAAGAGTTGGGGCTGTGCTCCAGCACCCTGGAAGCGCGCCTGGATAGCCTCGAGCGCGAAGGCAAGACGGCCATCGTCCTGCTCGACGCCGAAGGCCCGATGGCCCTGTTCGCGGTGGCCGACGGCGTGCGCGAAACCAGCCGCGAGGCCGTGACCGAGCTGCATCAGCTTGGGGTGCGCACCCTGATGCTCACCGGCGACAACCCCCACACCGCTGCCGCCATCGCCGCCCAGGTGGGCATCGACGAAGCCCTGGGCAACCTGCTGCCCGAGGACAAGCTGCGGGAAGTGGAACGTCGTCAGCAGGGCAGCCAGCGCATCGGCATGGTCGGCGACGGCATCAACGACGCCCCGGCCCTGGCCCGCGCCGATATCGGCTTCGCCATGGGCGCCGCCGGCACCGACACGGCCATCGAAACCGCCGGCGTGGCGCTGATGGATGACGACCTGCGCAAGCTGCCGCTGTTCATCCGCCTCTCGCGCCGCACCCACGCGGTGCTGGTGCAGAACATCGTCCTGGCCCTGGGCATCAAGGCGCTGTTCCTCGCCCTCACCCTGGCCGGCATGGGCACCCTGTGGATGGCCGTGTTCGCCGACATGGGCGCCAGCCTGCTGGTGGTGTTCAACGGGTTGCGGTTGTTGCGTGGGGCGCGGTGAGCGAATGGCGGCGCTGCGCACCGCTTGGCGACTCAAGTCGCCCCTACAAGCAGGCGGCCCCGCCACACGGGCATGACCGCTGCGTAGGGTGGAGGTCGCTTTTTACCTCCACCAGACGGCGTCAGGACAGCTGCGTAGGGCCCCCATCCATAACCGGGCGGGGAAGAGCGATGGGCGCAAAAGCCGCCAGATCAGGCCAGGGCTTCGCGGTAGAGGCGTGCCATGTCTTCGGAGAAGGCCACCAGCAGCGCGCGTTGCAGGGTGCTGCCCGCCGGGCGTGGGCGGCGCAGTTCGGTGACGGCGATGCGCACGGCGGCTTCCAGCGGGTAGCCATAGACGCCGCAGCTGATGGCCGGGAAGGCGATGCTGGCGACGCCGGCGGATTCCGCCAGGGCCAGGCTGTTGCGGTAGCAGCTGGCGAGCAGCTCGGGCTCGCGCTGGCTGCCGCCGGCCCAGATCGGGCCGACCGTGTGGATGACGAAGGTCGCCGGCAGGCGGAAGCCCGGGGTGATGCGCGCCTCGCCGGTGGGGCAGCCGCGCAGCTCACGGCAACTAGCGAGCAGCTCAGGACCCGCGGCGCGGTGGATCGCACCATCCACGCCACCGCCGCCGAGCAGCGAGGAATTGGCCGCGTTGACGATGGCGTCCACGTCCAGGCGGGTGATGTCGCCCTGCCAGACCTCGACCTTCATCCTGCCCTCACTTGACCTCTTGCGGGGTCTCCTGGCCCATGCAGCGCACGGCCTGTTTCTTGTTGTTCACCAGCACGCCGGTCAGGCCTTTCTGCTCGGTGTCGAACAGCACCAGCACGCCGTCGATGCACTGGGCGACCTGGGTGGCGGGCGTCAGCGAGACCTTGTAGTCCTCGCCGGGAACGGTCTTGAGCATGGTGAAGTCGGACAGCAGCAGCGCATCTTCCGGTTTGGCGAAGTGCAGGTAGCCGTAGTACCAGAGGACCATCACGGTGCCGATGATGGTGCCGACGCCGGTGAGGATCAGCGGGATGGGGTTGCGTTCGCTCATTGGGGACTCTCTGTATTCGGGACTTCAGCCAGCCGTCGCAGCCCGACGAAACCGTTCGGGTCTTCGAGGTAGCGCAGCATCACCTCCCGCCAGGTGGGGTCGGCGAAGGTCTGCACATGGCCGCCACGAGTCGGCTGGAACACCCGCGGCGGCGGCGCAGCTTGATACAAGCGCACGCCATTGGAAAGAGGCACCACCTGGTCGTCGATGCTGTGGTAGATCAGCATCGGCAAGCCCTGCAGACCGGCAATCGCACCGATCGCGCTGTCGCCATCAGGCACCAGCCAGGACAGCGGCACCTGGAGCGGCCAGGTTAACCAGGCATTGCCCAGGGTGAATTGAGCCACGTCACGGTAACTGGCCGGCGCGCCGTCCAGCACCAGCGCGCGCAGCTGGGCACGGCGCTCGGGGTGCTCGCTCAGGTAGTGCACCGCCATGGCGCCGCCCAGGCTCTGGCCCAGCAGCACCAGCGGCTTGCCCTGCACCTCGGGCGCGCGGTCGAGCCAGGCGAAGGCGGCGTCGATGTCCTGGTACGCCCCCGCCAGCGAGGGGCTGCCCTCGGAGCGGCCGTAGCCACGGTAGTCCAGCAGCAGCACCTGGTAGCCCTGCTCCGGCAGCCACCAGCTGCCGCCCAGGTGGGAAGCGACGTTGCCGCCATTGCCGTGCAGGTGCAGCACCGTGCCCTTGACCTCGACACCCGCCGCAGCCGGCAGCCACCAGCCATGCAGGCGCAGGCCATCGGCGGTGACCAGCTCGACATCGCGGTAGGCCAGGCCGGCGCGCTCGGGGGTGAAGGGCAGCTGGCGCTCGGGGTAGAACAGCAGCCCGCTGCAGCCCTGCAGCAGCAGGACCAGCAGCAGGAGGCAGGAACGGGTCACTGGCCGCCGGCGCGGGTTTCCTCGCGCGCCTTGTAGGTGGCCTCGTAGATGCGCTCGGCCAGGCGCGAGAAGGGCAGGCTCTGGATCCACACCGTGCCGGTGCCCTTGAGGGTGGCCAGGAGGATGCCCTCGCCGCCGAAGAGCATGCTCTTCAGCCCACCGGCCAGACCGATGTCGTAGTCGATGCCCGTGGTGAAGGCCACCAGGCAACCGGTGTCCAGGCGCAGGGTTTCGTTGTTCAGCTCCTTGCGGATCACCGTGCCGCCGGCATGCACGAAGGCCAGGCCGTCGCCTTCGAGCTTCTGCAGGATGAAGCCCTCGCCGCCGAAGAAACCGGCGCCGATGCGCTTGTTGAAGGCGATGCCGATCTGCGTGCCGTGGGCGGCGCAGAGGAAGGCGTCCTTCTGGCACACCAGGCGCCCGCCGACCTGAGCCAGGTCGATGGGCACCACGGTGCCCGGGTAGGGCGCGGCGAAGCCGACCCGCTGCTGGCCACGGCCCTCGTTGGTGAAGTGGGTCATGAACAGCGACTCGCCGGTGAGCAAGCGCTTGCCCGCCCCCCACAACTTGCCCAGCACGCCGCTGGAGGAACCGTCGCCCATGCGCGCCTCGAAGCGGATGCCTTCGGTCATGTAGTTCATCGCCCCGGCTTCGGCGATCACCGTTTCCTGCGGGTCGAGGATGATCTCAACGGTCTGCGCCGAAGCGCCGAGGATTTCGTAGTCGAGCTGATGGCTGGGCATTTTGATTGGGTCCTCAGTGAGCCTGGAAGCTGGAAGCTGGAAGCTGGAAGCTGGAAGCTGGAAGCTGGAAGCTGGAAGCTGGAAGCTGGAAGCTGGAAGCTGGAAGCTGGAAGCTGGAAAGCGTGCTGGGCGTCACCTCGGGTATCAAGCATTCATCTGTTGCAGCGGTTTTTCATCCAGGCCATTTGCTGGCCGACCTCGTAGGCTTTTTCTTCCAGCTTCAGGCCTCAAGCTTCCAGCTAGCGTTTAAAGAATATTCGCGTAATCCGCCTCGATGCGATCCAGGCTCAGGTGATTGAGGAAGTTGGAGAAGCACATCCAGGCCGACAGCGCGTTGAGGTCGCGGAACTGCGGGGGCAGGTACTTGGGCGGTGCCACCAGGCCTTCGTCCACCAGCTGGCGCAGGGTGCGCATGTCTTCCAGGGTGGTCTTGCCGCAGAACAGCAACGGGATCTGCTCCAGCTTGCCCTTGCGCACGGCGAGCTGGATGTAGTTGTAGATCATGATGAAGCCCTTCAGGTAGGACAGGTCCTTGGTGAAGGGCAGGCCGTCCGGCGAGGAGCCCCGGAACACCCGACTGGCGTTGCCGTAGCTTTCGGCCATGCCGTAGCCCTGCTCACGGTAGAAGTGATAGACCTCGAGGAAGTCGGCCCCCTCCTCCGCCATGTGGATGGCGCGGGTGCGGTTGGTGAGCTTGCGCAGGCGCGTGGGGTAGGAGGCGAAGGCGATCACTTCCATGAGGATGGCCAGGCCTTCCTGGGTCACGGTGGACGACGGCGGGCCCTTGGCCAGGAAGGTGCAGATCGGCTGGTTCTGGCCGTTCAGCGTGGTGCCGACGTGCACCAGCCCCTCGTGCACTTCCAGGGCACGCACGTCGCGCTCGTTGAACATGGCGTCGGCGCGCACCTTGATGTAGTCGGCACCGGCAGCGGCGTCGGCGACGATGCCGTCGGACTCGAACACGCGGATGGTGTCGTCGCCCTCGCCGAACACCGCGCTGAGGCGGCTCTGCAGCATGGCCACGGCGTCCTTGGCGGTGAGCGTCTTGGGCTCGTCCTTGAGGTCGCCACGGTCGTCGATCTTGTTCAGGTAGTCCGAGAGCATCAGCCCCAGGTCGGAGAGGGTCGGGTCACCGGCGTGGAAGGCGTCGGAGGCGGCGCCGTAGAGTTCCTGGGAGATCAACCCGAAGTCGGCGGTGCCGCGCGCTTCGAGCATGCGGATCACCATGCGGTATTCCTTGCACATGCGCCGCATGATCTGCCCCACCGGGTTGAACTGCCCCAGCTGGCGGGTGATGTCGCGCTCGATGTTCTGGAATTCCAGCTTCTTCGCCGAGGAGTCGAAGGCCAGCGGCCGGCTCTCGTAATAGGCGCGGTCCACCTCGGGCATGGCCTTGCCCTTGTGCTTGAGAAAGCCCTGGCGAACGCTGTCGTCCCATTTGATGGCGTCCAGCACGCGGATCGGCGTCTGCGCGTGGACGATGCGGTCGGACAGGGTACGGACGATGTTCTGGTAGTCGTCGGGCAGTTGGCGCCGGCTCATGCTCACTCCTCGGTGGAACGCTGGTAGCGCGCCACCTCGACGAAGACGTCGGAGTTGGCCGGGTCGTCCAGCCAGGCCTGGATCTTCTCCCAGGGCGTGTTCAGCAGCACGCCGTCACCCTCGGGCATCTCCACGCTGGCGCCCTCGAAGGTGCCGTGTTCCAGCTCCTGGTGCAGGCGTTCGACATCGAGGTTGTAGATCACCAGTTCGTTGTCGGTGGTGAGTTCGAAGCCGGCGACGGCGAAATTGGCGCCCCACTTCTTCGGCAGGCCGGCGGAGAGGTACCAGCGGCGGCCATGGTGGGCGACGGTGAAGCCGTACTCCTGGAGGCTGTCGAGGTTGTCCTTGCTGCCTTCGTAAGTACGGGCCTTGTACAGGTTGGAGCCGGCGCGGCTGATCTCCAGGTAGAGACGCTCGCCCCACTCGTCCTTGCGCGTCCAGTCGCCCAGCAGCGGGATCGGCGCCGGCTCATGGGCCGGGATCGGGTCCCGCAAGGTGACCAGGCACCCGCTCAGCAGCAGGAAGGACAGGGCGACAAATGCGCGCCAGGGTTTCATTTCGCTCTCCTTGTGACCATGAAAAACCCCGCAAGACAGGTGGCCTGAATGCGGGGTCTCGTACCGTGTTCTAGAGCCCCATCACCAGGTAGAGGTAGCGCTTGAGCACGGCTCGCATCTCGTCGATATCGAGGTTGTCCACCCCATCGAGCAGGCCCTGATATTCCATCCGCAGAATGATGGCCGTCAACACCTTGGCGTCCTCGGCCGGCTCATCCGAGCCCAGTACCTGGAAGAAGTGCTCGGCGCCCTGGGAGAGGATGCCGCGGTGGGCATCGGCCAGCGGCCGCAGGCCGGCGTTGATCAGCGCCTCCTGGCGGAACGCCTGCTCGGCCAGCAGCTGCACGCGGTTCTCGATCAGTTGCCGGCGCACATACTGGATGGCCATCTCGACGATCTCGTCGGTCATCTGCCGGCGCGAGGCACCGTCGCGGCTCAGAGCCGCCGCCATGCCCTGCAGGTCACCCTCGACGCTGCCCCAGAACGCGGCCATGGCTTCGGCGCTGCGCTCGACGAACTGGGCGAAGGTGTCGGTGATCAGGTCGTTGATGTCCTTGAAGTAATAGGTGGTGGCCGAAAGCGGCACTTCCGCCTCCGCCGCCACAGCGCGGTGGCGCACCGCGCGCACGCCGTCACGCACGATGATGCGCATGGCGGCATCGAGAATCGCCTGGCGGCGTTGCTCGCTGCCCTGCCGGCTGGCCTTGCGGCCCTGGTACTGGACACTTTCGGCGAGGGCGCTGGCCGCCTGGGCGGCACTGTCGCTACGGGACGACTTGGGCAAGATGCATGGACCTCCGGGTTCAGCTGGGATGCAAGACAGTTTCGACCATTTCTCCGGCTATTCAACTCAACGCCGGCCAAGAAAAAACCGCCCGAAGGCGGCTTTTCTCACGCGTCAGGCCTGGGGCCGCATATGCGGGAACAGGATGACGTCACGAATAGACGGCGAATTGGTCAGCAACATCACCAGGCGGTCGATACCGATGCCTTCACCGGCGGTGGGCGGCATGCCGTATTCCAGCGCGTTGACGAAGTCGGCGTCGAAGTGCATCGCCTCGTCGTCACCGGCGTCCTTCTCCTTGACCTGCAGCATGAAGCGCTCGGCCTGGTCTTCGGCGTCGTTCAGCTCGGAGTAGGCGTTGGCGATCTCGCGGCCACCGATGAACAGCTCGAAGCGGTCGGTGACGCTCGGGTCGTTGTCGTTGCGGCGTGCCAGCGGCGAGACCTCGAAGGGGTACTGGGTGATGAAGTGCGGCTGCTCCAGCTTGCTCTCCACCAGCTCCTCGAAAATCATCACCTGCAGCTTGCCCAGGCCTTCGTGGCCGAGGACCTTGGCGCCGGCGTTCTTGGCGATGACACGGGCCTTCTCGACATCGTTGAGGTCAGCCGCGGTGATTTCCGGGTTGTATTTGAGGATGGCGTCGAACACGGACAGGCGCGCGAAGGGCTCGCCGAAATGGAACACCTTGTCGCCGTAGGGCACGTCGGTGCTGCCGAGCACGGCCTGGGCCAGCTCGCGGAACAGCTCCTCGGTCAGGTCCATGTTGTCTTCGTAGTCGGCGTAGGCCTGGTAGAACTCGAGCATGGTGAACTCGGGGTTGTGCCGGGTCGAAACGCCTTCGTTACGGAAGTTGCGGTTGATCTCGAAGACCTTCTCGAAGCCACCGACCACCAGGCGCTTGAGGTACAGCTCCGGCGCGATACGCAGGAACATGGCCATGTCCAGGGCGTTGTGGTGGGTTTCGAAGGGCTTGGCCGCGGCACCGCCGGGGATGGTCTGCAGCATCGGGGTTTCCACTTCGAGGAAACCGCGCTCGGAGAGAAAGCGACGGATGTGGGCGATGACCTGGGAGCGCACGCGGAAGGTGTGGCGGGTTTCCTCGTTGACGATCAGGTCGACGTAGCGCTGGCGGTAGCGCTGCTCGGTGTCGGTCAGGCCGTGGTGCTTGTCCGGCAGCGGGCGCAGGGCCTTGGTCAGCAGGCGCACGTTGGTCATGTCGACGTACAGGTCGCCCTTGCCGGAGCGGGCCACGGTGCCTTCGGCGCCGATGATGTCGCCCAGGTCCCAGGTCTTGATCTCGGCCAGGGTCTCTTCCGGCAGGGTCTTGCGGTTCACATAGACCTGCAGGCGGCTGGTGCTGTCCTGCAGGACGATGAAGGAACCACGGTTGAGCATGATGCGACCGGCGACCTTGACCGGGATGGCTGCGGCTTCCAGCTCTTCCTTGGTCTTGTCCGCGTACTGTTTCTGCAGGTCCGCGAAGTAGGCATCGCGGCGGAAGTCGTTGGGGAAGGCGATGGCCTTCGCTTCACGCACGGCGGCAAGTTTTTCCTTGCGCTGGGCGATCAGCTTGTTCTCTTCCTGTTGCAGTTCGTGCTGGTCGGGTTGTTGGTCGCTCATGGTCTTGGTGGTTCCTGCTTCGGCGTGTTGGCGCCTGGTGAAAAGTTATCGCTAAAAGAACAAGCGCAGCGGCTTTAGAGACCTTGTTTCAGGCTGGCTTCGAGGTACTCGTTGAGATCCCCGTCCAGCACCTTGTCGCAATCGCTGCGCTCGACGCCGGTACGCAGGTCCTTGATGCGCGACTGGTCGAGCACGTAGGAACGGATCTGGTGGCCCCAGCCGATATCGGACTTGGTCTCTTCCAGCGCCTGGGACGCGGCGTTGCGCTTCTGCATCTCCTGCTCGTACAACCGGGCCCGCAGCATTTTCATGGCGGTGTCCTTGTTGGCGTGCTGGGAGCGTTCGTTCTGGCACGCGACCACCGTGTTGGTCGGTACGTGGGTGATACGTACGGCCGAGTCGGTGGTGTTCACGTGCTGACCGCCCGCGCCGGAGGAGCGGTAGGTGTCGATGCGCAGGTCGGACGGGTTGATCTCGATCTCGATGTTGTCATCGATCTCGGGGGATACGAACACCGCGGTGAACGAGGTGTGGCGACGGTTGCCGGAGTCGAACGGGCTCTTGCGCACCAGGCGGTGCACGCCGATCTCGGTGCGCAGCCAACCGAAGGCGTATTCGCCCTTGATGTGCACGGTGGCGCCCTTGATGCCGGCGACTTCGCCTTCGGACAGTTCGACGATCTCGGCGCTGAAGCCGTTCTTGTCGGCCCAGCGCAGGTACATGCGCAGCAGCATGTTGGCCCAGTCCTGGGCTTCGGTGCCGCCGGAACCGGCCTGGATGTCCAGGTAGGCGTTGTTCGGGTCCATCTCGCCGCTGAACATGCGGCGGAATTCCAGCTTCTCGAGGATCTCGCGCAGGCGCTCGACTTCGGCGGCGACGTCGTTGACCGCGCCTTCGTCGTTCTCTTCGACCGCCATGTCCAGCAGGTCGCGGGAGTCGGCCAGGCCACCGGTCAGCTCGTCGAGGGTTTCGACGATCTGCGCCAGGAGCGAACGCTCACGGCCAAGATTCTGGGCGTACTCCGGGTTGTTCCAGACGTTGGGGTCTTCGAGTTCGCGGTTTACTTCGACGAGACGATCATGCTTGTGATCGTAGTCAAAGATACCCCCGAATGGTCTGGGTACGTTCGGAGAGGTCCTTGATGCTATTGAGGATCGGGTTGATTTCCATGGCTGGAAGCGCTCTCAGGCAAAACTTTCGGAAAAGCCGGCGAGTATACCCGACTCGAAACCCGCCGGGCAGCCCGCCCGACCACCGTAGACCCGGCGTCGGACTACAGCGCTTCGGCCACCGTCACCGCCCGCCAGGGCCCGCTGGAGCGGCCGCTGAGCGCCGCCCAGTACCAGCTGGAATTGTCGCTGAAGCTCTGCCCGGCGGCGTCCTCGATGTACTCGCAGACCTGCAGCGCCGGCCCCTGCCCCTCGGCCACGAAGCAGCGCTGCAACCCGCCATTGCCGGGGCGCTGGCGCAGGGCGATGGCACGGATCACATAACCCAGGCCCTGGTAGCAGTCCGCCGCCGGGTGCAGCTTGCGCGTGGCCGCCGTGACATGGCGCAGGGTGACCACCCGCGAGCCGGTGCTGAAACGGGCGATGGCCCCGGGGAACTGCGCGGCGAAGCGCTGCTCCACCGGCGACAGCGCCAGGGGCCGCAGGCGTTCGCCCTCGAAACGTTGCGGCCACTCGACGAAGGCGGCAACGGGACGGGCCTCGGCCACCGGCCGGCCCAGCAGCGACCCCACCCCCAGCAACAGGAATGACGCCGCCACCAGCCAGCGCCCCTGGTGCCAGGGCGCCACGCCGGTCGCCGTCGTGGTGGGCAGCACCAGCGCAGCCCCCTGCCCCGCCGCCACGGTGCGCAGCACCAGGGCGCAGACGCCGATGAACACCAGCAGCCCGGTGGCCTCGTGCATCCAGGCAGGCCAGCCCGATTGCCCGGCCTCCTGCAGCACCAGCAGGGTGTTGCGCAGGCTGTTGCCGCCCAGCACCAGCAGGCCGATCCACGGCAGGCGTCGCAGCAGCTGCCTGTCCCCCAGGCGCAGCCAGGCGGCGGTGGCGAAGGCGGTGAAGTACGCCACCCAGGCCATGTGCACGCCCGAGCAGGGCGCATCCACCATCACCAGTTGCCCGTTCACCTGCAGCGCCGTGCCCAGGCGCTGCACCTCGTGGCCCAGGCCGCGCAGCAGCCAGAGGCTGGCTTCAGCGGTGACCAGGCGCAGCGGGTAACCGGCGAAGAACTGCAGCGACGAGAGGATCGGCAAGGCCAGCAATCCCAGGCCCAGCCAGGCCAGCACCGGCTGGCCCGGGCGGCGCAGCGCCAGGGTGGTGGCGATCACCGCCAGCACCGCCAGCACGCCGCGCCCCAGCGCCGGGATCAGCGTGCTGCCGAGAATCGCCAGCGCCGCCAGGGCCAGCGACACCAGCAGCCAGCCACGCCGGGGCGTCGCCAGGAAGCTGCGGCGCTCGCGCCACAGCCCCAGCAGCAGGGCCACCAGCGCCACCACGCCGTAGGGGTCGTCCGAGCCGTCGCCCATGCGCCGCAGGCTCCACAGCCACACCGGCCACAGCGCCAGCACCGGAGCCAGCAGCCAGGTCCAGCCCGGCAGCGCGCGGGCCTTCACCCACGCACCTGGCGGCGGGTCACCCAGCCCATGCCCAGCAGGGCCAGCGCCAGCATCGCCCAGGTGGCCGGCTCCGGCGTGCTCGGCACGAGGATGCCGGCGGTGGCGGAACCTGCCTCGGCGGTGCCGACGGCCTGGGCGCTCACGCCCTGGGGCAGCGGCAGCGGTTGCTTGACCGTGGTGCTGCCGGCCGGGTCGGGGTTGCGCACCACCTGGTCCACGGCGATGAAGGAGGTGTAGGGCGTCAGCAGGCTGTACTTCAGGCCCAGGTCGAGAATCTGCTGGCTGTAGCCGAAGCCGCCCTCCAGGGCCTCCTGGTCCATCAACGAGGCGATGCGGTGCCGCGCCCACAGGTGGGTCAGGGCCTGGTCGCCATCGATTACCTTGCCCGCCTCGATCGGCACTTCGCTGCGCCAGGGGCCGCTGGCGGCGATGCCCTCGGCCTGCAGCACGCCACGGGGCTCGCCGCGCCACTTGCCGAACACCACCAGCGGGCGCTGGGCGAACAGGTCGGGCAGCGCCAGCGGCTCGACGTCATAGGTCTCCAGGCCGCTGAAGGACAGTTTCGGGTGCACCAGCACCGGCGAGTCGATCATCCGCCGCAGGCGCTCGGCTTCGGCTTGCGCCGAGCTGTCGTCGAGCACCACGAAGGGCTCGCCCTGCCCGGCCCGTGCCAGGCCCTCGATCAGCTCGCGGTTCACCGAACTGCCGATACCGAAGGCGAACAGGTTGGCCTTGCCCAGGTTGTTGCGCACCAGTTCGAAGGCCTCGGTTTCCACCGTCACGTAGCCATCGGTGACCACCACGAAGCTGCGCGAGCGCTCCGCATCCGCCGGCATCGCCAGCGCCTGGCGCAGGGCCGGCAGCAGCTCGGTGCCGCCGCTGCCCATCTGGGTGTCGAGCATGGTCAGCGCCTGCTCGATGTTGGCCTTGGTAGCCGGCTGCGACTGCGGCGCCAGCAGGCTGCTGCTGCCGGAGAACAGCAGCACGTTGAAGCTGTCCACCGGGCGCAGGCCGCCGATCAGCCGGCGCAGCAGGACCTTGGTGGTGTCCAGCGGGAAGCCGTGCATGGAGCCGGAGATATCCACCACGAAGATGTATTCGCGCGGCACGATGCTGCTGGCCTTCACCGCCGCCGGCGGCGCCACCATGGCCAGGAAGAAGTTCTCCTCGGCGCCACGGGACAGCAGCACGCCGCTCTCGAACACCTCGCTGCCCAGGCGGTAGTCGAGGATGAAGTCACGGTCGTTGCCCGGCTCATGCCCCTCTTCCAGGGTCACCCGGGTGTGCCGGGCCGCGATGGCCTGGCGGGCGATGCGGTGGGTGCGCGAGACGACTTCACCGATGGCGGTGGGCGATTGCAGGTCCACCTGCAGGGAGAAGGTGCTGCGGCCAGGGTCGCCCTCGGCCAGGTGCGATGTGGAGACCCAGGGCTCGGCCTTGTGGCTCGGCTGCCCCGGTGCGCCGTTGTAGCGCGGCCCGACCACGGTGGGGAAAACGAAATGGTAGGTGCCATCGGTGGGCAGCAGCAGCTCGGTGTAGCGCAGCTCCACGTCCACCACGTCGCCGGGGAGGATGTTGGCCACGCTCATCTGGAACACATTGGGGCGCTCCTGCTCCAGCAGGGCGGCGGTCTTGCCAGCGCTCTTGGCCTCCTGGTACTCGCGCTGGGCGCTCTGTTTTTCGCGGATCTGCGCATGCAGCTCGCGATCGCCCAGGCGCACGGTCATGCCATGCACCGCCGCGCGGGTGGAGCCGGGGAACACATAGCGCGCCTCCAGGGCCCGCGAGCCCTCGTTGCGGTACTGCTGGATCACCTTCACGTCGGCGATCACCCCCAGCACCTGCACCTCCACGCGGGTGGACTTCAGCGGCAGGCCATCGACGCCCGGCTCGGCGTTATCCACCGCGAAATAGGGGCTCTCGCCACGTTCCGCAGCCTCCTCGGCCAGGCACGGCGCCACGCCGAACAGCACGAGGAACAACGCCAGCAGCCAGCGGCCGGGCGAGAAGGAAGACAAGGGCGGGCGGTACATGCGGTGCACTCCATGGAAAAGGATCGTGCAGCCATGTTCGCCGGCCTGTGTGGACGCAATTTGCAGGGGCCGTGGTGTTTATGTGGAGTTATGCGGTGATCGCCAGTCGCGCATGAATTCGCGCCTGCGAGTTCAGCCCTACCCTGCGGACCTGACCGGCGCGTAGGGTGGAGGTCGCTTTTTACCTCCACCGGCTTTTTTGCCTTGAGGCAGCGCAGCGATGGGCGCGCAGAGGAAGGACGATGCGCCCTGGGAACGACCGTTCGCGAATGAATTGGCTCCCACGAGAGCGGCGGCGCCACGCGCCGCTTGGCGACTGAAGTCGCCCCTACAGGCCCCTACAGCCCCTACACGTCTGTGTGGAGCGCAGGCAAAAAGCTAGGCGCCGGGCGTATCGGCTACCAGCCCCACCTGGTTGCGGCCGTTGTTCTTGGCCATGTACAGCCCCTGGTCGGCGCGGTCCACCAGCAACAGCGACACCTGGCCGGTCTTGGGCGTCAGGGTCGAGACGCCAATGCTCACACTCAGCGAGGCTCCGTCCTGGGGCAGGTCATGGGGAATGCCCAGGGCCTCCACCGCACGCCGGACCTTTTCCGCCAGCAGGCGCGCGCCGCCGCTGGAGGTGCCCGGCAGCACCATGGCGAACTCCTCACCGCCATAGCGCGCAGCCAGGTCGGAGGAGCGCGTACAGGATTCGCGCAGGGTTTCGGCCACGCGGCGCAGGGCGTCGTCCCCGGCGATATGGCCGAAGTGGTCGTTGTAGCCCTTGAAGTAGTCCACATCGATCATCAGCAGCGACAGCGAGGTCTGTTCACGGAAGGCACGGCGCCATTCCATTTCCAGGTACTCATCGAAGTGGCGGCGGTTGGACAGCCCGGTGAGGCCGTCGGAGTTCATCAGGCGCTGCAGCACCAGGTTGGCTTCCAGCAGCTGCTGCTGGCTCTCGCGCAGGGCGCGGTAGGCCTCGTCGCGCTGCTGCAGGGCGAGGTAGGAGCGGGAGTGGTAGCGGATGCGCGCCACCAGCTCGATGGTGTCGGGCAGCTTGACCAGGTAATCGTTGGCGCCGGCGGCGAATGCGGTGCTCTTGATCGCTGCGTCGTCACGGGTGGACAGCACGATGATGGGGATGTCACGCAGCTCGACGGCGGCTCGATAGTCGGCCAGCAGGCTGATGCCGTCGACGCCGGGCATCACCAGGTCCTGGAGGATCACCGTCGGGCGTATCTGCCGGGCAACCTCGACGGCCGTCAGCGGGTCCGCGCAGAAATGGAAATCGATTCCGACCTCATCGGCCAGGGCGCGGCGCAGGGCCTCTCCGATCATCGCCTGATCATCGACCAGCAGCACCATCACCTTGTTCTCGATGAGCGAGTAGGTTTCGGCCTGATTGCGATAGGGGTAATTCATAGCTTTCTCCAGGCCTACAGGCCTCACACGACACGCAGGCAACATCTGTGTGCGGCCAATGATAATGCGCGGCACGGGTACGCCGCCGCCAAAAAATCGAGCCGCCCGGCTTGTGCGTCGATGCCCAGGGCGGCACGTACGCACCAAGACCCGACCGCAGCGCCCCGGCCCGAGAAACCATCAACGCGAGAACGCCTCCACGAGCCTGGGTGCGATCCGCTGCAAGGGCAGGATCTCCACGGCCGCATCCAGCGCCGCCGCAGCCTTGGGCATGCCGTATACGGCGCTGCTGGCCTGGTCCTGGGCGATGGTGAGGAAGCCCCTTTCACGCATGGCCTTCAGCCCCTGCGCGCCATCGCGGCCCATGCCGGTGAGCAGCACGCCCACCGCCTCGCCCCGCCAATGCGCCACCAGGCTGTCGAAGAACACATCGATGGAGGGCCGGTATACATGGCTGCGGGGCTCTTCGGTATAGGCCAGTTCACCGTTGCGCAGCAGGCGCATGTGGTTATTGGTACCCGCCAGCAATACCTGGCCGGGCTGCGGCGGCTCGCCCTCGCGAGCCAGGCGTACCGGCAGGCTGGACTCGCTGCCCAGCCACTCGGCCATGCCGGCGGCGAAGGTTTCGTCGACGTGCTGCACCAGCATCACCGCCGGCGCGAAGCCGGCCGGCAACTGCTTGAGCAACTGCGCCAGGGACGCGGGCCCGCCGGCCGAGGCACCGATGGCCACCAACTGCCGGCACGAGGGCTCGCGAGCCCCGCGGCTGCCCACGCGCTGGCCGATCAGCCAGCCGATGTTCTGGATCTTGCGCAGCAACGCCGCTGCGTCGCGCTCGTGGTCGGTGCCCAGCGCGGGCGTGTCCACCGCATCCAGGGCTCCGTGGCCCATGGCCTCGAACACGCGATGGATGTTCTGTTCCTTGTCCACGGTGACGATGAGGATCGCGCAGGGCGACTGGGCCATGATCCGCCGGGTCGCCTCGGTGCCGTCCATCTCCGGCATCAGCAGGTCCATCAGCACCAGGTCCGGAGTGTCCTCCTGGCAGAAGCGCACCGCTTCGGCGCCGTTGCCGGCGATCCAGACGATCTGGTGGGCCGGTTCGCGGGCCAGGGCCCGGCGCAGCGCTTCCACCGCCAGGGGCATGTCGTTGGCGATCCCTATCCTCATCCCTGCGCCTCCCCGATCAGCACGACCACCGCATCCAGCAACGCCTCGTCGTGGAAACTGGCCTTGGCCAGATAATAGTCGGCACCGGCGTCCAGGCCACGGCGCCGGTCCTCTTCACGGTCCTTGTAGGACACCACCATCACCGGCAGCGATTGCAGGCGGCTGTCGCGGCGCACCAGGGTCACCAACTCGATACCGTCCATGCGCGGCATGTCGATGTCGGTGATCAGCAGGTCGAAGGCTTCGGAGCGCAGGGCGTTCCAGCCGTCCATGCCGTCCACCGCCACCGCCACCTCGTAGCCACGGCCGAGCAACAGCTTGCGCTCCAGCTCACGCACGGTGAGCGAGTCGTCCACCACCAGCACGCGCTTGCGGCGGCTGCCCGCGCCCTGCCGGGCCAGGCCGCCGACGCGCTCCAGGCGGCCGCTGCCGAGCAGCTTGCCCACCGACTTGAGCATGTCCTCGACATCGAGGATCAGCACCGGCGTGCCGTCATCCAGCAGCGCACCGGCGGACACGTCCTGGACCTTGCCCAGGCGTGGGTCCAGCGGCATCACCACCAGGGTGCGCTCGCCGATGAAACGGTCGACCACGATGCCGTAGAGCGCTTCGCGCTCGCGCACCAGCACCACCGCCAGGCCGTCGCCATCGCTTTCGCCCTCGGGGCGTTGCAGCACCTGGCTGGCGGCCACCAGGCCGACGTGGCGCTCCTCGTGCCAGAAGTGCTGGCGGCCTTCGAGCTGCACCAGCGCCTCGGCGGGCACCCGGGTCATGCGTTCGATATGGGCCAGGGGGAAGGCATAGGCTTCGCCGCCGATCTCCACCACCAGGCTGCGCACCACCGACAGGGTCAGCGGCACCTCCAGGTGGAAGCTCGAGCCCTCGCCCTGGCGCTGCTCCATGCGCACGCCGCCCCGCAGCTGGCGCACCATGTGCTGCACCGCGTCCAGGCCGACGCCGCGGCCGGACACCTCGGTGACCTGCTCGCGCATGCTGAAGCCGGGCAGGAAAAGGAAGGCCAGCAGTTCGTCTTCGTCGAGCCGCGCGCCGGTCTCGACGGTGGCGAAACCACGCTCGATCACCGCGCTGCGCAGGCGCTCCAGGTCGACCCCAGCGCCGTCGTCGCGCAGCTCCAGCACCAGCATGCCGGCGTGATGACGGGCGCGCAGGAGGATGCGCCCCTCCTCCGGCTTGCCACGCTCGGCCCGCAGTGCCGGGCTTTCGATGCCATGGTCGACGGCATTGCGCAGCAGGTGGGTCAGCGGCGCTTCGAGCCTCTCCAGCACGTCGCGGTCGACCTGGGTGTTCTCGCCCTCGATATCCAGGCGCACCTGTTTGCCGAGGCTGCGACCGAGATCGCGCAACATCCGCGCCTGGCCGGCGAGCACGTCGGCGAAGGGGCGCATGCGCGAGGCCAGCGCGGCGTCGTACATCAACTGCGCGCGCTGGCCACCCTGCCAGCCGAACTCATCGAGGTCGGCCATGTGCCGGGCGAGCATCTGCTGGCATTCGCCCAGCAGTTGCCGGGCCTCGGCCAGCATGGCGCGGGAGGCCGCATCCATGGCGTCGTCCTGCACCGCCTCGCGCACGCCGTCGAGGGTACGCACGGCGCTGGCCTGCAGGCGCTTGAGGCGTTGCAGCGAATCCCCCAGGGGCTTGATGCGCTGGAACTCCACCAGCGACTTGCTGGAGATGTCCAGCAGGTGGTCGAGGCGCTCGGCGCTGACCCGCAACACCCGATCACGGTTCTCGCCGGCCGCTGGGGCGGATGCCACGGGTTCTTCCTCGGGTGCGGCCACGGCGGGCGCCGCCACGGGTTCGGCAGCGGGCTCGGGCCGGGCCACCGGCTCGCGAGGGGCCACGCGCTGCCCGCTGGCAAGCGCCTGCAGGCGCTCCACCAGGGCGTCGATATCCGTGCGGCCGTCCTTGTCGGCCCAGTCGGCACCGGCCGCAGAGCCCAGGCGCAGCAGCAGGTCGGAGCCTTGCAGCAGCGCGTCGATATGCTCGGATTGCAGGTGCAAGCGGCCTTCCTGGGCGCCCACCAGGCAGTCTTCCATCACGTGGGCGATGCGCACGCCGGCATCGATGCCGACGATGCGCGCCGCGCCCTTGAGCGAGTGGGCGGCACGCATGCAGGCTTCCAGCTGGTCGGCCTGGCGCGGGTTGCGCTCCAACACCATCAGCCCGCTGCCGAGCACCTGGGTCTGCGCCTCGGCCTCCAGCTTGAACAGCTCCAGCAGCGAGGCATCACGCATCTGGTCCGGGGTCATCCAAGGCTCCTGGCGATGGCTTGCTGCAACATCGATTCGTCCAGCAGGGTGACGCTGCGCCCGCGCCACTGCACCACGCCGGAAGCGAAGGGCCGCGCCACCTGTGCGGCACCCCGGCCGGCCTCCAGCACCGCGCCCAGGGGAATGGCGTGGATGCCGTCCACCTCGTCCACCGGTGCCACCACCGGGCCGTCGTCGCTGGCGACGATAAGCATGCGCGGCACCACGCGGCGCTCCTGGGGGCCGCCCTGGCCCGGCTCCAGGCCGAGCACCTCCACCAGCGACAGGCAGGCCACCAGGGCGCCACGCACATTGGTCACCCCCAGCAGCCCGAGGGAGCGCTGGTGCGGCAGGGAGTGGATCAGCGACTGCGGCGCCACTTCAACCAGCTGCCGGGTGGCCAGGCCGAGCCAGGCGTCGCCAAGGCGGAACACCAGGGTGGAGCGGGTTTCGCCGAGGCTTTCTTCCTCGGCCGCCTGCTCCTCGTCCAGCTCGCGGTGCAAGGCATAGCGGTCCAGCAGGCGGGTGGCGGCGGCAGCGTGCACCTCGCAGTTGCGGCAATGGATGTGTTCGTGCAGACGCTCGCAACTCTTGTCGCCATGTACGCCGATGCGGTTCCAGCAGTCGTCGATGGGCGCCTGGGCGTCGTCCAGGCGCAAGGTATGGCTATCGATCATGGTCGTTCACTCCACGACTGGCGCGCTCCTGCAAGCGCCGGGCGCCGGCCAGGTCGCCGCGCGCGGCGAGCAGCGCCGCCAGGTGGGCCAGGGCTTCGGCGTGCCCGGGCTGCAAGTAGAGAGTCTTGCGGTAGTAGTCCTGGGCCTCCTGCTGCTGCCCGGCCACGTCGCAGAGCAACCCGAGCCAGTAGAACACCGCTGCCGAGGGGCCGTGGGCCGCCAGGTGGCGCTCGCAGGCGGCGCGGGCTTCGGCACTGCGCCCGGCATTGGCCAGCGTGGCGATCTCCAGCAGTTCGGCGGCGCCGTCCCGGCCTGGCGCAAGCGCGGGCACCACCGGCCGGGGCGCGCTCGGGGTGTGCAGCGGGCGAGCGAAGGCCGGCGGCGCCTTGGCCTTCGCCATCGGCGCGGCGGGTCGCGCGGGCGCCACAGTCGGACGCGGTGTAGCGACAACGCGCGGAGCCTGGGCGGTGCCGGGGAGGAAGACGAAGGACTGCGGCAGATCCAGCGCGCGCATGCCGTCCTGGCTCACCAGGCTGGCTTCGGCGGGGCCGACGAACAGCGCGCCCTCGGGACTCATCAGGCGCTTCAGTACCGCCAGCACCTGGGCCTGGGTGGGCCGGTCGAAATAGATCAGCAGGTTGCGGCAGAAGACGAAATCGTAGGGCGCCTCGCCGGCCAGCAGCCCCGGCGCCAGCAGGTTGCCGTGGCGGAAGTTCACCTTGCGCCGGACCTGATCGGTGAGGACATAGCCATCCTCGACGACCAGGAAGTGGCGGTCGCGGAAGCCCAGTTCCTCGCCACGGAACGAATTGCGCCCGTAGACGGCCTGGCGCGCGCGCTCCAGCACCTTCTCGCTGACGTCCAGCGCATCCACCTGGAACAGTGCCGGGGCAAAGCCTGCATCGAGCAGCGCCATGACGATGGAGTACGGCTCCTCGCCGCTGGAGCAGGGCAGGCTCAGCACCCGCAGCGGGCGCCCGGAGGCGAGGCGCGGCAGGCGCTCGAAGGCCAGCCGGGCCAGGGCTACGAAAGACTCGGGGTAGCGGAAGAACCAGGTCTCAGGCACTACGACGGCCTCGACCAGGGCCTGCTGCTCGCCGTGGGACGACTCCAGGCTCAGCCAGTACTCGTCCTCGCCCCGGCAGCCGATGGCCTGCATGCGCAGGCGTATGGCGCGCTCCACCAGCTCACGGCCGACCGACTCGACATCGAGGCCGATGCGTTCCTTGAGCAGGCGCTCGAAGCGCGAATTCATGATGCGGCCTCCGCATCGGTGGGGAACAGCAGTGCGCGCGCCTCTTCACCGAGCAGCTCGGCGACCTCGACACGCTGCACCAGCCCTTGTGCACTGCGGAAAACCGGCCCCAGGTAACGCGCTTCGCCCCCATCGAGCCCGTAGTCCTGGAATGCCTCGGGTTGGCAGCGCAGGGTCTCGGTGGCCTGCTCCAGGATCAGGCCGAGACTGTGCCCGGCATACCGCACCATCACCAGCCGGGTGCTGGTGCGCGCGCGGGCGGGCTCGCCGAAAGCCAGGGCGCCGAGATCAAGCACCGGAACCGGCGAGCCGCGCCAGTCGAAAACGCCGGCCACCCAGGTGGGCGCTCCGGCCACGCGCTTGAGCTGGCGCAGGGGCATCACCTCCAGTACGTCGCGTACGTCCAGGGCGTAGCGGTCGCTGCCCATGCCGAACAGCAGGTACAGCCGCCCCCGTCTCGGCTGCTGGCGAGTCGTGCGGATCGTCATATCAGACCTTGAAGCGGCTGACGCCGGCCCGCAGGCCCTGGGCGACATGGTTGAGCTCATCGATCGCGGAGCTGGCCTGGCGCAACGATTCCACCGTCTGCCCGGTGGCTTCACCCAGTTGCACCAGGGCCTGGTTGATCTGCTCGGCACCGGTGGACTGCGCCTGCATGCCTTCGTTGACCATCTGCACGCGGGGCGCCAGGGCCTGCACCTGCTGGATGATCTGCGACAGCTGCTCGCCGACCTGGCCGACTTCGGACATGCCGCGACGCACCTCCTCGGAAAACTTGTCCATACCCATGACACCGGCGGACACCGCGGACTGGATCTCGCGCACCATCTGCTCGATGTCATAGGTGGCCACGGCCGTCTGGTCCGCCAGGCGGCGCACTTCGGTGGCGACCACGGCGAACCCGCGGCCGTACTCGCCGGCCTTCTCCGCCTCGATGGCGGCATTGAGGGACAGCAGGTTGGTCTGGTCGGCGACCTTGACGATGGTGGTGACCACCTGGTTGATGTTGCCGGCCTTCTCGTTGAGGATCGCCAGCTTGGCGTTGACCAGGTCGGCGGCGCCCATCACTTGGCGCATGGTGTCTTCCATGCGCGCCAGGCCCAACTGGCCGGAGCCGGCCAGGGTGGAAGTCTGCTCGGCGGCGCCGGAAACCTCGGTCATGGTGCGCACCAGGTCCCGCGAGGTGGCGGCGATTTCCCGCGAGGTGGCGCCGATCTCGGTGGTGGTGGCCGCGGTTTCGGTGGCGGTGGCCTGCTGCTGGCGGGTGGTGGCGGCGATCTCGGTGACCGAGGTGGTGACCTGCACCGAGGAGCGTTGGGCCTGGGACACCAGGGTCTTCAGCTCATCGGCCATGCTGTTGAAGCCAGTCTCGATGGAATCGAACTCGTCCTTGCGCCCCAGGTGCAGGCGCGCGGTGAGGTCGCCCGAGGCAAGCGCCTGCAGGTTCTGCACCACGCGCTGTACCGGCTCGGTGATGGCCCGCACCAGCAGCGCGCCACAGACGAAGGCGGCAGCGATGGCCAGGAGCACCGAGACGATCATGGCCAGCTCGGCACTACGCGCGGCGTCGACAATGTCGCCGGTCGCCCCCTCGGCGGTCTTGCGGTTGAAGCTGATGAGTTCGGTCAGGCCATCGCGTCCTTCGTTCCACAACTTGGTGAGGTCACCGGTGAGCAGCGAGCGGGCCTCGCCCAGTCGCTTCTGCTGGTGCAACTCGATGACCGTGGAAAGGCTCGCGTCGTAGCGCTTGCGGCTCTGGTTGAAATTTTCCAGGAGCACCAGGTCGTTATCGTCGCGGATGGTCTTGCGGTAGTCGGCCAGGACCGCATTGAGCCGCTCGTCGAGCAGGCGCAGGTTGTCCAGGTCGACCTTCTCCAGCGGCTGGTCCGAGGCGCCTAAACGCTCCAGGGTCTGGATGAACACATCGGTCCAGGCACTGCGTACCTGGGTGATGAGGAACATGCCGGGCATGGCGTCCTCCGCCAGGCGCTCCGCCCCCTTCTGCACCGTGAACAAGCGCACATAGGAGGTGACGGCCATCAGCAGCATGATCGCGATGATGATGGCGAAACTCGCCTGGATGCGCAGTCGTACCGACCAGTTCTTCACGTAAACCCCCGTTTGCCAAACCCTGTCATTTACCGCGCCAAATGTCGCACGCGTCACAAAGCGGCGACTCTAGAGACTCGCCCCACCCCCTTGCAAGGCAAAGCGCAACGGGGCGCCAGCTCTTTGGCGGGCCCGCCTGGAAGTCTGGCAGAAACGGGGAGTTATGCAGGGGTACCTGGGGATGACCGGGCATTCGGTGGGCTGAAGCGGAACGCCGCCCGGCCCACCCTACCCGAACGGAACGTCTGCAGAAGTGGGGCGGGCGACCT
This sequence comes from Pseudomonas sp. zfem005, assembly GCF_032621735.1. NCBI lineage: Bacteria > Pseudomonadati > Pseudomonadota > Gammaproteobacteria > Pseudomonadales > Pseudomonadaceae > Pseudomonas > Pseudomonas sp. zfem005. Next base: position 367,323 of record NZ_JAVYJE010000008.1, on the reverse strand, counting down.
TGCGCAAGGTACGACCCCCATCAATACGGTGCATCCGGAATAAGCACGTGCCAGGGCCCGGCTCCGTCTGGTGGAGGTAAAGAGCGACCTCCACCCGCAACGGTCATGCCCATTCGGCGGGCACCGTAGGGGCGACTGTAGGGGCGACTTCAGTCGCCAAGCGGCGCGCAGCGCCGCCCCTGCAGGAGCGAATTCATTCGCGATCGGACACGCAGGCGACACCAGGGCGTTCTAGCTCGCCTGCAACTCCTGGCGCACCTGCCCTTCCAGCTCGGTCTTGAGCGCGGGGTCGAGCTTGAGCTGGCGGGCCAGTTCGTCCAGGTAGGCGCGCTCCATGAAGTGCTCCTCGTCCACCATCAGCACACTGGCGAGGTACATCTCGGCGGCCATCTCCGGGGTGCGCGCGGCGCGGGCGACGTCGGCCGGGTCCAGCGGCTTGTTCAGTTCCAGCTCCAGCCAGGACTGCAGCTCGGCGTCCTGGGTCAGCTTGCCCAGCTCGCCTTCGATCAACTGGCGCTCGCGGGCGTCGACATGGCCATCGGCCTTGGCTGCCGCCACCAGCGCCTTGAGGATGGCCTGGCTGTGCTGCTCGGCCTGGGGCGCGGGCAGGCGGTCGAGGGTCTGCGGCTCGCCCTGGGGCGCCCCGGCCTGCTTGGCCTGCCAGTTGCCATAGGCCTTGTAGGCCAGCACGCCGAGCGCGGCCAGGCCGCCATAGGTCAGCGCCTTGCCGCCCAGCTTGCGGGCGCTCTTGTTGCCCAGCAGCAGGCCCAGCGCACCGGCCGCCAGCGCGCCACCACCGGCGCCGCCGAGCAGGCTGCCGAGGTTGCCGCCCAAGCCACCGGAGCCAGCGGAGCCGCCACCGGAGAAACCGCCGGACTTGCCGCCGGTTTTCTGCTGCAGCAGGTCCTGGCCGGATTTGAGCAGTTGATCGAGCAATCCACGGGTGTTCATCACAACCTCCTTATTGGGTGGGTGAGTCGAGCAATGGACTGCACTCTAGCCGTCGAGTTTCCAAGCCCGTAAGCGACGGATTGCTTCGGGATATTGCCGCTGGGCTGGGGTGGCGCTCCTCGCTGGTCCGGTGCGCGCGAGTGATGGGTTTCGCCGAGCTCTACCCATCCTACGACGCTACGGGGCTGCCAGTTGCGCGCGCCAAGCATTCGATAAAAAAGAATCACCCGCTCGATTTTCGATAAACCATACTGTCGCGCAGCATTTCCACCTGCGGAATACCGCCCCATGATGACCCTGCGCCAGATCCGCCACTTCATCGCCGTCGCCGAGACGGGCTCCATCTCCGCCGCCGCCCAGGCGGTGTTCATCTCCCAGTCCACCCTGACCCTGGCCATCCAGCAACTGGAGGAGGAGATCGGCGTCAGCCTGTTCAACCGCCACGCCAAGGGCATGTCCCTGACCCACCAGGGCCACCAGTTCCTGCGCCAGGCGCACCTGATCCTGGCCACGGTGGACAACGCCAAGCGCAGCCTGCAGCAGAGCACCGACCAGGTGGCCGGCAGCCTCACCATCGGCGTGACCAGCCTGGTGGCCGGCTACTACCTGGCCGACCTGATCACCCGCTTCCAGCGCGCCTACCCCAACGTGAAGACCCGCGTGGTGGAGGACGAACGCCCCTACATCGAGCACCTGCTGGTCAGCGGCGAGATCGATGTCGGCGTGCTGATCCTCTCCAACCTGGAAGACCGCCACGCCCTGCAGACCGAGGTGCTGACCCACTCGCCCCACCGCCTCTGGCTGCCGGCCCAGCACCCACTGCTGGAGCACGACAGCATCAGCCTGGCGGACGTCGCCGGCGAGCCGCTGATCCAGCTCAACGCCGACGAGATGGGCCTGCACACCCAGCGCATCTGGTCCCGCGCCGGGCTCACGCCCCAGGTGACCCTGCGCACTGCCTCGGTGGAAGCGGTGCGCAGCCTGGTGGCGGCCGGGCTCGGCCTGTCCATCCAGCCGGACATGACCTACCGCCCCTGGTCCCTGGAGGGCGACATCATCGAAGCGCGCCCGCTGGTGGACCTGGGCGAGCCGCTGGACGTGGGCCTGGCCTGGCGCCGCGGTACCGCGCGACCAGCGCTGGTGGACCCCTTCCTCACCCTGGCCCGCGAACAACCAAACGCCCGCAAGCCTTCGATTTAATCGAACGCTGCTTTCAATATTTAGAATTTGTCGACCTCAAGCCCGCCCACTAGGCTCTGTGCCCTATAAACAGAGTCATGCCGGGCGCCGCCAGGAGCACTGGAATGACTGAAGAACAAAAACCCAGGAAGAAAAGAGCCCCGAAGATGGCCGGCACTGCGAGCACGCCCACCCTGCATTCCCATTTGCTGATCGACGGCCAGTTGGTCATCGGTGAAGGCCTGGCCGAGCCCATCCTCAACCCCGCCACCGGGGAAACCCTGATCACCATCGCCGAAGCCTCCATCGAGCAGGTGGAAGCCGCCGTCTTCGCCGCGCACAAGGCCTTCGCCGGCTGGTCCCGCACCACGCCCGCGCAGCGCGCCGCCGCCCTGCTGGCCATCGCCGACGCGGTGGAGGCCAATGCCGAGCACCTGGCCCGCCTGGAATCGTTGAACTGCGGCAAGCCGCTGCACCTGGCGCGCCAGGACGACATTCCCGCCACCGCCGACGTGTTCCGCTTCTTCGCCGGCGCCGTGCGCTGCCAGCAAGGCCAGCTCGCCGGCGAGTACGTGCCTGGCCACACCAGCATGGTGCGCCGCGACCCGGTGGGCGTGGTCGCCTCCATCGCGCCCTGGAACTACCCCCTGATGATGGCCGCCTGGAAGATCGCCCCGGCGCTGGCGGCCGGCAACACCCTGGTGTTCAAGCCCTCCGAACACACCCCGCTGTCGATCCTGGCCCTGGCACCCGCCCTGGCGGAAATCCTCCCGGCCGGGGTGATCAACATCATCTCCGGCGGCGGCGAAGGCGTCGGCAGCCACCTGGTCAGCCACCCCAAGGTGCGCATGGTGTCGCTCACCGGCGATATCGTCACCGGGCAGAAGATCCTCCAGACCGCCGCCCGCACCCTCAAGCGCACCCACCTGGAACTGGGCGGCAAGGCACCGGTGATCGTCTGCAACGACGCCGACCTCGAGGCCGTGGTCCAGGGCGTGCGCGCCTACGGCTACTACAACGCCGGGCAGGACTGCACCGCCGCCTGCCGCATCTATGCCCAGGCCGGCATCCACGACCGCCTCGTCAGCGAACTGGGCGACGCCGTCTCCAGCCTGCGCTTCGCCCGCAAGCGCGACCAGGACAACGAGATCGGCCCGCTGATCAGCTCGCGCCAGCGCGACCGGGTGGCCAGCTTCGTCGAGCGCGCCCTCGGCCAGCCGCACATCGAGCGCGTCACCGGTGCCGCCGTGCATTCCGGCGCCGGCTTCTACTACCAGCCCACCCTGCTGGCCGGCTGCAAGCAGGGCGACGAGATCGTCCAGCGCGAAGTGTTCGGCCCGGTGGTGACCGTGACCCGCTTCGACCAGCTCGACCAGGCGCTGGACTGGGCCAACGACTCCGAGTACGGCCTGGCCTCCTCGGTGTGGACGCAGAACCTCGACAAGGCCTTCCAGCTGGCCAACCGCCTGCAGTACGGCTGCACCTGGATCAACACCCATTTCACCCTGGCCAGCGAGATGCCCCACGGCGGGCTGAAGCGCTCCGGCTATGGCAAGGATCTGTCCAGCGACTCGTTGCAGGACTACAGCGTGGTGCGCCACATCATGGCGCGCCACGGCCAGGACTTCTAAAACAACAAAGGCCGGAAGGCCCGCGAAACGACGTTCAACTGCCCCGACCAATAACTAGTCAACAAGAGGGAACATCAATGTCCGCGCGCAAAACCGCTCTGCTCAGTGCGCTCTCCACCGCCCTGCTGGCCAGCGCCAGCCTGCAGGCCGCCGAGCCCCTGAAACAAGTCGGCACTGGCGAAGGCCAGCTCGACATCATCGCCTGGCCCGGCTACATCGAACGCGGCCAGACCGACAAGAACTACGACTGGGTCAGCCAGTTCGAGCAGGACAGCGGCTGCAAGGTCAACGTCAAGACCGCCGCCACCTCCGACGAGATGGTCAGCCTCATGGCCAAGGGCGGCTACGACCTGGTCACCGCCTCCGGCGACGCCTCGCTGCGCCTGATCTACGGCAAGCGCGTGCAGCCGATCAACACCGCGCTGATCCCCAACTGGAAGAACCTCGACGAACGCCTGAAGGACGCACCTTGGTACACGGTGGACGGCCAGCACTACGGCTCGCCCTACCAGTGGGGCCCCAACGTGCTGATGTACAACACCAACACCTTCAAGGAAGCGCCCACCAGCTGGGCGACCATCTTCGAAGCCCAGGACCTGCCCGACGGCAAGGCCAACAAAGGCCGCGTGCAGGCCTACGACGGCCCGATCTACATCGCCGACGCCGCCCTCTACCTGAAGGCCACCCAGCCGGCCCTGGGCATCCAGGATCCCTACGAGCTGAACGAAGAGCAGTACAGCGCCGTGCTCGACCTGCTGCGCAAGCAGCACGCGCTGATCCACCGCTACTGGCACGACACCACGGTGCAGATGAGCGACTTCAAGAACGAAGGCGTGGTCGCCTCCAGCGCCTGGCCATACCAGGTCAACGCCCTGCAGCTGGAGAAGCAGCCGATCGCCTCCGTGGTACCCAAGGAAGGCGCCACCGGCTGGGCCGACACCACCATGCTGCACGCCGAGGCCAAGCACCCGAACTGCGCCTACAAGTGGATGAACTGGTCCCTGGAACCTAAGGTTCAGGGTGACGTCGCCGCCTGGTTCGGCTCCCTCCCCGCCGTCCCCGCCGGCTGCAAGGCCAGCGAGCTGCTCGGCGCCGAAGGCTGCGCCACCAACGGCTTCGACCAGTTCGACAAGATCGCCTTCTGGAAGACTCCGCAGGCACAGGGCGGGAAGTTCGTGCCCTATAGCCGCTGGACCCAGGACTACATCGCCATCATGGGCGGCCGCTGAAAAACACTCAGCCCGCTGCTGCGCGCGCCTGATCCGTGTTCGGGCAGTGCTCGGAATCCTCACGTACGGTCGTACGCTCCGGTTCCTGTGCGCTGGCCATCCACGGCTGAGGCCCGCTCGCGACGTGGGCTGAACGTTTTTTCCAGTCTCTTTCGAAGTACCCCCTCTCCCTTCCGGGAGACGGGAGGACAGATGAACAGCAGTACCTGATGAATTCCCCTCGCCTGCGGGCGGGGGGACCGTTTCGCCACACCTGCACCCTTTCGTTTTACCGGAGCACCGCACCATGACGCTTGCAGTCCAGTTCACCCAGGTTTCCCGTCTCTTCGGCGAGGTGAAGGCCGTCGACCGGGTATCCATCGATATCCAGGACGGCGAGTTCTTTTCCATGCTCGGCCCATCCGGTTCCGGCAAGACCACCTGCCTGCGCCTGATCGCCGGCTTCGAGCAGCCCAGCTCGGGCTCCATCCGTATCCATGGCGAGGAGGCCGCCGGCCTGCCGCCCTACCAGCGCGACGTCAACACCGTGTTCCAGGACTACGCGCTGTTCCCCCACATGAACGTGCGCGACAACGTCGCCTATGGCCTGAAGGTCAAGGGCGTGGGCAAGTCCGAGCGCCTGAACCGCGCCGAAGAGGCCCTGGGCATGGTGGCCCTGGCCGGTTACGGCGACCGCAAGCCGGCACAGCTTTCCGGTGGCCAGCGCCAGCGCGTGGCCCTGGCCCGCGCCCTGGTCAACCGCCCCCGCGTATTGCTGCTGGACGAACCCCTCGGCGCGCTGGACCTGAAGCTGCGCGAGCAGATGCAGAGCGAGCTGAAGAAGCTGCAGCGCCAGCTGGGCATCACCTTCATCTTCGTCACCCACGACCAGAGCGAAGCGCTGTCGATGTCCGACCGCGTGGCGGTGTTCAACAAGGGCCGCATCGAGCAGGTGGACACCCCGCGCAACCTCTACATGCAGCCGGCCACACCCTTCGTCGCCGAGTTCGTCGGCACCTCCAACGTGCTGCGCGGCGCAGTGGCGAAGGAGCTGACCGGTAACGAGCAGCCCTTCTCCATCCGCCCCGAGCACATCCGCTTCGCCACCGCCGAAGCGGCCCTGGCCGGCGAGGTGCAGATCAGCGGCCTGCTCCACGACATCCAGTACCAGGGCGCCGCCACCCGCTACGAGCTGCGCCTGGATAACGGCCAGAACCTGTGCATCAGCCAGGCCAACAACCAGTGGCAGGCCGCCGCGCCCTCGTTCCAGCCCGGCGAGCGCATCACCGTGCGCTGGGCCCGCGAGGCCATGGTGCAGCTGAGCGAGGGCGTGTGACATGAGCGCGACCCTGACCGCCCAGGCACAGGCCGCCCCCAACGGGGCCATGCGGCGCCTGTCCAACCTGCTCTACCGCCGGCCGACGCTGTACCTGTCGATGCTGCTGATCCCGCCGCTGCTGTGGTTCGGCGCGATCTACCTGGGTTCGTTGCTGAGCCTCTTGTGGCAAGGCTTCTACACCTTCGACGACTTCACCATGGCGGTGTCCACGGACCTGACCTTGGCGAACTTCTCGGCGCTGTTCCAGGCCGCCAACTTCGACATCATCCAGCGCACCCTGACCATGGCCGTGGCGGTGTCGATCGGTGCCGGCCTGCTGGCCTTCCCCATCGCCTACTACATGGCGCGCTATACCACGGGCAAGACCAAGGCGTTCTTCTACATCGCGGTGATGATGCCCATGTGGGCCAGCTACATCGTCAAGGCCTACGCCTGGACCCTGCTGCTGGCCAAGGGCGGCGTCGCCCAGTGGTTCGTCCAGCAGTTCGGCCTGGAGCCGGTGCTGCAGTTCATCCTCGGCATCCCCGGCGTCGGCGGCAGCACCCTGTCCACCTCGCACCTGGGGCGCTTCCTGGTGTTCGTCTACATCTGGCTGCCGTTCATGATCCTGCCGATCCAGGCCTCCCTGGAGCGCCTGCCGCCGAACCTGCTGCAGGCCTCCGCCGACCTCGGCGCCAAGCCCCGCCAGACCTTCACCCAGGTGGTGCTGCCGCTGTCGATCCCGGGCATCGCCGCCGGCTCGATCTTCACCTTCAGCCTCACCCTCGGCGACTTCATCGTGCCGCAGCTGGTGGGCCCGCCCGGCTACTTCATCGGCAGCATGGTCTACGCCCAGCAGGGCGCCATCGGCAACATGCCCATGGCCGCCGCCTTCACCCTGGTGCCGATCGTGCTGATCGCCGTCTACCTCTCCATCGTCAAACGTCTGGGGGCATTCGATGCACTCTGAGAAAGCATCCTGGGGCCTGAAAGCGGCCGCCTGGGGCGGGCTGGTGTTCCTGCACTTCCCGATCCTGATCATCTTCCTCTACGCCTTCAACACCGAGGACGCGGCCTTCAGCTTCCCGCCCAAGGGCTTCACCCTGCACTGGTTCAGCGTGGCTTTCGCCCGCGAGGACGTGCTGGAGTCGATCAAGCTGTCGCTGCAGGTCGCCTGCGTCGCCACGCTGATCGCCATGGTGCTCGGCACCCTGGCCTCGGCGGCGCTGTACCGGCGCAGCTTCTTCGGCAAGGAGAGCATCTCGCTGATGCTGATCCTGCCCATCGCCCTGCCCGGCATCATCACCGGCATCGCGCTGCTCTCGGCGTTCAAGAGCCTGGGCCTGGAACCGGGGCTGCTGACCATCATCATCGGCCACGCGACCTTCTGCGTGGTGATCGTCCACAACAACGTGATCGCGCGTTTCCGGCGCATCTCCCACAGCCTCATCGAAGCCTCGATGGACCTGGGCGCCGACGGCTGGCAGACCTTCCGCTACATCATCCTGCCGAACCTCGGTTCGGCCCTGCTGGCGGGCGGCATGCTGGCCTTCGCCCTGTCCTTCGACGAGATCATCGTCACCACCTTCACCGCCGGCCACGAACGCACCCTGCCGCTGTGGCTGCTCAACCAGCTCAGCCGCCCGCGCGATGTGCCGGTCACCAACGTCGTCGCCATGCTGGTGATGCTGGTGACCATGCTGCCGATCCTCGGCGCCTACTACCTGACCAAGGGTGGCGAAGGCGTGGCCGGCAGCGGCAAGTGACAAACCGCCCCCGCCCGGGTGGCGGGGGCTCCAACCCGGATCAGCGAACCCCGACTGGAGGATTCACCATGCAGACCAAACTCTTGATCAACGGCCAACTGGTCGCCGGCGAAGGCGCCGCGCAAGCCGTGCTCAACCCCGCCTGTGGCACCACCCTGGTGGACATCCCCGAGGCCAGCGAGGCCCAGGTCGACGCCGCCGTGCGCGCCGCCGACGCCGCCTTCGACGCCTGGTCGCAGACCTCGCCCAAGGACCGCTCCGCCCTGCTGCTCAAGCTCGCCGACCGCATCGACGCCGGCGCCGAGGAACTGGCACGCCTGGAATCGGACAACTGCGGCAAGCCCTACGCCGCCGCGCTGAACGACGAGCTGCCCGCCGTCGCCGACGTGTTCCGCTTCTTCGCCGGTGCCAGCCGCTGCATGAGCGGCTCCGCCGCCGGTGAATACCTGCCCGGCCACACCTCGATGATCCGCCGCGACCCGGTGGGCGTGGTCGCCTCCATCGCCCCCTGGAACTACCCGCTGATGATGGCCGCGTGGAAGCTCGGCCCGGCCCTGGCCGCCGGCAACACCGTGGTGCTCAAGCCCTCCGAGCAGACCCCGCTGACCGCCCTGAAGCTGGCCGAGTACCTGGCCGAGATCTTCCCCGCCGGCGTGGTCAACATCGTCTTCGGCCGTGGCCCCAGTGTCGGCGAACCGCTGACCACCCACCCCAAGGTGCGCATGGTCTCGCTCACCGGCTCGGTGGCCACCGGCTCGCGCATCATCGCCGGCACCGCCGACACCGTTAAGCGCATGCACATGGAACTGGGCGGCAAGGCCCCGGTGATCATCTTCGACGACGCCGACATCGACGCCGCCGTGGAAGGCATCCGCACCTTCGGCTTCTACAACGCCGGCCAGGACTGCACCGCCGCCTGCCGCATCTACGCGCAGAAGGGCATCTACGAGAAATTCGTCGAGAAGCTAGGCGCCGCCGTCTCCACCATCAAGTACGGCCTGCAGGACGACGCCGACACCGAGCTCGGCCCGCTGATCACCGAGCAGCACCGCGAGCGCGTGGCCGGCTTCGTCGAGCGCGCCGCCGCCCAGCCGCACATCCGCATCGTCACCGGCGGCAAGAAGGTCGAAGGCCCCGGCTTCTTCTTCGAGCCGACCGTGATCGCCGACGCCCAGCAGGACGACGAAATCGTCCGCCGCGAAGTCTTCGGCCCGGTGGTCTCGGTCACCGCCTTCGACGACGAGGCACAGGTGCTGGCCTGGGCCAACGACTCCGACTACGGCCTGGCCTCTTCGCTCTGGACCGCCGACGTCGGCCGCGCCCACCGCCTCTCCGCGCGCCTGCAGTACGGCTGCACCTGGGTCAACACCCACTTCATGCTGGTCAGCGAAATGCCCCACGGCGGCGTGAAGCTGTCGGGCTACGGGAAGGACATGTCGATGTACGGACTCGAGGACTACACCGCCATCCGCCACGTCATGTTCAAACACTGACCCTGAGCGCCGCTCGCTGGTCCGGGCGTTGTTGAGAAGCGCGTCGAAATGCTCATGTACCGCAGTACATTCCGCTTTCTCCGCGCTTCTCGCCTAGCCCGCCCTGCGCGCTCGACGCTCAGCGCTCCATGGCACCTCCCCCTGTAGGGGCGAATTCATTCGCCCGCTTTTCCCTCACCACAGGCTCCGCTTCAAACCGCTGCACCCAAACCCCAGGAGAACCGAAATGCGAACCACCCTGCGTAGTTTCAGCTTCATCCTGCTGTGCGCCGCCACCGGCCTGGCCCAGGCCGCCGGTGATGCCAAGTCCGTGGTCGAGGGCTACATGGCTGCCTGGAATGCCCACGATGCCGACAAGGCCGCCACCTTCCTCGCCGAGGATGCGGAGTACTTCGACGCCACCGTCGGCACGCCGCAGAAGGGCAAGGCCGCCGCCCGCGACAACGTCATCAAGGTGTTCATCGGCGCGGTGCCGGACCTGAAGTGGAGGATGACCAGCGAGCCCATAGTCGGGCCCGACGGCATCGCCTTCCAATGGGAATTCAGCGGCACCAACAGTGGCGCCTGGGGCGCGGAAACCCCGGCCACCAACAAGCCCCTGAAGTTCGAAGGGGTGAGTTTCGTCCGCATCAAGGACGGCAAGATCGCCTACCAGGGCGACTACTACGACGCCCTGGGCTTCAATAAACAACTGGGCTGGTAAGCCCGACGTGGCGCCCGGCACGACCCGGGCGCCATGCATAAAAACGACAACGCCTTGCAGGTACACCATGACCATCACCCGCCGCGACTTCCTCAACGGCGCTGCCCTCGCCATCGGCGCCGGACTCACCCCGCTGCAGCTGCTCCAGGCCGCCCCCTCCGGCCGCTACTACCCGCCCGCCCTCACCGGCCTGCGCGGTAGCCACCCAGGCGCCTTCGAGGTGGCGCACCAGATGGGCTGGGAGAAGAAGGTGTTCGACACCGACGGCCTGAAGATCGAAGAGGAGTACGACCTGGTGGTGGTCGGTGGCGGCCTCAGCGGCCTCGCTGCGGCCTGGTTCTACCGCCAGAAGAACCCGCAGGCGCGGGTGCTCATCGTCGAGAACCACGACGACTTCGGCGGCCATGCCAAGCGCAACGAATTCCAGGCCGGCGGCCGGATGATCCTCGGCTACGGCGGCAGCGAGGCCTTCCAGTCGCCCAAGCACCTCTACAGCAAGGAGGTCAACGGCCTGCTCAAGCAGCTGGGCGTGGATATCGACCGCTTCGAGACCGCCTTCGACCGCGACTTCTACCCGGGCCTGGGCCTGTCCCGCGGGGTGTTCTTCGACAAGGCCGGCTTCGGCCAGGACAAGCTGGTGACCGGTGACCCGACGCCCATGGTGGCCGACGACATCGCCCCGGAGAAACTCAACGCCCGCAGCTGGCGTGCGTTCATCAATGACTTCCCGCTGCCCGACGCCGACCGCCAGGCGCTGATCGACCTGCACGAGGCGCCCCGCGACTACCTCGCCGGCAAGAGCCGCGAGGAGAAGGAAGCCCACCTGGCCAAGACCAGCTACCAGGACTTCCTGCGCAAGGACGTGGGCCTGAGCGAAGCGGCCACCCGCTACTTCCTCGCCCGCACCAACGACTTCTCGGCCCTGAGCATCGACGCCGTGGCCGCCGCCGATGCCTACTCGGTGGGCTTCCCCGGCTTCGCCGCCATGGACCTCTCCCCCGTCAGCGAAGAAGCCAAGGCGGAGATGGAAGAGCCGTACATCTACCACTTCCCCGATGGCAACGCCTCGCTGGCACGCCTGCTGGTGCGCGGTCTGATCCCGGCCGTGGCCTCGGGCAAGGGCATGGACGACATCGTCCTCGCCGACTTCGACTACGCCAAGCTCGACGAAGCCAGGAGCCCGGTGCGCCTGCGCCTGAACAGCACCGTGGTCAGCGTGCGCAACCGCGACGGCGGCGTGGACGTCGGCTACAGCCGTGGCGGCCAGCTGCACCGCGTGCGCGGCAAGCACACGGTGCTGGCCTGCTACAACATGATCATCCCCTACATCCTGCGCGACCTCTCCGCCGAGCAGGCCCACGCCCTGGCGCAGAACGTGAAGTTCCCGCTGGTGTACACCAAGGTGGTGATCCGCGACTGGCAAAGCTTCCGCAAGCTCGGCGTGCACGAGATCTACGCGCCGAACCAGCCCTACAGCCGGGTCAAGCTCGACTACCCCGTGGACATCGGCGGCTACCGCCACCCGCGCGACCCGAACCAGCCCATCGGCCTGCACATGGTCCATGTGCCCACCAGCCCGAACATGGGCATGGACGCCCGCACCCAGGCACGGGTCGGCCGCACCAAGCTCTACGCCATGAGCTTCGAGCAGATGGAAAAGGCCATCCGCGACCAGCTCCAGGCCATGCTCGGCCCGGTTGGTTTCGATCACCAGAAGGACATCCTCGGCATCACCGTGAACCGCTGGTCCCACGGCTACGCCTACTTCGCCAACAGCCTGTTCGACGACGAGGACGAGAGCGAGAAGCTGATGAACCTGGCCCGCACCAAGGTCGGCAACGTCACCATCGCCAACTCCGACGCCGCCTGGAGCGCCTACGCCCACGCAGCCATCGACGAAGCCTGGCGGGCGGTGGGCGAGCTGGGTTGATCGTGAACCGATGAAGATGACGGGCTCCCTGATGGGGGCCCGTTTTTTATGGGGCTTGCGGGGTTTCAGGCATAACGCGGTGCCAGGTTCGACTCCGCCCGGTGAAGGTAAAAAGCGACCTCCCCCCTACACAACGGTCAGGTCTTTTTGGCGGGGATGCATCTGTAGGGGCGACTTCAGTCGCCAAGCGGCGCGCAGCGCCGCCGCTCTTCCTGTGGGAGCGAATTCATTCGCGATCGGACTTCACCCCGCCTCCGCCACCACCGCCGGCACCAGTTCCAACCCACCGCTGTAGGAAAACAACGTCCCCAGCCCGGGCAGGGAGAAGCCGACGAAGAAGTGATAACGCCCGTCTTCGATGCGCTTGTAGGCAGTGGTGCGCGGCAACAGGAACAGCGGCACACGGAGGCCACGCACCCAGGCCGCAATCGGCACCCAGCGCCAGCCGCCGTCGTGGCTGTCCACCTTCAGGGCCAGGCGCAGGGCGCCGGTGCTTTCCTCCCAGTGCCCATCCGGCCAGCGCCCCACGGGGCGGAACAGGGAAACCAGAGTGGCGGATTCGGCGAAGCGCCGATTCCAGTGCAGGCCCGCCTCGTCGCTGTGGATATCCACCCGCAAGGGCACCCGTCGCACCCCCAGGGGCAGCCCCAGCTTCGCCGCCAGCCGGCGACCCAGCCAACCGGCAAGACCGCTGCCGGTCGCCAGCTCCACCTCGCCCTGGAGCACCCCGCCCTGGCGGTGCAGCTGCTGCAACAAGGGGTGCAGCCCGGCGAAGCCCGCGCCGAACCAGCGCTCGACCAGCTCCGCGCTCATCGCACAGCCAACTGGCGGCGCACGGCCTCGTCGTTCAGCTCATCGCCGATATGCACCCGCACCCGGCGGCTGCCGATGCCGGCGCCGAGCTCATGGAAGATGCGCTCCTCCACCTGGGACAAGCCACCTTCGATCATCTCCATGGGGTGCACGAGGATGGTCGGCGCCATGGACATCCACTGGCCACGCAGCATCAGCTTGATGGCCTGGCGCAGCGCGACACGGGCATCGTTGAACTGCCCCACCAGCAAGCGCTCGGTGCTGAAAGTGGCATGCACGTCCTGCTCACGCTGGGCCACGAGCTCGCGGATCAGCATGCGGTTGCGATAGACCCGGACGTACAACATCGGCTTGAGAAGATCGAACACCATTACTCCTTGGAACGCTGTGAAAACCACGCCAACCCGGCGCCCGGCAACGCTATGCCGCCGCCAGGCCGCTTGTCCAGAGGCCTACAGGTGTTCGTCCGTGGGAGTGGGAGATGGTTCCCATGCCGGGAAGCGGTGAGCTGAGACCAACCCCAACGAAGCGCAGAACGGCTCCGTAGGTTGGCGCCGAGCGCAGCGAGGCCCAACACAGCAATGGCCATGTTCGAGCCAACCCGTGAAGCGCTTCGCGAATGAATTCGCTCCCACCGGGAGAGGCGGCGCGGGGCGCCGCTGGGCGAATACATTGGCTCTGTCTGCGTTAAGTGTTGCTAGAGGATTTGAGCCCAGCTGATTGCTGAGCTCTGGTGATACTTCTGGTTTCGCCCACCCGGGCGAGTCCCTTTTCCAATCGCTGGAACGCCAGCCCGGTGAAAAGGAACCAAAAAACTTGCCCCATCATCCGGCCCGACTGCGTCGGGTTCCCTCACTCCATCGCCGTTACTCGCTACGCTCGCCCTTCGGGCCGCACTGAAGTGCGTTCGCCGCAAGCGTCGTCTGGGGGCCGGCGCTATGGGCCATCCATGGCCTGGCGCTGCGTTCGGCCTCCTGGAGGGGCGTTGGCGGCTGCTCCAACTTTCTTCGCTCAAATCCACACATTGATGTGCGCACCAACCCAACGTGCACGTAGCGGTGGCTTTCGTAGGATGGCGTAGAGCGAAGCGAAACCCATGCTGTGGCGGTGGCAGAAATCCTTTGGTGCCCGGAAAGCACCGTGCTTGAGCGCCTGCATTAAAACCACAACAGCTAACGCAGACAGAGCCAATTCATTCGCCCAGCGGTGCGCAGCACCGCCGTAGGTTGGTGCCAAGCGCAGCGCGGCCCAACGATGCAAGGTCAGGCCCCGCCACGTTGGGCTTCGTCCCTCAGCCCAACCTACACAGTGCAGTCCTGTAGGAGCGAATTCATTCGCGATGCTTTTCGCGGCTGAAGCCGCTCCCACAACCCAACCCCAAAAGCCTCACCACCTGATAACCCCCACCGCTTGCGCCCCCCAATGAAAAAGCCCGAGGCAGTCACCTGCATCGGGCTCGTCCGGCTGCGTTCCCTGCTACACGGACGAAAAGCCGTTATCGACGAACAGATGGGCACCGCTGACGAAAGAGGCATCGTCGGAGGCGAGGAACAGCGCGGCCCGCGCCACCTCCTCCGGCTCGCACAGGCGGCCCTGCTGGGCGGCGATGTCCGCCTCGCTGGCGTTGACGCCCATGGCCTGCAGGTCATGCAGCTCGCGCATGCCGTGGGCGGTGCGGATGAAGCCGGGCGCCACCGCGTTGCAGCGGATGCCGCGGTCGCGGAACTCGACGGCGATGGCCCGGGCGAACATCTGGCAAGCGCCCTTGGTGGCGTTGTAGACCACCTCCCCCGGCGTGGCGTACTGGGCGGAGATGGACGAGGTGCAGACGATGCTGCCCTTGCCCTTCGCCAGCATCTGCGGCAGCACGGCGCGGGTCATCAGGAACATGCTCTTGACGTTGACCGCCATCAGCCAGTCCCACTCCTCTTCCTGCACTTCCAGGAAGGGCTTCACGATCAACGTACCGGCATGGTTGAACAGCACGTCGGCCGGGCCCAGCGCGGCGAGGCTCGCCGCCACCGCCGCCTCCACCTGGTCGGCCTGGGACACATCGGCGCCCAGGCCGATGGCCCGTCCACCCTCGGCCTCGATCTGCGCGGCCAGGGCGCGGGCGGCCTCGGCATTGCGGTCGATGATGGCGACCGCCGCCCCCTCGCGGGCGAACAGCCGGCTGGCCGCCTCGCCGCAGCCGCCGGCGCCCCCGCTGATGATCGCGACCTTGCCGTGCAGGCGTGGTTGGTTGGAAAGCATGGCAACTCCTGGTTCAAGGGTTCTGTGTAGAGGTGGCGGGGCACGAACCGGCCCCGCCACGTGGCGTGCATGGGGTTATCCGAGAGCGGGCTTCAGCGCGGGTGCCCCTCACGGCCGCCACTGACGGCGAAGGCCTCTTCCGGCGACAGCACCAGGCGGTGACGGCGGTAGAAGGCGAAATAGGCCATGCCGATCAGGTACCAGGCGGCGGCGCCCAGGGCGGCCCATTTGTAGAGCGGGTCGAGGAACTGGTAGATCAGCGTGATGGCCGAGATGCCGATCACCACCAGCGCGCCGAACACGCCGTAGGGGCTGCGGTAGGGGCGCGGCAGGTCCGGGTGCAGGCGGCGCAGGCGGATGAAGGCGATGCTCTGCAGGATGTAGGAGATCATCCCGGCGAACACGATCATGCTGACCATGATCCCGCCCATCAGCGCGTTGTTCTCGCGGCCGAAGCTGAACCAGAACACCAGCAGAATGCTCAGCGCCAGCAGCGAACCGGTCAGCAGGGCGACGTTGGGCGTCTTGTTCACCGGGTGGGTGACCGACAGCGCGGTGGGCAGGTAGCCGGCGCGGGACAGGGAGTAGATGTTGCGCCCGGCGGCGAAGCTGCCCGCCAGGAAGGACGCCGCCAGGCCCAGCACCGCCACGGCCGAGAGCACCTTGCTTGCGGTGTGCCCGAAAATCTCGCGGAAGCCGTCCAGCAGCGGCTCGCCCGAGCTGCTCATGGCGAAGGCGCCACCGCCGATGGAGGCACTGAAGAACAGCACGCCCAAAGCCAGCACGGTGAGTATCAGGATGCCGAACACCAGCGCGCGCGGTACGTGGCGGCTGGGGTCATGGGACTCCTCGGCGGTCAGCGGCAGCTGCTCGATGGCGAGGAACATGTACACGCCGAAGGGCAGCGCCAGCATGATCCCGGTGAGGCCGAAGGGCAGCCAGGGTCCATTGCCGCCGGCCACTTCCACCGGCGTGCCGGCGTCACCCGCAGCCAGGTTCAGGGCCTTGGCGGCGAAGTCCACATGGGGGATGGCCGTGGCGAAGAAGAACACCAGCACGCCGATGGCCGCCAGGGTGATCACCACCACCACGCGCATCGACACGCCCAGCCCACGCACCGACAGCAGCAACATGCAGGCATAGCCCACCAGCCACCACAAGGGCTGCCACTCCGGCGCGGTGCCGAAGATCGCCGACAGGTAGGTGCCCATGAAGAACATGTTGCCGGCGGGCGCCAGGATGAACTCGATGTTCTCCGCCAGCCCGGTGCTGAAGCCACCCCATGGCCCCAGGGTGGTACGGGCGAAGGAATAGGCACCGCCGGTATGGGGCAGCGCGGCGGACATCTCGCCGATGGACGAGCACAGCAGCAGGTACATAAAGGCGATGATCACGGTGGCCGCCAGCATGCTGCCGAAGCCCTGGGCCAGGCCCAGGTTCCAGCCGGAATACTGCCCGGCGATCACCGCGCCCACACCCAGCACCAGCAGGGTGAAGAACCCCGCATGACGCTGCAGCGTGCGCTGTTCGAAATAGCCGGCGGACACATCCTGGTAGCTCACGCCACCGCTGCCCGAGGCAGGCCGCCCCAGTGTGGTGCTCTCGTTCATCTCGCCCCTCCCCTTGTTCGGTTTGTTTTGTTGGGTATGGGGGGATGGTCGGGGCAAATGAGGGGGATGGGTATGTCCCTAAAGGGACAGCTTGAAAAGGCAGCTGGAAGCCGAAAGCCGGAAGAAAAAGCGGCTCTGGCTTCTGGCTTCTGGCTTCAAGCTTCAAGCTTCCGGCTGCTCCTCATCCCTCCGGTTGATACCCCCACGCCCTCCCCCCGGCGACCATTGAGTCCTTATCAACAAGAACGAGGACCGCTCCATGACCACCCAATCTGACTGGATCACCGTAGGCGCCCTGGCCGAGGGCTTTGCCCCGGAGGCCTTTATCCTGCCCAACCTGGCCGATCTCGACGGCAAGCGCTTCGACCTGCAGTTCGACAACGGCTGGAGCATCGCCCACGTGTTCGCCGATGGGCACCTGGACTGGGCGCTGGCCGACGGGTCTTCCAGCGGTCGCTCGCCCTACCGCGCCACCTCGGTGCGCCCGGGCATCTACCTGGTGGACTTCATCAAGGAAGAACACGGCCAGCTGTGGTCGGTGACCCTGGTGCTGGACACCGCCGCCAGCGCGTTCAGCGCGGTGCTGGGCCGCCTGCCCGATGCCGCCGCCACCCGCGAGGGCCTGTACGGCCGCGCCCTGGCCGGCAAGAGCCTGACCGGCGTCGAGGTGCAGTTCTTCCATGGCACCCTCGACCGCCCCTTCCAGCCGGGCGCCTGCCCCCACGCGCCGACCACCGAGCTGGTGGGCCTGCGCAACCGCTACCGCTACAGCCCCACCGAGGTCTACGAGCACGTCTACCTCAACGAGAACTACTACAGCTGGCAGTGCCTGGCGGGCGTCGAGAAAGGCCTGTGCGACACCGACCGTTGCCACTACCTCAAGATCGCCGACGAGCTGTACCTGTTCGTCTGGCGCGAGAAGATCGTGCCCACCCTCGGCGTGGTGATGATCGACCTCAAGGCCCACCGCAGCGACGGCAAGATCTTCGGCTACGCCGACGGTGATTTCGGCGCCCTCTCCAACTTCCCCGTGTCCTCCCATTGCGACGTGCTCAACCGCACGGTGTATGGCGATGCATAAGCGCACGGTGGTGATCACCGGGGCCGGCACCGGCATCGGTGAAGCCTGCGCCCGGCGCCTGGGGCGCGAAGGCGCCAACCTGGTGCTGATCGGCCGCCGCGCCGAGCCCCTGCAACGGGTCGCCGCCGAGTGCGGCGGCCTGGTGCTGGTGGGCGATGCCGCCAGCAGCGCCGACTGGGCCGGCTTCGTCGCCGCCATCCACGCACGCTTCGGCGGTATCGACGCGCTGCTCGCCTGTGCCGGCGGCCACGGCCTGGGCAGCGCCACCGACACCAGCGACGACGCCTGGCAGGCGGCCATGCGCGGCAACCTCGACACCGCCTTCCACAGCGCCCGCGCCTGCCTGCCGTCGCTGCTGGAGCGGCGCGGCAGCATCGTCCTGCTGGGCTCCATCGCCTCCCTGGCGGCGGGTCCGGAGGTGTGCGGCTACACCACCGCCAAGCATGCGCTGCTGGGCCTCACCCGTTCGCTGGCGCGGGACTACGGACCCCAGGGCGTGCGGGTCAACTGCGTATGTCCCGGCTGGGTGCGCACGCCCATGGCCGACGAGGAAATGCAGCCGCTGATGCAGCACCACGGCGAGAGCCTCGACGCCGCCTACGCGCGGGTCACCGCCGAGGTGCCCCTGCGCCGCCCGGCCCAGGCGGAGGAGATCGCCGCGCTGTGCCGCTTCCTGATCAGCGACGAGGCCTCCATCCTCACCGGCGCCACCCTGGTGGCCGACGGCGGCTCCAGCATCGTCGACGTGCCCACCCTCGCCTATGCGCGGCTTGGCGGTGCGTCATGAACCCCGCCTTCGATTTCACCGGCCGCAGCGTGCTGGTCACCGGCGGCGCTCAGGGCATCGGCCGGGCCATCGTCGAAGGCTTCGCTGCCTGTGGGGCGCGGGTGCTGATCGCCGACCTGCAGCAGGCCCCGGCGGAAGCCCTGGCGCAGTCGCTGCTCGACGCCGGCCGCGAGGTGCATGCGGCGGCCATCGACCTGGCGGACCGCGACGCCATCCTGCAGTTGCTCGGCGGCCTGCCCCGGCTCGATGTTCTGGTGCACAACGCCGGTTACTTCCCCTTGAGGCCGCTGCAGGAGATCGGCCCGGAGCTGCTCGATCGCACCCTGGCGGTAAACCTCGGCGCGCTGTTCTGGCTCACCCAAGGCGCCCTGCCGCTGTTCCGCCAGCAGGGGCGCGGCTGCGTGCTGGTCACCTCCTCGGTGACCGGGCCACGGGTGGCCTACCCGGGGCTCACCCACTACGCGGCGTCCAAGGCCGGGGTGAACGGTTTCATCCGCAATGCGGCACTGGAGCTGGCCGCCGAGGGCGTGCGCGTCAACGGGGTGGAACCGGGGATGATCCGCACCCCCGCCATGGGCAACCTGGGCGACGGGGAGCATGCCGCCGCCATCGCCCGGGGCGTGCCCCTGGGGCGCCTGGGGGAGCCTGGTGACATCGCCGCCGCCATGCTGTTCCTCGCTTCGGACCAGGCCTCCTACATCACCGGGCAGACCCTGGTGGTGGACGGCGGCGCCACGCTCCCGGAGACCCTCGCGGCCACCGGCGGCTGAATGCCGAAGGCCAGGGCCGGCGGGGGTCGCCGGCCTATCCTGCATCTGTAGGATGGTGACCCCCGCCACCCTTGGCGATACTCGTTCCAGGCCCTGCCTCGTCGTACAGACACCGGCCACCCACTGATGACTGAGAGCCGCTCGCCGGCTCCGACAAAAACAACAAAGTCGCAGACAGGTACCTCCCATGAGCCAGATCGACGAACACCTCATCACCCCCCGCCGTTTCGCCGCCTTCAACGCCTGCGTGCTGGAGCTGCAACGACTGGCCCAGGAACAACCCCTCGCCCGTTTCCATCGCCACGCCCTGCAACGCCTGCAGGCGCTGCTGGCCTTCGACAAGGCCTGGTGGGGGCACGCGGCGATGGTCGCCGACCTGCCGGAGGAACACAGCTCCCAGGTGTTCGGCCTGCCCGCCAGCTACGTGGAGGACTGGCAGTCGATCCGTGAGCAGGACATCACCGTCGGCCTGGTGCAGTCGCAACCCGGGCGCTCGGTGATCGTCGACAGCCAGGCCGAAGACACCCCCGCCGGGCTGCGCTGGCTGGGGCGCAAGCACGGCTTCGGTGAATTCCTCTGCGTGATCCACATCGACCCGCAAACCCAGCTCAGCGTGCACCTGACGCTCTACCGCCGCCCGGGCGCGCCGCGCTTCGGCGAGGAGGAGCGCTTCCTCCTCGACCAGGTGATGCCGCACCTGGTGGCCGCCGAGGGTGCCAACCAGATCCGCGCCCTGGTGGCCCTGCGTGAAACCCTGGACGGGCCCAACACCCTGGCGCTGGCCGTGTGCGACCGCCAGCGCACCCTGCACTACGCCGAGCACGGCTTCGTCGAACGCCTGCTGCTGGAATGGCCCCGCTGGAGCGGCCCGCGCCTGCCCGAGGCGGTAGACGCCGCCGGCTACCGGGGCCAGCACCTGCAGCTGGACGCCACCGAAGTCGGCGACCTGCTTCTGCTCAGCGCCCGCCTGCGCCCCGCCCTGGCGCAACTGAGCGCCCGGGAAACCGACGTCGCCGAACGCTTCGGCGGTGGCAGCACCTACAAGGAAATCGCCCGCGACCTGGGCCTGGCGCCGAACACCGTGCGCCATCACATCCGCAGCATCTACGACAAGCTCGGCATCAACGGCAAGGCAGGCATCGCCCACCTGCTGCACCACACCTCGAACTAAACCCACCCGCTCCCTCCACCTGCCCCGAAGACGGCGGGACGGGGAGCCTTTGCCTGCACCTACCCGCCAGAGGAACCCTGCACATGCACAGCCGCTACACGTTTTCGCTTTCCCTCGCCGCCGCCCTTGCCGCCTCCAGCGCCCAGGCCGCCGACCTCAATGCCCGCGACTTCGTCTCGGCGCCGGTGGGCACCGTGCTCGGTGTCGGCTACCTGCCGCTGACCCGCGCCAACGACTACCACGGCGCGGGCGACAGCACAGGCAAGGCCGACCTCGCGGTCAACGCCTTCGCCTGGCGCCAGCTGATCTTCACCGACATCTGCGGCACCCTGTGCACCCCGCAGTTCATCGTCCCCTACGTGGACGTCGACATCCGTGCGCCAGGCGCCGCCAGCCGCAGCAGCGAACGCGGCCTGGGCGACCCGCAGGTGGGCGGCACGCTGTTCTTCATCAACGACCCGCAATCGCGCACCTACAGCGGCCTGCTGACCATGCTCACGGTGCCGGTGGGCGAATACCACGGGCGCAACCCGGACGCCTCCCCCGGTGCCAACCGCTGGGCCCTGCACCTCAACTACAACTACACCCAGGGCGTCGGCGAGAACTGGATCCTGGAGGCCAACCTCGAAGCCCAGGTCTATGGCAAGAACGACGACTACTTCGGCCAGGACCTGGAGCAGAAGCCGCTTTACCGGCTGCAGGCCTTCGCCTCCTACGACTTCACTCCCAGCACCTATGGCGCCCTGCGCCTGATCCACGCCGACGGCGGCGAACTGGAATTCAACGGCCGCACCCTCGACGACACCCACCAGCGCTCCACCCAGCTCGGCTTCGAAGTGGGCCACTGGCTGGACCGGCGCAACCAGGTGCTGCTGGGCCTGACGCGCAATGTCGCCACCGAGAACGCCTTCGAGCAGAACAACCTGCTGCTGCGCTTCGTCCATGTCTTCTGAGGGCCACGCCATGACCACCGCCGTTTCCGCGGGGCTGCCCCGCACCCGCTTGCTGGCCATCGTGCTGTTCGCCGCCATCGTCCCCTGCGTGCTGATGGCGGCGCCGGCCATCGCCACCCAGTACGCCCTCCAGCTCGGCCTCGGCCCGGCGCAGATCGGCCAGCTGTTCTCCGCCGAGCTGGCCGCCATGAGCCTGGCCACCCTGCCCGCCTACCTCTGGCAGCCGCGCCTGGACTGGCGGCTAGTGGCGCGCGGCGCAGCCCTGCTGTTTATCGTCGCCAACCTGGCTTCGGCCTGGGCGAGCGCCTTCCACCCGCTGATGGCCCTGCGCGTGGTCAGCGCCCTGGCCGGCGGCACGCTGATGGTGCTGTGCATCGCCAGCGCGGCGCAGAGCCAGGATCGCGACCGCGTGTACGGGCTCTGGGTCATGGGCCAGCTGGTGCTCGGCGCCATCGGCCTGTGGCTGCTGCCGCCGCTGTTCGAGCGTTTCGGCCTGCAGGCGCTGTACCTCGGCCTGGCCCTGCTGATGCTGCTGTGCCTGCCGCTGGCCGGCAGCTTCCAGGGCGTCACCCCGGCCGCGCGCACACTTGAGCGGGCACCCGGTGGCATCGGCTGGCGCGCGTTGCTGGCGCTGTTCGCCGTACTGGCCTTCTACGTCGGCCTCAGCGGCGTGTGGACCTTCATCGGCAGCATCGCCGGCGCCGCGGCCATCGACCCGGCCAGCAGCGGGCGCATCCTCGCCGTCGCCACCCTGCTGGGCATCGCCGGTTCGGCCTGCGCCGCGCTGATCGGCAAGCGCTGGCCGCGTGGGGCGATGCTGCTGCTCGGCTACGCCCTGATGACAGGCGCGGTGCTGCTTCTGCTCGACCAACCGGGCCTCGCACGCTTCGCCACGGCGGCCCTGGTGTTCAAGTACACCTGGACCTTCGCCCTGCCCTTCATCCTCGCCTGCCTGGCCGACCTGGACCGCGACGGCAGGTTGATGAACACCACCAACCTGCTGATCGGCGGTGGCCTCGCCCTCGGCCCCGCCATCGCCGGCCCGCTGCTGGAAAGCAGCGTCGGCATGCGCGGCGTCCTGCTGCTGAGTGCCACCTGCCTGCTGCTGTCCTTCGCCGCACTCAGCCTCGCCCGCCTGCAAAGCGGCGCACCAACCCCTTCCCTCGACAACACCGGAGCCAATCCATGAGCCGCCGTACCGCCTTCTTCTCCGATGAACTCTGCTTCTGGCACAGCGCCGGCGTGCACGCCCTGACCCTGCCCGTGGGCGGCTGGGTGCAACCGCCGGCCGCCACCGGCTTCGCCGAGTCCCCCGAAACCAAGCGCCGGCTGAAAAGCCTGCTGGATGTCTCCGGTCTGTCCCGCCAGTTGCTGCAACGCAGTGCGGAGCCGGCCACGGACGAGGACCTGCTGCGCGTGCACCCGGCCCACTACCTGCAACGCTTCAAGGCCCTGAGCGACGCCGGTGGCGGCGAGCTGGGCAGCGAGGCGCCCATCGGCCCGGGCAGTTACGAGATCGCCAAGCTCTCCGCCGGCCTGGCCATCGCCGCGGTCGACTGCGTCATGCGGGGCGAGGCGGACAACGCCTACTCGCTGTCGCGACCGCCGGGCCACCACTGCCTCGCCGACCAGGCCATGGGCTTCTGCTTCCTCGCCAACATCGCCATCGCCATCGAGGCGGCCCGGGCCCGCCACGGCCTGCGACGGGTGGCGGTGATCGACTGGGACGTGCACCACGGCAACGGCACCCAGTCGATCTACGAGGAAGATGGCGAGGTGCTGACCGTTTCCCTGCACCAGGAGAACTGCTACCCACCGGGCTACAGCGGCCTGGAGGATCGCGGGCGCGGCGCCGGCCTGGGCAGCAACATCAACATCCCCCTGCCGGCCGGCAGCAGCCACGACGCCTACCTGCAGGCCATGCGCCGCATCGTCTTGCCGGCGCTGGAGCGCTTCCGCCCGGAGCTGATCGTGGTCGCCTGCGGCTACGACGCCAACGCCGTGGACCCGCTGGCGCGCATGCTGCTGCACAGCGACTCGTTCCGCGGGATGACGGCGCTGCTGCGTGAAGCGGCGGAGGGGTTGTGCGGCGGGCGCCTGGTGCTGGTGCACGAAGGCGGCTACGCGGAAGCCTACGTGCCCTTCTGCGGGCTCGCGGTGATGGAGGAGTTGTCGGGGGTGCGTACCGCCGTGGAAGACCCGATGCTGGCCTTCATCCAGCTGCAGCAGCCCGGCGAGGCCTTCGCCGGTTTCCTGCATGACCAGGTGGAGCACCTGGCCACGCAACTGGGCTAGGAAGGTGAGTGGAGCCGCCGTCAGAAGCCGGCGGCGGCCTCCATCAACGCGCCGGCACGGAAGTCCTTGGGCGAGCGCTCGAAGTGCTTCTTGAACGACCGGCTGAAATGCGCCGAATCGGTAAAGCCCCACTTGTAGGCGATCGAGGTGATGGACTCGCCCCGGAGGATGGGGTTGGCCAGGTCATCGGCGCTGCGCTGCAGGCGCGAGCGCTGGATATAACGGCAGACGCTGTCGCCCTGTTCCTCGAACAGCCGGTACAGGTGGCGGACCGAGATATCCAGGCGGTTGGCCAGGGCCAGCGGCGTGAGGTTGGGCTGGGACAGCGACTCGTCGATGATCTTCTGCACATAGCTGCGCAGGTTGGCGCCTTGCAGGGAATCGCAGTTGCCGACCTCCACGCGATCCTGGCCCAGCGCCGGCTCCAGCAGGGAGATGAAGGCGTTCTCCAGGGCCTCGATCTCGTCATCGTCCGAACCCGCCTGCTCGCGGCACAGCTGGTCCATCAGCAAGTGCAGCATCTTACCGCTGGCACGGGTCGAGGAAATCTTGCCGAACTTGGCCTGCTTGGACTTGAACGCGCGCTCCACTGCCTCGCGCGGCAGGTGCAGGGAGGCATGGTCGATCAGGCCAAAGGGGGTGATCTCGCAGGCGCCCACCGAATCCATCAGCAGCAGCTCGCCCGGCGCCAGGTCGATGCTCACGCCTCCCTGTGCCACCCGGGAAAAACCACTGCGCTGGCTGATCAGGAAGCAGTGGCGGTCGTCATCGCGATCGGCCTTGAGGGAAGAACGGGAAATAAGCCCGGCATTGGTGCGCAGGTGCGCCATGGTGAGGCCGGAATGGCATTGCGCGGAGATCTCGCCGATGAACAGCGAACGGCTGGTAGCCAGTTGGGTTTCGAACCTGCCGCAGATGTTCTGCAGCGACTTTTGCCAGTCTTCCAGACCGCCACGGGCTTCTTGAGCACGCATACGAACCTCCGGAGTTATCTTGTTTTTGTTGCGAGATTGTTAACATGTTATCTATGCGAGCGCAACAAGGACTCGATGGCGTCCGAAGATGCAGTTTCGGTGCCAGCGGAGCGGTACGCCGACCATTCCTCGCCAATGGGCAGCATGCCCGGCTCAAGCGTGAGGGGTGTCATGCGTATCGCCTCGGCCCCGGGGCGTGAAGATGTGCATGACCCTGGGCGCCCTCAGCCAGGAAACAAAGCATCACCGCCCTTCGGAATCACCTGACACACGACTCGGCCAGCCGATTTACCAACATCACTAAAATACTTATATTACTTATCGCAGAGTGATAGAGGTATGAATGAGATTCGCTGGACACGGAAGGCCATCAAGCAACTCAGACGAACCGCCAGCATCGACCAGAAAAGAATCTACGACGCCGTCCAGGCACTGGCTTCCATGCCGGATGTGCAAAACGTCAAAGCCCTCGTCCACCATCCGTTCGGCTACCGGCTTCGGGTCGGCAGTTACCGAGTCATTTTCGATTGGGACGGCGCCATCCAGATCGTGAGTATTCAAGAGGTGAAGAAGCGTGATGAGCACACCTACTAACGTGCAGATCATCAATGACGCGAACGGCAAACCCGCCTTCGTCGTCATCCCCTATGCCGACTACATCGCCCAGCAGGGCCAAGACGGCCTGGTTCCCAACGAAGTCGTCGGCCATATGGTCAAGGATGGCCTCACCCCCATCGCCGCCTGGCGCCGACACCTGGGGCTTTCCCAGGCGGAAGTGGCCGCGCGCATCGGTATCAGCCAGCCGGCCTATGCCCAGCAGGAGCAGGCCGCCAAGCCACGCAAGGCCACCCGCGAGAAGGTCGCAGGCGCCCTCGGCATCGCGCCGCAGCTGCTGGACCTCTGAAACGAAAAGCCCCGGCACTCTGGCCGGGGCTTCTTTGGCGCTCTCGCCCTACCTCAGCGGGCCAGCACCGCCAGCACGATGACCAGCAATACGATGCCGCCGGCGATCACCAGGGCCTGGGTGCCCGAGCGTTCCTTGCGGGCGTCCCGGTTTTTCTTCGGGTGATGGGTGCCCATGCCCGGCTTGAAGCCGGCGGCCCTGGGCCCTTTCAGTTTGTGCGATGCCATGACTCACTCCTTGTTGAATGCCGACATGCCAAGAACCTAACACCCGCCCGCTGCCCACTCCAAGCTCCCGTTTGCCGCCGTCGCGCCAGCCTGCATAATCCCGCCTCATGCCCCCAGCCAGGGAACCGCCCCGGATGCCCACCAAAGCCCCGATCACCCGCGCCTACTGCGTCCAGTTGGACGAAGTGCTGTCCATCGCCGAAGCGCGCCGGGCGTTCTTCTCCCTGCCCGAGCCGCGCAGCCGTTTCGACTTCCTCTGCTCCAGCGAGGCCTGCCGCACGTTGGGCACCAAGGTCACTGCGGCGAACTACGACAAGCAGCCGAACGAGACCTACAAGGCCGCGCACTTCCGCGAGAACCCGCACTCCAGCCACGCGCCCGACTGCGAATGGATGGCCGACGAGGAGGACGAGGACGCCGACGGCAAGCTGCCCGGCGAGAGCGAGGCCGAGACCCGGCAGCGCCACGCCCGGCGCAAGCTGCATGACTACATCGACGTGTTCGAGCCCCCGGTCGAACGGGCCAGGCCCAACGCCGACAAGCCCGACACGCCAACCGCCCCCGCGCGCAAGCCTGCCGGCACCCCCGAGGAGGCCCTGGCCCCGCGCAACGAGAAGAAATCGGTCAACCAGCGCACCAGCAGCCTGGAGCGCCTGGTGGAGTGCTACCGGCAAGCCCGGCTGGAGCTTGGCGACGAGGAGTTCAAGGCCATGCGCCTGCGTGTGGTGGGTGAAGGCGAGATGGCCCTGGGCGCGTACTTCAAGGCGATCAAGTACGCCAAGCTGGGCAACGCCAACCGGGTGTTGCAGGGTGGCGCGCTGCTGGTGGACCGCTACGGCAGCGGCTTCAAGCTGAAGTTCTACGACCGCATCGATAACAAGCCGGTGTTCCTCTACATCTCCAAGGAGCAGATGGACGCTTACCGCTTCAAGGGCTACCTGGATGGCTTGCTGAGGGAAGAGGTGGACTACTTCCGGGTCTTCGCCATGGGTGAGCTGGCGCTGTCCCCCAGCGGCAAGAGCCTGGACCTCAAGGTCGCCGACCTGCGCCAGCTGGTGCTGATCCCGGGCATCAAGAAGGCCCCCGCGACGGAGGCCTGAAGCCGCTCAAAAGCCCGCCAGCACCCGAGCCAGCGCCGGCAGCGCATTCAGCAGGTGGGCCTGCTGCGCATCGTCGAGGCGGATGTAGCGACGGAACGCCGGCATGCGGTTGACCACCTCGCTGGCGCCCATGTGCTCCAGCAACACCCGCCAGTGGCCCTCCTCGCGTTCGATGCGCAGGCGCTTGAAATCCAGCGGCATCAGCGCGGCCCGCAAGGCCGGGTCACCCTCCAGCGCGGCGATCACGCCAGCCAGCTCGGCCGCCTCCCCGGCGCGCCGGGTGCAGGCCAGGCCCTGGCGGCGGATGGCGCCGGTATGACGAACCTCCAGCTTCGCCACGCCCTGCCCGCAAGAAGGCACCTGCAGGCTGAACTCGGTGAACACCAGGTGCATCAGCAGTTCCGACTGGGTGCGCTCGCGGGCCTCCACCTGCAGACCGTCGTCCAGGGTAAAGCGCCCCTGGCCCGGCTCCAGCGCCTCGAAACCGAGGCCGCCGAGGTTGCGCCGCACCAGGGCCAGGGTCGCCCCCGGCCGGTAGCCGGAGGGCGCGCGGGTGCTGCCGAAGAACTCACGCAGTGCGGGAAGCATGGCCATAGCTCTCGCTGGGGTGGATGCCCGGCTCATTGGCGAATTCCTTTTCCAGTACCTCTTCCACCGGCACCGGGCGGAACGGGTTGACCTTCTGCACCACCACCGTCCAGAACAGCGCGTAGGCGGCGGTCAGGCCGAGCATCACGGCGAAGGGGCCGTAGATGTCCTTGGGGTTCATGCCCGGCGGGGTGATGAACCACATGCCCAGCAGGATGCCGACGCTGGAGATGATCTGCGGCAGCGGGAAGAACGGCGACTTGTAGGCACGCGGCAGGTCCGGGCGGCGGATGCGCAGGATCACCACCGAGATCGTCACCAGCAGGTAGGCGGTGCTCCAGGCGCAGACGGCGGCCAGCACCAGGTGGAAGATGTTGTCGGTGTTGCCACCCAGCCAGGCAGCGTGCAGGCAGGGGATCAGCACGGCCACGGCGATGCACAGCAGCGGCGTCTTGTAGCGCGGGTGCAGGTAGGCGAAGACCTTCGGCAACGCGCCGTCCACGGCCATGCCGTACATGATGCGCGGCACGCCGGCCATCAGGGTGTTGATGGTGGCGGCGCCGGCGAAGAGGAAGCCGATGCCGAGCCAGATCGGGCCGATATCGCCCATCACCTGCTGGGCGAACTGCGGGATGGCCATGGGCGTGTCCAGCAGGTGCACGCCGGTGGCCTCGTCGAGCAGCACGTTCTCCACCTGGCGCTTCATCGCTGCGCCGTAGATGAACATGCAGGAGGCCACGCCGAACAGCCCGAGCGCCATGGCGCGGGGCATGGTCCGCGCGGAGTTGCGCAGGTCCGGCGCCAGGGGCGTGACGAACTCGCAACCGACGAACATGAACATCGCCATGCCCACCAGGGACAGAATGGTCACCAGGTCGGTGCCCACCATCGAGGTGCCGAACCAGCCATCCAGCTGCACGGCGGGCGCGGCGATCAGGCCGGCCACGCCGAACACCATCAGGGTCGTCCACATGCCGAAGGTGAGGATCACCTCGGCCTTGCCGAACACGCTGACGCCGAAGCCGTTGAGGATGCCGAAGGCGATGACGAAGCCCACCCCCAGCAGCCAGGAACCGCCGGCCGACTCGGCCAGGGTGTTGAGGTGTTCGAAGTTAACCAGGGCCATGACCCCGGCCAGGATGGTTTCCGCCGTGCCGGCGAACACATGCACGATCAGGTAGGCGGCGATGGTGCCGGTGATGGCGAAGAAGCGCCCCATGCCACAGGCGATGTAGTCGTAGACCGAGCCCGTGGTGGGCAGGATCGACGCCGCCTCGGCGAAGGTGGTGGACTGCGCCAGCATCATCACCATGGCGATCAGCATGGCCACGGCGAAGGCGCTGCCGCCGATGCCGAAGCCCATGGTGGCGGTAAGGATCACCGGGCTGGCCATGATCAGGCCGATGGTGCTGGCCAGCGCGGTGGGGAACCCCACCGAGCCTCGATTCAGGTGTGCGGTGAGCTTGGCGTTGATCGACATCGTCAGGGCCCTCGAATGCATTGTTCTTGTTTATCGTTATCCGACCGGGTTGGCCGGTGCGGTCGTAGCCGCAGGTTCCCGAACACTCTGCGCCCGCCCTCCCCGGGCGTCTTGCCCCTGCCTGCCGCTGCTCTTGTAGCAGCCTGACATGCCCGCACGCCCCGCAGGATGGCGTAGAGCGCAGCGAAACCCATCGATCCGAAGACTCACCACACACCGTGATCATCGGCCGCTCCGGCAGCATGGGTTTCGTACCTCTACCCGTGCGACGAACTACGCCCTGTGCCCCAACCTCGTCCGCCTTCCCGCCAAAAAGCGGGAAAAAAAAAGCCGCCGATGACCAGGGCGGCGGCAAAGCGTGGTGACACGGAGCAAGCAACAATGGCGTCGCCCTCGCAGACGACACTCCGACTATCCCACCTGCACCACGGCGCCGCTTGCTCCCCGCTGCCAGGTCGTTGCGCCTGCCTGACACGCCGCATCCGCTGCACGCTGGGTCATGTTCGCGTGGCAGGCAGAGTCAAGCCCTGGCCCGGGCCCGACCCTAAGCTGGGGCACGCCCTACGCGGGCGAACCCTCCCGCTGCCCGAACCAGGAGCCGATCGTGTCCAATGCCCTGATCAACACCCTTCCCAGCGTCGACGCCTTCGTCGACCGCACCCACGCCTCGTTCATCGACGGCCAACAACACCAGCCCGCACAAGGCACCCAGCGCGAGGTGCACAACCCCGCCAGCGGCGCGACGCTCTCGCGCATCCTGCAGGCCGACGCGCCGCAGGTGGATGCCGTGGTCGCCTCCGCCCACCGCACCTTCCGCTCGGGCGTCTGGAGCGGCCTGGCCCCCGCCGAGCGCGAGCGCGTACTGCTGCGCTTCGCCGACCTGGTAGAAGCCCATGGCGAGGAACTGGCGCAGCTGGAAACCCTCAACCAGGGCAAGTCCATCCACCTCGCCCGCGCGGTGGAGGTCGGCGCCTCGGTCAACTACATGCGCTACATGGCCGGCTGGGCCACCAAGATCGAAGGGCAGACGCTGGATGTGTCCATCCCCGTACCGGCCCAGGCGCGCTTCAACGCCTACACCCGCCGCGAGCCGGCCGGGGTGATCGCCGGCACCGTGCCGTGGAACTTCCCGATGATGATCGCCCTGTGGAAGGTGATGCCGGCCCTGGCCTGCGGCTGCACCATCATCATCAAGCCGGCGGACGAAACCCCGCTCACCGCCCTGCGCCTGGCCGAGCTGGCGATCCAGGCCGGCATCCCGGCGGGCGCCTTCAACGTGCTGGTCGGCGGTGCCGATGCCGGCGCCGCGCTGGTGGCCCACCCGCTGGTGAACAAGGTGTCCTTCACCGGCTCCACCGCCGTGGGCAAGCAGGTGGGCCGCGCGGCGCTGGACAACATGACCCGCTTCACCCTGGAGCTGGGCGGCAAGAACCCCATGCTGGTGCTCGCCGATGCCGATATCGAGCAGGCCGTAGCCGGCGCCATCGGCGGTGGCCTGCTCAACCAGGGCCAGGTCTGCGCGGCGGCCTCGCGCCTCTACGTGCACGCCAGCCACTACCAGAACTTCGTCGAAGCCCTGACCGCCCAGGTGGCACAACTGAAGGTCGGCGCCGGCATGGACCCGGACGCCCAGGTCAACGCCCTGGTCTCCCGTCGCCAGCAGGCCAGCGTGCTGCGCTACCTGGCCATCGCCCGCGAGGAAGGTGCGCAGTTCTGCACCGGTGGCGGCCAGCCCGACCTGCCCGGCTACTTCGTGCAGCCCACGGTGCTGGGCAAGGTCACCCAGGGGATGACCTCGGTGCGCGAGGAAATCTTCGGCCCGGTGCTGTCGGTGCTGCCCTTCAACGATGTCGACCAGGCCGTGGACATGCTCAACGACAGCCGCTACGGGCTCACCGCCAGCATCTGGAGCAACGACCTGGGCCGCGTCATGGACCTGATCCCGCGCATCGAAGCCGGCACCGTCTGGGTCAACAACCACGTCCCGGTGGACCCCAACCTGCCCTTCGGCGGCTACAAGCAGTCCGGCATGGGCCGCGAGTTCGGCAAGGCCGCCATCGAAGGCTTCACCGAACTGAAGTCGGTGTGCATCACCTACTGATGCAGCGCGCCATCGCCCGGCCCGCCATGGGCGGGGCGATGCACCTCGCCTATCCCCGCAGCAACCAGAACAGCGCGAACACCCAGCGCTGCCAGCCAGCGTCGGCCGACTTCAGCACCCCCGTGGCAACGCCGTAACGCCAGGCCCAGTGCAGCGCGCGCTTGAGGTCGCGCAACGGGCTTTGCCGGTTGCGGTAGACGTCGATCGCCAGCAGCCCCATGGCATCGACGTTCCCCGCCTCGGCCGCGCGCACCAGGTGCAGCTCCGCCGCCTCCCAGTCGATGGGGTCGGTGCGCAGCGCCAGCTCGCCGCAGAAACCGTGCATGAACGCCAGCACCCGCGGGTCGCCCTCCTCGGCGAAGCACTCCAGGTAGACCTCGGCGTGGTTCAACGCCTCCAGCCACAAGCGCTCCGCCGCTTCGGCATCCTCCTCGGCGTCGGCCTGTGCGGCCAGCAGCTCCACCAGCGCCTGAGTCGCCGGGCCATGGCCATCCGACGCGGCGGAGCGCCACGACACCCGCGCCGCCTCCGGGTCCGCCGGGCAGCCCAACCCATCGCGGCGGCAGATGCCCAGCAGGTGCAGCCCCTCGGTATGC
This sequence comes from Pseudomonas sp. zfem005, assembly GCF_032621735.1. Classification (NCBI taxonomy): domain Bacteria; kingdom Pseudomonadati; phylum Pseudomonadota; class Gammaproteobacteria; order Pseudomonadales; family Pseudomonadaceae; genus Pseudomonas; species Pseudomonas sp. zfem005. Next base: position 335,441 of record NZ_JAVYJE010000008.1, on the reverse strand, counting down.
ACCGCCTGGTTGCGCCCGCTCAGGAGCAGCAGCCGCTCCAGCGCGGCGAAAGCCCGTGCACCGTCCACCGGCCCGGCGTCGGCATCCAGCCACAGGCGCGCCTGCAGCAACAGCAGCGCATAGACCTCGTCCAGCTGATGATCCAGCGCCTGCGCCCGCTCCACCCAGCCACGCGCCTGCAGCAGCTCGTCCGTGCTGCCGGCCCTCTCGAAAGCCAGCTGCGCCAGCTGCAACCAGGCCGCCGCCGTGGGCTCGGCGGCCCCCTCCAGGCCACAGGCGCGCCGCGCCCAATCCATGGCCTGGGCCAGGTCATCGGCCAGAAGGGACAACGCAAGCGCCGCAGCGGGATCGCCTGCCTGGTAACGGCGCGCCCATTCCCCGGGGGAAACGGGCTGCGGCGCCGGCTCGTCCAGTTCCAGCTCGTGCTCCGGATCGTATTCAGCGCCGGGGTCGAGCGCGACGTCGTGCTCATCGAGCCCGACCGGCAGCGGCTCGGCTTCGGCAGGCGCCTCCAGTTCGGCAAAGGGCACCTGCAAGCCGGCGAAATCCTCGAGATGGGCCAGTGCCCGGAACCAGGGGTGGTCCAGCGTATCCAGGCCAAAGGCCCGCACCCACTCGTCGAGGTTCTCGTAATCCAGCACCAGGGTGACGTCATGCAGGTCGACCGTGCCCTCCTGCAACGCCTGCAGGCGCGTGTCGGCGTTCCACTTCCAGAAGCCGATGCGCGAAGCGGTGTTGGCGTCGAAGGGGCCGGAAACCGCATCCAGGTCGCCCTGCAGCCACAGCGTCTGCAAAGGCCCCTCGCTGGCTTCAGCGGCACGCTGCAGGAAGGCCGCCACCGCATCCAGGCAAAGCCCGATGGCGGGCACGCGATGGTGCTGGGGGTGACGGCGGATATAGGCGTCGAACTGCGCCCAGTTGTCCTGCGCCGTTTCCAGCGACAGGCGCAGGCCATTGCCGGGCGTCTGCACCTCCACCTGCGCCGGCGTGATCGCCGGCACCACCTCGGCACCCGCCAGCAGCAGGCACCAGAGCGGCGACACGTACGCATCCGTCGCCAGGCAACGGGGCTCGATGCCCTCGCCACCCAGGTAGAGCCAGGCGGCGGAAGGCCGTTCCGATTCCATGTGCATCGCACGTTCCCGGTACAGCGGGCCCGGCCGATCCTCGGCCCGCACAAAGGGGTCAATCATGGCGTGAAGCACGGGTGCTCACCAGCCGTGGCACAGAAGAAATCGCCACGATGCGAAAGCGTCGAGCGTTCGCCTGCAGACGGCGATTCATTTTTCCCGCCACCTGCAATATCCTCCACGCCGTGGCTATGGGCGTCCTTCCTTCTACCTCTGAAACTAGGGTGCCCGCTTCCCACCCGCCCACCTCACGGTGGGCTTTTCATTTCAGGAGCAGATGTGAACGGAATCTTCCTGCGCCGCTGCCGCAAGTTCGCGGTCAGCCCCGGTGAAGGCGGCGCCAGCCTGGCCCAGGTGGCCATGGTGCAAAAGGAAACCGAGCAGCTCGGTTTCGTGCTCTCCGAGGCCCTCGCCGAGCGCCTGCTGACCCTCTCGCCGGAGCAGCTCGCCCGGGTGCTGCGCGACCTGCGCCGCCACCTGGCCCCGATGACCGGCGCACACCGTGAACACCGCCCGCTGTTCCCCGATTTCCCGGCCGGCAGCCTGGCCCTGGACGAGGCGCAGCTGTACCAGCGCGCCGTCCTCCACTACCTGACCTTGCAACGCCTGCGCCTGCAGGACCCGAGCCTGCCGGCGCCCCTGCTGCACCACCGCCAGCCGCTGGAGATCGACCTGGGCACCCAGGAAGAATTCGAGCGCCTCTGCACCCGCCTGGCCGCCTCGCGCACCTCGCTGTCGGCGGACGACAAGGCCGACCTGCAGTGGTTCGTGCGCCAGTACCGCGACAAGGTGCTGGACCTGCTGCCGGAAGAAATCCCCTTCAAGGAAAACCTCGCACTGATCGCCGCCTGGCTGCTGCGCTTCGTCCCCGGCGAGCGCGCCGAGCGCTTCGTCGACCAACGCATCGGCACCGCCACCGATGTGTTGCGCCTGGCCGTGGCGCTCTGCGATGGCGATGTCTCCCTGGCCGAGCCCTGCCGCTTCAAGGGCTTCAAGCGTCGCGAACGGCGCCGGCTGCTGGCGCTGCTGGAAGCCTGCGGCGACCCCACCGAAGACATGCGCCGCTGGCCCGAACGCTGGAAGCGCCTCGGCGAAGGCCTGCACCCCGGCGACTACCGCAGCCAATGCCCGCGCACCTGGCAGGCCTTCCAGGTGCTGCGCGAGGGCCTGCCGTTCAGCGGCTTCAATGGCCAGGTGGAGCGGGACCTGGAAACCGGCCGGGTCGAGGCCGCCAGCCAGCGCCTGGCCACCCGCCCCGGAGAGATGGCCCGGCGCCTGGACCACCTGCTGCGCACCTGCCCGCAGCCGGATGCAGTGCTCAAGCAGTTCGCCGAGGTCGCCCAGCAGGTCGCCACGCCGGTGCTGTTGCAGGCCCTGGCGCAGTTCGAGCATCGCGGGCACGCGCCCCTGCGCACCTTCTTCCCCAAGGGCGATGCCGCCCGTGCCTGGACGCTCCCGGATCGGCGCGCGCCCATCGCCCCCGAGCACCTGGCCGATGCCATCGCGCTGATCCGCGCCACCCTGGTGGCCCGCTTCGCCAGCCGCCCGCCGCTGGGCCGCTGCTACTTGGCACCGGAGCTGGCCGACCGGGTGGTGCCCCTGGCCCAGCGCTCGGCCTCGCGCTCGCTGCGTACCCTGGTGCGCGGCAGCCGCATGCCGCTGCCCGAGTCGCGCTACATCCGCCTGTTCCTCTGGTGGACCAACGGCCACAGCCGCACCGACATCGACCTGTCGACCGCCTTCTTCGATGGCGACTTCGTCTACCGCGACCTGGTGGCCTACTACAACCTGCACGGCTACGGCGGCCACCACAGCGGCGACATCGTCGACGCCCCGCAAGGCGCTGCCGAGTTCATCGACCTCGACCTGCAGCTGCTGCGCGACAAGGGCCTGCGCTTCGTGGTGCCCTGCGTCAACAGCTACACCAACCAGCCCTATTGCGACCTGCCGGAATGTTTCGCCGGCTGGATGGCCCGCAGCGACGTGGATTCCGGCGAAGCCTTCGAGGCCCGCACCGTGGAAGACCGCCTCGACCTCTCCGCCAACCAGCAGACCTGCCTGCCCTTCATCATCGACCTGGAGCAGCGCTGCATCCTCTGGACGGATATCGGCCTGGGCGGCTACCCGCGCTGGAACAACGTCGCCAACAACCTCAGCGGCATTTCGCTGATGCTGCGCGCCATGACCAGCCTCGCCGCCCCGGACCTGCACACCCTGTTCGCGCTGCATGCCGAGGCGCGCGGCAGCCGGGTGGACAGGCCCGAGCAGGCCGATACGCTGTTCGGCCTGCGCGAGGGCATCACCCCGTTCGACACCGACCGCATCCGCGCCGAGTTCCTCTGAGCCCGGCGCGGTGCCGCGTCAACGCAACGACTCGAACTGCCCCGTGCCCTCGTCCCAGGCGAAGGCCACGCCCGCGCAGCGGTAGCGCTTGCCCACCCGCAACTGGGTGGCGCCCTGCTCCACCGCCAGTTGCACGGTTTCCACATCCTCGCTGCGGCAACCCGGCAGGCTCAGCGTCTGCACGCGCTTGCCGGTCTTCTTCGCATACACCTCGATGGCCGACGCCGGGCCGCCGTCCTTGGCCTGCGGCACCTGGAAGTAGAAGCGTTCGGTGGAGGCCGCCTGCAACACCGCCGTGGTCGCCCCCGGCCAGGCTTCGTCGGAGCGCAGCATGGCCACGTGCTTCATGTGGATGGGCAGGCGCTTGCCGGTGCGGTAGTCGGTCCAGGTGCCATTGAGGGTGGCATCGCGCTTGTAGTAGCCCGAGAAGAACACAAGGATGCGCGCAGCCGGCAGCCCGCCGGCGTCCAGTTCGTCCATGCCGATGCCGTTGTTGGGCTCGTTGTTGCTGAACACCGGCTTGAGGCGGATCGGCGTGCGGTAGCGGTCATAGAAATACACGCCGCGGATGACGCGGTTCTGCTGGAAGGTCACCAGAGTGATCGCCTGCTTGCCGAGGGTGCCCTGGTAGACGTCCACGGCGCCGGCCAGGCCGGGCCCACACAGGGCCACGAGCAGCGCCAGGCGCAACCAGGAACGGAACAGTCGGCTCATTGCGCTGCCTCCCCGGCCGCTTCAGCCACCACCCGTTGCCCTGCGTCCAGGCGGTAGAAGCCTGCTTGGAAGGTGCCGGGCCGGAAGCGTTCGCCACCTTCGGGGCGGTATTCGAAGCGCCCGCGCTGGTGGGCATCGGGGTACAGCGAGCCGCTGCCGGCCATCTCGGTCAGGCCCGCGTGCAGGGCGTAGCGGCCGGACGCCGGGTCGTAGAGGTAGTACTGCACCGTGCCGCTGGTCAGGGCCTTGTCGCTCTCGCGGATGCGCTTGGGCACGAAGGAGAAGTCGATGAAATCGTCATCGTCCAGGTAGGCCAACCGCAGCGTGTCGGTGCCATAGAAGTAGGCATCCAGGCCCTCGATCACCTGCCGCGTCGCGCCGCTGGCCTTGTCGGTGACGGTGATGCGGTCGAAGACCGGCACCGCTTCGTTGGCCGCCTTGCGTGCATGCACGCGGAAGCTCATGCCCTGGCTGGTGCCCTGCTGCAGCAGGTCGGCCTCGTAGACCGCCCTGGAGCCGTCGCGGAACACCTGCTTGCGCTCCAATTGCAGCACACGCTCCTCGCGGGTGCGCAGGTCGATCCAGCGCCCGTGCAGCACCTGCTGGTCGAGGGCGAAGGGTTGGAACTCGATCGCCGCCGGCGGCAGTGGCGTGCCGTCGCGCAGGTTGATCAGCAGCGGCTCACTGGGGTCATAGGGCGTCGTTTCCAGGGTCAGGTGATCGGCCGCCGCCGAGGTTTCGACGAACCCGGCCATGCCGTCCCAGGCGCTGTCGAACTGGAGGATGACCTCCAGCTGCATATCCCCCGCCGTGCCGCGGTACACCGTGCTGGGCAGGGTATGGGCGCTCGCCGTGGTGGCGACGAACAGGGCCGCCCACGAGGGCAGGTGCTTCCATGCTGAAAGGGCCACGCAGTGCTCCTTGCGAAAAAAGGAGCGCAGCCTAACAAAAAGCCCCCTCGGCGCGTCAGTGCGCGAGGGGGCGGGTGTGACGCCGCGCCATCAGCTCGCGCGGTTTTCCTCGATGGGCTGCGGCGCCTGGCCACGGGTCTTGTACAGCGACAGCAGCACGCCGCCGACCAGCAGGCCCAGGGTCACGCTGAGGGAGATCACCGCCGGGATCTTGCCGATGATGCCCACCAGGAAGATCTTCGTGCCGATGAACACCAGCACCAGGGCCAGGGCGTACTTCAGGTAGGCGAAGCGGTGGATCAGCGCCGCCAGGGCGAAGTACAGGGCACGCAGGCCGAGGATGGCGAAGATGTTCGAGGTGTAGACGATGAAGGGGTCCTGGGTGATGGCGAAGATCGCCGGCACGCTGTCGATGGCGAACACCAGGTCGGCGCACTCGATCATCACCAGGGCCAGGAACAGCGGCGTGGCCCAGAACACGGTCTTGCCGGTGGCATCCGCCTGGCGCACGAAGAAGCGCTGCCCGTGCAGGCTATCGGTCACGCGCATGCGCCGGCGCAGGAACTTCACCAGCGCGTTGTTCTCCAGGTCCGGGTGGTCATCCACCTTGGAGAACAGCATCTTCACGCCGGTGATGGCCAGGAACACGCCGAACACGTAGAGGATCCAGCTGAACTCGTGGATCAGCGCCGCACCCAGGCCGATCATCACGGCACGCAGCACGATCACCCCCATGATTCCCCAGAACAGCACCTTGTGCTGGTACTCCCGGGGGATAGCAAGGAAGCTGAAGATCATCGCCATGAGGAACACGTTGTCCATCGACAACGATTTTTCGATGAGGAAGCCGGTGAGGTAATCCATGCTGGCGTCGCCGCCCTTCTGGAAGAACACCCAGAGGCCGAACAGCAGGCCGGCAGTGATGTAGCCGGCGGAAAGCAGCAGGCTTTCCTTGACGCCGATCTCGCGGTTATCGCGATGCAGCACGCCCAGGTCGAAGGCCAGCAGGGCGAACACCACGGCGAAGAAGACCAGCCACAGCCAGGTGGCGGTGCCGAGGAAGTCGGAAAACAGGAACGTATCTAGGGCGGTCATTGGAGCCCCTCCTTGCAGTCGAAGTTGTACAGACTGTGATTCCGACATCGCGGTATTAACCGCCAGAGGGGCCCGGCTTCACGGCAAATAAATTACAGAATCCCGGGGCAGGCGCTCAACGAGCGGGCTTTTGCAAAGTGTTTCCTGCGCGTCATGCGAAAGCCCCGTCCGTAACCGGGTGATCTTGACTGCGCACAGCCCTGCATGAAGGCTGGAATTGAGCATGAGGCCACCTCGTTGTCGTCCATTGACAGCACTCTGACGCTGGCTAGTCTCAATCGCCTCCGCTGTTGCACTCCCTCAGCCAGCAGGCCAGAAAGCGCAACGAACGCCCACCCCATGAACAAGGAAGTGTCATGACTATCGAACGCCACAAGGTCAGCCAGTCCACCGCCCTCGCCTACACCGGGAACGATGCCCGTGGCGTATGCCTCGAAGCCTGCCGCCGCTGGGTCAGGGCCGTTCTGGCGGGCCATCTGACGCCCGGTGAAAGCATCTACGACATCATCGGCCCAGAGACCATCCAGGAACTGCTGGAGAGCCACAGGCAACGCAACAAGAAAAGCGACAACAGCATGGAGGGATTCGGCCTGACGGTGACCAAGCGGGAAGGCGGCGGCCCCTTCAAGAAATTCACCGGGCTGCGCACGCGCCAGGATGTGATCGACCATGTACTGGCGGTCCCGGGCGCCTACATCTACGTGGTGGATGGCGCCGATGGCGGGCATGCCCTGGCGTTCAGCAGCCTCGACAGGGAGCACGTGCTGTTCCTCGATCCCAATGTGGGCGAGTGGGAGCTCATCAATGAAGACCAGGCGTCGATCCGCAGCTGGTGGAAGGACTTCTGGGCAGGCAAGGGGTCCGAATTCGAAGGCCTGGTCAGCTACAAGAGGGAGTACCACAAGGGCGGACGCGAGCTCTGGCAGTACAAAGTCGTGACCCATTGACCCCCTGAAGCGCATCCCATCACCCGCCGCCCTCCCCGTGCTAGATTTCGCCACCATTGCAGTGATGCCCAGGGAGGCGGCGATGACCACGGATATCCATCAGGGCGGTTGCCTGTGCGGCCAGGTGCGCTTCGAGGTGCAGGGCCCACTCGAAAACCCGCACACCTGCTCGTGTGAGTTCTGCCAGCGGCACAGCGGCGCGCTGACGGTGGCCTGGGTGGAAGTGCCGCGCGAACGGCTGCGCTGGACCGGCCCCGCCGGCGCCCCGGCGACCTACCGCTCCTCCGACTATTCCAGCCGTGCCTTCTGCGCCCACTGCGGCAGCTCCCTGGGCGCCATCGACGACGAGCCGACCATCGCCCTCCTGGTGGGCAGCCTCGACCACAAGGATTCCCCCACGCTGATGCCCACCTATGAATCCTTCGAGGATGGGCGCCCCGCCTGGTGGCACGCGGGTGCGCGGCATGGCTGAAGCCGGTGCCGCGAACCCGGAGAGCCTCGCCTCGCTGATCTGGTTCTGGTACGGCGAAGAGGAATACCGCCGGCTGATCCTCCTCGGTGAACTGGGCCCGGCGCTGCAGTTCCTCGCCGGGAGCGCCGATTGGCAGCTGGCGAACATCGGCTGCTGCGCCGACTGCGATCTCTGGTCCTCCTACCTCGATCACCTCGAGGCCTTCGTCGAAGGCTTCCCGCCACGGCTCCAGCCACGGGCACATGGGCAGCTGCAGGCGCTGCTGGCCGCCTGCATGACCCTAGGCCACGGCGCCTACGTCAACCTGGAAGGCAACAACTTCGAACACCCGGAATGGGCGCCGCTGCGCACCGCGGCGCAGGAGGCCCTGGCGCTGCTGGGCTGGCAGGAAATCGAGGCCGACATGCCGGCGCTGGTGGAGGATTGCCGCGCGGCCCTGGAGAAGTGGCCGGGCTAGTTCTAGAGGACGGTCAGGCCCAACCCCGACAGCAGCATCGACGCCTGGGCGCGGGAAATGATGGCGCCGTGGAACAGCTTGGCATCCACCAGGCGCAGGCCGTCGAGGCTGGCCTCGCGCAGGTCGGCCTGGTCGAAACGGGCGTTGTTGACCCGCGCCAGGGACAGGCTGCCACCCTCGACGAACACCGCTTTGCGGAAGTCGCAGTAGCTGAGATCGGCTTCGGCGAAGTCGAGGTTGTACAGCTCGCCCTTGTAGAACGACAGCCCCGAGAGGCAGGCGCTGCGCAGCACGCAGTCGTGGAACACCATGCCCAGGGTGGAGGTATCGCTGAAATTGGCGCCGGTCAGCTTGCAGCCTTCGAAGCGCGCCTGGGCCAGCTTGCTGCGCTGCCAGCGGCTGTTGTTCAGGTCCGAACGCAGGAAGCGCGCATCGGTGAGCTGCGCCGAGCGGAAGACCGCCTCCGGCGCGCGGCAGCTGATCCACTCGGTGGCTTCGAGCATGGCGGCGGTGAGGTCGGCAGCGGCGAACAGGCAACGCTCGAAGCGCGCGCCGGAGAGCTCCATGCGCGACAGGTCCTGCCCGCTGAAATCCACCCCGGTGAAGTGAATTGGCAGGCTCTGTCCACGCAGCAATTCGGCCAGCGATTGATGCTCCAGCTCATCCGGGCCCACCTGTAGATAGCCGTCCACAACCTGCATCGCACCGCCCCGGAGTCGTCGAAAAGGCGCCATGGTCGGGGCTCCGCGACGCCCCCGTCAATATTGACGGGAACGCCCCTGCTGTGAACAAAGCACCCGTCATGACCTCAGTTTCATAGACGGGGGCGAGCGTCCTCCGTCTTCACATAGGTGACGGCCCACAGGGGCTCACGAATGCGGAGTTCCACTGATAGTCAGGCAATCGCGCCTCGTCAGCCCCCATCCTTTGAGTGGCCCGCGTCCCCTTCTCTACCCTCTCCGCCCGGCCCACGGGATACCGAACACAGCCGCACCGAGTCGGCCAGCACGTCGATGGCGCGCGGCCTGGGGAAGCTGGCGCGCCAGGCGATGGCCACCTGGCGGAACGGCACCGGCGCGCTGAAGGGGCGGATGGCCACGGAGCCCGGCGAGTAGTGGTGGCCGCTCACCGCCGAATGGGGCAGCACCGAGACGCCGAGCCCGGAGGCGACCATGTGGCGGATGGTTTCCAGGGAGCTGGATTCCACGCTGGCACGCTGGGTGGCCGGGCACACCTCCAGCACCCGCTCGCGGAAGCAGTGGCCCTCCCCCAGGATCAGCAGTTCGGCATCCTCCAGCGCCTCGGCCGAGAGACGCTGCTCGGCCGCCAGCGGGTGGTCGGCGGGCAGCAGCACACAGAGGGCTTCGTCGTAGAGCACCTTGGTCAGCACATCGGGCTCGGAGAACGGCAAGGCGATGATGATGGCGTCCAGCTCGCCTTCCCGCAGCCGCTCGCGCAGCACATGGGTGAAGTTCTCCTCGATGTACAGCGGCATCTGCGGGGCCACGGTGTGCAGCTGGGGGATCAGGTGCGGGAGCAGGTAGGGCCCGATGGTGTAGATGGCGCCGACCCGCAGCGGCGAGGACAGCTGGTTGCGCCCGGCGTGGGCCATTTCCAGCACAGCGTTGGCCTCGGCCAGCACCTTCTGCGCCTGCTCGATGATGCTTTCGCCGATGGGGGTGAGGTAGACGGCGCCCTTGCTGCGTTCGAAGAGCAGCACGCCGAGGTAGTCCTCCAGGCGCTTCATGCCCACGGAAAGGGTCGGTTGGCTGACGTGGCAACGCTCGGCGGCGCGGCCGAAATGCTGTTCCTGCGCCAGGGCAACGGCGTAGCGCAATTCGGTAAGGGTCATGGGTCGTCCTGCGTGCGAGCCGCTTGCGCGGCCTCCTGGTGAAATCGGGGTGGGGCTTGTACCCGAGAACTCTAAGCAGGCGGCGCGCGTAGGACCTTTAATATTTCCTAATCGCCAGGCTGACCAAATCCTATTATCCGTCCCCTCCCGCGCTCCCTATGGTTCAGGCCGCAACACCCGAACCAGAGACATCAGGAGACGCAAATGTCCAGATTCCAACGCACCGCCCCCGGCCTGCTGGCGGCGGCATGCCTGTTCAATCTTTCCATGGCTGTGGGTGCACCACTGACCCGTGACAACGGCGCCCCCGTAGGCGACAACCAGCACTCTCAGACAGCCGGGCCGAATGGTTCCGTGCTGCTGCAGGACGTGCAGTTGATCCAGAAGCTGCAGCGCTTCGACCGCGAACGCATCCCCGAACGGGTGGTGCACGCCCGGGGTACCGGCGCCCACGGCGAGTTCGTCGCCTCGGCGGACATCGCCGACCTGACCGTCGCCAAGGTCTTCCGCAACGGCGAGCGCACCCCGGTGTTCGTGCGCTTCTCCTCGGTGGTGCACGGCAACCACTCCCCGGAAACCCTGCGTGACCCGCGCGGCTTCGCCACCAAGTTCTACACCGCCGACGGCAACTGGGACCTGGTGGGCAACAACTTCCCCACCTTCTTCATCCGCGACGCCATCAAGTTCCCGGACATGGTCCACGCCTTCAAGCCGGACCCGCGCACCAACCTGGACGACGATTCGCGCCGCTTCGACTTTTTCTCCCACGTGCCGGAGTCCATCCGCACCCTCACCCTGCTCTACTCCAACGAAGGCACCCCGGCCGGCTACCGCTTCATGGACGGCAACGGCGTGCACGCCTACAAGCTGGTCAACGCCAAGGGCGAGACGCACTACGTGAAGTTCCACTGGAAGACCCTGCAGGGCATCCGCAACCTCGACCCGAAGGAAGTCGAGGCCGTCCAGGGCAAGGACTACAGCCACATGACCACCGACCTGGTGAACGCCATCGCCAAGGGTGACTACCCGAAGTGGGACCTGTACATCCAGGTGCTCGAGCCCAAGGACCTGGCGCGCTTCGACTTCGACCCGCTGGACGCCACCAAGGTCTGGCCCGACGTGCCCGAGCGCAAGATCGGCCAGATGGTGCTCAACCGTAACGTCGACAACTTCTTCCAGGAAACCGAGCAGGTCGCCCTCGCGCCCTCCAACCTGGTGCCGGGCATCGAGCCCTCCGAAGACCGCCTGCTGCAGGGCCGCGTGTTCGCCTACGCCGACACCCAGCTCTACCGCGTGGGCACCAACGGCCTGTCACTGCCGGTAAACAAGCCCCGTGGTGCGGTGAACAACGGCAACCAGGACGGCAGCATGAACGTCGGCCACACCAGCAGCGGCGTGAACTACGAGCCGAGCCGCCTGCAGCCCCGCGAAGCCACCGCCAGCGCCCGCTACGTCGAGACGCCCCTGCAGGGCAGCACCCAGCAGCGCGGCATCCAGCGCGAGCAGAACTTCAAGCAGGCCGGTGACCTGTACCGCTCCTACGGCAAGAAGGACCAACAGGACCTGGTCAACAGCTTCGGCCAGTCCCTCGCCGGCACCGACAGCGAGAGCAAGCACATCATGCTGTCCTTCCTCTACAAGGCCGATGCCGACTACGGCACCCGTGTCACCAAGGTGGCCGGTGGCGACCTGGCCAAGGTGAAAGCCCTGGCCGCCAAGCTCACCGACTGACCCACCCAACGCCGGCCCGCACACGCGGGCCGGCTTACGGAGGCCCGAGATGAAATACACACTTCTCACCCTGCTGCTCTGGGTCGGCCTGGCCCAGGCCGAGCCATCACCCGACCCGGCCACCATCAAAGCCGAACTGGCCCAACGCTATTTCGACGCCGCGCGCGAAGGCCGCCTGAATGTGCTCCAGGCCTTCATCGACGCCGGCTACGACCTGAACACGCAAGACACCAAGGGCTACAGCGCCCTGATCCTCACCGCCTACCACGGCCACGCCGAAGCGGTGGACGCCCTGCTCGCCGCCGGCGCCGATCCCTGCCTGCAGGACGGCCGGGGCAACACCGCGCTGATGGGCGCCATCTTCAAGGCCGAACTGGGCATCGCCCGCCGCCTGATGAACGCCGCCTGCCCCACCGATCAGCGCAACGCCGCCGGGCAGACCGCCGCCATGTACGCCGCGCTGTTCCAGCGCACCCAACTGCTGGATCAGTTGCGCGAGCAAGGCGCCGACATGCAATTGAAGGACGCCCTCGGCAACGATGCCGAAAGCCTCGCGCGGGGGGAGATCCGTACCCGTTGAGGCGGGGTTCCCTGGAAGCCCGATCGCGAATGAATTCGCTCCTACAAGGGTGGACTCAGGGTGGGCGTAGATACAAGGGTGGGCTTCAGCCCACCGATTCCCCATGCACGTGGCCGACCCAAACCCCTCGTCCCCTCCCCACGCAAACGCCTTTCCGGCATATCGACAAGCACGAAAAGTTCGGTTGCGCGGGGCTCTGTAGCGGCGCCCTTACAGGGCTTCCGGGCGCTCCGACAACCGGTCGCTCCGCACGGCCTGCGGGCGATGGGCGGCGCTATGCAGGGCCTGGCGCAGTCGCATACTCACCGGGCCATGCGCACGTGGTACGCATGACACGACCCTAAAAAGGAACCTTCCAGGGGTGTCGTACCGGCGTCATGCAATGGCTCGCGTGGTTCGGAGTACGGGCAGGGTGCGCCCCTTGTTGAATAGGAGTGTTCAACGATGTCCAGCCTCGACAAAACCCCACCCATGCCTGATGTATTGCCGCCCGAGCAGGAAGACGCCCGAACGGCCAGCGCCCTCCCCCCCATCGCCGAACTGCCCAGGCAAGTGCCCGGCCCGATCATCGTGCCGCCGCTGCGCAGCATCCGCCCCGGCTGCTGGCTGCTCAACTACAAGCCCACCGGTGCGCCACTGGTGTCCTATGACGGCACCCTGCGCGTGGAATCCCACAGCGCCGGCCGCACCGCCAGCGGCGACCTCTACCAGCGGCCGACCATCTTCCTGCCGCTGCCCATCGCCTCGCCGATCCCGCTGCTCGGCAGCCGCCCGGAAACCAGCCTGAAGCCCATCCTCCTGGCCGGGCCCAACCCCGCCTCGGGCATCCCGATCCTGTCGCGCTCGCGCTACCGCTACTACATTCGCGTCACCTCGCTGCCGGAGAACTTCTACCTGGGCAACAGCTTCAACCTCGGCTTCGAGCTGTGGCGCTTCACCGCCCCCAACAGCTGGGCGCTGGACTCCAAGCTGACCACGCAGATGGTGCGCATGGCAGGGCCGGCGGGCTATCCCTCGCCCTCCGACTACGCCGAGGGTGATGTGAAGAACGCCGCCAACGCGGTGATCGGGCGCATGACCATGGGCTGGCTGTCGAGCTACTACCGCCGTTGCACCGTGGAGATCGACACTGTCTCCGGCTCCGAGCAGCCGACCAACAGCGGCCTCGGGCACACCTGGCAGACGGTGATGGACGCCGTGGGCTGGCAGGTGGCGGTAAACCTCAGCGACACCAACGTCGCCGAGGCCAGCGGCAATTCCTGGTCCGACGCCGAGATGCACGCGGCGATGCTGGCGCGGCGTGCGGTGGTCAACCTCGACACCGAATGGCGCTACCACGTGCTGGCGGTGAAGAACATCGACTCCACCCCGCGCGGGATCATGTACGACAACGGCGGCACCGACTCCAACAACGTGCCCCGCGAGGGCATCGGCATCGCCTCCCACTGGACCATCGCAGCCGGCTGGGGAACGGTCAGCGGCAAGCGCTTCGGCACCGCCGCGGCGCCCTACTTCCGCACCGCCGTGCACGAGATCGGCCACGCCATGGGCCTGTACCACAACTCGGCGGACTTCGGCTTCATGTGCACCAGCGACGTGATCGCCGCCGCCGGCACCCCGGCCACGCCCTTCCCCAGCAACATCCAGTGGTCCTTCCACCCGGACAACCTCAAGCAGCTGCGCCATTACCCCGACCCCTTCGTGCGCCCCGGCTCGGTGGCCTTTGGCAGCGCCTCCACGGCGATGCCGAGCATCACCCCGACGGACCTCGAAGCCGAGGTGCTGGGCCTGGACCTGGACGTCACCCCGCTGCTCGGCGAAGTGCCCCTGGGCGCGCCGGTGCGGGTCGGCATCGCCCTGGTCAACCGGGGCGACCAGCCGGTGCGGGTACCGGCCAACCTGAGCCTGAAGAGCGACTTCGTCAGTGGCAGCGTCATCGACCCCGCCGGCACCCCGCGCAGCTACCGCACCCTGGTGCACTGCGTCGAGGACCAGCCCTACGCCCTGCTGCAGCCGGGTGAGCGCATCAGCGAATCCATGACCCTGATGCGCGGCGCCGAAGGCGCGCTGTTCGGCGTCCCCGGCGTGCACGAGGTGAAGGTGGAAGTGCACTGGGAGATCGACGGCATGGTCGCCCACGCCGCCGGCAGCGCCACGGTGATGGTCACCGCGGCGGTCGAGGCACGCCACGCCGAAGCCGCCCATCGGGTGCTCTCCACCCCCGACGCGCACCTGGTGCTGGCCATCGGTGGCGACCACCTCACCGAGGGCCTGGACGCCATCCAGGCGGCGCTGGATTCGTCGGTGCTCAAGCCGCACTTCGCCGCCATCGCGGCCAAGCGGCTGGCCAAGCGTTTCCACAAACGCAAGGCCGATCCGAAGAACGCCAGCGCATTGCTTGACTACGATACGGTGATGAGCGACGCCGAACGCAGCAAGCTGACCACCCTCATCAGCGATGCCGGTGGTGTGCTCAAGGACCTCGGCAAGGCGCCGAAGGCCCGAGCCAGGCCTACCAACCTGGCGGCCGGCGCCAAGTAGGGGCGACAGGACCGGTGCGAGGTGCCCCCCAGGCACCCCGCACCGGCAACCACCGGAGCACGACATGACCGACCTGGAAAACCAACTGCTGGGGCAATGGCGCAAGAGCCAGTCCCCACCCTGCGCGACCAAGTACGCCAGCAGCCTGCGCTTCGACGCCAACGGCCTGTACAGCGGCACCCCCGACGCCCCCGGCGGCTTCACCTGGTGGGACAGCGGCACCTGGCACATCGAGAGCCCCGGCCGCGTCACCCTCTCCACCGCCAACGATGCGCTGGTGAGCTACGGCTACAGCCTCGACGCCGACGGCCTCACCTTCACCGACCCCAGCGGCTGTCGCTTCAGCTACCGACGCGAGCATTGAG
Organism: Pseudomonas sp. zfem005; assembly: GCF_032621735.1. Taxonomy (NCBI): domain Bacteria; kingdom Pseudomonadati; phylum Pseudomonadota; class Gammaproteobacteria; order Pseudomonadales; family Pseudomonadaceae; genus Pseudomonas; species Pseudomonas sp. zfem005. Next base: position 320,303 of record NZ_JAVYJE010000008.1, on the reverse strand, counting down.
CGGCGCCCCCGTAGGTCGGGTGAAACCCGACATCCCGGCATCACTTTGCCCGCGGGTTTCACCCGCCCTACACCCGGACAAAACCCCTGCGTGCCCGACAACCCGCCAAAGGGCCGGCGGGCAGGCCGGGAAAAGCCTGCTATGACTTGCTCCACACAAGAACAACAAGAAGGAAGGCCGACCTTGAACGACCATCACGACGTGCTGATCATCGGCGCCGGGCTCTCGGGCATCGGCATGGGCTGCCACCTGGTGCGCGAGGCACCGCAGATGGACTTCGCCATCATCGAGCGGCGCCAGGCGGTGGGCGGCACCTGGGACCTGTTCCGCTACCCCGGCATCCGTTCGGACGCCGACATGTTCAGCTTCGGCTTCGCCTTCCGCCCCTGGGACCAGCTCAAGACCCTGGCCGACGGCGACACCATCCGCCAGTACATCGAAGACACCGCCCGCGAGCACGGCGTCGACCGCAGGATCCGCTTCGGCCTGGCCTGCACCGAAGCCTCCTGGTCCAGCCATGAGCGGCTGTGGACGGTCAAGACCCGTGACGAGGCCAGCGGCGCGCAACGGGTGTTCACCGGGCGCTTCCTGGTCTCCTGCGTCGGCTACTACGACTACGACCAGGGCTACCAGCCCGACTTCCCCGGCATGCAGCGCTTCCAGGGCCGCCTGATCCACCCACAGCACTGGCCGGACGACCTCGACTACAGCGGCAAGCGCGTGGTGGTCATCGGCAGCGGCGCCACCGCCGTGACCCTGGTGCCGGCCATGGCCGAACGCGCCGGCCACGTCACCATGCTGCAACGCTCGCCCAGCTACATCATCAGCGTGCCCGGCAAGGACGTGGTCTCCGCCGCCCTGCGCCGCGTGCTGCCCGAGCGCTGGGTCTACGCCATGGCGCGCACGCGCAACATCTGGCTGCAGCGGGTCATCTACAAGGCCGCGCGGCGCTGGCCGGAAAAGGTCCGCGCCTGGCTGCTGGGCAGCGTGAAAAGGCAGCTCGGCGGCAAGGTCGACATGCGCCACTTCACCCCCAGCTACATGCCCTGGGACGAGCGCCTCTGCGCGGTGCCCGACGGCGACCTGTTCGCCGCCCTGCGCCAGGGCCGCGCCTCGGTGGTCACCGACCGCATCGCCACGTTCACCGAGCAGGGCATCGCCCTGGAATCCGGCGCCGAGCTGCCGGCGGACATCATCATCAGCGCAACCGGCCTGCAGCTGCGGGCCCTGGGCGGCATCGACCTGCTGGTGGACGGCCAGCGCAAGAGCCTGTCCGACCGCCTCACCTATAAGGGCGTGCTGGCCCACGGCATCCCCAACATGGGCTCGATCTTCGGCTACACCAACGCGCCCTGGACGCTCAAGGCCGACATCGCCTCCAGCTACCTCTGCCGCCTGTTCAACCACATGGGCAAGCACGAACTGGAGGTGTGCACACCCCGCGCGCCGGAGGGCGAGATGGAACCGGGCAGCGTCATGGGCGCCCTGCAGTCGGGCTACGTGCAGCGCGGCGGGGACCTGCTGCCGCGCCAGGGCCGCCACCTGCCCTGGCGGGTGCTCAACCACTACGAGCGCGACCGCGAGATGCTGCTGCGCCAGCCCATCGCCGACCCGGCCCTGGAGTTCGAGGCCGCCCGCGAACCGGTCGGCGCGCCCCTGGCCGCCAACGCTGGCTAGGCCGGCTAGGCCAATCGGCAGAAATGCGAACCGGTCAGCCACTCCGCCCCCCGTAGCGGCGGCTAGAATGTCGGCCTTTCCCCCACACGGAACCGTCGACATGGAGCGTTACCGCCGCCTCGCCTCCTGGGCTCCCCGCCTCGCCCTGCTCGCCTGCGCCTGCCTCGCTGGCCAGGCCCAGGCCCGCGACCCGCAACCCTGCCCCGCACCGCTGATCGACGCGTTGGCCAAGCAACTGGGCCAGCACGATTGGGCGATGCCCGACACCTACAACGAAGGCCCATTGGTGGCCGCCGCCTGCAAACCCTGGCCGGACGACAAGGCCAAGGCGGTGGTCGCCCTCGCCTATATCCGCCCGGGCGATGAAGGCATCTCCGCCGGCGAACGCAGCCTCGCTCTGCTGGTGGCCAAGGTGGACGGCAAGAGCGGCGCATTCCTGGAGCGCTACGACTCGACCCTGGACGAAGACGCCGTCACCGAGGTGAGCGCCGGCAGCCTGTGGCTGGACACCGCCCGCTACCACCTGGCGCCGGGCGTGCGCGCCTTTGGCCTGGTGTTCGACAGCACCGCCCGCGGCGCCAGCTGCCCCGACGGTGGTTCGGACCAAGAGCTGACCCTGTTCGCCCCGGACGGCAAGGCCCTGCGCCCGGTGCTCAGGGCCTACCTCAGCGAATGGACCACCATCAAGGGCACCCTCTGCGTCAACGACCCGGACTTCATGACCGAAAGCGCCAAGGTCACCCTCGACATCGCCAAGACCCGCAGCAACGGCTTCGCCGACCTGGTGCTGGCCGCCAAGGTGACCGGCGACTCGGCCGCCGGGGAGAAGTACCTGCGCACCGAGCGCAAGACCCTCAAGTACGACGGCAAGCAGTACCCCCACGAAACCTTCCCGCGCTTCTGGGAGCAGCCGGCCAGCACCGCGCAGTAACCGGCGCCATCACCCGGGCTGGCGTCCGGGTGATGGTTCTTGGCAGTTCTGCCTGTGGCGTCAAGGACGGGCTTTTCGCTAAGTTCGCCCGGGTCCGCACGGCCCCGGCCGCGCCATCACCCGCCAAGGAGCGCCGTCATGTCCGTAGCCGAAACCCTCAAGCAACGCATCTCCGTCCGCGCCTTCACCGCCGAGCCCGTCGACGCCGCCACCCTGCGCGAACTGCTGGACACCGCGCGCTGGTCGCCCTCCGGCGGCAACCTGCAACCCTGGAAGGTCATCGCCGTGAGCGGCACCGCCAAGGCCGCGGTGGAGCGCGTCGCCCTGGAAACCCTGATGAAGAACCCCGTGGGCGAGGCCGGCGAGCACCCCATCTACCCGGAAGGGCTGACCGAGCCCTACCGCACCCGCCGCTACGCCATCGGCGAGGCGCTCTACGCCAAGCTCGGCATCCCCCGTGAAGACAAGGCCGCGCGCCTGCGCGCCATGTCGCGCAACTTCCAGTTCTTCGGCGCGCCGGTGGGGCTGTTCTTCGTCATCGACCGCTCCATGGGCCACGGCCAGTGGGCGCACCTGGGCATGTTCATGCAGTCCCTGGCGCTGGTGGCCGAGGAACGCGGCCTCGCCACCTGCATGCAGGAAGCCTGGGGCATGGTGCGCCAGAGCCTGCACGCCCACTTCGAGCTGCCCGAGCACGAGCTGCTCTATTGCGGCATGGCGCTGGGCCACGCCGACCGCTCCGCGCCGATCAACCAGTTGCGCTCCGAGCGCGCCCCGGTGGACGAGTTCGCGGTGCTCAAGGGCTTCGACTGAGGGCCAGGGTCCCGGGGCGCGCGCCTGCGCCTTGGCTACACTGCTGACGCCGCCCCCGCTGCATGCCGTCGTTGGGCGCGCGGCCGGTCCCCCCACGCGTCGCAGGAGAGTCGTCGTCGATGAACCCCACCCCCTTCCCCGCGACACGGCTCCGCCACCTGATCCTGCTGCTCGTCCTGCTGGCCAGCATCGCCACGCTGGCCAACGGCCTGTATGCGGCCTACCGGGTGCAGAAGGCCTCGCTGCTGGACGGCGCGCTGAAGAACAACCACGCCTACGCCCAGAAGCTGGCCAGCAGCATCGGCGCCCAGTTGCAGGCGGCCCAGCAACAGCTGGCGTACAGCGCGGCGCTGCTGGGTAAGCACTTCGATGACCCGCAGCTGCTCGCCGAGGAGGCACGCCGGCTCGACCTGCAGGATGCCGGCTTCAACGCCATCGCCGTGGTCGCCGCCGATGGCCGCGTGCTGGCCGCCGTGCCGGAGGCGCCTCAGCTCGATGGAAGCGGCCGCTCCCCCGGCCTCGAGGAGGCGCTGCGTGCCCGCCGCCCGCTGATCAGCGAACCCTTCAACGCCGCCAGCGGGCGGCTGGTGGTCTTCGTCTCGCAGCCGGTACTCGATGCCGACGGCCGGTACCTGGGCCTGGTCGGCGGCTCGATCTACATGCGCAAGGACAACCTGCTGCACGGCCTGATCGGCCTGCACTTCCACCAGGATGCATACGTCTACCTGATCGACGCCAACCGCCGGCTGCTCTATCACCCGGACCCCGCGCGCATCGGCCAGCAGGTCGGTGCCAGCGCCGTCGACGATGCCGTGCTGGGCGGGCGCAGCGGCACCCTGGTGTATGTGAACTCCAAGGGCGTGGAGATGCTCTCCGGCTATGCCGGCATCCCGGGAACCGGCTGGGGCGTGGTTTCGCAGCAGCCACGCCAGGCCACCCTGGTGGCGCTGGAGGGGTTGGTCCGGCACGTGCTCGTCGCTGCCATGCCCCTGGCGCTGTTGGGCTTCGCGGTGCTCTGGTGGACGACACGGCTGATCGCCGACCCGCTGCGCCAGCTGGCCGCCGGCGCCCGCCAGATGGGCGAGCCGGGCAGCTCGGAACGCCTGGCCACGGTGCGCGCCTGGTACTTCGAGGCCGCGCACATCAAGCAGGCCCTGATCACCGGCATCGCCCTGATGCAGGAGAAGCTCGGCCGCCTCAACCATGAGGCGCAGACCGACCCGCTGACGGGCCTGCTGAACCGCCGCGCGATGGAGGAAGCCCTGGTGGCCATCCGGGGCGGCGAGCGCGACCTGGCGGTGGTGGCCCTGGACATCGATCACTTCAAGAAGGTCAACGACCGCTTCGGCCACGACGCCGGCGACCGCACGCTCAAGGTGATCGCCACGGTGATGCAGGCCTGCTCGCGGGACCGCGACCTGGCCTGCCGCGTGGGCGGCGAGGAGTTCCTCCTGCTGCTGCCCGGCACCACGCTGGCGGAAGCCTCGGAAGTCGCCGAACGCCTGCGCCACTCGGTGGAGGAGGCGCGTACCGAAGGCGTCGGCCAGGTGACCATCTCCCTCGGCGTGGCCGAATGGACGCCCGGCGGACGGAGCCTGGAAGCCACCCTCAAGCAGGCCGACGAAATGATGTATCGGGCCAAGCGCCAGGGCCGCAACCAGGTGGTGGTGGAGCCCGCCACGCGCTGACCCCTGCGACCATCGCGCGATTGCCAGGCACCCCCGGGGAATGAGATATTTCCAAATGTGAAATATTCTCAAATCGAATTCCCCGCCTCCTCACCCCGCCTGCTGCTGGTCGAAGACGACCCCCGGCTGCGCGAGGACCTGGACGCCCACTTCCGCCAGCGCGGCTTCGCCGTCACCACCTGCAGCACCGGCACCCTGGGCCTGGATGCAGCCGAGAACGGCCACTTCGACCTGGTACTGCTGGACATCATGCTGCCCGGCCTCGACGGCCTGCAGCTGCTGGAAGCCCTGCGCAGCCGCCAGGACACCCCGGTGATGCTGATGTCGGCGCTGGGCGCCGAGCAGGACCGCATCACCGGCTTCACCCGCGGCGCCGACGACTACCTGCCCAAGCCCTTCAGCCTCGCCGAGCTGGACGCGCGCACCGACGCCCTGCTGCGCCGCGTGCGCCTCGACCGCCGCCAGCCGGTGCAGCGTGCGGACACGCCGCTGCAGTTCGACGAGCAGGCCCAGGACGTCCGGCACCAGGGCCGCAACGCCGGGCTGACGCCCTCCGAGTACCGCCTGCTGGCCACCCTGCAGGCGCATCCGGGCGAGGCCCTGAGCAAGCCCTTCCTCTACCGATGCGTGCTGCACCGCGCCTACACGCGGCTGGATCGCGGGCTCGACGTGCACGTCTGCAACCTGCGCCGCAAGCTCGCCGATATCGGCCTGCATAGCCTGCAGATCCAGGCCGTGCGCGGCCAGGGTTACCTGCTGGTCGAGACGGACCGCTCCTGATGCGCCGCCATCCCCTGCTGTGGAAGCTGGCGCTTCTGCAGGTCGGCTTCTGCCTGCTGCTCACCTGGCTCATCTACACCTGGGGCCTGTCGGTGGAGCGCAGCACCTACTTCCTGGCCCCGGCCGACCGCGACTACCTGGCCCAGTACGCGCTGCAGGCCGAGCAGGCCTGGGAGAACGAAGGCGCGGCCGGCGTCGCGCGCTTCCGCCAGGACCTGGCCAGCCGCGAAGACACCTGGGTGGCGGTGCTCGGCCCGCGCCTGGAAAGCCTCGACGGCACGCTGCTGAACGCCGAGGAATCCAGCCACCTGACCTTCATGCGCAAGCTCGACTGGCCCATGAGCCGGCGCCTGCAGGACGAGCTGCCCTACGTCAGCATCGAGTTCCCCGAGCACCCGGAGAACGGCCGCCTGGTGCTCCAGCTGCCCGAGCGCCTGCTGCCCAGCGGCCTCACGCCCTGGACCCACCTCTTCACCCACGGCGTGGTACCAACGCTGCTGGCGGCCCTGCTCGGCCTGCTGATTTATCGCCACCTCGTGGTGCCGCTGAATCGCCTGCGCGACCGCGCCGATGCCCTGCGCGCCGACGAACTAGACACCGCGCCCCTGGGCACGCCCCTGGCCGACCGCCGCGACGAGCTGGGCGAGCTGGCCGAGGCCCTGGAGCACATGGCCGAGCGCCTGCGCCTGAGCCTGGGCCAGCAGCGCCTGCTGCTGCGCACCCTGTCCCACGAGATGCGCACCCCGCTGGCCCGGCTGCGCATCGCCCACGACAGCGAGCTGCCGCCCGAGCAGCTGCGCCAGCGCCTGGACCGCGAAATCACCGATATGCAACGCCTGCTGGAAGACACCCTCGACCTGGCCTGGATGGACACCGAGCGCCCGCAGCTGCCCACCGAAGCGGTGCAGGTGCTTTCGGTCTGGGAAGCCCTGCGCGAGGACGCCTGCTTCGAAAGCGGCTGGGACGCCGCACGCCTGCCCTGCACCCTGGATGCCGACTGCCGCGTGCAGGTGCACCTCGACAGCCTCGCCCAGGCCCTGGAGAACCTGCTGCGCAACGCCATCCGCCACTCCCCTGAAGGCGGCAGGGTAAGCCTCGACGGCGAGCGTGAGGGCGACTGCTGGCACCTGCGCCTGCGCGACCAGGGCCCCGGCGTCGCCGAGGAAGACCTGGAACGCATCTTCCTCCCCTACCAACGCCTGGAAGGCGGCACCGGCGAAGGCTTCGGCCTGGGCCTGGCCATCGCCCGCCGCGCCATCGAACTGCAGGGCGGCCAGCTCTGGGCCAGCAACGCCCACCCGGGCCTGTGCCTGCACCTGCGGCTGCCGGTGGCGCGATGCCCACTCATGTAGCCCGGGCTTCAGCCCGGGAGCGGCGCCGTGCAGGAACCCCTGGGCTGAAGCCCAGGCTACGGAACTGCCGGCCACATGACGCAATGGCCCTACGCTCGACCTGTAGGAGCGAATTCATTCGCGATGCTTTTTCGCGGTTGAAACCGCTCCCACACCCGGCGCCCCGCACGACTCAAACGCGGGTTTCACCCGCCCTACACCTTGAGTCTGCCGGCAGCCCGGTGCTCCCTCATGTAGCCCGGGCTTCAGCCCGGGAGCGGCACCGTGCAGGAAACCCTGGGCTGAAGCCCAGGCTACGGAGCTGTCGGCCACATGACGCAATGGCCCTACGCTCGACCTGTAGGAGCGAATTCATTCGCGATGCTTTTTCGCGGTTGAAACCGCTCCCACACCCGGCGCCCCGCACGATCCAATCGCGGGTTTCACCCGCCCTACACGGCAGGGTGCTCCCTCCTGTAGCCCGGGCTTCAGCCCGGGAGCGGCACCGTGCAGGAAACCCTGGGCTGAAGCCCAGGCTACGGGGCTCAATCGCAGGTTTTGCACCCTGTCGCAGGAGCGAGCTCTGCTCGCGAATCCCCCTAACAGGGATCATCACGAAGTGTTTAGAAAGTTAATGCGCTTTACTCTCAAATAACAATTAATATCATTCGTGATCTTCGCGCATCCCAAGGCATTACCGGAGATCGTCCATGTCGCCTCGCCCGTCTTCCACCGCCATCCCCTTCCTGCTGCTGTCCAGCTGCCTGCTGTCGTTCGCCGTGCACGCGGCCAACATCGACGCCAGTGCCCCCGGCATCGAGCTGGAAGCCCAGAACGTCATCGCCACCGCCGAGGAAGAGACCAAGCAGGCGCCAGGGGTTTCGGTGATCACCGCCGAAGACATCAAGAAGCGCCCGCCGGCCAACGACCTGTCGCAGATCATCCGCACCATGCCGGGCGTGAACCTCACCGGTAACTCCACCAGCGGCCAGCGTGGCAACAACCGCCAGATCGACATCCGCGGCATGGGCCCGGAGAACACCCTGATCCTGGTGGACGGCAAGCCGGTGAGCAGCCGCAACGCCGTGCGCTACGGCTGGCGTGGCGAGCGTGACAGCCGTGGCGACACCAACTGGGTGCCAGCCGACCAGGTCGAGCGCATCGAGGTCATCCGTGGCCCGGCGGCCGCGCGCTACGGCAACGGCGCGGCAGGCGGCGTGGTCAACATCATCACCAAGAAGGCCGGCGCCAAGACCCACGGCAACGCCACCGTCTACACCTCCTTCCCCACCCACAAGGACGAAGGCGCCAGCCAGCGCCTGAGCTTCGGCCTCAACGGCCCGCTCACCGACACCCTCAGCTACCGCGTCTACGGCAACGTCGCCAAGACCGAGTCGGACGACTGGGACATCAACTCAGGCCACGAATCCGCCCGTACCGGCAACCAGGCCGGCACCCTGCCCGCCGGCCGCGAAGGCGTGCGCAACAAGGACGTCAACGGCCTGCTCAGCTGGAACTTCACCCCCGAGCAGACCCTGGAGCTGGAAACCGGCTTCAGCCGCCAGGGCAACCTCTACACCGGCGACACCCAGAACACCAACAGCAACGCCACCGTGAAGAAGATGCTCGGCCACGAGACCAACCGCACCTTCCGCGAGACCTACGCCCTCACCCACCGTGGCGACTGGGACTTCGGCAGCTCCCTGGCCTACCTGCAGTACGAGAAGACCCGCAACAACCGCATCAACGAAGGCCTGGCCGGCGGCACCGAAGGCATCTTCGCCAACAGCGGCTACTACACCGCCACCCTGCGCAACCTCACCGCCCACGGCGAGCTCAACCTGCCCCTGGATGCCGGCCGCCCGCAGACCCTGACCCTGGGCAGCGAATGGACCCGCCAGCAACTGGACGACCCGAGCTCCAACACCCAGACCACCACCGAAGGCGGCGCCATCGGCGGCCTCACCAACAGCGGCCGCGACACCACCTCCGAGGCGCAGATCTTCTCGCTGTTCGCCGAAGACAACATCGAACTGGCCCCCGGCACCATGCTCACCCCGGGCCTGCGCTTCGACCACCACGACATCGTCGGCAACAACTGGAGCCCGTCGCTCAACCTGTCCCACGCGCTCACCGACACCCTCACCCTGAAGGCCGGTATCGCCCGCGCCTACAAGGCGCCGAACCTGTACCAGTTGAACTCCGACTACCTGCTCTACAGCCGTGGCCAGGGCTGCTACGGCCAGACCACCAGCTGCTACCTGCGCGGCAACGAAGACCTCGACGCCGAAACCAGCGTCAACAAGGAACTGGGCATCGAGTACAAGAAGGACGGCCTGGTCGCCGGCCTGACCTACTTCCGCAACGACTACAAGAACAAGATCGAGTCCGGCATGGCCTCCATCGGCAGCGCCACCGGCGGCCAGGTGGTTGGCGGCGTGAACTACGCCAACGCCCGCATATTCCAGTGGGAGAACGTGCCCAAGGCGCTGGTGGAAGGTATCGAAGGCAACCTCACCCTGCCGCTGACCGAGCAGCTGAGCTGGACCAACAACCTCACCTGGATGCTGCAGTCGAAGAACAAGGAAACCGGCGACACCCTTTCCGTCACCCCGGCCTACACCCTCAACTCCATGCTCGACTGGCAGGCCCGCGAAGACCTGTCCTTCCAGGCCAGCGTCGCCTGGTACGGCAAGCAGAAGCCGAAGAAATACGGCTACCAGGGCAACCGCGTCACCGGCAACGCCAACAACCAGCTCTCGCCCTATGCACTGCTGGGTCTGAGCGGCACCTACGACCTGAGCGAGAACCTCAGCTTCACCGCGGGCGTCGACAACCTGCTGGACAAGCGCCTGTACCGCGAAGGCAACGCCCAGGGCGTGAACAACATCGACGGTGCCGGCGCCGCCACCTACAACGAGCCCGGCCGCACCCTCTACACCAGCATGACCGCCTCGTTCTGACCGTCGAGACCGCCTGATGAGACTGCCCCGCTTCACTTCTGCCCTGGCCTTCACCCTGGCAGTGGCACTTCCCGGAGTCGCGCCCCTGGCGCGACCCGACCCCAACGCCCTGATGGACACGCGCCTGCTGCAGCGCCAGGACCTGCCCTACGCCTTCAGCAGCCTGAAACTCGACTCCGAGGACGGCCAGCGCCACTACCAGCTGTGGATCGCCAAGCCCAAAAGCCCGGCCCCGGCCGGCGGCTACCCGGTGGTGTGGATGCTCGACGGCAATGCCGCCTTCGGCGTGCTCGACGCGCCCCTGCTGCAGGGCCTGGCCAAGGGCGATGCGCCGCTGCTGGTCGCCATCGGCTACCAGACCCCGCAACGCATCGAGCGCAACGCCCGCACCCTGGACTACACGCCCCGGCAGCCCGACAAGCCCGGCCAACGCGACCCGCTCACCGGCCAGCCCAGCGGCGGCGCCGACGCCTTCCTCGACCTGCTGCTGGTGAAGATGCGCCCGGCCGTGGCCGCCCAAGCGCCTTTCGACACCACCCGGCAAACGCTCTGGGGTCACTCCTACGGCGGCCTGCTGGTGTTGCATGCGCTGTTCACCCGGCCCCAGCAGTTCAGCCAGTTCGCCGCCGCCAGCCCGTCGCTCTGGTGGGGGGATGGCGTCATCCTCGGCGAACGCCCGGGGCTGGAGCAGCGCATCGCCGGCCATCCGGCGCGCCTGCTGCTGATGCGCGGCAGCGCGGAACCGGCCAACCCGCGCGGCACCGCCGAGCCCTACCCGGAGCGCGCCGCCACGGAGCTGGTGGACGACCTCGCCCAGGTCCCCGGCCTCGACGCCCGCTTCCAGTCCTTCGAAGGCCTGGGTCACGGCGAAGCCCTGGGCGAATCCCTGCGCTATCTGCTGCGCGAGCGGTTCGGCGCCAGCACTTCACCTGCGGAGTAATGCCCCACTACGAAGCGGCCTGGTGCCCCCCAGGCTGCTCGCCGAGGCTCTAGGCCGCTACTTCCCCAACCGCCGAGCGGCCCTGGCGCGTCACCGACCCGCTGCTAGATTGAAGCCAGTCCGGGAATGGATGAACGCTCAGGAGGAGAGATGGCTAATCAGGTGTTCGCGAACGGGCTGGAGATTTCCTGCAAGGCGGCCGAGGGGAAGTCCGTCGCCTGCTTCCCCGATGTGTGCTTCACCCCGCCACAAACGCCCGCGACACCACCCGGCGTCCCCATCCCCTACCCCAACACCGGAATGGCCAGCGACACCTCGAACGGGTCGCGCACCGTGAAGATCTCCGGCAAGGAAGTGATGCTCAAGGACAAGAGCTACTTCAAGACCAGCTATGGCGACGAAGCCGGCTGCGCCCCGAAGAAAGGCGTCATCACATCGAAGATCAAGGGCAAGGTGTATTTCACCGCCTGGTCCATGGATGTGAAGTTCGAAGGCCAGAACGTGGATCGCATGTCCGACCTGACGACCCACAACCACGGCTCGCAAGGCAACACCGTCCCCTGGCCCTACCTGGACGAAGTGGCGCTGGCCCTGGATGACCACCCCTGCGCGAAGTCCGGCGATGCCAAGAAGGTCAACGACAATTGCAAGAAACCCATCGCCAGCGACTGTTCCGATGACTGCTGCAAGGCCCGCCGCTGTGTGCTCGTGCCGTTCAGCCCGAACAGCTGCGTGGGCTGTGGAGACAAGACACCGCACCACCCCATTCCCGTCGCCGAGCTTTCCGAACAGCGCAAGGCCGGCGAGGCCCGCGGGCAACCGCGCTACCCCAAGTACTCCGAAGGCGCCGCCCCCTGCGTCTGCGTGGAAGGCAAGGACCATGACTCGCGCAACCCGGTCTCCACCGAGCTGGACGAGCATGGCCGGGTGGGCGCCAAATTTGCCCAGTTGCGCAACGATCGGATTCCCAAAAAGTCCAAACTGGGCGACCCATACGACTTCAGCATCGCCCTGGACTGCGGAGCGCAAGCCGTCTCGTCCGCCATGGGCTGCGACGAGGCCTGCGTACGCAAACAGCTGGAGGCAGGCCACACGAAGCTGGAGGTGAACCCCACCGACAAGGCCTTCAAAAGCAAGCAGAAGGCCAATGTTCCGCTGTTCAAGAAGCCGAAGATCGCCGCCGCGCCCCTGGCGACGCCGGCGCCCCCCAAATAGGACATGGATCGATCGATGACCCGCCAACCCGACTACTTCTTCCTCGATGGCGTGCCGCTGGGCTCGGGCGATGTGGCGCTTGCCGCGCAATACAACGCCTACCCGGATGTGGACGCCTCACGTGTCCTGCTGAAGCTGCAGGGCCAGTGGACCTACATTGATTTCGACGAAGACCTGATCCGCTCCCTGGCGTTCGACCCGGCCAGCGGCACCCTGTACATGCTTGGCAAAAGCGGCGTGATGTACAGCCTGGGCGGCAAGGGGCCCGACTTTTCCCCGGCCGCGATAGGAGGAACCTTCAGCCAGCAGGAGGTCGTCGACCCGGAGGAGCGCGGCGAGCTCTTCAGGGTTCGCGCGCTGGATGGCCGCGTGCTGGTGTGTGGCCTGGGAGGCCAGCTGCTCGAACTGAGGAACGGCAACTGGCTGGACCTGAGCTTTGCGGCCCCGATCACCGAATCACCGGACTTCGAAGATGTCGGCCTGGATGCCCAAGGCCTGCCCATCGCCGTGGGCTGGGCGGGCGCGGCCTATCGCAGAACGCCTCGAGACTGGCAACGCATCGACTGCCCCACCAACGCGATCCTCTCCACCATCGTCGCCGACGGCCCCGGACGGCACCTGCTGTGCGGGAACAACGGGATCGTGCTGGAGATGGACGACAGCAGTATCTGGGACCTGTCCGTGGACGCACCCCTGGGCAATCTCTGGTCGGTCACCCGCCATGCGGACCTGATCTACGCCTGCGAACCCGGTCGCCTGCTGGTGCGTGACCGGGACAAGTGGCAGCCGGAAATCGTCAGCCAGACCATCGCCTCCCCCTCGTTCCATCGCCTCATTTCCACCGGCTCGGAGCTGTGGTCATTCGGCGCCGACCATGTCTTCGTGAAACGAGCGGACGGCACCTGGGAGCAGTTCCCGGTCCTGGGTAACGAGCTGTAGCAGCACGCCTTTGTAGCCCGGGCTTCAGCCCGGGCACAGACCGTAGGTTGGCGCCGAGCGCAGCGAGGCCCAACGCCGCCTGGTGCTACTGGGTGATCAGGCGTTGGGCCTCGCTTATCGCGCGTCAGAGATACCGCAGCGGATCGCCACTGAGCAGCGGGTAGATCCGCTCCTCTTCCAGCGAACCGTCCTCGCCGTGGATCTTCACCGACGATTGCCGGTGCCCGACCTGGGCGGCGGCCATGCAGATGACGTCCGCCTTGCTGTCCGAGCTGAACAGGTTGTCCAGGCTGCCGAAGCGGCGGCACGCCCATTCCTGGTGGTCCTTGACGATAAGGAAGTGTTCCATGGCATGGGCCCTCAGCAGGAGGCGCGCGTGGAGCGCGGGTCGTCACCATGGGCGGTGAGGGCCCGTGCGGCGAAAGGAGAAGCGAGGTCGTGAACCAGCCGTTCACGGGCGAGCCAGCTGGCGCCCTGCCCCGGCTGACGATCACCGCTGGCCTGCACATCGTGCACCAGCTCGCGGATCAGACCGCCGACCTGAGCCCGCGACAGCACGCTCTCGCAATCGATGACTCGGTGGAAGGCCGGCTGGGCCTCGCCGCCGATGGTCAATGACAGGCGACCGTCCGGGCGGGTGGTGAGGGACACTTCCCGACCGGGAAAGGCTTCGATGATTTCTCTGACACAGACATTCATGGGCGTTCTCCTTCTTGTAGCAAGAGAAGGAGCACGCAACATGCCAGCTTGGGCTTTTCGTAAAAAACCCTTTAAAACAATGAGTTGCCAAACAATCCTGTGACGGAGCGAATTGCAATCTGCAAGATCGCCCCGCGCAGCCCTCGGCATTTTGCATTGGCCACCGGGGCCGCCAGGAAAACCCCGGGCCCACTGGCCCGGGGCACAGCCATCATTTGATGGTTTCGTTCCCCAGACCCAAGGCCAACGCGGCGTTCAGGGCGTCCTGCCCAGCGGTCTGCAGGATCAGGTCGCACAGTTGTGGGTCCTTGCCAGAGAGGGTCTCGGGCTCCCAGACACCGGGGCGGCGGCTCCAGTTGAACTTGAACTGGCAAGCGCCACCACTGCCCCGGGTGGCCGTGGCGCAGACGGAAGCGGCGTTGTTCCTGACGAAATCCTTGTAGACCGCGCTGCCTCCCGACGCACCGTAGAGGCCCTGCATGCAGCGCATGAAGACGCCCTTCCCGGTGGCGTAGTCGGCAATGAAGCCTTCGAGCGCGCCGCTGATCTCGTATTCGTGGAGGATGCCGAAAGAACGTCGAAAGCATTGGCCAGCCTGAGCAGCGTAGATCAGCCGGGCACCCGGGCGAGGTCGCGTTCCGCATAAGCGCAACGGGCGTTATGTCCGACCACGCAAAACCTCCAATCCGCACGGAGCGCTCTACACCGGGCTTATAAAACTGTGGCGCAAAAATTGTTATGTTGTAACATTACAATTCAACTCCATAGGAACCGCCTCCGATGTCCGCTCGCTTCCTCCGCCTCCACACCCCCATCACCGCGGCCTTGCTGATGGCGCAGCATGCGTTCGCCGCCCAGCCCATGGTCCTCGAGCAGCAGGTGATCACCGCCAACCCGCTGAAAAGCGAAGCCCTCGCCTCGCCCACCAGCGTGGTGGAAGGCGACGAGCTGAGCCTGCGCAGCGCCGCGCAGCTGGGCGAAACCCTCAACGGCCTGCCCGGCGTCTCCTCCACCTATTTCGGCCCGGCCGCCAGCCGCCCGGTGATCCGTGGCTTCGACGGCGACCGCATCCGCATCCTGCGCAATGGCGTCGGCGCGCTGGACGCCTCCTCGCTCTCCTACGACCACGCCGTGCCCTATGACGCGGCCAACGCCGAGCGCATCGAAGTGGTGCGCGGCCCGGCGGCGCTGCTGTACGGCGGCAGCGCCGTGGGCGGCGTGGTCAACACCTTTGACAACCGCATCCCCAGCGAGGCGGTGGACGGCCTGCACGGTGGCGGCGAGCTGCGCTACGGCGGCGCCGACACCACCCGCAGCGCAGCCGGCAAGCTGGAGGCCGGCGACGGCAACTTCGCCCTGCACCTGGACGCCAACTCGCGGCAGTTCAACGACACGCGCATCCCCGGCTACGCCCGCTCCCGCGACCAGCGCGCCCAGGACGGCGACGACAGCAAGCACCGCGTCAACAACAGCGACGGCCGCCAGGACGGCGGCGCGGTGGGCGGTGCCTACCACTGGGACCACGGCTACGTCGGCCTCTCCTACGACGAGTACGACAGCAACTACGGCTCGCCCGCCGAAGACGCCGTGCGCATCGACATGGAGCAGCGCCACTACGCCATGGCCTCGGAGATCCGTGACCTGGAAGGCCCCTTCAGCTCCCTGAAGCTGGACTTCGGCCACACCACCTACGAGCACCGCGAGATCGAGGACGGCGAAGTCGGTACCACCTTCAAGAACGACGGCTACGAGGCCCGCCTCGAAGCCCGTCACGCGCCCATCGGCCCGCTGGAAGGCGTGGTCGGCGTGCAGGTGGCCAGCAGCCGCTTCGAGGCCCTGGGCGAGGAAGCCTTCGTGCCGCAGACCGACACCGACAGCGGCGCCCTCTTCGCCCTGGAAAGCTGGCAGGCCACCGAGCGCCTGGAGCTCACCCTCGGCGGGCGCCTGGAACACACCCGCCTGCGCCCGGACGCCGCCGGCAACGAGCGCTTCGAAGGCGCCGACGACAGCCACAGCTTCACCGCCGGCAGCCTGTCGCTCGGCTCCATCTACCGCCTCACCGACATCTGGTCCCTGGCCGGCACCCTCAGCTACACCGAGCGCGCGCCGACCTTCTACGAGCTCTACGCCAACGGCCCCCACGCCGCCACCGGCACCTACGAGGTGGGCGACGCCGATGCCGAAAAAGAGAAATCCTGGTCCACCGACCTGGCCCTGCGCTTCGACGACGGCACCCACAAGGGCAGCGTCGGCGTGTTCTACAGCCGCTTCTCCAACTACATCGGCCTGCTGGGCAGCGGCCGCTACCTGGACGAAGACGGCCAGGAAGTCGCCCCGAGCGACGACGATGCCCTGCCGGAATACCTCTACAGCGGCGTGCAGGCCGACTTCTGGGGCGTCGAGGCGCAGGACCACTGGCGCCTGGCGCAGACCCCGTACGGCGAGTTCGCCCTGCAGAGTTCCGCCGACTACACCCGTGCCAAGAACAAGGAGACCGGCGAACCGCTGCCGCGCATCTCACCCCTGCGCCTGAACAGCGCCCTGCTGTGGAATTACCAGAGCTGGCAGGCCAGCGTCGGCGTCGAGCACGCCAGTGCCCAGCGCCGGGTCCCGACCGAAGAGCGCGGAACCGACGGCTACACAACCCTCAACGCCAGCCTCGGCTACCGCTTCGACCTGGCGGAAAGCGAGTGGCTGGTGTTCCTCAAGGGCGACAACCTCAACGACCAGACCGTGCGCTACGCCAGCTCGATCCTGCGGGATCAGGTGCCGGCGGCCGGCCGCAGCGTCGAGGCCGGGGTACGGGTCGCGTTCTGACCCACGGGCGACGGGGCCGTTGCGGCTCCGTCGTCATGCCCTCATCGCGTCACGCGCCCGGGTGGGTCATCACCGGCGCGTGGCGCTCCATCAACTCGGCGACCCAGTCGATGAACACCCGCAGCTTGGCGCTGATGTGCCGGTTCGGCGGGAAGGCCACGTACATCGGCATCGGGTCCAGGCGCCAGTCCTCGAACAAGGGCACCAGCGCGCCGCTGGCCCGGCTGGCAAGGGCCATGTATTCCGGCAGCCAGAGCACGCCCAGGCCCGCCAGCCCGGCGGCGAGGTAGGCGTTGCCATCGTCCACCGCCAGCACGTAGCGGCCGTTCACGCGGAGTTCCTCATTGCCCTTGCGCATGGCGTAGGGCACCGGCTTGCCGGTGCGCGCCCAGAGGAAACCGACGATGCGGTGGGGCGAATCCTCCAGCTCGCGCGGGTGCGCCGGCACGCCGAGGCGCGCGAGGTAATCCGGCGCCGCGTACACGCCCAGGCGCAGGTCGCCGACCCGCCGCGCCATGAGCGACTGGTCGCGCAGCTCGCCGCCGCGCACCACGCAATCGACGTTCTCGCCGATCACATCGACGATGCGGTCGCTCACGCCCATGTCGATCTGGATGTCCGGGTGCCGCGCATGGAACTCGGGCAGCGCCGGCACCAGGATCATGCTCGCCAGCGGGCTGGGCACATCCACCCGCAAGCGGCCCCGGGGCGAAGCGGAGGCACTGGAAAGGCTGGTCTCGGCGTCGTCCATATCGGCCAGGAGGCGCACCACCCGCTCGTAATAGGCGGCGCCATCGGCGGTCAGCGCCACCCGCCGCGTGGTGCGGTTGAGCAGCTTCACCCGCAGGCGCGCCTCCAGTTGCTGCACCAGTTGGGTGACGCTGGTCTTGCTCATGTGCAGGGTGTCGGCGGCGCGGGTGAAGCTGCCCGCCTCTACCACCCGGGCGAAGGCCTGCATCGCATCGAAACGGTCCATCGGCGCTCCAGATTCCAGCGGATTGTTTGGGATTCACAAACAGTGAAGGACAAGCTTGCGCGTTTATCGCCCCCGCGCAAGCTCCTACAGTCGCCTCCATCGTTGATCCCGGGTCCCATCGACCCACCTTGGAGGTACCGCATGACCCAGCGCGACGTCGTTTTCCCGCCCGGCCGCCAGGCGCTCTATGAGCGCAACCGCTACTCGCCGGCCATCCGTTCCAATGGCTTCCTGTTCGTCTCCGGGCAGGTGGGCAGCAACCCCGACGGCTCCCCCGAGCCGGGCCTCAAGGCCCAGGTGCGCCAGGCCTTCACCAACCTCAACGCGATCCTCGGCGAGGCCGGCTGCAGCTTCGACGACGTGGTCGACGTCACCGTGTTCATGGTCGACCCGCAGGCGAAGTTCGAAGCCATCTGGGAGGTGGTGCCGGAGTTCTGGGGCGCCGCGCCGCACCCGACGCTGACCGCCGTGGGCGTGACCTGGCTCTATGGCTTCGACTTCGAGATCAAGGTGATCGCCCGGTTGCCAGGCTGACCGCCACGTCTCAGGGTTCGTCCCGCTCCCGCGCGGGGGCGGCGAACCACTGCTCCCGCGGCACCCACTTCTCCTGCTGCGGGTCGCCCAGGTAGTGCGGCGACATGATCTGCACGCCGTACTCGTTGAATACATCCTGGACATTGGCGTGCAGCTCGCTCAGCAGCTCGGCGCGGGGCCGCGGCTCGCTGGGGATGGCCTGCGCCACCAGGCGGTATTCGGGGTAGAAGTCCGACAGCGCCGTCTGGAACACCTGCGGGGCCGGCTGCTCGAGAATGCCCGCCGTGCGCCGCGCCGCCTCCAGCAGCATCGCCTCCACCTGGCGCCAGGGCGTGTCGTAGCCGATGGTTACGGTGGTATCGACCACGTAGCCGGGGCCCTGCACGGCGCGCGAGTAGTTCTTGGTCACGCTGCTGGTGATCATCGAGTTGGGGATGGTCAGCACCTCGCCCAGCCCGGTACGCACCCGCGTGGTGAACATGCCCAGCTCGGTGACCGTGCCCTCGTGCTCGCCGATGCGCACGAACTCGCCCACCCGCAACGTGCGCGTGTAGGTGAGGATCAGCCCCGCCGCCGCCTGTCCCACCACGCTGGAGGCGCCGAGGGAAATCATCAGCCCTACCAGTACCGAAAGCCCCTTGAACGCCTCGGTACCCGCCCCCGGCAGGTAGGGATAGGCCATGGCCAGGGCGAACAGCCAGATCGCCAGCGAGGTCAGCCGGGTGGTGGTGGGCAGCGTCTCCTGGTTCAGCCAGCTGAGGGTTCCCGGCGTCGCCATCCGCCGCAGCACGCGTCGGCTGAACGCCGTCACGCCCCGGGCGATGAAGAAGATCGAAATGGCCAGGATCAACCCCGGCACCGCACCGATGATGCCCTGCAACAGGTAACCGGCCACCTCCAGCAGGTAGCTGTTGAGGCTCTCGCCCCAGGGCCGCGTATAAGGGAAACGCGACAGCACGAAGCTCAGCCACTCATAGGTCAACAGCAGGATCAAGGCCCAGCGGATCGCCCAGAACACCCGGCCCACCAGGGGGTACAGGTAGCGCAGGTCGAGCACCGGCGTCTGCCCGACGCGAAAGGCCTGGGCATGGCGCGTCATCACGCCAGGCAAGCGCTCCAGCAGCCTGCTGCGGACGAACTGAATGGCCTTGAGTGCGGCGACGAACAACAGGGTCGCCAGCGCGGAATACCCCGCCGCCTCGGCGATGAAACGCAGGCTGCGCGCCTGCTGCGTCTCGGTCACCACCAGGCGCAGCTTCTCGGCGGCGTCCTGGGCGGCCTCACGAACGGAATGCGCCACCAGCGGGTCGACATCCTCCGGCGCGACGATAAAGGCACGGCGGTCGCCGAGCAGCACCAGGTAATCGTCACCCACGGCGTCGACCCGGACGTCGAGCCGCTCGGTGCCTTCCAGCGCCTCGCCGATCACCGCCTTGGCTCGCCTGGCCCGCAGCTCCGGGCCCTCGCCCAGCACCACGGCGCGGAATACCAGGATGCTGCGATTCACCACCTTGAGTTCAGCGGTCTGGGCGCCGCCTTCGGCCGCCGGCTCCACCCCCTGCGCCAGGGTTGGCGCCAGCGCGCACAGGCACAGCGCCAGCCAGCCCCCAAACCCGCCGCGCCATGCGCTCGGCCCCACTGCCTTGTGGCTACTTCCCATGTGCTCTACACCCCGGACGATGGCTCGACGCTGGGAGAGTAGAACAGCTTCGTGCGCCTGTCGGCGGCTCCCGCTCTAGGCTGCCGTAACGCAGCCTCAGTCGGCGTTCTGGCGCCCCGCCCCCACCGGCACGACGGCAGGCACTGCGAGCGCCGCGTCCTCGGCCACGACGGCCTTGGGCGGCGCCGCCTTGAGCCGCGACACGCCGAACAGCACCAGCACCAGCCCGACCAGCTGGTAGGCCGAGATGGCCTCGTTCAGCAACGCCCAGGACGCCAGGATGGTCAGCACCGGCCCCAGGTTGCCCACGGCGGCGGTGTGGGTGGTGCCCAGGCGCTGGATCGCCAATGCCATCCAGTAGATCGGCAGCACGGTGGAGAGCAGCGCCATCAGCGCGGTGTACAGCCACACCGAAGCCGGCAGCGTCGCCAGTTGGGTGAAGTCGGCCGCCACGCCGTAGTGCGCCAGCACCATCAGCGCCGAGGCGCCCCCGGCCAGGCCGGCCAGGCGCATGGAGCCGATGCGTTTCACCATCACGCCGGTGCCCAGGTAATAGAGCGCATAGGTCACCGCGCTGGCGAACACCCAGACGGCGCCGATCATCACCTGCGTGCCCATGTCGGTGCTGCCGATGTCGTGCATCAGCGCGACCCCGAGCCCCAGGTAGCACAGGCCCATGGCGAGCAAGGTGCGCCGGCTCGGCCGCTCGCGGAAGATCAGCGCCTGGAACACCAGCACCAGCGTCGGGTAGGTGAACAGGATCAGCCGCTCCAGGCCGGCGCTGATGTATTCCAGCCCGTAGAAGTCGAACAGGCTGGACAGGTAGTAGCCGAACATCCCCAGCAGCAGCACGCGAAACCAGTCGCGGCCGGACAAGGCCACCTCACCGGCGCCACGGCTCAGCCACAGCAACCAGGCGAACAGGGGCAACGCCAGGCCCATGCGCATCGCCAGGAGGGTCACCGCCTCCACGGGCGCAGCCGCATAGGACAGCTTGACGAAGATCGCCTTGAGGCTGAAGCCGGCGGCCGAAAGCACGGCGAAGAGGCTGCCGTTGACGGCGCTGCGTTTATAGAGGGAGAGCAAGGCGTTCATCAGGTATCCGGTTTGCAAGGTGGCTACCGTTATTCTGAAGCGAAGGCGCCAGCGCTAGAATCGCTTTTTACCGAACGGCCCCTTCTTCAAAGGAGAACGCCCTTGCACTTCGACCTCGCCGACCTGCGCCTGCTCACCGCCATCGCCGCCACCGGCAGCCTGAGCAAGGCCGCCGCCACCTTTCCCGTGGCCGTCTCGGCGGCCAGCACCCGGCTGCGCCAGTTCGAGGAACGCTGCGGGCTGGCCCTGTTCGTGCGCAAGGCCGATGGCATGAGCCTGACACCCACTGGGCGGCTGGTGCTGGAAGGCTGCCACGGCGTGCTGCACGAGGCGCAGAAGCTCAAAGACACCCTGCAGGAGCTCGCCGGCCAGCGCCGCATCACCCTGCGCCTGGCGGCCAGCACCGTGGCCAACAGCACCTTCCTGCCCGCCACCCTGGGGCCCTTCCTCGCCGACTACCCGGAAGTGGACCTGCAGCTCACCGAACTGAACAGCCGCGACGTGCTGCGTGGCGTGCAGGCCGGCGAATTCGACATCGGCGTCTACGACGGCAACCTGCCCACCGGTGGGCTGGTCTCCATGCCGTTCCGCGACGACCGCCTGGTGCTGCTGGTGCCCCAGGACCACCCGCTGGCCGGCCGCCGCCAGGCGCACATGCGCGAGGCCCTGGGCTTCGCCTTCGTCTGCCTGCCGCCGGAACGCGCCATGCAGCGCTTCATCGAGGAAATGGCGCTGAACTACGCCGTGCCGCTGAAGGTGCGGGTGCGTGCACCGAGCTTCGACGCCATCGCCCAACTGGTGGCCCAGCGCGCCGGCATCGCCATGCTCCCCGAAGCGGGCGCCACACGCCTGGCGCAGGAGCTGCCGGTGGCCATCGTCAGCCTGGAGAACACCTGGGCGACACGGGAATTGCGCTTGTGCATCAGGGGCCAGGAGGCGCTGTCATCCCATGCACGGCAGCTGCTCGCCCACCTGGCCACGCCCGCCTAGCAGGCCCGCAGAAGGCGCGCCCTAGATGAAGCGCCCGACGCGATTGCGCCCGGCCTTCTTCGCCTCGTAGAGCGCGGTGTCGGCGCGTTGCAGCAGGGTTTCGGCGGCCTCGCCCTGCCCCGGCACCATGGCGGCTACACCGATGCTGACGGTGACCCGGCCGAAGGTGGAAAGCTCATGGGGCAAGGCCAGTTCCTCGATGGCCTGCACCAGGCGCTGGGCGATGCCCTGGGCGCCGGCCAGGTCGGTCATGGGCACGAGAAACACGAACTCCTCGCCGCCATAACGCGCCACCAGGTCGCTGGAACGGCTGAGGGTGCTGGCCAGCACCTGGGCGATGCGTTGCAGGCAGGCGTCGCCCGCCGGGTGGCCATAGTGGTCGTTGTAGCGCTTGAACCAGTCGACATCGAGAATCGCCAGCGCCAGGGGCTCGGCCGTGCGCTGGGCGCGGTGCCATTCCTGCTGCAGCACCTCGTCGAAGTGGCGGCGGTTGGCGATGCCGGTCAGGGCGTCGGTCAGGCTCAGGGTCTCCAGCTTGCTGTTGAGCGCCTGCAGCTCATCGGTACGCTGGGCCACGCGCAGCTCCAGCTCGCGCTCCGAGCCCTGCAGTGTCTCCACCAGCTTTTCCTGGGCCTGCAGCAGTGCCTCCTGCACCCGCGCCTTGTCGCGGCGCATCACGTTGAAACGGTCCGCCAGGGCGAAGGCCAGCACGATCATTTCCATGGCCGAGCCCAGCTGGATGCCGTCCACCGTGAACATGTTGGTGGGCATCAGGCCCATGGCCCGCAGCGTGGTCATGGCACCGCCGAACATCAGCAGGGCGAAAGCGGCGAGGAAGAACCAGGCGCTGCGCTGGCGCTTGATCACCCCAGCCAGGGCCACGCCCAGCACCACCACGGCCGTGGCCAGGTTGAAGTACACCGCCAGGCGCGAGAACAGCGGCAAGGCGATGGCGTAGAGCAATGGCGTCACCAGGTAGAGCGCGACCATCGCCAGCAGCAGCCGGTCCACCCTCGGCATCAGCTGGTCGGTGCGCAGCATGCGCCGGGTGAACAGCAGCATCGCGCTGAGGGCCAGGGACACGCCCGAGTAATAGGCGACGTTGGAGTTCAGCGGCAGCCCGGCGATGGCCCAGTCCGGCGCCAGGCCGTTCTTGATCGCCAGGGTGAAGGCGGTGCAGGAAACGAAGGCCACGTAGAGCAGGTACACCCGGTCGCGCAGGGCCACGAAGAGCATCAGGTTGAACAGCACCATGGCGGTGGCGATGCCGAAGTACCAGACCTTGCTCACGTAGTCGTCGCGCTCGTAGGCGTGGAAGGCCTCCACCGGCCACAGCTGCAACGGCACCAGCAGCCCCACGCTGGACGCCACGCGCAGGTAGATCACCTGCTCGGAATGCGCCGGCAGCAGCAGCGGGAAGACGAAGTTGCGGTTGGCGTATGCCTTGCTCGAGGGCGCCACGTCGCAGCCGGTGGCGGTCGCGTGGTAGACGCCATGAGCATCCGGGATATGCGCCTCCACATGGGAGATGCGCGGGTTCTCCACCACCAGCATGCGCCGCAACGGCGTATCACCCGGGTTGTGCAACACCAGGCGCAGCCAGAAAGCCGAGCGGGTGAAGCCCAGCGCCAACGCATTGCCGGGCGGCTGGTCACCCTGGAAGCGCGCCGCCAGTGCAGGGGCCTGTACATCGGCCAGGGTGAAGGACTGCTCAGGGTCTTCCAGCAGCGACACGTAGGGGGTCAGGGACAGCGCGGCCTTGTCCACCGCCGCGGCATCGACCACCCGCTCGCCCGCGCCGGCCGGCAGCGCCAGTAGGGTCAGTACGAACAGAAGCCAGGAAGACAGCTGACGGGAAAGGCGGATGGCATGCATGCGGCCAGGTACCAGCAGAGCCCAGGGGAGCCACGGATGGCGGCCGCATCGAACGCAGGCCGTCGCACCGTGACAGGGCGGAAGTCTACAAGACAACCCTCGAACCCGGCGAGCACCGGGCCGGTACCGCCTCCCACCAGCGAATGTGCACAGGGTCTCAGCGCGGTATCACGGAGGCGCGCCGCCTGGCCCCGAGCCTGTATGTTCGCTGGCAGAGCCACCTTGCCTGGCCCCTGGAACGGAGAAGACCCCATGAAGGAACTGGAAGCCTGCCCCGCCTGCTCGGCGCTCTTCACCGCGCGCAAGGCGCTCGTCGCCAGTGGCGTGGGCGTCAACCAGAACGCCTTCGCCGCCAGGATGCAGGTGCGCTGCCCCGAGTGCCGGCACGTGTTCACCGCCCGCACCCTGCGCCTGTTCGGCTTCCTCCCGTCCAATGGCCTGCGCTGGGTGGTGCTGGGGCTCGTGGTGGCCTGCGTGGTGTTGGCGAAGGTGCTGCCTGGCTGACAATTCTCGGACTGAAGTCCGGGCTACGGCACCCCATACCCGGTAGCCCGGGCTTCAGCCCGGGGGCGCTGCGCGCACCTGGTGCTTGCCGGAAGCACCGTGCGGCGGTGCGCACACGGCACACCCTACGGCACGCGCTCACCCCGGTCCTTCTCCCGCTGCGCAGCTCCGGCCGCCCGCCGCTCACGGTTCAGCTCATCCATCACCTGCTGGAAGATCGGGTCCTGTTCGCTGCAGGCCGCGCCATCGCGCTTCAGGGTGCAGGGGTCGACGCGAGCGGGCGGCGGCTCATCCGCTCCAGGTTGTGCCACCGCTGCACCGGCGCTGAGCACGAGTGCAAGTAGCAGGCCGGGTTTCCATGGCATAGCGCACCTCGTCCGCATCGCCGTCTTCATCCCTGCACCCGCCCGAAGCGCTGCCGGTATTGCACGGGCGTCAGTTCGGTCAGTTCCTTGAACATGCGCGTGAGGTTCGAATCGCTGCTGAAGCCCAGCTCGTCGCTGATGGTCTTCAGCGGGGCGGAGGTCAGGGTCAGGCGCTCGCTGACCTGGCTCAGCTTGATGCGCCGCGCATAGGTGGCCGCCGCCACCCCGGTTTCATCGCGCACCTTGCGGGCCAGGGTGCGCTCCGACATGCCCAGTTCGGCCGCCAGCTTCTGCACCGTGATCTGCTCGGCCGGCAGCCCCTGCACCAGGCCGTGCAGGCGGCGCAGCAACGGGCTGGGCTGCTCGATCAGGCTGAGGGATTGGAAGGCATCGTGCACCTGGGCCGGGCGTGGCAACACCATCAAACGGTCGAGGTCGTGGAACACGCTCTGGCTCACCTGCCGCTCGATCAGGGCCTGGGCCAGCGGCAGGTAACCGTTGACACCACTGGCGGTGGCGCTGCGTGTGTTGAAGATGCAATTGCTCTCGCTCTGCCAGCGCACCTTGGGGTAGCGCTTGAGCAATGCATCCGCCAGCCACCAGGTCACGGTGGCGGGCTGCCCATCGAGGCGGCCACTGGCGGCGACCAGGCACACGCCCGTGCAATAGCTCCACAGCTGGCAGCGCTTGTGCAGCCGAGCCAGGGCACCCAGCAATGCGGCGTTGCCGGCCAGCATCGCCTCGACCTGTTGCGGAGACTCCGCCCAGAAGCCCGGAATCAGCACGGCATCCAGCTCGCCCTCGGCGATGCCCTGGCTCGCCGCCAGCACCAGCCCATGGGCGCACTCCACCGGGCCGCCGTGCATGCCCACGAAACAGGTTTCGAACAACTCGCCCCCGGCCAGGCGGTTGGCCGCGTGGAGCATGTCGCCAAAAGCCAGCAGCCCCGCGGGCATGCAACCGGGAAACAACAGCAGGCCGATCTTCATAGGGGCACCGTGGCGGAGAATGACGTGACTGGAAATGAATGAATTATGTCCATTCCCGCCATTATCGCCAGCCCCGGTCCTCGGCACCATGGCGCCATACCCTAGGAGGAACACATGATGAAGATCCAGCAACTCCGCAACGCAACGATCATTCTCGACCTGGGCCAGCAGCGCATCCTGGTGGACCCCATGCTGGCGCGCAAAGGCACCCTGCCCTCGCTGCGCATCTTCGCCGGGCGGCAGCGCAACCCCACGGTCGAGCTGCCCGAATCGGCCCCGCAGGCGCTGGAGTCCGTCACCCATTGCCTGATCACCCACTGCCAGAAAGGCCACTTCGACCACCTGGACCGCGCCGGTACGCGCTGGCTGCGGGAGCGGCAGATCCCGGTCATCTGCACCCCGCACGACGCGCCCTACCTGGCGCGGCTGGGCTTGAACGTGCAGCCGCTGCCGGAGGGTCACGCGGAGCCGGTGCCCTTTTTCGGCGGGACCCTCCGCACCGTGCGCTGTACCCACGGCAGGGGCCTGGTCGGGCGCCTGATGGAGCACGGCGTCGGCTACCTGATCGAACTGCCCGGCGAACCCAGCCTGTACCTGGCCGGCGATACCATCCTCACGCCCGGGGTGCGCGACTTCGTGCTGCACCATCAGCCCCAGGTGTGCGTGGTACCGGCCGGTGGCGCGCGCTTCGATATCGGCGACGACATCATCATGGGCCTGGACGAGGTGCTCGAATTCACCCGCATCAGCCAGGGCATCGTGGTCGCCAACCACCTGCAGGCCATCAACCACTGTCCGGTCACCCGCGAAGAGCTCGCGGAGGCAGCACACGCCAGCGGCCTGGCCCGGCGCCTGCTGATTCCCGCCGACGGTCAGGTGCTGGAGCTGGCCTGAGGCAGCAGGCCTGTCCGATTTCCATCGTTTTTTGTCCGGAGCGCTTCTCGCGCTCCACGCCTGGCGGCTGGTTCACTGCACCCCGGTGAAACACCTTCCACCCGGCAGAGAAAACAATGAGAAGAACCACTGCGTATCGCCCCACTTTCATCTACATCCCCGACTGCCAATCGCTAGACGCCGAGGCCGCCCGATGAGCCGCCTCTCGGTAAAACGCCTGCTGCTGGCAGCCGCCCTGCTGGTGGGCGGCATCGTCCTGGTACTCGCCACGCAGCTGGGCATGCGCCTGTGGCACTTCCACACCCTGTTCGACCCCGAGCGGATCACCCAGAACTTCCGCTCCATGCCGACGATCTTCCAGGCGCGCCCGATCCCCAAGGGCCCGGTGAGCGTCCCCCTGCAGACGGCACCCAGGGCGCTGGTGGAACGCTTCCACTTCCAGGGCCGGGACCAGGCCCTGGGCGACTGGCTGGTGACCTCGGGCACCACCGGCATGCTGGTCATGGCGGCGGACCGGGTCGTCTACGAGCAGTACTTCCGGGGCAACCGCGAGGATTCCCGGGCCATCTCCTGGTCGGTGGGCAAGTCCTTCGTTTCCGCCCTGGTGGGCATCGCCCTGGAGGAAGGTGCGATCCGCGATATCCGCGACCCGGTCAGCGACTACGCGCCCGCGCTAAAGGGCAGCGGCTACGACGGCGTGCCGTTGCAGGACGTGCTGGAAATGGCCTCCGGCATCGCTTTCAACGAGGACTACGCCGACCCCGAGGCGGGCATCAACCAGCTGGGCCAGACCATCGCCCTCGGCGGCTCGGTGGACGCCTGGGTGGCGCAGCTCAAAAGCGCCGGCGCCTCCGGCACAAAGCACCACTACGTGAGCGTGGACACCCAGGTGCTGGGCATGGTGCTCAAGGGCGCCACCGGCCGCGACCTCACCGACTACATGGCCGAGAAGCTGTGGTCGCCCCTCGGCGCCGAGTGCGACGGACAGTGGCTGACCGACAGCAACGGCGCGGAGATCGCCTTCGGCGGCCTCAACCTGTGCCTGCGCGACTACGCCCGCTTCGGCCTGCTGTACCTGCACGAGGGCCGCAACCTGGCGGGCGAGCAGATCGTGCCGCGGCAGTGGGTGCAGCAATCGGTCACCCCCGCGAAGGACTTCCTCCGCCCCGGGCGCTATAAGGAGCAGGGCCAGCCGAACCTTGGCTACGGCTATCAGTGGTGGGTGCCGCAGGGCGATGAAGGCGAGTACATGGCCGTGGGCGTCTATGGCCAGTTCATCTACGTCAACCCGACGCGCCGCGTGGTGATCGCCAAGACCTCCGCCTATGCACGCTACAACGAGGACGGCACGCGCATGGAATACGAATCGCTCGAAGCCTTCCGCGCCATCGCGCGCAACCTGTGATCCCTGAGGAGCCCGGCATGCCGCCGTCAGCGCTGACCTTCGACTTCGAGTGGCGACCGCTGCAGAACTACCTGCACGGCCGGGGCCTGGAGGCGCCGCAACTGCTGCTCGCCGACAGCCCCGACGAGCAGCCGCCCAGCCACGCCCTGTACGACTGGATCGTGCGCAACCACGGCGACGCCATCGACGGCCTGAGCCTGGGCGAGCACTACCGCGCCACCGATTACGGCATGGCCGGCCTCGCCCTGATGAGCGCGGAAACCCTCGCCGACGCCCTGAAGGTGGTCCGCGCCTACATGCTGCTGTTCAACCCGGACATCGCCGACATCCTGGTCGAGGCGCAAGGCCAGGGGGATGTCCGCGTCACCACCCGTTTCCGCACCCGGGCAGGCTGGGACGCCCGGCAGCGCCAGTTCCACGCCAACGTGCTGGCCTCCGCCGCTTACCACCTGTTCAACCAACTGATGGGCCGCCCGCTGCAGGGGCTCGGCCTCACCCTGCCCGCCGGGCTGGAGAGCACCCAGCCCTACCTCGCCTACTTCGGCATGCCGGTGCGCTCCCGTGGCAGCGACATCGTCTTCCTCCTGCCGGCGGGCCTGCTCGAATCGGCGATCCCCACCGCCAACCCGGCGGTGTTCCAGGCGGCCCTGGCGCTGGCCAGCGAGGGCTTCAACAAGCTGCTGGAGAGCGAGATGGGCGGCACCCGCCAGCGCGTCACCGCCCTGCTCGCCTCGCTGCCCGACCGCTACCCGGACATCGGCCAGATCGCCCAGCACCTCAAGCTCACCGAACGTACCCTGCGCCGGCGCCTGGCCGACGAGGGCTGCAGCTACCGGCAGATACTCGATCAGGCCCGCCTGCAGCGGGTGCGCGAACTGCTGGGGCGCACCCAGCTGACTACCGAACAGATCGCCGAGCTGCTCGGCTACAACGACGGCTCCAGCCTGCGCCAAGCCTTCCGCCGCTGGACCGGCACCACGCTCAACCAGTACCGCCAGGGCCTTCGCCAGGAGGCGCCGGAAGAGGGAGGGAAAGCCGGCGGTTAGACTGGCCGCCCCTTCCCAGGCACGAGCCGACCATGACGCGCCCCACCGTGCGACGCGCCCGCAGCGCGGATACCGAAGCCCTCGTGGCACTGGACCCCATCGCCCGCGAGCAGCCGGGCCGCAAGGCCTTCATCGCCCAGGCGATAGCGGCCGGCCACTGCTGGGTGGCGGTGGAAACCCACGATGATTCGACGCTGCTCGGCTACGGCGTGCTCGACCGCTCCTTCTTCGAACACGACTTCATCGCCCTGGTGATGGTGAAGGACACAGCGCGCCGCCAAGGCATGGCCTCCGCGCTGATGGACGAACTGGAGCGGCAGTGCACCGGGCCCAAGCTGTTCACCTCGACCAACGCCTCCAACGCACCGATGCTCGCCCTGCTGGCCCGGCACGGCTTCACCCCCAGCGGCCGCATCGACAACCTGGATGAGGGCGACCCCGAGCTGGTGTTCGTCAAGTTCACCGCTCACGCCGGCAACGGTTGATCGCGGGTTTTCAGTTTCCTTCGAGGCGCTCCAGCAGGTTCTGCAACTCTGCTTCCGCTGCCTTCAGTGACGCCTCCATGGCGATCTCCCACGGGCGGCGCAGGGGCTCCAGGTCACGCTCGCTGTCGACCTTCAGGCACCACTGGAAGTGGTCGTGCCAATCCCCCAGCGCGCCCTGCACCGCCTTGAGGGAGGCGGCGGCCTTGGCCGAAATCGGCGACAGGCTTGGGTAGGCGTCGTGGGCGTAGCGCATGCGCTTGACCAGGATGCGCAAGGCGTGGCGGTCGTAGATCGGGTCCTGCAACGCCGCCACCAGCGTGTCGCGCTGCTTCTTCAGGCGCTTGCGGATGAAGTCGCGCAACGCCCGCAACTCGCCCGCGCGCTGGGCATCACGGAACTGCTCCGGCCAGTCATCGAGGCTGGCCATCAGCGTGCGGAGGGTGGGGCTGTCCTCGACCACGCGGTAGCCCTGCTCCAGGCGCTGGCGGCGCAGTTGCGCCAGGTCGGGCAGCCCCTGGCGCTCCAGCTCGATGATCATCACTTCCAGGTCGCGGATCGGCGTGGTCAGCCGCCCCACCTCCGCTGCTGCGGTATCCAACTCACGCACCGACTCCAGGTTGCGAATGGGCCGCAGCAGACTGCGCAGCCGCCGCAGGCCGATGCGCAGGTCATGCAGGGCTTCACCATCGGTCCGGCACAACAGGCGCACGCTGCTGTGGTGAATCCCCAGCTCTATGCGCAACACCTGCTCAACGATCGAATCGACGAAGGACATCGGGCTCTCCAGGGGTGGGAAGGTCAGTGGCCAGGGGCAATTCCGCGCCGAGCATAAAGGTCGGGAGGGAGTGCCAGGAACACGGAATTCGTTAATCCATTTTTCATCCGGCGGATGCAGGCTACGCCGCCCACATGACCGTCATGCCTTCACGTGCAGCACCGTGGCGCCGAGCAGCACCAGGGTCACGCCAACCACTTGCACGGGCGCCAGCCGCTCCTTGAAGAACAGGTAGCCGAGGATAGCCGCGATCCCGCCGGACAGCGTGCTGATCACCGTCACCACCGACACCGAGCCGGCCATGGCGCCGAACGCGAAGGCCGAGAAACCGCCCAGGTTCATCAGGCTGGTGCCCGCCAGCGCGAAGGCATGCCGGGGTGCGGGCGGCTTGAGGCTGCCACCGCGGCTCAGCATCAGCACCAGCAACAGGCTGACGCCCACCAGGTAGCCCAGCCAGAGCATGCCCACCGTGCCCAGGCGCGGCAGGGTGAAGTGCCCCTGCAACCACAGGCTGGTGCCGTACAGCAGCGCCCCGAGCAGTGCATAGGCGATGGAGCGGCGCGGCTCGACATGATGCGGCGTGTCGGACCCACGGGTGATGCTGGAGAGGATCACACCGACCACGCACAGGCCGATGCACGCCAGCTGCAACCCGCTGAGCCGCTCGCCACCCAGCCAGGCAAGCAGGGTGGTGACCACGCCATAGGAGGTAACCACCGGCGCGACGATCGACGCCTTGCCGATGGCGAAGGCCTTCGACAACGCCAGCGCGCCGCACAGGGTGAAGCAGGCCGCCAGCACGCCCATGCCCCAATCCCCCGGCGCGGCGTCGGTCAGCTTGAGCAGGAAGGCGGGAAACACCACGAGCAGCAGGCTCATCAGCAGCAGCCCCAGGGTCTGGCTGAAGAACACCGCGCGCTGCACGCCGACGGCCCGGGCATTCAACCCGACCATGAAATCCGTTCCACCCCAAAGCAGGGCCGCAAGCAACCCCATGAGCACATCCATGCCCAGCCTCCGCTACCGTGCGCGTCGAGAAAAAGACTCCGACTATGCAACGGTGAACGGACGGCCAGCCAGTATCAGTTCGGCTGTTTCTGTCCATAGCAGTTTGCGCTGGGGGCCAGGGCGAGAGAGCGCGTCACGGCTTCGCCTCCTGCACGGCATCCGGCCCCAGCACCGGCTCGATGCCCCAATCCCCCTGTTCGTGCCAATCCTCGCCGAAGGTCTCCACCGGGTGCATGGTGCGGTCCGCGCCATTGCCGCAGGCCAGATCACTCGCCGCGCAATAGCGGTCGCAGCCCCAGCAGATGCGCTCGGGGTGCTTGGGGTTGAGGGGAAAGGGCTTGGCCATGTGGATGCTCGGGCTTCGGCTACGGGTTGCCCCAACGTTACCGCGCCCATCCACGTGCGCCTTGACCGCGATCAAGCCTGTTCCGTGGGAGCGGTTTCAACCGCGAAAAACATCCAGCGGCCGCCTAAAGCCTATGCAGCAAGCCCTCCAACTGGCTGCGCTCCCACTGGCTCAACAGCTGAGTGGGGTCGGTGCCGAACCACGCCCAGGCATCGGGCGCGCCCTGCCGGCCGTCCGCCGAGGTGCAGGCGCTGCAGTGGTCGAGGTGGCCGAATTCGCTGTACAGCGTCAGCTGCCAGCCATCGACCGCGAGCTCGACGTCACCGCGATGGTCTCGGCTCCAGCCCTGCTCCGTGCCACGGCGCATAAGGCGCACGCCCAGGGCGATGTCCTTGAGCAGTTGGTAGACCTCGCGTGCACTGAGGGAGCCATCGGATTTCATGGGGTTCTATCGTTTGAAGTGTTATTGAACGGTGCTGGGAGCGGAGCTTATCGCTGGCAAGTGATGGAGTGCGAGGTATCGCAACGGAGTAACCAATCAATCCATCCGGGTATCCCGCGAGCGATATAAGAACAACGCAATGGCCTCCTGTGCTCATTGCCTGTTCAAACACAATCGAATAGCCAGGCAGACGTTATCGCTCTTTCACCTGCAACAAAAAGCCCGCCGAAGCGGGCTGTTTGCAACTGGGCAGAAGCGGTTACTGCAGCCAGCTTTCCACGGTTTCAGCACCGTGTTCGGCTTTCCAGGCTTTCAATACGCCGTGGTTGCCGCCCTTGGTTTCGACGCGCTCGTTGGTCTTCGGGTTGATATAGACCTTCACCGCACGCTCGCGGCGCTGACCGCCGGCTTTAGCGGCAACGGGGCTGCGCGAAACGCTCGGGTCGAGGATGGCGATCACATTGCGCAGCGAGAAGTTGTACTCGCCCAGCAGCGAACGCAGCTTCTGTTCGAATTCGATTTCACGCTTGAGTTCTTTATCGTTCTTCAGTGCATCGAGTTGAGCCAGTTGTTCGGCCAGCTTGGCTTCGAGAGCCTTGAATTCTGCAAGTTTGGACATGGAAAACCTTCGGGTGGGTTGTTTCAGTGATTCTGACAGGCAAGCGCACGCAGAGTTTACTGGATCCCAGAGTTTTATCGCTGTTATTTACACTCGCCGCGCCTCTTTTCTCATTGTCTTAGTTGGCGTTACTCCCGCCCGGCCTTTGATCGAGCCCTGATCATTAGGTGATCGGGCAGGCACCGCCATGGAACGATGGAAGAACATTGAATGACCGATGAGCAGGCGCGTCCAATACCCGCAGGACGCCCGTACCGGCGCTCCCGCAGGCTTTACAAACCCTGAAAAGGAACTAGTTTTCAGTGCCTCGCAGCTCTGCTTTATTCTTTGCGCGGACGCAGCTGATTCACGCTATTCATGAAGGAGAAAGAGCAATGGCGACATTCGAACCCGGCCACCTGCATATCGAGCGTCATGCGCTGAACGAGCACGACTTCAGTTACAACCTGTGCATCGACTACGAGGTCACCACGGACCCCAAGGAAGGCAAAGGCATGCTCTTCACCGTCCATG
Organism: Pseudomonas sp. zfem005; assembly: GCF_032621735.1. Lineage (NCBI taxonomy): Bacteria > Pseudomonadati > Pseudomonadota > Gammaproteobacteria > Pseudomonadales > Pseudomonadaceae > Pseudomonas > Pseudomonas sp. zfem005. The sequence continues at coordinate 286,989 of NZ_JAVYJE010000008.1, read as the reverse complement.
GCAGCATCTTCAACAAGGAACTGAAGGAGTCCTTCTTCCTGCCCAAGGACCTGGCCTATAACTTCGCCAGCAACATCACCAAGATCGCCGAAAAATACGGCATTCCCAAAGCCATGAGCAGCATTGGCTCGATGCACAAACACTACGATGCGATGTTCGAAGATGTGCGCGCGCAGCTGAACATGAAGTCCGGCGACCCGGTCAACCCCGAACACCTGGAATAACCCCGCCTCCCTTCGCCGTGCCCTTGCCTCGCTGCAAGGGCCCGCGCCCCTGCCGTCAGCCCCTCACTTCCCGGAACCCACTCCGCCGCTGGCATTGAACAGGTGTTCGTCGCCCTGCATGAACCGGGGCTCGACGGCGAGGCGCTCATCCGTCACTGTCGCGAGCGGCTCACCGCCTACAAGGTGCCCAAGCGCATCGAGTTCCGCGAACAGCTGCCCAAGTCGCCCATCGGCAAGATCCTCCGGGCACAACTGCGCACGTGACTCAACCCATGGCGGGTCAAACCGACCCGCCCCACAGCCCAAGGACGTTCGATGTCGACCTGGTTAACCGCCCTGCTCCCGCTCGCCGCCACCGGCCTGGGCGTCCATTACCTGCGCACGGCAGCGCGCAAACCGCAGCTGATCTACCAGCGCAACCCCGACAACGACGCCCTCATCCAGCAAGTGCCGCGCCTCACCCGGCGCTTCTGGGCCACGCCCTGGCTGTTCAACGGTCACCTGCAACTGCTCGGCCTGGGCCTGAAGAAGGTCTTCTCCCCCGCCCTGCGCTACGACCGCGTCGACACCCTGCTCATGGCCGACGGCGGCACCACCGCCCTGCACTGGCTCGGCGCCGACCTGCCGCCGGAAGTACCCACACTGGTGGTGCTGCATACCATCACCGGCTCGCCCCACAGCATGCGCGGCTTCGTCCGCGACCTGCAGCGGCTCACCGGCTGGCGCGTGGTGTTCTGCGAGCGCCGTGGCCACGGCGACCTGTCGCTGACCAGCCCGCGCTTCAACACCATGGGCGACACCGCCGACCTGCGCGAGCAGCTGCGCCAGATCGGCGAGCGCTACCCGCAGTCCGCGCTCTACGCGGCGGGCATCTCCGCCGGCACCGGGCTGCTGGTGCGCTACCTCGGTGAACAGGGCGACGACACGCCGCTGCAGGGCGCCTTCGCCTACTGCCCGGGCTACGACATACGCGTGGCCTTCGCCCGCTCCCGCGCGCCCTACACCCGGTTGATGGCGCGCAAGCTGGTGCGCCAGTTCGTCACCCCCAACCGCCAGGCGCTGGCCCACCTGCCCAGCCTCGCCGCCCTGGAAGGCGCGCAGAGCCTGGACGAGTTCCACCGGCACCTCTACGAATGCGCGGGCTACCCCAGCCAGCAGGCCTTTCTCGATCACTGCAACCCGATCACGGTGATGGACCGCATCACCGTGCCGCTGCTGGTGCTCAACGCCGAGGACGATCCCGTCTGCGTGCTCGGCAACGTGCGCGACCACCAGCAGGCCATGGCGCGCATGCCCCGCACGCTGCTCGCCGTCACCACGCGCGGCAGCCACTGCGCCTACCTGGCCGGCCTCACCGCGCGCTCCTGGGCCCACCACCTGGCGGCCGACTTCCTCCGTGCGCTGCACGGGCAGGCCGACCGCTAGTTCCGAATCGAATCAATCGCCGATCTTTTATTCCGTCAGGAGATATCAATAGCGCTGAACGATATTGGTATATACCAGGGCGCCACCCGCTAAATCCGCCCCCACAGGCCCAGTGGGCAATGCGGAGCACGATGGATGATCGCTGTACGGGTGATGCTGGAATATTTTCATCCCTGGCCGAATTCGGCGGGTTTCTATGTGGCACGGGAACGTGGCTGGTACCGCGACGCCGGGCTCGATGTGCAGTTGCAGGTACCGGACCCCTACCGCGGCGACACCCTCGAACACCTGCTGCAAGGCGCCGCCGATGTCGGCGTGTTCCCCAGCAACCGCCTGCTGGTACGCCGCAGCCTGGGCCAGCCGCTGCTGGGCGTGGCGGCCATCAACCATGCCGGCCTGGAATCCATCCAGACCCTGACCGACTTCGGCATCCAGCGCCCCCGTGACCTGGCCGGCAAGCGCCTGGCGCTCAACCCCACCCCGCGCGGCCTGGCCATGGTGCGCCACCTGGTGGCCGTCGATGGTGGCGACCCGGACGCGGTGATCATCGTCGACAGCCAGGTGCGCGAACTGCGCCCCGAGCAACTGGCCGCTGGCGTCGCCGACGCCAGCTTCGGCGGCTACTGGGCCTGGGAAGCGCTGATGGACAGCCCCATCCCCGCCGAGCGTCGCGTGGTCTGGCCGGTGGACGCGATCGGCGCGCCGCGCTACCACAGCTACCTGCTCGGCGGCCGCCAGGACTGGTTCGAGCACCACCCCGACAGCGCCCGCGCCTTCCTCGCCACCACCGAGCGCGGCTTCCGTGCCGTGGCGGCCGACCCGCAAAGCGCCCTGCCCGCCTACGAGGCGGCCATCCCCTACTTCCCCACCGAGCTGCTCAGCCAGTCCCTGGAGCGCATCGCCCCCACCTGGCTGCACGCCGCCCGCTGGGGCCAGCAGCGGGAAGAACTGCTCGCCCCCTACGCCCAATGGCTGCACAGCCACGGCGTGCTCGCCGACGCGGACGCCTGGCGCGGCGCCACCAGCAACCGGTACCTGACGGAGCAACGGCCGTGACCCAGCCGATACGCATCGCCCACGGCATGGGCGCGCAGCCGGTGGAAGCTGACTGGCCCGCCCTGCAGCAAGGGGATGTGGAGCAGGTGCTGCAGCGCTTCCCGCAGCTGGGCGCCGTGCAGCAGCTCGGCTGGCACAGCCCCCGGCCCTTCTCGGCCGCCGCCCAGGTGCACACCGATCGCGGCGAGGTGTTCGTCAAGCGCCACCACCGCCGCGTGCGCGAGCCGGCCTGGCTGGAGGAGGAACACCGCTTCGTGCGCTGGCTGCAGGACCGCGGCGCACCGGTCACCCCGGCCCTGCGAGACCGCGACGGGCACAGCGCGCTGGCCCTGGGCGAGTGGACCTACGAGGTGCTGCCCCGCGCCGCCGGTGACGACCTCTACCGCGAGGCCCTGTCCTGGACGCCCTTCCTCGACCGCCACCACGCCCATTCGGCGGGCGCCGCCCTGGCCCGGCTGCATCGCGCAGCAGAAGGCTTCGACGCCGGCCCCCGGCAGGCGCCGGTGCTGGTGGCCAACCTGCGCTTCTTCAGCCAGCCCGAACCGCTGCGGGCCATCGAGCAGGCCCTGCCCGGGCAACCGGCCCTGGCCCGCTACCTGGCCGGGCACGACTGGCACTACGCGCTGAAAGAACTGCACCTGCCCTTCCACCGCCAACTGCTGCCGCGGCTGGCCGCACAACCGACGCTCTGGACCCACAACGACTGGCACGCCTCCAACCTGCTGTGGCGCGGGCAAGGTGGCTCGGCGGAGGTTGAGAGCGTCCTTGATTTCGGCCTGAGCGACCGGACCTTCGCCCTGTTCGACCTGGCAACGGCATTGGAACGCAATTGCATTCCCTGGCTGGAACTGGATGATGGCGGCCGCGCAACGGCCGATCTCGATGCGGTCGACGCACTGCTGGCGGGCTATGCCAGCCAACGCCCCCTCGGCCGCCACGACCTGCTCACGCTCAAGGCCCTGCTGCCCCTGGTGCACGCCGACTTCGCTCTCAACGAAGTCGACTACTTCGAGGGCATCGTCGGCTCACGGGCCAGCGCAGACATCGCCTACCACGCGTTCCTGATCGGCCACGCCCGCTGGTTCCGCGACAGCGAGGGCGCCCGCCTGCTCGACCACCTCGAGCGGCTCGCCCGCACCCATAACAACTAGGAAGACCGCCATGCCCCCGCTTCACGCTGCCACCCTCGTCTCGCCCCAGGCCCTGCACCAGGCCCTGCACGCGCCCGGCCTGCTGCTGCTCGATGCCAGCGTGGAACTGGCCGCCGCGCAGTTCGACGGCGACTACCGAGTGGCCAGCGGGCACGCGGCCTGGCAGGCGGAGCACATCCCCGGCGCCCGCCACGCCGACCTGCTGCATGACCTGGCGGACCCAGAGGCGGGCTTCAGCTTCGCCCTGCCAACGCCCTCGGCCCTGCAGGCGCCCCTGGCACGCCTGGGCCTCGGCGCCGCCCGGGAGATCGTGCTCTACGACCGCCACGACGGCTTCTGGGCCGCGCGCCTGTGGTGGATGCTGCGCAGCCTCGGCGTCACCGCCCGTGTGCTGGATGGTGGCCTCAGGGCCTGGCGGCACGCCGGCCTGCCCATCGCCTCGGGCGACCAACCCGCCGCCGTCGACACCGCGCCCCTGGCACCGCTACAGGCCCAGGCGGGCTTCTGGGCCAACCGCCAGGAGGTGCTCGCCGTGGTCGAGGGCCGCGCCCCCGGCACCCTGGTCTGCGCCCTCTCCGCCGGCCTGTTCGACGGCAGCGCGGTGACCCGCTACGCCCGTCGCGGGCGCATTCCGGGCAGCCTCAACAGCCCGGCCCGCAGCCTCTTCGACGAGCAGGGCCGCTACCTGCCGCCCGCGGAACTGGCCCAGGCGCTGGGCGCCCCGCTGCTCGATGGCGGGCAGCCACTGATTCTTTATTGCGGCGGCGGCATCTCCGCCGCTGCCACCGCCCTGGCGCTGACCCTGCTGGGCCGCCAACAGGTCTCGATCTACGACGGCTCGCTGCAGGAATGGGCGGCCGATCCAGCCTTGCCAATGTCCACCGGAGCAGCTCCGGCCTGAGATTCAACCCTCTTCTTTCGTCTTTCAGCAGTAGGCACGCCAGCGCCGCCCGCCGGGCTCTCCCGTCGCGCGGTTCACTCAGCAGCCGGCGTCCATCAAGGAGTTCGTTCATGGTCCCTTCCCTGTTCCTGCAGCACCGCCACGGCTTCGCACTGGCGCTCCTGGCCCTGTCACTGAGCCCGTCCCTGGCCCAGGCCGCCGACACCGTCACCCTGGATGCCGTCACCGTGCACGGCGACGAAGGCGACGGCTACCAGGCGAAAAGCGCCTCGGTGGGCGGCTTCGACGACGCCCCGCTGCTGGATACCCCCGCCTCCGTCTCGGTGTTCACCGAACAACTGATCAAGGACCGCCAGGCCAAGCTGCTCAGCGAAGTGCTGCGCAACGACGCCTCGGTCGGCGACAGCTACGCGCCCATCGGCTACTACGAGAACTTCGTCATCCGCGGCTTCTCCCTCAACGCCGCCAGCAGCTACAAGATCAACGGCCGCACCATCACCGGCGAGCAGAACGTCGCCCTGGAGAACAAGCAGCGGGTCGAGGTGCTCAAGGGCCTCTCCGGCCTGCAGAGCGGCGTGTCCGAGCCCGGCGGGCTGGTCAACTACGTCACCAAGCGCCCGGAAGACGTGCGCTCGGTGACCCTGGCCACCAACGAGGAAGGCGAGCGCTACATCGCCACCGACGTCGGCGCCTGGCTCGACGCCGAGCAGCGCTTCGGCCTGCGCGCCAACTTCGCCCACGAGGACATCCGCTCCTACGTCGACAACTCCGACGGCACCCGCGACTTCGTCTCCCTGGCCGCCGACTGGAACATCAGCGACGCCGCCCTGCTACAGCTGGACGCCGAATACCAGACCCGCGAACAACGCTCGGTGCCCGGCTACCAGCTGCTCGGCGGCAACGTGGTGCCCAGCGGCATCGACCCCAAGGACCGCCTCGCCGACCAGAGCTGGTCCAAGCCCGTGGGCATCGACTCGCTCAACCTCACCGGGCGCTTCGAGTACCGCTTCGACGACGTCTGGACCGGCAGCCTCAGCGCCGCCCGCAGCCGCGTGGTGATCGACGACTACAGCTCCTTCGCCTGGGGCTGCTACGGCTCCGCCAGCTGCGCCAGCTCCGCCGTGCCCAACTACTTCAGCCCGGAAGGCGACTACGACGTCTACGACTTCCGCAACCCCGGCGACACCCGCCGTAACGACGAGCTGCAGGCGGCCCTCGCCGGCCGCTTCGACAGCGGCCCGTTCAGCCACGAGCTGACCGTCGGCACCAGCGCCTTCCGCCGTCTGCTGGACCGCCGCAAGTCCACCAACGAATGGGTCGGCACCGGCAACATCCATCAGCCCACGCCCGCCTTCGACCCCACCGACGTGCCCCTCGGCCACACCTACCGCCGCCTGGACAGCCGCCAGTACGGCTTGTTCGCCACCGACCGCGTGAGCTTCGGCGAGCACTGGCAGGCGGTGATCGGCGGGCGCCAGGTGCGCCTGGACGAAGAAGCCTTCGACAAGAACGGCGACACCACCCGCCACACCGAGCGCTGGGAGTTCCTGCCCAACGCCGCACTGATCTACAAACCGCGCGCGGACATCTCCCTCTACGGCAGCTACAGCAAGGGCCTGGCCCTGGGCGGCGAAGCGCCCTGGTTCGCCACCAACGCCGACGAAATCCTCGCGCCCACCACCTCGCGCCAGCTGGAGCTAGGCATCAAGCGTGACTGGCAGCGCCTCAGCCTCACCGCCGCGCTGTTCCAGATCACCAAGGCCTACCAGTACTCGCGCCCCAATGGCGATGGCTTCTTCACCTACATCCAGCAGGGCGAGCAGAAGAACGTCGGCCTGGAGCTGTCCGCCACCGGCTGGGTCACCGACCGCCTGCAGGTATCGGCCAGCGCTGCGGCCATCCGCGCCCGGGTCGAAGGCACCGCCACCGCCGCCTACGAAGGCCACCAGGCGATCAACGTGCCCACCCTGCGCGCCAGCCTGCATGGCGACTACGCCATCCCCGGCGTGCCCGGCCTGGCCCTGCTCGGCGGCGTGCAATACAGCGGCAGCAAATACGCCAGCCAGGCCGGCAACGTGAAGGTGGACGACTACGCCGTGTTCGATATCGGCGGGCGCTACAGCCTGGCGATCGAGGGCTACGAAACCGTGCTGCGCCTGACCGTCGACAACCTCTTCGACGCGCGTTACTGGCGCGATGCCGGCGAGTACATGGGCGACGGCTACCTGTTCCAGGGCGCCCCGCGCACCGCGCGGCTGTCCGCCACCGTCAACTTCTGAGGAGCCCGCCATGCGCATTCCCGCCCTGCCCTGCATCGCCCTGCTCGCCGCCCTGCTGGGCGGCTGCCAGCAGCACCCGCCGGCCAACGACCAGCTGGACGCCGTGCTCTGGACCCAGACCTCCATCGAGCACGACCTGCTGTTCCGCCAGGTCTACGCCAACGCCACCCGCCAGTTGGACAAGGCCCTGGCCGACCCCGCCTGGGACGCCCTCGCCGGCACCCCGCGCAACCTCCAGGGGCTGCCACCGGCGCTGATCGTCGACATCGACGAGACCCTGCTCGACAACGTGCCGCTGAACGCCCGCGCCATCCTCGCCGACGCCCCCTACGACTACGCCCAGTGGTACCAGTGGGTGGACCGTGCCGAAGCCCCGGCGCTGCCCGGGGCCGTGGCCTTCATGCAGGCGGCGGCCCAGCGCGGCATCACTCCCTACTACCTGACCAACCGCGAGCCCGGGCAGGAGCAGGCCACCCTGGCCAACCTCCGGCGCGCCGGCTTCCCCATCGACGGCACCGCGCAGATCCTCACCGCCGGCACCGCCATCGGCGGCTGCGCCGACGCGGGTTCGGACAAGACCTGCCGGCGCAACTGGGTCGGCAGCCAGGCCCGCGTACTGATGCTGGTGGGCGACAGCTTCGGCGACTTCATCAACGCCAAGGGCAGCCAGGCCGAGCAACAGCAAGCCGCCGCGCCCTACCTCGGCTGGCTCGGCGAGCGCTGGTTCCTGCTGCCCAACCCCACCTACGGCCATTGGTACAGCGCCCCCTACCAGGGCCGCGAAGACCTGCCGGACGCTCAGAAGCGCGCCCTCAAGCACCAGGCGCTGAAACCGCAGTACTGAACCCGCCGAGGCCATCGCCATGTCAACGCTGGAAATCGTCGCCGTGCTCATCAACATCCTCGGCGTCTGGCTCACCGCCCAACGCATCCGCTGGTGCTGGCCGGTGAGCGTCGTCGCGGTGCTGCTCTACGCCTGGATCTTCTTCGGCGTGAAGCTCTACTCCGACATGCTCCTGCAACTGATCTTCGCCCTGCTGCAGGGCTACGGCTGGTGGCGCTGGAGCAGCGGCCAGAGCGTGGCCGGGAAGGTCCGCGTGGAGCGCCTGCCGCCGCGTGTGGCCCTGGTCAGCCTGCTGGCCGGCCTGCTCGGCGCGGTGCTGCTGGGCAGCCTGATGCACCACTTCACCGACGCGGCCGTGCCCTGGGTCGACGCCCTGCTCACCGCCTTCAGCCTGGTGGCCAGCTTCTGGGCCGCGCGCAAGTACCTGGCCAGCTGGGGCCTGTGGATCGTGCTGGATATCGCCTACGTCGGCCTGTTCCTCTACAAGGACCTGCAGCTCACCGCGGCGCTCTATGCCGGCTTCGTGATCCTCGCCGCCTACGGCCTGCACGCCTGGCGCAAGGACCTGGACGACCAGGACCGCGCCCTTCCCCAGGGCGCCGGGGCCACCTCGTGAACCTCAACCCGGCGCGGCCCTCGTTCGTCAGCGAATCCCTGCCCCCGGGCGCCTGGCGCGCCTCGCTGCCGCACTACCTGCGCATCCGCGACCAGCTGGTGGCCGACCTCGCCGCCGGCCTTCTCCCCGGCGACAGCAAGCTGCCGGCGGAGCGCGAGCTGGCCGAGCGCTTCGCCTGCACCCGCGTCACCCTGCGCCAGGCCCTGCAGCTGCTGGAGCGCGACGGCCTGATCTACCGGCAGAACCGCCGTGGCTGGTACGTCAGCCCGCCACGCATCCGCTACGACCCCACCGGCATCATCGGCTTCATGGAATACGTCGCCCGCCAGGGCCGCGCGCCACGCACCGAATGCCTGCACGCCGAGCGCCGCCCGGCCGGTGCCTGGCTGGCCAAGCGCATGGGCCTGGAGCACCCCGAGGAGCCGGTGTTCGTCCTCCAGCGGCGGCGCTGGGTCGACCAGCGTCCGGTGCTGCTGGAATGCAACGTGGTGCTGGTGGACTGGTGCCCGGAGTTGCTCTCCGCCGACCTCAACACCTCGCTGACCACCCTGCTGCGCGAGCGCTTCGGCCGGGTGCAATCACGCAGCGAACTGCTGATGCACGCCGAAACCATGAACGAGGCCCAGGCCGGCCTGCTGCAGGTCTCCCCGGGCTCCAGCAGCTTCTACCTGGAACGGCTCAACTTCGGCGAGCAGGGCCAACCGGTGGAATTCGACCAGGAGTTCTGGCGCCCGGACGCCCTCGCCGTGGTGCTGGAAACCCACTACCCGGGGGAGCCGGCGCAGCCATGAGCACGCTCGACGCACTGTTGCAACGCGCCGAAGGGCTGATCTTCGATTGCGACGGCACCCTGGTGGACAGCCTGCCGCTGTATGCCAGCGCCTGGAATGCCGGCTTCGCCGCGTGCGGCAAGGTCATGGACCCGGCCTGGCACGCCGCACGCTGCGGGCTCTCCGAAGCACTGCAGATGGACGCCTTCGAGCACGAACACGGCGTGACGCTGCACCGCGAACAGGTCTCGGCACGCATGCGCCAGCACTACCTGGCCCACCTGGACACGCGCCTGCGGGAAATCACTCCGATCACCGCCATCGCCCGCCGCTTCGCCGGGCTCAAGCCCATGGCGGTGGCCTCCAGCGGCTCGCGGGCCATCGTCACCCGCTCCCTCGCCGCCCTGGGCCTGGCGTCGTTGTTCGACGCCGTCGTCACCCTCGACGATGTCGGCCAGGCCAAGCCCCACCCGGCCATCCACCTGGAAGCGGCCCGCCGCCTCGGCCTGCCGCCACAACGCTGCCTGGTATTCGAAGACAGCGCCCAGGGCATCGAGGCCGCCCTGCGCGGCGGCCTGCCGGTGGTGGATGTGCTGCCGTTGATCGGCTCGGGCTACAAAGGATCGACGCACTTCTCAGACGCACCACTCGACCTCTGAGGCCGCACGAACACCGCGTACCCAATGGCCAGCAACACCAGGAAAGGCGTACCGAACAGCAGCGTCATCCGGAACGCCTCGGTGAAGACGGTCGTGACCAGCACCAGCGCCATCAGCACCAGCCCTATCAGGGTCCCATAGGGGTAGAGCGGCAGCTTGAACGTCAATGCTTGCTGCTTGCGGGCGTAGTAACGGCGGAAGAACAGGTGGGTCACGAAGATCATCAGCCAGGTGAAGATCGCGCCGAACATCGAGATGGCCATCATCAGGCTGAAGGATTCCTCCGGGTAGAACACGCTGAGCACGGTCGCCACCGCAATCCCCACGCATGACAGCAGCAGCGCATTGAGCGGGATGCCGGTGCGGGTCAGGCGACCCAGGCCGGCCGGCGCCTGGCCGGCGCGAGACAGGCTGAACATCATGCGGGTGGTGATGTACAGCTGGCTGTTCATGGCCGACAGCGCCGCCACCAGGATCACGAAGTTCATCACGCCGGTGGCCCCGGGAATGCCGATGTACTGCATCACCGTGACGAACGGGCTCTGGGTCTTCCCAGCCTCGTCCCAGGGCACGATGGCCAGCATCAGGGCCAGGGTCAGCAGGTAGAAAACCACCAGCCGCCCGATGGTCGCGCGGAACGCCTGGCGCACGGCACGCTCCGGGTCTTCGGCTTCGCCAGCGGCCACGGCGATCATCTCCACGCTCAGGTAACTGAAGATCGAGATGATCACCGCCACCCACATGCCGCTGAAGCCGTGGGGCATGAAACCGCCATGGTCGGTGTAGTGGTGCAGGCCGTACTCCCCGCTACTGGAGCCGAACACCAGCCAGACGGCGAGCAGGATGAAGGCCGCGATGGCCGCCAGCTTGATCGCCGAGAACAGGTACTCGACCTGGCCAAAGGTCTTCACGCTGACGGAGTTGAGCGCCACCAGCGCACTGGAGAACGACAGGATCCAGATCCAGGCCGGCACGTCCGGGAACCAGTACTTCATATACAGCGCAATCGCGGTGACCTCGGTGCCCACGGCCAGCACGATGGCCGCCCAGTAGGCATAGCGCACCAGGAAGCCCGCCATCGGGCTGACGTAATACTCGGCGTACGCGCCGAACGAGCCGGACGTGGAATGGGCCACGGTCATCTCCGCCAGGCAGCCCATCAGCAGCAGCGTAATGAAGGCGCCGATGGCGTAGCTGAGCAGCACGCTGGGGCCGGCGTAGCCGATGGCGAAGGCGCTGCCCATGAACAGCCCGGTACCGATGGCACCGCCGATGGCGATCATGCTCATCTGCCCAGCACTCAGCTGACGGTGAAGGCCCTGTTCACGTTTGGAGATCGAAGCAAATCCAGATGGTTGAGTCATGTGTGCAGTCCCTTCAGAAGATGCTCAGGGGGTATTCGATGATCAGCCGCACTTCGTCGTTATCGACGGTGTCGGCCTTCGCCACCTGCTGGCTTGAGCGCAGGGTCGCCTGCCGCAGGCGCAACGAGAGGTCGCGTGCCTTGCCGGATGGCACCACGTAGCGCACTTCGATATCGCGTTCCCAGCGTTGGCCGTCGTCGCCGTAACGGCCATAAGCGGCATGGGCGCCGCCCCGGTAATGACTGTCGTCGATGCCATCGCTGGATATGTAGCGGGTCATGAAGCTCAACCCGGGCACACCGAAGGTCGCTAGATCCAGGTCGTAGCGGAGTTGCCAGGAGCGCTCGTTAGGCGCATTGAAGTCGACGACCTGCACCGAGTTGGCCAGGTAGATCGACGTGCCCGGTTGCTGATCGAAGCCCAGGTAGTCGAAGGGCTCGTCGCCATCCACCTGCTGGTACGCGAGGGTTATGCCATGAGGGCCGTTCTGGTAACGGGTCGCCAGTGACCAGGTGGTGTTGTCGATCTCCCCCGCCAGGCGCTTGCCGTAGTCGGTGGTGCGATAGACGTTGAGGTCCAGCCCCAGGCTTTGCGTGTCCGCCAGGGGCCAGCGGTAGTTGGCGTTGCCGTAGTACTGCTGCCAGATATCGGCAAAGCGAGAGCCATAGAGGCTGACGCTGAAGCGGTCACTGAAGGTGTATTGGCCGCCGACGTAATCCACGCTGCGCGCGTCGACACCGGCGAACAGCGCCTTGATCGAGCCACTGTCGTTGGTCGATGCGCCGTCGTTGCCGGAGGTGAAGTGGCCCGCATCCAGGTGCAGCCCGGCCAGATCGTCACTGGTCAGTTGGAAGCCGTTCGCCTGCATGGTGAACAAGCGCGCCGAGCCGGTGCCGAACACCGGGTTCATCGGCGTGAGGTTGCCGAATTTGAGCACCGTCTGCGACAGGCGCGCCTTTACCGCGCCACCCGCCTCGGAGTACTCCGCCTGCGCCCGCCCGTCATCGCCGATGGGCAACAGGCCGGTGCCACTGGTGCCCTTGCCGCTGTCCAGCCTGATCCCCAACTGGGCATAGGCATCGACGCCGACACCGATCAGCCCGGCGGTATAGCCGGAGCTGAAGTTCAACGACAGACCCTGCGCCCACTCCTTCCGGTAGTTCTGCCCATCGGGGTTATTCAGGTTGTTTCGATAGAAGAAGAAGTTGATCGCATTGAGCGTCAGGTGACTGTCTTCGACCAGGTCAGCCTGCGCATAGGGCGCCAGACTGCCGGCCAGCGCCAAACCCAGCAGCCGCTGCCTTGGGGAGAGCGTTGATTTCATCTTCGAGTGATCCACTGTAATTGTTATTGGTGAGGTTCATGGCTCGCACAACAACCCACCCCTCGGACGAGGGGCGGGATGAGTCTTGGAAAAATCAGGTCACCTGGTGGCGGACTTGGTACTGCGGTTCGGCCCATGCGTTGCTATCGAGGATTTCGCCCAGTATCTGAGCCGCGTCCCAGGCATCGACGAAGCGGGTGTAGAGGGGGGTGAAACCGAAGCGCATGATGCCCGGTTCGCGGTAGTCGCCAATCACGCCGCGGGCTATCAAGGCCTGGATCACCTCGTAGCCATGGGCATGCTCGAAGCTCACATGGCTGCCACGCTGAGCGGGGTCACGCGGGGTGACCAGCTTCAGCCCATGCCCGGCGCAACGGTCCTCCACGATCGAGATGAACAGGTTGGTCAGCGCCAGGGACTTCTTGCGCAACGCGGCCATATCGGTACGCGCGAAAACATCCAGGCCGCACTCGATCATGGCGAGCGAGACGATGGGTTGGGTGCCGCACAGGTAGCGAGCGATGCCTTGTTGCGGCATGTAGGAGCTGGCCATGTCGAACTGGCGCGCGTGACCGAACCAGCCTGACAGCGGCTGGCTGACCTCGTCGCACAGCGCAGGGTTGACCCAGACGAACGCCGGCGAGCCCGGGCCGCCATTGAGGTACTTGTACGTACAGCCGATGGCGTAGTCGGCCTTGGCCTGGTGCACATCCACCGGCACGGCGCCCGCCGAGTGGGCCAGGTCCCAGATCGCCAGCGCACCACAGGCGTGGATCTGCGCAGTCATTGCGGCCATGTCATGCATGTGGCCGGTCTTGTAGTTGACATGGGTAAGCATTACCACGGCGGTATCACTGCCGATGGCGGCGATCACCGCCTCCGGGCTATCGACCAGGCGCAGCTCATACCCCTGCTGGAGCAGCCCGATCAGGCCTTCGGCGATATACAGGTCAGTGGGGAAGTTGCTTGCTTCGCTGACGATCACCCGGCGCTGCTCATCGCGACGGGCTTGCACCGTCAGCGCCGCAGCCAGCACCTTGAACAGGTTGATGGACGTGGTATCGGTGATCACCACCTCGTTCCTGCCAGCGCCGATCAGGCCCGCCAACTGGTCACCCAGGCGCTGGGACAGGCTGCGCCAACCAGCGGTGTTCCAGCTGCGGATCAGGCCCTCCCCCCACTCCTGTTGCACCAGTTGCATGGCGCGCTCAGCCGAGGAGAGAGGCCTTGCACCCAGTGAATTACCATCGAGATAGATCACATCACCCGGCAGAGCGAAGTGCTCCCGTAGTGCAGCCAAAGAGTCGTTCTGGTCCATCGCCAGGCACATTTCGCGGGTCATCACAGGTCCTTGCCGTTGTTCATCTACCGAAAAATCATGAACCAACCGAGGCATAATTTTCCTGCAAAGTCGCGCCCTTTAAACCAGAAAACAGCATAAAATTCTAAGAATCAGAGAAATAACAGAAGGAAATTGCATTGATGAATTTGGATGCCACCGACCTGCGCATTCTTCAGGTTCTGCAATACGACGGGCGCATCAGCAACCAGGACCTGGCCGAGAAGGTCGCGCTCTCGCCGTCGGCTTGCCTGCGTCGTCTGCGGCTGCTGGAGGAGGAAGGCATCATCAGTGGATACCGCGCGGAACTGAACGCCGAACGATTGGGTGTCGAGTTCGAGGCGATCGTCCATGTGTCGTTGCGCCAGGACCAGGACGACTGGCACGAGACCTTCATCAAGCGCGTGCAGGAGTGGCCCGAGGTGGTTTCCGGCTATGTCGTCACGGGCGTCAGCAACTATGTGCTGCGGGTCCAGGCGCGGAACCTCAAGCACTTTTCCGACTTCGTGGTGAACACGCTGAACCGCACCGCAGGCATCACCGACATCCGCTCGGAGATCGTGCTGCAGCGGATCAAGGACAGTAATACCCTGCTCGACCTGATGCTCAGGAAGTGAAGGAAGCCTTGCCGCGCGCCAGGCTCTGCGAGGGCTGTTCGCCAAAGGCCTGCTGATAATCGCTGGCGAACCGGCCCAGGTGGGTAAAACCCCAACGGGTGGCCGTGGCGGCAACCGTGTAGACACCGCGCTCCTCCAGCAGATCGCGACGCACGCCGTTCAGGCGCAAGCGCTTCAGATAACCCAGCGGCGACACCCCGAACCGGCGCTTGAAGCCCTCATGCAGCCGCTGTGGCGATACACCGGCTACCGCCTGGATCTCCATCAGGGTCAGCTCATTCTGGGCATTGCGCTCGATGAACTCGCGAGCCCTGCCCACGTATGCCGGGCAACGGGGCTCACCGACCTGGGCCAGTGCAGCGGAATAGTTATTGGGTTGCGACAGAAGCAGGCCCTTGATCAGGCTGCTCTCCAGGTCGCGGGCCAACAGCAACTGACTGGTGATCGGGCTGGCCTGCTCCAGCTCATCGGCCAGGTAACGCACCATTCGCCACCAGCCGGCGGTCGCCCCCTGCTCGGCATCGACGCGGGCATCGAAATGCACCGGTGCTTCGACCGGCTGCTGCAGCAAGTGCTCGAGCACCTGCTGCATCGATTGGCAAGGAATCACCACCTGCAGCTTGCGGCAGTCAGCGGCGATGGTCAGGCGTTGCTGCTCACGGGGGCAAACGATGATCCCGGTCTGGGTATCGGAACCATGCACCTGCCGGCCCTGACGGATTTCCTGCTCGCCATCCAGCGGCAGGCTGATGCTGTAGCTGGCAAACCCCTCGCGCGCCTCCACGCCTATCACCACCTCGGTGCCGTAGTGGATGCGCCCGATAACGGTGGACAGCGGCCCCAGCCGACTGGCGGCATGCTCGAAGGCCAAGGGGTGCTCGGCACTCACCGACAGGCTGTGGGGGCCGGCGATCGCCGTCATCCAATCACGGGCACCGCCGATGTCGCGCAGGCTGGCTTTGAGTCCCGAAGCACAGGGGTGAGAAAACGGCATAGTCAGTTCCTCAAGGCAGAGCGGCTTATCGTTGTTATGCCGCAAAGCATAGGGCGGCCGGGCGCTCTTTCGCCATAGGCGCCACGAAAACCGGCCAGGGTTGGATGCAAAAGCGGATAGAAGCCGGGACAGGGGCTGGGTCTAATTCGGTGGCATCGGACCACAACAACAAGGTACGCCTGATGACCTCCCGATCCCCCGCTCAATGGCAACGTTTCGTCGAAGGGTGCCTGGACTTCCGCCCCGTGGAAGGCATTTACCGCATCGCCCGCGACATGTTTACCGAACCCGAACTGTTCGACCTCGAGATGGAACTGATCTTCGAGAAGAACTGGATCTACGCCTGCCACGAAAGCGAAATCGCCAAGCCCCATGACTTCGTCACGATCCGCGCGGGCCGCCAGCCGCTGATCATCACCCGCGACGGCGAAGGCCGGCTCAATGCCCTCATCAACGCTTGCCAGCATCGCGGCACCACCCTCACCCGGGTCATGAAGGGCAACCAGAGCACCTTCACCTGCCCCTTTCATGCCTGGTGCTACAAAAGCGACGGGCGCCTGGTCAAGGTCAAGGCGCCGGGGGAATACCCGGCCGACTTCGACAAGGCCAGCCGCGGCCTGAAGAAGGCACGCATCGAAAGCTACAAGGGCTTCGTGTTCGTCAGCCTCGACACCGAAGGTGTCGACAGCCTCGAGAGCTACCTGGGCGATGCCAAGGTGTTCTTCGACATGATGACCGCCCAATCCCGCACCGGTGAGCTGGAAGTGCTGCCTGGCCGCAGCAGCTACACCTACGAGGGCAACTGGAAGCTGCAGAACGAAAACGGCCTCGACGGCTATCACGTCAGCACCGTGCACTACAACTACGTGGCCACCGTGCAGCACCGGCAGCAAGTCAACGCCGAAAAAGGACACGCCGCTGGCGACACCCTCGACTACAGCAAGCTCGGCGCCGGAGACAGCGCCACCGACGACGGCTGGTTCGCCTTCGACAACGGCCACAGCGTGCTCTTCAGCGAAATGCCCAACCCCTCGGTACGCCCCGGCTACGCGAGCATCATGCCGCGCCTGGTGGAGGAATACGGCCAAAGCCGCGCCGAATGGATGATGCACCGCCTGCGCAACCTCAACGTCTACCCGAGCATGTTCTTCATCGACCAGATCAGCTCGCAGCTGCGCATCGTCCGCCCCCTGGCCTGGAACAAGACCGAGGTTCATAGCTTCTGCCTGGGCGTGAAAGGCGAATCCGACGCCGACCGGGAAAACCGCATCCGCCAGTTCGAGGACTTCTTCAACGTCTCCGGCATGGGCACACCGGATGACCTCGTGGAGTTCCGCGAAGCCCAGCGTGGCTTCCAGGCGCGCCTGGAACGCTGGAGCGACATCTCCCGGGGCGCGGGTCACTGGGTCGAAGGAGCGACGCCCAACAGCGAGGCGCTGGGGATAGCCCCGGTGCTGACCGGCATCGAATTCACCCACGAAGGGCTCTACGTGAATCAACATGGAGCCTGGCAGCGTTTTCTACTCGACGGACTGGCCCGCAAGGCCGCCGCGCTCATAGATGTGCAGGAGCTCTGAATCATGAATGCCGAGCTTCAATACCGGGTCGAACAATTCCTCTTCAACAAGGCTGCCTTGTGCGACGCCCAGGACTGGGACCGCTACCTGGCACTGTTCAGCGAAGACAGCGAATTCCACCTGCCACAGTGGGACTCGGAGCACGTGTACACCACTGATCCAAAAACCAGCATGTCGCTGATCTACTACGCCAACCGCGGCGGCCTGGAAGACCGGGTGTTCCGCCTGCGCACCGGTAAGGCCGCCTCGGCCACGCCCATGCCGCGCACCCTGCACCAGGTCGGCAACGTCCGCATCAGCGCGCTCGCCAACGGGGATCTCGAGGTCAAGGCGAACTGGCACACCCTGTTCCACCGCCTCGCCAGCACCGACCAGTTCTACGGCCACGCCACCTACCACCTGCGCCCCCATGGCGACAGCTGGCTGATCAGCCGCAAGCATGTGCTGCTGCTCAACGACACCATCAACTCGGTGCTGGATTTCTACCACCTCTGACCGCACGAGACTCCAGGTCATGACACACAAGGTTGCCTTCAGCTTCGCCGACGGCAAGACCCTGTTCTGCCCCGTGCAGAACGATGAAATCCTCCTCGACGCCGCTTTGCGCGCCGGCATCAAGATCCCCCTGGATTGCCGTGAAGGCGTCTGTGGCACCTGCCAGGGCCGCTGCGAAAGCGGCCGCTATACCCAGGACTATGTAGATGACGAAGCCCTGAGCCCGGCCGACCTGGCCCAGGGCCGAATGCTCACCTGCCAGACCCGCGTGCACTCCGATGCCAGGTTCTATTTCGACTTCGACTCCAGCGTCTGCCATGCCGCTGGCCCCGAATGCATCACGGCCACTGTGCGCGAGGTCGTGCAGGTCTCCGACAGCACGGCACTGCTGTGGCTCGATGCCAGCCAGTTACCCCGCCAGCTGGACTTCCTCCCTGGGCAGTACGCACGCATGCGGGTGCCGGGCACCGACACCTGGCGGGCGTACTCCTTCGCCAACCGACCTGGCACTAGCAACCAGCTGCAGTTCCTCGTGCGGCTGCTGCCCGATGGGGTGATGAGCCGCTACCTGCGCGAGCGCTGGCAGCCCGGCGACATCCTCGAGCTCGAAGCGCCCCTGGGCAGTTTCTACCTGCGCCAACTGGAGCGCCCCGTGGTAATGGCGGCGGGCGGCACCGGGCTTTCGGCTTTCCTCGGAATGCTCGACGAAATGGCGGAGAGCGGCCCCCATGGGCAACCGGTCACCCTGTTCTACGGGGTCAACCAGGAGGCCGACCTGTGCGAGCTGGAGCGCCTGGCCAGCTATCACCAACGCATTCCGGGGTTCACCCTGCATACGGTGGTCAACCAGCCCGGCGAGGCCTGGAGCGGCAAGCGGGGCTATATCCCCGAGCACCTGGATGTTCCCCTCGAGCCTGAGCAGAACTTCGACCTCTATGTGTGCGGGCCGCCTCCAATGGTCGACGCAATCAAGCAATGGGCCACCGACCATTGCGTCACCGGAGCTCGGATATTCGCCGAAAAATTCATAGGCAGTTGAACCCAGGGCCAGCGCCGACCCAGCACACTCCCCACCATTCCGCCCCACCCGAAGGGAACCCAACGCCATGAGTCGCCCCCAAGATCCAGCTGCACTCGCCGCCTATTTCGAAGCCCAGTACAACGCCCGCGCGAGCGTCGACAACTACGAGCGATACCCGCTCCTGTACCGCGAACTGAGCGACAGCGCCCACGCTTCCCTGCCCTGCCACCGCGATGTGCCCTACGGTCCCGGGGCGAATGAGAAGCTGGACATCTTCCCCGGCAGCCAGCCAAACGCGCCGGTGCTGCTGTTCGTCCATGGCGGCTATTGGCGCGCGCTTTCCAAGGCCGACTCCGCTTTCATGGCGCCGGCCCTGACGGCTGCCGGCGCCTGTGTCGCGGTGCTTGAATACGACCTGGCACCGGCAGTGACGCTCGACCATATCGTCGACCAGACCCGCCGTGCGCTGGCCTGGCTGTACCGGAACATCGGTGAATTCGGCGGTGACCCCCAGCGGCTCTACGCGAGCGGCAGCTCCGCCGGCGGCCACCTCACCGGCATGCTTCTGGCCGGTGGCTGGCAAGCCTCATACGGGGTGCCCGACAACGTGCTGCGCGGGGCCCTGCCCATCAGCGGCCTGTTCGACCTGGACCCGTTGCGCAGCACCTACGTCAACGACTGGATGCAGTTCGACGCCGATTACACCCGTCGCAACAGCCCGCTGTTCCACCTGCCAAGCGCAGGCAGCGGTGAGCTGGTAGCCAGCTACGGCGCACTGGAAAGCGAGGAGTTCGCCTGGCAATCGGCCGAGTTCCTGGCCGCCTGGCGGCGGAACGGGTTCGAAGGCCGCACACTCGCAGTGCCTGGCAAGAACCACTTCGATGTCGTGCTCGAACTGGGCGAACCGGGCAGCCCGCTGTACCAGGCCATCTGCCAGCTGATGAAGCTCGACACTCAATAGGGGCTCGGCCATCAGCGGGCCAGCACGGCCTTTTCATCGCCCGGGGGCCTGTTCATAACGACGCTGGATGCGCTCCACCTCGCCCGAACGGCGCAACTGCTCCAGGGCGCGGCCCCAGGCGGCGACCACCTCATCGTCACTGTCGAGGCTGAAGGCGATGTACAGCGATGAGCGATACAGCTCCACAGGAATGCGCCGCAAGGTGCCGGGGGCGATGCCCAGTTGGCCGCTGTAGTAGGCCACCCCCGCGTCGGTGTCGCCGGCGATCACCGCCGTGCGCCCGCCCAGCAGCATGCGGTAGAGCTGCTGGCTTTCGGCGGCGCTGCGGTCGAGGTTGTCGAAGCCCTGGGCGGCCAGCGTCTGCGGCACCAGGCCGGCGTGGCGGGTGGTGATCTGCGGGGCGCGGCGCAACTGCGCCAGGGAATCCAGCGGCTCGGCGGCATTGGCCAGCTGATAGGGATAGATGCTCTCTTCCACGATCGGCCCCACCCACTTGTACAGAAGCTCGCGCTCCGGCGTGCGGAACATCGAATACATGATGGTCCTGGGGCGGGTGCGCAGTTCGAGGGCGGCACGCATGCTCGGCAGCACCGCCACGGAGAAGTCATCCCCGGTCAAGGCCATGATGGCCCGGACGATATCCGTGGCCATGCCGGTGAGCCGGCCATCCTGCTGGTAGTTGTAGGGCGCCCACTCCTCGGTGACGACCTGGTACTGCGCCGCCTTTGCGGGGAGGCAGAGCAGCAGGCACAGCAAGGTTGCGCCGAGTCTCGAATACGTCACGGGGGCGGCCTGGCGCTCCATGCGGTTGATGACCGAAGGGGTAATCCAAGCATAGATTCGTGCCCCGCGCACAGGCCCATTGGCACCTGTCGTGCCCAACCGAAAGACAGCACTTGCCCATCGTCCGGCTCTTGCCCGATGCTTCCACCCTTTCGGGCTGATAAGGACATCGGGCACACCATGACTGACCGCGAACGACTCCATCGAGATGGCTACGCCCTGCTGCGCCAGGCGATCCCAGCCGGGTGGCTGGACGAGCTGCGCACCCTGTTCGATGCGGGGGTCAAGCCTTCGGAGCAATGGCCGGTGCCCCGGGGCCGGGACTGGCGCCATTCGCTACTGGACCTGGAGCCCAGGGTCCAGGCCCTGTGCCGCCTGCCAGCGGTGCTGGCGGCGGTGGGCGAACTGATCGGCGAACGCTTCTTCCTCGCCCAGGTGGAAGGCCGCGAACCCCTGGCCGGCGGCGGCTACCAGCAACTGCACCGTGATCTCTCGGCACAGCGCCCCGGCGATACCGTCAACGCCCTGGCCTACCTCGACGACTACGGCCCCGACAACGGCGCGACGCGCATCGTCCCCGGCAGCCACCGCCCCGCAGCGGGAGAACCGCCGCTCGACGTCAATGACGAAACCCGCACCCTGCAGCTCTCGGGCAACGCAGGGGACATCCTGGTGTTCGATGCCGACCTGGTGCACGCCGGCAGCCTCAACACCCTCGGCGGCCGCCGTCGCACCCTGCTGATCGGCTATTGCGCCGACCCCCTCTACGCCTCGTACCTGGACACACGGCAGCTGCGCGGTATCCGCATGGACGCCCAGGAGCGTTTCGATCCCGTGGAATAGTCCCGAGCGTGCCGTGATGGGTTTCGCTGCGCTCTACACCATCCTACGAACAGCCGCAGCCCCGCCATAGGGTGTGCTGCGCGCACCGAGCGCTGATACGCAACTCGGTGGGTCAGGCCTGCTGATGGGTTTCGCTGCGCTCTACGCCATCCTACGAACAGCCGCAGCCCCGCCGTAGGGGCTGCGCGCAACGAGCCCGGCACCATTTTCGCGACGCACTGTCGTACCTCAGCGGCCTCAGTCGTGCAATCGAGCGCTGATTCCCCCATCTGAGGACCTTCCCATGCCAGGCCATTGCCACCGTTCGCTGTCGCTCGTTTTCGCCCTTGCCGCCCCGCTGGCCGCCGATGCGCTGGAGCTGCGCGTCAACACCTTCGCCGATGAAGACGACGGCCAGTGCACCCAGGCCCATTGCTCCCTGCGCGAGGCCATTTCCACCGCCAATGCCACGCCGGGGGAGACCGTCATCCTCCTCGGCGCCGGCGACTACCTGCTGCAGAAGGCCAACCCCGACCCGGCCGGCAACTGGCCCGTGGACGAAGACGCCAACGCCATCGGCGACTTCGACGTACATGGGCAGGTCAGCCTGGTCGGCCGGGGCGCGACGGTGACCCGCCTTAATGCCAACCGCCTGGACCGCCTGTTCCACGTGCACGCCGGCGCCCAGTTGAAGCTGCGCAGCCTCGGCCTCACCGGTGGCCAGCAGATCTACGACGGCGGCGCCCTGCTCAATTACGGCCAGGTGCAGCTCAACCAGGTGGAGCTGGTGGACAACCGCGTGTTCGTCTACATGCCCTACCCGGCCGCGCAGGCCGGCAACGGCGGCGCCATCGCCAACTTCGGCATGCTGGAGGTGCACCGCTCGACCTTCCGCGACAACCGCAACTTCGGTGAGGAAGCCCAGAGCGCCGGCAAGGGCGGCGCCCTGTACAACGAGGGCACGCTCACCGTCCGCGACAGCCTGTTCAACGCCAACCGGGCGTCCGACTACGGCGAATGGGGCATGGGTGGCGGGCTCTACAACCAGGGCTCGGCGGACATCGCCCGCACCACCTTCCAGGCCAACGAGGTGCTCAGGAGCGGCTACGGCGCGGCCATCGCCAATGCCGGGCAACTGCGCCTGGCCAACAGCACCCTCAGCGGCAACCGCAGCATCGAACGGGGCGCCTTCGAGAACGGCCACCCCTTCCTGCCGCAGCTGTCCGCCCAGTCCCGCGCCGAGCTGCTGCACGTGACCATCGCCGGCAACGACGGCTGGGGCGTCACCAACCGGGGCGACCTGCTGCTGCGCAACAGCATCGTCGCCGGCAACCGCGCCACTGAGTTCGACGAGGTGCGCAACTGCCAGAGCCTGCCGGGCGCCGTCGACTTCCGCGCCCGTGGTCTGCTACTGGGCACAGACGGCAGCAACTGCCTGGCGGAGAACTACATCGCCGACGAGGCGACCTTCACCCACCAGCTGTTCCCCCTGCAGGAAAACAACGGCGCCTGGGTGCACCCGCTGCGCCGCACCAGCGCCGCCATCGACGTCGGCGTGGGCAACTGCTCCAGTCACGACCAGCGCGGGCTCGACCGCCAGCGCGACGGCAACGGCGACGGCCTGGCCAACTGCGACCTCGGCGCCTTCGAGCGCGCCTATCCCTGACTAGCGCTGCGCCTGGCGCGCCTGCAGGTAGGCGAGGATCGCCGGGGCGTCGCCGGCGAACTCGATGCGCGCGCCCTTGGCCTCGCGCTGGTAGGCGTACATCGGGTCGTAGTACTCGCGCAGCAGCCCCTCGATCCAGCCGCGGTGCAGCTCCACCGCGCCGCTGCGGCGCTGCTCGTCGAGGGCCTCCTGCATCACCGCGCGCAGGCGCTGGTGGCGTTCGCCGCCGAGGCGCTTCTGGATGTTGTCCATGCTCTGCAGCAGGCGCTCGGCGAAGCGCTCGAAGCCCTGCTCCTCGCCCTGCACGATGCGGAACTCGGCGGCCAGGTTGGTCACATAGTCCTTGAGTATCCGCTCGATGCGCCCTTCCAGGCTGTCCTCCAGCCACACCAGCGGGAAGCGCTGCAGGCCCTGGTGCAGCGACAGCGGCAACGAGCAGGCGCCGATCATGCGGCTCTCGTCCTCCAGCACGAACTGCTGCTGCCCACGGGCGCGGCGCTTGAGCAGGTCGACGGCGATGCGGTTCTCGAAGTCGATCTGCGAGGGCTGCCCCGTGGCGCGCTTGCCGAAGCTGGAGCCCCGGTGGTTGGCATGCCCCTCGAGGTCGATGCTGTTGGCCAGCGCCGCCACCACTTCGGTCTTGCCGGTGCCGGTCATGCCGCCGACGATGATGAAATCGCACTCCGCGACCGCGGCATCGAGGGTCTCGATGAGGAAGGTACGCATCGCCTTGTAGCCGCCGATCACCCGCGGGTAATCGATGCCCGCCTCCTTCAGCCACTGCTGCACGATCTGCGAGCGCAGGCCGCCACGGAAGCAGTACAGGTAACCCTCGGGGTGGGCCCTGGCGAAGGCGGCCCAGGCCGCCACCCGTTCCGCCTTGACCTTGCCGGAGACCAGCTGGTGGCCCAGCTCGATGGCGGCCTGCTGGCCCTTCTGCTTGTAGCAGGTGCCGACCTTCTGCCGCTCGATGTCGGTCATCAGCGGCAGGCTTTCGGTATTGGGGAAGGCGCCCTTGGTGTATTCCACCGGGGCGCGCATATCCATCATGGGAACGTCGTTGAGGAAGAGCTCGCGGTAGTCGGTGGCGTTGTCGCGCATCACAGCACCTCTACCGCGTGGCTCTGTCGCTCGATCAGCTGGCCGATGGGCGCCAGCGTCAACCGCAGCTCGGCTGCCACGGCGAGGAACTCCGCCTCGCCCTCCGGGCTCACCGCCACCAGCAGGCCGCCGCTGGTCTGCGGGTCGCACAGCAGGTCGCGCTGGGCATCGGTGATCGGCGCGATGCGCTCGCCGTAGCTGTCGAAGTTGCGCAGGGTGCCGCCGGGCACGCAGCCTTCGGCCAGGTAGTGCTCGACACCCGGCAGGCGCGGCACGCTGGCGTAATCCAGCTGCGCGGTGACGCCGGCGCCGTCGGCCATCTCCACCAGGTGGCCGAGCAGGCCGAAACCGGTGACATCGGTCATCGCCTGCACGCCGGCCAGCTTGCCGAAGCGGCTGCCGGGCTTGTTCAGGGTGCACATCCAGTCGCGGGCCAGGCCCACGTCCTCGGCGCGCAGCTTGGCCTTCTTCTCGGCGGTGGTGAGGATGCCGATGCCCAGCGGCTTGGTCAGGTAGAGCTTGCAGCCGGGGGTGGCGGTGTCGTTGCGCTTCATGTGGCGCTTCTCCACGACGCCGGTGACGGCCAGGCCGAAGATCGGCTCCGGCGCGTCGATCGAATGGCCGCCGGCCAGGGGGATGCCGGCGGCGTCGCACACCGCGCGACCGCCACGGATCACCTCGCGGGCCACTTCCGGCGGCAGCAGGTTCACCGGCCAGCCAAGGATGGCGATGGCCATCAGCGGGTCGCCGCCCATGGCGTAGATGTCGCTGATGGCGTTGGTGGCGGCGATGCGGCCGAAGTCGAAGGGGTCGTCGACGATGGGCATGAAGAAGTCGGTGGTGGAGACCACGCCGCGCTCGTCGTCCAGGGCGTACACCGCCGCGTCGTCACGCGAGGCGTTGCCGACCCACAGGCGCGGGTCGAGGTTCTGCGCGCCGCTGCCGGCGAGGATCACCTCCAGCACCTTGGGGGAGATCTTGCAGCCGCAACCGGCGCCATGGCTGTACTGGGTCAAACGGATCGGCTCGCTCATCACACACCTCGCAACTCTGATGGCGGCGGATTCTAGCAAAGCTGGCGTTTGCGCCTCCCATCCCTATAATCGCCGCCGATTCGTCTACCCTCAGCAAGCGCGCCCGACGCGCGACCGCTGCGCACCTTTTCCGCTATTGAACCGGAGAATCCCCATGCTCAAGCGCATCCTGGCCGCCACCGCCGGCCTCACCCTGTCCCTGTCCATGCTGGCCACCCAGGCCGCCGAGGTGCTGAAGGTCAGCGCCATCCCCGACGAGGCCCCCACCGAGCTGCTGCGCAAGTTCAAGCCGCTGGGCGCCTACCTGGAGAAGGAGCTGGGCATGCCGGTGCAGTTCGTCCCGGTGGCCGACTACCCGGCGGTGGTCGAGGCGCTGGCCACCGACCGCCTGGACCTCGCCTGGCTGGGCGGCTTCACCTTCGTCCAGGTGCGCCTGAAGACCGGCAACGCCATCCCCCTGGTGCAGCGCGAGCAGGATGCCCAGTTCACCAGCAAGTTCATCACCGCCGACCCTGCGGTGAAGTCCCTGGCCGACCTCAAGGGCAAGACCTTCGCCTTCGGCTCCATCTCCTCCACGTCCGGCAGCCTGATGCCGCGCTACTTCATGCTCAAGGACGGCATCAAGCCGGAGGGCTACTTCAGCCGCATCGGCTACTCCGGCGCCCATGACGCCACCGCTGCCTGGGTGCAGGCCGGCAAGGTGGACGGCGGCGTACTGAATGCCAGCGTCTGGGACAAGCTGGTCGCCGCCGGCAAGGTCGACACCAGCAAGGTGCGCGTGTTCGCCACCACCCCGGCCTACTACGACTACAACTGGACCGTGCGCGGCACCCTCGACCCGGCGCTGGCCGAGAAGATCAAGAAGGCCTTCCTCGCCCTCGACCCGGCCAACCCCGAGCACAAGGCCATCCTCGACCTGCAGGCCGCCAGCCGCTTCATCGAGACCCAGCCGGACAACTACAAAGGCATCGAGGAAGCCGCCCGGGCCGCCGACCTGCTGAAATGAGCCTGCGCCTCACCGACGCCGGCCTGCGACACGGCACCGGCGTCCAGGCCCTGCGTGGCGTCGACCTGGCCATCGCCAGCGGCGAGCGGGTCGCCATCATCGGCCCGTCCGGGGCCGGCAAATCCAGCCTGCTGTCCCTGCTGGCCGGCGCCATGCGCCCCAGCTCGGGCGAGGTGGAGCTGCTCGGCGAACGCCCCTGGGCCTGCTCCGCCGCAGCCCGGCAACGCCTGCGCGCACGCATCGGCCTGATCCACCAGGCACCGCCCCTGCCGCCCCGGCAACGGGTGGTCACCGCCGTGCTGGCCGGCAAGCTCGGCCAGTGGGGGCTGGGCCGCGCCCTGCTCAACCTGCTGCACCCGCTGGATGTCCCGGGCGCCCGCGCCGTGCTCGCCCGGCTGGACCTGGCCGACAAGCTGTTCGCCCAGTGCCAGCAGCTCTCCGGCGGCCAGCTGCAACGGGTCGGCATCGCCCGCGCGCTGTACCAGGACCCGCAGCTGCTGCTCGCCGACGAACCGGTCTCGGCGATGGACCCGGTGCTCGCCGACCACACCCTCAGCGTGCTCTGCCGCCACGCCAGCGCCCAGGGCGTGACACTGGTGGCCAGCCTCCACGCGGTGGACCTGGCCCTGGCGCACTTCCCGCGCATCATCGGCGTACGCGAGGGCCGCATCGCCTTCGACCGTCCCGCCGCCGAGGTCGACCAGGCGCTGCTCGACGCGCTCTACGCCAACGAGCAACTGGCCTCGCCGCAGCCGCCATCGGCGACGCTGCCCCTGCAGATCCCCCGATGCTGAGCCGCGACACCCGCGACCCCGCCGCCCTGCCCCGCCTGCTGCTGACGCTGCTAGCCGTCGCGCTGCTGTGGCCCGGCATCCGCCTGGCCGAGCTCGACCCGAGCGTGCTGCTGCAAGCCGACAGCCAGAGCGAGATGGGCCGCTTCGTCGCCGGCTTCTGGCCACCGGCGCATACGCCCGACTTCCTCGCCCTGCTGCTGGACGCCACCCTGCAGACCCTGGCCATCGCCACCGCCGGCATGGCCCTGGCGCTGCTGGTGGCGGTGCCCGCTGGCCTCGCCGCCAGCCGCGCCCTGTCGCTCTCCGCCGCCTCCCGTGGCGGGCGCCCGAGCGCCCTCGGCCAGGCCCTGCGCTGGCCCATCCGCGGGCTGCTGATCGTCCTGCGCAGCGTGCCGGAAATCGTCTGGGCGCTGCTCTTCGTCCGCGCCGTCGGCCTCGGCCCCACTGCGGGCGTGCTGGCCATCGCCATCACCTACGCCGGCATGCTCGGCAAGGTCTATGCGGAAATCCTCGAATCGGTGGACCAGCGCCCCATGCACGCCCTGCTGCAGGCCGGCAGTGGCCGCCTGGGCGCCTTCGTCTACGGCCTGCTGCCCAACGCCGCCGCCGAGCTGACCTCCTACACCCTGTACCGCTGGGAATGCGCCATCCGCGCTTCGGTGGTGATGGGCTTCGTCGGCGCTGGCGGCCTGGGCCAGCAGATCGACCTGTCGCTGCGCATGTTCGCCGGCGGCGAGGTGGCCAGCATGCTGCTGACCTTCTTCCTCCTGGTGCTGCTCGCCGACCAGCTCAGCCGCATGCTGCGCGGGAGGCTGGCATGAAGCGCCTGGCCAATGCCGCCCTGCTGCTGGCGGCCCTCGCTGCCGTCTTCGCCTCCTTCCTCTACCTGGGGCTGGACCTGCTCGCTCTTACCGAAGTCGGCAACCTCAAGCAGATGGGCGCCTACGCCGCGCGCTTCCTGCAGCCGGACCTGAGCGGCCCCCACCTGCAGGCCATCGCCCACGGCGCCCTGGAAACCCTCGCCATGTCGGCCCTCGGCACCCTGCTGGCGGCTCTCCTCGGGCTGCTCCTGGCGCTGCCCGCCGCCGGGCGCTTCGGCAAGCCCCTGCAGGCCCTCACCCGCTTGCTGCTCAACGGCCTGCGCGCCATTCCCGAGCTGGTCTGGGCCGCGCTGATGGTGCTCGCCGCCGGCCTCGGCCCCAACGCCGGCACCCTGGCCCTGGCCCTGCACACCGCCGGCGTGCTCGGCCGCCTGTTCGCCGAAGCCCTGGAGAACACCCCCACGGCCCCGGCCGAGGCCATCCGCCAACAGGGCGGCGGGCAAGTGGCCGCCTTCTGCTACGGCACCCTGCCCAACCTCTGGCCGCAGCTGCTGGCCTACTCGCTGTACCGCTGGGAAAACAACATCCGCATGGCCAGCGTGCTCGGCTTCGTCGGCGCCGGCGGCCTGGGGCAGATGCTCTACGTCAGCCTCAGCCTGTTCCAGGAAGCCCAGGCCAGCAGCGTGATCCTCGCCATGCTGGCATTGGTGTTCGCCGTCGACGCCCTCAGCGGCTGGACGCGCCAGCGCTGGGTGCGCGCCTAGAACGGCAACGCCCCGCTACCCCGCCAGCCGCGCGATGGCCGCCGCCACGCCGGCACCGTAGGCCGCATCGGCGCGGGTGCAGTTGCCGATGTGCCGGGCCACCACCGCCTCCGAAACGCCGCTGATGGCCCGGGCGGTGTTGTCGAACAGGGTCTGCCGCTGGGCCTCCGACATCAGCCGGAACAGCGCGCCGGGCTGGGAGTAGTAGTCCTCGTCGACCCGGTGGTTCCAATGGTCGGCGGCGCCCTCCAGGGTGAGCGGCGGTTCGGCGAAGTCCGGCTGCTCGGCCCACTCGCCATGGCTGTTGGGCTCATAGGCCAGGCGCCCGCCCTGGTTGCCGTCGACGCGCATCTGGCCGTCGCGGTGGTAGCTGTGCACCGGGCAGCGCGGCGTGTTCACCGGGATGTGCAGGTGGTTGACGCCGAGGCGGTAGCGCTGGGCATCGCCGTAGGAGAACAGCCGGCCCTGGAGCATCTTGTCCGGCGAGAAGCCGATGCCCGGCACCACGTGGGCCGGGTTGAAGGCCACCTGTTCCACCTCGGCGAAGACGTTCTCGGGGTTGCGGTTGAGTTCCAGCACGCCCACCTCGATCAGCGGGTAATCCTTGTGCGGCCAGACCTTGGTCAGGTCGAAGGGGTTGATGGCGTAGCTGCCCGCCTCGCGCTCCGGCATCACCTGTATGTAGAAGGTCCAGCGCGGGAAGTCGCCGTTCTCGATGCTGCCGAACAGGTCGCGCTGGTGGCTCTCGCGGTCACCGCCCACCAGTTGCGCGGCCTCGGCGTCGCCGAGGTTCTGGATGCCCTGCTGGCTGCGCCAGGTGAACTTGACCCAGAAGCGCTCGTTGGCGGCATTGATCAGGCTGAAGGTGTGGCTGCCGAAGCCGTGCATGTGCCGGTAGCTGCGCGGGATGCCACGGTCGCTCATGACGATGGTCACCTGGTGCAGCGCCTCGGGCAGGCTGCTCCAGAAATCCCAGTTGTTCTGTGCGCTGCGCATGCCGGTGCGCGGGTCGCGCTTCACCGCGTGGTTGAGGTCGGGGAACTTCAGCGGGTCGCGGAGGAAGAACACCGGGGTGTTGTTGCCCACCAGGTCCCAGTTGCCCTCCTCGGTGTAGAACTTCAGGGCGAAACCGCGGATGTCCCGCTCGGCATCGGCGGCGCCACGCTCACCGGCGACGGTGGAGAAACGCGCGAACAGCTCGGTGCGCTTGCCCACCTCGGCGAACAACGCGGCGCGGGTGTAGCGGGTGATGTCGGCGGTGACGGTGAAGGTGCCGTAGGCGCCGGAGCCCTTGGCGTGCATGCGCCGCTCGGGGATCACCTCGCGGTCGAAGTGCGCCAGCTTCTCCAGAAACCAGACGTCCTGCAGCAGCGCCGGGCCGCGCGGGCCGGCGGTCTGCACATTGTTGTTGTCGACGACGGGCGCGCCGGCGGCGGTGGTCAGCTTGTTCATGCTCTGCTCCTTGTCGAATCACGGTGGGGAGCGCCACGCGGGCACGACTTCCCGGTGGCGCCGGGCGCGGCTCACTCGCCGGCGGACCAGGTGGCGGGCAGCGACAGGTTGCCGGAGGCGACGTCCCACACGCTGCTCACGCACAGCAGCGGGTCGTGCAGGTCGGCATTGACCTGCAGCGCCGCGGTGACGCCGTCGTAGTTGAAGTTCTTCGGAAAGCCCACGGCGGCCAGCGGCACGCGGATCCGCGCCGCATCCTGCTTGACGCTGAGGTCGTAGCCGGGCGAGTCGATAAAGATCGGCGCGCCGGGCCAGGTGGCCGGCAGCTTCGGCTTGGCGCCCTCGGGGATGTCGCGCACCTTGAGTCCGCTGGGGCCGCAGCTGGCCTCCTTGGTCAGCACCACCCAGTGGGAGTGCCAGAGGCCGCCGTCGTTGTCCTTCTTGCCGTCCTTGTTCTCGTCCAGTTGCGGGGTGTCGTCGAAGTCCGGGTGCGAGGTCAGCGCCAGGGCGAGGATGCCCGAGCCCTGCTCGAAGCCCACCGCGCCACTGTCCAGGCTGGTGGGCCAGACGTAGCTGTACACCTCGGCCCCGGCGAAGCTGCCCTTGGCCGAAGGCACGCGGCTACCGGCCTCGCCGTCCACCAGTTGCTCGAACACCAGCATGTCGCCATCGCGGGAGACCCGCGTGTGTACCAGGTCGAAGGCCGCCTCGACCTTGCCGCCCTTCTCGCTGTGGATGCCCCCCGCCTCGTGGGCCGAGGCCGGTGCGGCGATCGCCCCCGCCACGGCCAGTGCCATGAGCCGTTTCATGCCGCGTTCCTCGCGTGCTGCCCGAGGTATTCGGCGGTGGAAATGACCGGCGCGTAACCGAAGCTCAGCGCCGCCATGAACGCGGCGTGCACCTGGGCGGCGGGCACCTTGACCCCGTCGAACTCCAGGTCGAGGGTGGCGCAGGCGTCGTGCAGCACGGTGGTGCGGTAGCCGAAGTCGACGGCGGCGCGGGTGATGCCGTCCACGCACATGTGGCTCATGTTGCCGACCACCACCACCTCGTCCACGCCATGCTTGTCGAGCACCGCCTTGAGCTCGGTCTCGCGGAACGAGTTGATGTAGTGCTTGAGCACCACCGGCTCGCCGGGGGCGTTGATGACGCTGGCGTGCAGGTGCGCGCCCTCGCTGCCGGGGCGGAAGAAGGGGGCGTCCGCGCTGGTGAACTCGTGGCGGATGTGCACCACCAGCTCGCCGCTCTCGCGGAACGCGGCGATCACCTGGGCCGCCTTGGCTGCGGCCGCCTCCACCTTGCTCAGGGTCCACAGGCCGCCGGGGAAGTAGTCGTTCTGGATGTCCACCACTATCAATGCCTTGTTGCCGCTCATCGTCGTTCTCCTTGAGGGTGTGCCCGCATGGAATGCGGGCGAGTGGCTGCTCAGCTGCGCAGGAATGCCAGCAGGTCCGCGTTGAGTTTTTCCTTGTGGGTGTCGGTGATGCCGTGGGGCGCGCCCGGGTAGATCACCAGCTTGGCGTGGGGCACCAGCCGGGCCGAGGCCCGCGCCGCCGCGTCCACCGGGACGATCTGGTCGTCGTCGCCGTGGAGCACCAGGGTGGGCACGTCGAACTTCTTCAGGTCCTCGGTGAAGTCGGTCTCGGAGAAGGCCTTGATGCAGTCGTAGGCGTTCTTGTGCCCGGCCTGCATTCCCTGCATCCAGAACGCGTCGATCACCCCCTGTGAGGGTTCGGCGCCCGGCCGGTTGTAGCCGAAGAAGGGGCCGCTGGCGACGTCCTTGTACAGCTGCGAACGGTCGGCCACCGAGGCCGCGCGGATGCCGTCGAACACCGAGATCGGCAGGCCGCCGGGGTTGCTCTCGGTCTTCACCATCAAGGGCGGCACGGCGGAGATCAGCCCTGCCCGGGCCACCCGCGCAGTGCCGTGGCGCCCGATGTAACGCGCCACCTCGCCACCGCCCGTGGAGAAGCCGAACAGCGAGGCGTCGCGCACGTCCAGGTGCTCCAGCAGCTGCGCCAGGTCGTCGGCGTAGGTGTTCATCTCGTTGCCGTTCCAGGGCTGGCTGGAGCGGCCGTGGCCACGGCGGTCGTGGGCGATCACCCGGTAGCCGTTGGAAGCCAGGAAGAACATCTGCGATTCCCAGCTATCGCTGTTGAGCGGCCAACCGTGGCTGAGTACCACGACCGGGCCACTGCCCCAATCCTTGTAGTAGATCTGCGTACCGTCGCGCGTAGTGATAGTGCCCATGTGCTTCGTCTCTCCATTGCCGGGTTGCGGGTTGGCTGGGGCGGAGGCATTCCGCACGCAGCCGCCAAGGGGCAGCACCAGTGCCGCGACCAGCGTCGCGGAGCCGAGCATCAGCGCACGGCGCTGTGGGTTCACTGCCATGTCCTGTTCAGAGCTCATCGGTCAATCTCCCGTAGGGCGGCCGGGCAGGCGGAACTGCATGAGGTTCCAGCGCGTGACGCGCTCCTCCCACTCATCACCCTCGACCGGGGTCAGCGGCAGCGCCAGGTTGGTGACGATCATCCGTTCCCCCTGCACCGCCGAACTGGCGGGGAACAGCAGCCCGCGCGGCGAGCCGTCGGCGGCCAGGCCGTCGAAGCCCCCGGCCCTGGCCCGCGGCAGGCCCTGGGCATCCAGGGCGACCACCAGGTCCGCCTGGTTGGCCACCACCCACAGCAACCCCGCGTGGAACAACAGCCCGTCGGCGCCGGGCAGGCTTTCGGCGAACACCTCCAGCGGGCCCGAGGGCATCGTCATGCGCAGCACCCGGCCATCGCCGGCGTTGTTGATGTAGAGCACGCGCTCGTCGGCGTCGAAGGCCAGACCATTGGCGCCGAAGGGCAGGAAGCCCGCCGTGGCCAGCAACGGGTCGCGGGACAGCGTCTCCACCTCGCAGGGGGCGCAGTGGATGGCGTTGGCGATGCGCAGCAGCGCGCCCTGGAAGGAGTCCGAGACGTAGAGGTTGCCAACCCGGTCGAAGACCATGCCGTTGGGGCCGGGCATGCCGCTGGAGCCGAAGGTGATGCGGTCGCGGCTGTCGTCGGGGTTGGTCACCTGCCGCGCCTCAGGGGCGGCCGGGATCAGGGTCGCGAACTGCACCACGTCCTGCACCGGGGTGCTTTCGTCGAAGTTCGCCGCCAGCCGCTGCAGGCGCCCCGCACCGAAGTTGAGGATGTACAGCTGGCCCTCGGCGAAGGCCAGGCCGGTGAGCGGCGTGGCACCGAACGAGCGCCGCGCCAGCAGCTCGCCCTTGGCGGAGAAACGCAGCACCTGGTTGTTGCGCTGCTCGGCCGGCAGGCGCGCATCGAAGGTGCCGACGAAGACCTCACCGCTGTCGGGGGCGACGGCCAGCCCCTCGGGGTAGCGCACGTCTTCGGGCAGCAGCGCGAAGGGCTCCACGGCCAGTTGCAGCGGGTCGCCATGGGCCGCTCCGGCGGTGTACAGCGACAGGACGATTCCCAGGGTTCGCAAGGCGTGCATGGGCCCCTCCACGGGGTTGGACAAGCAGCATCGGAACAACGTTTATCCATCGAGAATTCCAGCCTAGCGAAGCGGCGGAAAAACGTCCTTGCGAAAACCTGAAGATTCCTGATTTTTGTGATTAGCTTAAGCACCGCGCGCCCTTGCACAGAGCCAACTTTTCATCGACCTGGCTGCATCCTGCGCCCTAAATCGCCGAACCACCGCGCCATTCACCCTGCCCCGTGAGGCCGTGCAATGAACGCCCTGCCCCCCGCCCCGATCCGTTTCGGCCATTGCGAGGTGACGCCCGCGCAACGCCTGTTGCAGGTCCATGGCCAGCCGGTGGAACTGCAGGGCCGGGCCTTCGACCTGCTGCTCGCGCTGATCGCGGCCAACGGCCAGGTGGTCAGCAAGGATGCGCTGATGCAGGCCATCTGGCCGGGGCGCATCGTCGAGGAAAACACCCTGGAGGTGCAGGTCTCGCTGCTGCGCAAGGCCCTGGGTGGCGAGCGCAGGCTGATCCGCACCGTCTCCGGGCGCGGCTACCAGTTCGCCGCCCCACCCGAGCCGGCCCCGCCCCGTGAGCGCCTGCACCTGCCCGCCAGCCTGTCGCGCCTGATCGGCCGCGAGCAGGCCCTCGCCGAGTTGCAGGCGAGCATCCACCAGCAGCGCCTGGTGACCCTGGTCGGCCCCGGCGGCATCGGCAAGACCCGTCTCGCCCTGGAGGCCGCCCGGGCCGTGGCCGCGCACTTCCCCGACCGGGTGTGCATCGCCGACCTGGCGCCGCTGTCCACCGACCAGTTCCTGGTCCCCACCCTCGCCGCGGCGCTGGGGTTGGCCCCCTCCGCCGGCAAGGCCAGCCTGGAACAGCTGGCCATGGGCCTGGTGGGCAGCCGCATCCTGTTGCTGATCGACAACTGCGAGCACCTGATCGACGCTGCCGCAGGGGCCGTGGAAACGCTGCTGCGCGCCAACGCCACCCTGCAGGTGCTGGCCACCAGCCGCGAGCCCCTGCGCATCGAAGGCGAATACCTGTTCCGCGTCGCCCCGCTGGAAGTGCCCGCCGCCGGCGCCGAACTGCCGGAGGTGATGGCCGCCAGCGCCGTGCGCCTGTTCGAGGCGCGCCTGGAGCATGGCCAGCCGCGCGCCCTTTCGCCCATCGTCACGGCGGAGCTGGAAGCACGCATCTGCCGGCGCCTGGACGGCATCCCCCTGGCCATCGAGCTGGCCGCCGCACGGGTGGCGACCCTGGGCCTGGTGCGGGTGGCCGAGCGCCTGGAAAGCCAGCTGGACCTGCTCAGCGGCGGCAACCGTTCGGCCCTGCCCCGGCAGCAGACGCTGCGCGCCACCCTGGACTGGAGCTTCAACCTGCTGGCCGCGCCGGAGCGCATCCTGCTGCAGCGCCTCGGTGTGTTCGTCGGCGCCTTCGGCCTCGAAGGCGCGCTGGCGGTGGGCGTCGGCGCGGACCTGGACGCGGACGCCGTGCTGGCGGGCATCGACAGCCTGGTGAGCAAGTCCCTGCTGACCCTGCGCCAGGAAGACAGCGGCCCCCGCTACCGGTTGCTGGAAGTCACCCGCAGCTACGCCCACGAGAAGCTCCGCGAGCGCGCCGAACTGACCATAACCCGGCGCCTGCACGCGCTCTACCTGCTGGAGGTGTTCTCCCGCGCGGCACCCTTCTGGGAGCTGGGCGGCTCGGCCCCCTGCCTGCTCTGCGAGGGGTTGCAGGAGGACCTCCGCGAGGCCTTGCGCTGGACCCTGGACGAGGCCCAGGGCACGGTGCTCGGCATCGACCTGAGCATCGCCGCCCTGCCGTTCTGGCTGCACCGCTCGCAGGTGTCCGAATGCCTGGCCAGCGCCAGCCGCGCCCTCGCCCACCTCACCAAGCCGGAGCTGTTCGAGCGCAAGGTGATGAAGCTGGAGGTCGCCCGGGGCAAGGCGCTGCTCTACATCGGCGCCACCGTGGAGACCCGCGAGGCCTTCCGCCATGCCCTGGCCATCGCCGAGCGCCTCGACGAATACGACCACCAGGCCCTGGCCACCTGGGGGCTCTGGGCCCATGGCTACCTCAACGGTCC
The DNA here is from genome assembly GCF_032621735.1 of Pseudomonas sp. zfem005. Lineage (NCBI taxonomy): Bacteria > Pseudomonadati > Pseudomonadota > Gammaproteobacteria > Pseudomonadales > Pseudomonadaceae > Pseudomonas > Pseudomonas sp. zfem005. The sequence goes on along the minus strand of NZ_JAVYJE010000008.1, from coordinate 251,580 downwards.
CTACACCCAGAACCTGCAGATCGCCGAGGACTTCCTGCGGCTCTGCCAGCGCCACCCCGACAGCGGCGACGCCTTCGTGGCCCAGCGCATGGTCGCCCTGTCCCGACTCTGCCTGGGCCAGCTGGACGCCACCCGCAGCGGCCTGGAGGACATGCTCCGGGGCTACCCCGACGCCCTGCGCCACCGCCATCTGCTGCGCTACGCCTATGACCAGAAGGCCGTCGCCCTCTGCGCGCTGGCCTACACCCTGTGGCTGCAGGGCTTCCCCGACCAGGCCACCGCCACCCTGCGGGAGGCCGAGCGCCAGGCCGACGCCAGCGGCCACCTCGCCAGCCGCTGGCACGTGCTCACCATGAGCGCCTGCCCCATCGCCCTGCTCACCGGCGGCGTGGCGGCCCTGGCCACCCCCAGCCAGCAGCTGCTCGACGCCCGCAGCTGGCACCACCCCGGCTCAGCCACGGTGGGCGCCGGGCAGTTCTGGGGCGGCGAATTCTGGAAGGGGCTCTACGCACTCTGGCAAGGCGAAGCGGACGCCTATGAGCGCATCATCAGCCCGGCGCTGGAGCAACTCGGCCAGGTGCGCTTCGCCTCCTACCTCGCCCCCTACACCTCGGCGCTGTGCACGGTGCTGGCCCAGCGCGGGCGCGCCGCCGACGCCATGCGCCTGATCGACATGGCCATCACCCACGCTTCCGGCGCCGACGACCTCTCGGCATTGCCGGAACTCATCCGCTGCCAGGGCGAACTGCTGCTCGCCGGCACCGACGGCGGCTGGTCAGGGCCAGGCGAGGAACTGCTGCAGAAAGCCCAGGCCATGGCCCGCCAGCACGGGATGAAATCCTGGGAGCTGCGCGCCACCACCAGCCTCGCCCGCCTGTGGATCCGCCAAGGCAAGCACACCCGCGCCAGCCGCGAACTCGGCGCGCTGATGGACAGCTTCAGCGAAGGCTTCGCCACGGCGGATTTCGAAGCCGCACGGCAGGTGATGCGCACACTCGGCGACGGGGTTGGGCACATGTAGGATGGGTAGAGCTCCGCGAAACCCATCAAGCGACGCCACAGGCATCACCCAAATCGCCCCCCGCCACGTTGGGCCTCGCTGCGCTCGGCGCCAACCTACGGCCCGGCCACGAACGCCGAGGGCGGCACGCCTTCCCATTGCCTGAGACCCTGACAGCATGGGTTTCGCACGGCTCTACCCATCCTACGTAACCGGGGTCGTCTCCAATTCCGTGCCCGCACGAACGCCTGTAGGTCGGGTGCAACCCGACAAGGCGAAGCACAAAAGCCAACGCGGAGATGCCTCGTAGGATGGGTAGAGCTCCGCGAAACCCATCAAGCTGAGCCACAGCCGCGCACCACGCCACGTTGGGCCTCGCTGCGCTCGGCGCCAACCTACGGGGCGACGAAAGCCGAGGGCGCCACGCCTTCCCATTGTTTGAAGGCGCGCCGGAAGTTGGCCACGTCGCTGTAGCCCAGGACCTGGGCGATTTCCTCCACCGTCAGCCGGCCGGCGCGGAGGTGTTCGATGGCCAGCACGTGGCGGACTTCCTTGAGGATCTGCTTGTAGCTGGTGCCTTCCGCGAGCAGGCGGCGGTGCAGCGTGCGAGGCGTCATGTAGAGCAGGCGCGCGATGGTGACGAGGCTGGGGAAGGCGTTCTGCCGTTCGAGGATGAGCCGGCGCACCCGCGCCCCCAGGGAGCTCTTCTCCCCCAGCTTCTTCAGCTCGCGTTGGCAGATCAGCTCCGCCTCGCGGAAGGCGGAAGGGTCCGCCATGCGCAGCGGTGTATCCAGCATCGCCGTGTCGAAGGTGAAGCCGGCCCAGGACTGCGCATAGTCCACCGGGCAGCCGAAGAGCTGCTCGGCCAGTGCCGCGTAGGTGGGCTGCGGGGCCGGGAAGCTGATGCGGCTGGCCGAGCGCCCGGCCGGGGTGATGGCGTCGAAGATGTTCTTCACCGCCAGCATCACCGCTTCCATCACCGTCTGCTCCACCTCGCCAAGCGGGTACTCGGCCATGAAGCGCAGGTGCTCACGGGCCTGGGCCGGTTCCCCGCCGAGTTGCACCCGGGCCAGGGTGGTGCGCACCGCCAGGTAGCGCTCCAGCAGCTGGATGACCTGGCGCAGGGAGCCGCCCTGCAGCGCGGCGAAACCGAGAACGCCGTGGCTGCCGACACCCAGCCGCTCGCCGATCAGCAGCCCCAGCGCCGGCTCTCCGCTGAGCCGCAGCGCCTGCTGCATCAGCGGCCCGAACAGCTCGATGCCGGGCTGGTACTCCGGGTCGTCCAGCAGCGCGGGGGCCACGCCGCAATCGGCCAACCAATCGCCCGGGGCAACGCCCATCACCCGCAGCTGTTCCGCGACCTGTCGCAGGTACTGCACGGGGAGTCGGAAGTCAGGCATGGGCGCCTCTGTGGCTCGTATCTGGCGGGGGCGAAAGTGTCATTTAATGACCCCCAGAATGTCAATTGAGGCCCTCTCTTCCTCCCCGGCGACGCCCCTAGGATTCAGCCGTCCGACCCAACAATCACAACAGGAGGACGCATGTTTCCATTCCGCTCCCGATCCCGCCCCAGCCAGGTGCGGATCAACGCCACCGAGATCCTGGTGAACCCGAAGGAAACCCTGCTGCAGGCCGCCCTGCGCCACGGCATCGACTTCCCCCACAGCTGCCGCGTGGGCGGTTGCGCCACCTGCAAGTGCAGGCTGCTGTCCGGCCGCGTGCGCGAGCTGACCGAGGCCAGCTACGTGCTCACGGACGAGGAGCTGGACCAGGGCTACATCCTCGCCTGCCAGAGCGTGCCCCAGGGGGACCTGCGCATCGAGGTCGACCTCGCCCGGCACAGCGCCAGGCGCCGCGTGCGCGGCAAGGTGGTCGGCCAGCAGAGGCTCACCCACGACATCACCCACCTGCTGGTGCAACTCGACGAGGCCCTGCCCTACAAGGCCGGCCAGTACGCGACGCTGACCCTCGACGCCTTGCCCGGCCAGCCGCGGCCGTTCTCCTTCTGCACGCCGATGCAGCCCGATGCCCAGGTCGGTTTCTTCATCCGCAAGGTGCCCGGCGGCGCCTTCACCGGGTGGGTGGACGAACGCCCGCTGCTGGGCCAGGGCCTGGTGCTCGAAGGGCCCCAGGGCGACTTCCACCTGCGCCCCGCAACAGCGCCCTTGCTGCTGATCGCCGGCGGCAGCGGCCTGGCGCCCCTGCTGGCGATCCTGCAGGAGGCCCTGGCCGCTGGCGTCACCCGCCCGGCCGCCCTGCTGTTCGGCGCTCGCCAGCAGCGCGACCTCTACGCCCTGGCGGACCTCACCGCCATCGCCGCCCGATGGCCCGCGCCCTTCCGCTTCGTTCCGGTGCTCTCCGATATCACCCCCGAGACGCCCTGGAGCGGCGCGCGCGGGCTGGTCACGACGCAGATCCCGGCGCTGCTGGAGCCCGGCGCCCACACCTACCTCTGCGGCCCGCCCGCGATGATCGACAGCGCCAGTGCACTGCTGCGCGGCCTGGGCGTGGCGCCCGAGCACATCCACGCCGACCGCTTCACCACCACCGCACCGGCGGCCCTGGCCGACGCCTGATCACCACAACAAGAGAAACCACCATGAATGCGTTGCACTACCTGAAGTACTTCCTGTTCCAGGGCATCGGGCTGCTCGCCGCACTGTCCCTGCTGGCCGGTGGCATCTGGACCAGCGCCGGGCTGCTGGCGATCCTCGCCTTCTACCTCGTCGGCGATGCCATCGCGGGGGACGACACCAGCACCCCGCACTTCAAGCACCCCGGCATCCTCACCGTCCAGCTGTGGCTGGCCCTGCCGCTGCTCGGCTTCATCGTCTTCGCGGCGCTGTGGAGCGTCAGCGCAGGCGACCCGTTGGGCTTCGGCGCGGCCCTAAGCCGCCTCAGCGGCCATGACCTGATCGCCGCCCGCGACGCCACCGCCGGCATCCACCACGTCTCGGCCTGGCTGCTCACCGGCCTGATGATCGGCATGATCGGCACCATCACCGCCCATGAACTCACCCACCGCACCTGGGACCGGGTCTCCATGCTCATCGGCCGCTGGCTGCTGGCCTTCAGCTTCGACACGGTGTTCGCCATCGAGCACGTCTACGGCCACCACCGCTACGTCTCCACCACCGAAGACCCGGCCACCGCGCCGCGTGGGCGCAACGTCTACTGGCACGTGCTCGCCTCCACCCTCAAGGGCAACCTCAGCGCCTGGCACATCGAGCGCCGCCGCCTCGCCAGGAAGGGCCAAAGCCTGTTCGGCTGGCACAACGCAGTGCTGCGCGGGCACGCCATGAGCCTGCTGCTGGTGGCCGCCGCCTGGGGCATCGGTGGCTGGCGCGTGGCGCTGTTCTTCATCGCCTGCGCGCTGTGGGGCAAGGCCCTGCTGGAGATCGTCAACTACATGGAGCACTACGGCATGGTGCGCAACCCGGCCACGCCGGTGCAGCCCCGTCACTCGTGGAACAGCAACCGGCGCATCAGCTCCTGGAGCATGTTCAACCTCACCCGCCACTCCCACCACCACGCCCAGGGCGAAGTGCCCTACCAGGACCTGCGCCCCTTCCCGGACGCGCCGATGATGATCGGCGGCTACCTCACCACCATCATGGTCGCCATGATCCCGCCGCTCTGGCACAAGCTGATGACGCCCAAGGTCCTGGCCTGGGACGCGCACTTCGCCAACGAGGAAGAACGCCAGCTGGCGGCCGAGGCCAACCGCCGCAGCGGCATCGCGGCCATGGCGGAAAACGCCCACGCCCGCAGGTTGGGCTGAGGCACGCAAGCTCAGGCCGTGCACAGCGCCCGCCTGGGCTCCTGTAGGTCGGGTGCAACCCGACGGGATGGAGCACAAAAGCCAACGCGGGTTTCACCCGCCCTACGCGGTGACTCAGAAGGTTGAAGGCTCGCGCCCGACGACGGCTCAGCCCAGCGGCTTAGGAAGAACACCCGGGCGAAGCCGTCCTCGACCTGGCGCATCAGCGCGCAAATATCCGTTGCAGCCCCAGCGCCACCAGGGCCGCACCGGCGCAGCCGTTGATGCCCCGCTCGATGCGCAGGTAGCGCGAACGCAGCGCGGCGGAACCGAAGACCTGGGCCAGCCCGATATGCCAGCCGAACGACAGCGCGCCGATGAGCAGCACGGTGACCGGGTAGAACCACAGTGGCGCCCCCACGGGGAAGATGGCGGCGAAGGCGCTGGTCCAGAAGGCCGCGCCCTTGGGGTTGGTCACGCAGGTGAGCAGGCCGATGCGGTACGCGGCCAGGCGCGAGCCATCGAGCTCGGGCTGCTCCACCGGCGTCCGACGTGGCGTTGGGTGGAGGGCCGACCGCAGCAGCCGCCCGCCGTACCACACCAGGTAGGCGGCACCAGCCAGGCGCACGCCGGACTCCAGCCAGGGGTGCTGCGCCAGCAGGGTCGCCAGCCCGGCGATGGACACCACCACCCAGAACACCGAGCCGGTGGTGATGCCGAAGGCGACGTAGCGCGCATCCCGGTGCCGCTGGCTCAGGGCCATCTGGCTGAGGATGAAGAAGTTCGGCCCGGGGCTGGCGAGCACCGCCAGGTAGATGCCGCTGATCAGCAGCAGGGAATAGGCGTAGGTCATGGTCAGGGCTTCCGGGGGATGGGGCGTTTTCGAACCCTACCAATGGCCCCCCAAGAGCCGATAGATACAGACGGCCCCGATTTTCGACATACAGGTGGCCGGCCTAAGGCCCGGCCACGAACGCCGAGGGCGCCACGCCTTCCCATTGCCTGAAACCCTGACAGCATGGGTTTCGCATGGCTCTACCCATCCTACGCAACCGGAGTCGCCTCCAGCTCCGTGTCCACACGACGCAGGCATGATTCGTAGGATGGCGTAGAGCGAAGCGAAACCCATGGGATGGCGGTACCAGGAATCCCAAGACGCCCCGCGCCAACCCCCGCTAGAAAGCGGACTCCACCTGCCGATCGAGGTAGCATTCGAACCCCTTCGCCCACACCTTGAAGCGCACGCGGATGCCATCGTGCAGCCAGTACAGTGTGTACACGTTGGGGTGGTCGTCCCTGTAGGTGGCGGCCACATCGAGCGTATTCAGGTGCTGGCGCGCGACCTCGAGGTCGACCGTCGCGTCGCCCACGGTGTAGATCTCGAAGGCCTCGCGGCTGCCGTCCGAGAGCGAGCCTTCGGCGAACCCGGGCGGCAGGACTCAACCGGCCTGCCGCAGCTCGGCGCTCCCAGCGCTGATGGGCATCACGCCGTTGTAGCGGAGGAAGAAGTCGTCGGCGCGGGCGACGATCTGCGTGTACTGGCCGCGTAGCGCCAGCCGCATCATCTCCACCTGCAACTCCTCCTGCGCCACCATGTATTCCAGGAAGGCGCGCGCGTCCGCCGGGCCCTGGCGCTGCAGGTCGCGGAGCCAGGCCAGGTACTTCACCGTCTCGCGGTACACCAGCTTCAGCAGGGTCTGCTGCATCGCCAGTGGTAGCGACGACAGCACCCAGGCCTTGAGCCGGGTCAGCGGCCCCGGTGGCCGGTGCAAACCCCAGCGGATGGCGGCGGCCTGGTAACGCGGGCCGTTGAAGTGCTCCAGGTCCAGGTAGGTCTTCCAGAACATTCCCGGCCCCTCCCCGCCCAGCCGCTCGACCATGCGCCTGACGGCCAGCAGGGCGAAGGCCCGGTTGGCCAGTTCATGGCGGAACCCCTTGATGAATACCTTGGATGGCATGCTGCTTTTCACCTTCATTCAATGAACCTCGAAACGATGCTGGAACCCGCCACCCTGCGTCTCATGAACCGCCCCTGAGGCTGCCGATGTAGTCGACGATGGCCTGGCGCTCGGCGCCCTCACCGATCTGCAGCGAGATGCCGCGCATCCAGAGGCCCAGCTCGTCGGCATGCGCCTCGCCACCCCGCACACCCTGGACATAGTGCGTGAGCTGGCGCTCCAGGTAGGCGGCATCCAGCAAGCTGAGGTTCGGTGTACGCAGGTGGGCGAAGCCCTGGCCGGCAGGCCCATGGCAGGCGGCGCAGGTGCCCTGGTAGAGCGCCTCGCCTCGGCTGGCATCCGCCGCCGGAGGCACCTCGTCCGCCGTCACTTCCAGGCCTGAGAAGTAACGGGCAAGCGGCTCGAAGTCGCGCTCCTCCATGCTGGCGACCACCCCGCGCATCTGCGCGCCGTGCAGGTCGCGTGCGTCATAGCCACGGCGCCCGGCCTTGAAGTGGCGCAACTGGTCGAGCAGGTACTCGGCCTGTTGCCCCGCCAGGCGCGGTGCCCCGAGCAGCGCATTGCCCTGGCCCTGCCCGCCGTGGCAGGCCGTGCAGTTGAAGGCCTGTATGGGTATCGCCTCGGCCTGGGCGTGGAGCGTCGCGGCGAGCAGCAGCGCGCCGGTAAAGAGGCTGACCTTCATGGCTTCAGGTTCCCTGTGGTTTTTCTTGCTCGGCGATCCGCTGCAGCAACTCGCTGCGGACCCGTTGGACATCGGCCGGCACCGCCCGCCGCCACCGGCTCAGCTCGGCCCCGGTGTAGGGCTTGAACCCCGCCGGAACCCCGGCCGCATCGAAGGTCGCCAGCATCCAGTTAAGGACGCCGGCCAGCGCCTCGTCGGAGAGCCCCGACAGCGCCGAGCCCGGCACCTGCACCAGGTACTCGCGCCCGCCCGGCACGCCGAGGAACTTGCCCAGCTGCCCGGGGAACGCCGGCACCTGCCGCTGCGGGTTGCCGCTGCCGTCGGGCAGGTGGCAGCCCTGGCAATTGAGCATGTAGTCGAACTGCCGGGGCTCGGTGGCCCGGGCCGCCAGCGAGCCCGCCAGCAGCAGCCCGGCCAGGGCGAGGTGGAACAGCGGCCGCCCCGGCATGGCTATTCCTTCACCCCGATCACCACCGACAGCGAGCAGTGATAGGGCATGTCGGCATGGCTGCCGGAGCACCAGTTGAGGTCGTTGGAGCTCTGCGGGCGGTACAGCGGCGTATCACCCTGGTCGCGCTGGCAGACGCAGCGCCCGCAATTGCTCTTGCCGCAGCAGTCGTTGTACGAGATCACGTAGTCCTTGCCGTCGGACGGGTTGCGGCAGGTGCCGATCCAGGTGATGTCCGAGCGCACGGTGCCCGGCGGGCAGCTGTTCACCGTGCCGCCGCAGCAGCCACAGAGAAAGCCGTCGATGGCGCAGTGGCGCCAGTAGTCGCAGCTGTCGGGGTCGCCGCTCTCCACCAGGGAGGGGCTGGTCTGGGCGAAGGCGCCGCTGCGGAACACCGGCAGCAGGGTGGTCGCCCCGGCGCCGATCATCAGCGTACCCAGCCCCCCGAGGAACCCGCGCCGCGAGGTGCCGCGCGCCACCCGGCGGGAAAGCATCTCCACGGCTTCGTCGAACCATTTGATCGTCATGTTCAGTGCACCTGCTCGAAAAGGGCGGGCTGTGCGGCGCGGTAGGCCTGGATGGAGGCGAAGCCCAGGTCCTGGGCTTCCAGCAGGCTCTCCAGGTGTTCGCGGCTGTTGACCAGCCCGTGGGTGACCACGGTGCCGCTGGCATCGATCAGCACGCCGTAGGGCAGCTTGCTGATCTGGTAGGCCAGCCCGACCTCCCGCGATAGCACATAGGGGAAGGCCTGCAGGCGCTGCGCTGCGATGAAGGCCTGGTGCGCGTCCGCCTCGCCGTCGCTGGCCAGCACCACCCGCAACCGCGCCTGCTCCTGCTGGCGCAGGGAGGCCAGCACCGGCAGCAGCGTCTTGCACACCGGGCAGCTTTCGGAGAGGAAGAACAGCAGGGTCGACTGCCCCTGGGCATTGGCGCCACCCAGGCTGACCGAGCCGCCGGTCAGGCTCGGCAGGGTGAAGCGTGGCGCCGTCTCACCGGCCTGGATGGCCCTGCCCAGGGACAGTGCGCCCACGGGGCGGAGACGCTCGTGCAGCAGGCCGACCTGCCGGGCCAGTGCCCAGACGGCGAGGATCAACCCCAGGTTCAGCAGCCAGGAAAGCAGCCCGGAAACGATCAGGGCATGGGTCATGGTCATCAGGGTTCCCTCAGGGATAGACGGTTGGAAATCAACAGGTTCGCCAGCAGGTAAAGCGCCACGCCGCAGCCGAGGGCGAACCCCAGGACGGGCGCGTCGAGCCCGGTCAGCGGCCGCGCCACCACCGGTGCCAGCAGGTTGAGCGCCAGCACCACCAGCAGCAGGTTGCGCCAGGCCAGCGCGGTGCTCGGGGGTTGGCGCGTGCCACCGAGATGGCAACCGCAATCCCCGATCACCGCGCCACGGCGCGCACCGAGAGCCAGCGCAGTGGCATACAGGCCCAGCAGCAACACCGCCGGCCAGGCAGCCAAGGGCGACCAGAAGCTCGCCAGCACACCGACAGCGGCCAGCAGTTCCAGCAGCGGCAGCGCCCAGGCCAGAGCGGCCACGGGCAGGCGGCCGCCAAAGGCGTGGTCATAGCCCGCCAGCACCCTGGCGAAGCCCGGCCGATCGCGCAGCTTGTGCAGCGCCGAGGCGCCCAGCAGCAGTGCCAGCCCGGCGGCGCTGGTGAGGTGCACGACGGGGTCGTGCAGGTAGGCGGCGATCACCATGGCGCCACCACGTTCATGGCGCCGAGGGGGATGTCGCCGATGCTGCGCAGGTGCTCGCCGCTGTTCGCGTCGTAGAGGTTGATGCCCTGGCGCAGCAGCGGCATCAGCCCCGCCTCGCCTTGGGTCAGGTAGATCCACAGGGTGAAAATGCCCGGCATCGGCACCACCCAGTCCAGGCTGTAGAGGCGCGGCTGCTCGCCCTGGCTGACGCCGATGGCGGTGCTTTGCTCGTTCAGCTCGATGCGTGCCAGGCGCGTCTGGCTGCGCACGTCGAAGACCCACACCTCGGTGCCCGGCTTCTGGTAGTTCTCCGGCTTGTCCTGGTGCATGAGCACGAACAGCCGACCGCTGTTCACATGCAACGCGGTGCCGTGGTTGCCGGCGATGCCCCAGCCGTCGGCGCGCTCGGCGTCGCTGACCAGCGACCAGTGCGCCGCCGCCTCGATGCCCTCGGCGCCCATGCGCAGGCCATAGGCGTTGTTCTGCTGGGAGATGAAGTACCAGGTATCACCCAGGCGCGAGCCGGTGGTCAGCAGCAGGTCCTGCAGCGGGTCGAACAGCGGCTGGGTACGTTCCTGGGCAGCGACCTGGCCCTGGTCGTCCAGGCGCAGGTGGAAGAAGCCGCCGTTGCCGCAGATGGCGTAGAAATCACGCGGGCCCGCCGGGTAGAGGGAGGCGCACCCGGGGATCGCCACCTCGCCGACGAAGCGCCGCTGCTCCAGGTCGACGATGGAGACCGACTGCGCCGGGGTGAAGTTGAGCACCAGCAGGAAGCGCTCGTCATCCGACAGCACGCTGAGGCCGGTGGAGATCAGCGCGGTCATGCGCTTGGGCGGGATGTCGATCTCGTACTTGGGGCTCAAAGTACGGGCGTCGTAGACGGTGACCACGTCGCTGCGGGTGCCGCGCACGCCCCGGCTGAAGTAGATCTCGCTGGCATACAGCTCATCGCGGCGGTGCGACATGACCAGGCCGTTGCTCCACATGCCGGTGCTCAGCATCCCGCGGCTGCGGCCGCTGTCATCGAACAGGTAGGCGCGGCCGTCGACCATGTTCGGCGCGTTGCTGCCCCAGATCCAGAACCCGTTCAGCCCACGGTGATCGCCCAGCACCTCGACCCCGGCCTGCTCCGGCACGAAGGCGGCCAGGGTGGGCTGCGCCACCGCGCCGAGGGAAAGACCACAAAGCAGGTATCGCAACGAACGCATCAGCATGGGGAGGAGACTCCGTGGTGTCTGGAGGGCCCGTGGGGCGGGCGCCCCGCCTGGTTGGAAGCCTATCGACGAGGTTGCCCGGGCGACTTGCCCCGAGGTGACAGCTGGCTTGGCATCCGGCGTCATTTCCCTTCACCGCCCTCTTGGGTGACCACGCCGGCGGCGCCGAGCAGCAGCAGTTGCCCGCCCGCGCCCTGGGCCAGCGCCGCGAGGTTGAGGCGGTCCTCCCGCTGCAGCGCCGTGAAGCGCCCGACACCGGCATCGGAGAGCGCCACCAGGCCGCCGTTGCCCACCAACGCCACGCGGCCATCGCGCAGTTGGGTGAGCGCGGTGATGGCCTCGCTGCTGCCACTGTCCAGCACGCGCCAGTGCCGCCCCTGGGGGTCACCCAGCAGCACCCGCCCGCTCATGCCGGCCAACAGCACGCGGCCATCGCGCAGCGCCGCCCCGCTCCACAGCGAGCCACTGGCACCGGTGTCCAGCGCCTGCCAGCTGGCGCCACCATCCCCGGAGCGATAGGCGTTGCCCGCCTCGGCGGCGATGAACAGGCTGCCGTCGCGGCTGGCGAACACCTGGTTGAGGTGGAAGTCATCACCGCCCTCCACGACCGCCAGGCGCTGCCAGGTCTGCCCGCCGTCACGGGTCTGCGCGGCGTAGCCGTAGGCACCGACGACGATGCCGTGGCGCGCATCGCCGAACCACACCGAGAGCAGCACCGGCTGCCCGTCCAGGCGCTGTTGCAGGGTCCAGTTCTCGCCGCCGTCCTCGGTGTGCAGCAGCACCCCGCCGTGGCCCACCGCCCAGCCCTGGCGCCCGTCGACGAAGCTCAGTGCGGTGAGCAGCCCGTCCACCGGCACGCCCTGGGCCTGGCGCCAGCTGCGGCCGTCGTCGGAGAGCAGGATCACGCCGTGGTCGCCCACCGCCACCAGGCGCGGCCCGGCCTGGGCCACCGCCACCAGCGGCGCCCGTTGCGGGGCGTCGAGGCCGATGGCCGGGAGCGTCGCCTCGGCGGCGCAAAAAGGGCTGGCAACGGCCAGCAGCAGCGCCGCCAGGGGCAGGCGCGGAAAACGCATCGCAGGCATCGGCATCGTCCTCATCAATGCGCGACCAGGGGCGCGCGAACCGGCCCCCGACGCGGAATCAGGGTTTCCAGCACCACGGCCAGGGCCGGCAGCAGGGTGATCGCCATGACCATGTTGGCCATGAACATGAAGGTGAGCAGCAAGCCCATGTCGGCCTGGAACTTCAGCGCCGAGAAGGCCCAGGTGGCGACACCGACCGACAGCGTCAGCGCGGTGAACACCGTGGCCACGCCCACCTCGCGCAGGGCCTGCTGGAAGGCGCTGACGATGTCGCGCCCCTCGGCGAGGTGCATCTGCAGGCGGTTGTAGATGTAGAAGGCGTAATCCACGCCTATGCCCACCGCGAGCACCATCACCGGCAGCGTCGCCACGGTCAGACCGATGTCCAGGGCCTTCATGAACCAGTAGCCGAGGAAGGTCGCCAGGGTCAGCGGCAGGCAGCAGGCGAGCATCGCCCGCCAGTCGCGGTAGACCAGGAACACCAGCAGCACGATGGTCAGGTAGACATAGAGCATCATCGGCAGCTCGGAGGCCTCCACCACCTCGTTGGTGGCGGCCTGCACACCGGCGTTGCCGCTGGCCAGGCGCACCGTCACGCCGTCCATGGCGTGGGCGGCGCGGTACGCCTCCACCGCCTGCACCACGCCTTTCAGGGTGCTGGCCTTGTGGTCGGCCAGGTACAGGTTGACCGGCAACAGGGTGCAGTCGGCGTTGTACAGGCGCAGGGCCTCGGGCACCTGGCGCACCGCCTCGCCGAGGGAGAGTTCGTCCCGGGGCAGCGCCGCCCATTTCGGGTTGCCCTCGTTGACCCCGGAAGCCGCGAGCTTGGTCAGCGCCGGCAGCGACTGCGCCGAGAGCACGCCGGGCACGTTGCCCAGTTGCCAGGTGAGGCGGTCGACGTAGGCCATCACCTCGTGGCGGTAGCAGCCGCCGGCCGGGGTCTCCACGGCGACGGTGAACAGGTCCAGGCCCAGGGCGAAGTGGCTGACCACGCTCTGCACGTCGAGGTTGTAGCGCGAATCCGCGTGCAGTTCGGGCGCCCCCGGCAGCACATGCCCCACATGGCGCCCCTGGCTCTGCCCCACCGCCAGCACCATCAGCGCCAGGCCGAGCACCGTGCACAGCGCCGCGTTGCGCGGCTCGGCGATGCGCCCAAGGCGGGCCATCAGCGCGTCACGCCGCGCCCGCAGGCGCTCCATGCGGGCGACATAGGCCGGGGTGAAGCTGAAGTAACTGGCCAGCACCGGCAGCATGATCAGGTTGGTGACGATCTTGTAGGCCACGCCCACCGAGGCGGTGATGGCCAGCTCGCGGATCATCGGGATGGGCACCAGCACCAGGGTGGCGAAACCGACGAAGGCGGTGATCAGCGCCAGGGTGCCGGGGATCAGCAGGCCGACGAAGCTGCGCCGCGCGGCGGTCATGCCATCGGCACCGGCACACACCTCCTTGGCGATGAAGTTGACCTGCTGCACGCCGTGGGACACGCCGATGGCGAACACCAGGAACGGCACCAGGATCGCCAGCGGGTCCAGCCCGAAGCCCAGCAGTGTGAGGGTGCCGAACTGCCAGACCACCGACACCAGCGAGCAGAACAGCGGCAGGAAGGTGAGCACCAGCGAGCGCGTGTAGCCGTACACCGCCAGCGCGGTGAGCACCAGGGCCAGGGCGAAGAACTCCACCACGCTGCGGGCGCCGGCGCCGATATCGCCCATCTGCTTGGCGAAGCCGATCACCTGCACGTCGTAGTCGGCGTCGGCGTACTTCGCCCGCACCTCGTCCTCCAGGCGCTGGCTGAATTCCAGGTAGTTCAGGGGCCGGCCGGTCTGCGGATCGGGGTCGGCCAGCTCGGCGACCACCATGGCGCCGGAGTGATCGTTGGCCACCAGGCTGCCGACGAAACCGCCCACCAGGGTGCGCTCGCGGATGCCGGCGATGGCGCGCGCATCCAGGGTGCCCACCGTCACGTCACCGCCGACCACGTCCTCGGCCTTCATGCCCTCCTCGGTGATCTGCACCGCGCGGGTATTGGGCGTCCACAGCGAGGTGACGCTGCGGCGGTCCACCCCCGGCATGAAGAACAGCGTCTGGGTCAGCGCGTACAGGCGGGTCAGCGCCTGCTCGTTCCAGATGTCGCCGTGGCGGGCGTGCAGCACGACGATGATGCGGTTGGCGCCGAACAGCACGTCGCGGTACTGGTTGAAGGTCTTGATGAAGGCGTGCTGCTGCGGCAGCTGCTTGTCGAAGCCGGCCGACATCTCCAGGCGCGAGGCGAAAACGCCCATGACCAGGGTGATGGCGGCCAGCAGGCCGAGGGTCGCCAGGCGATGACGGAATAACAGGCGCTCGAGCGCCGTGACCAGGAAAGCCAACATGGAATGCCTCGATACAACGGGTGCGCGGTTGACGGGCCGGGGGCGGTCCGCCAACCGCGCACGGGGCTTCAGAACGAGTAGGAAATGTTGCCGCTGAGGAAGTCGCGATCGGCCATCAGGTTGTTGTCGCCACCGCCCCAGTACTGCACCCATTGCAGGCCGCCCTTCCAGCGGTCGCGGTAGTTGAACAGCAGGGAGGCGGTCAGCGACTTGCGTCCCTCGACGAAGGGCATGGCGTTGGGCGTGGTGCCCTTGACGTCATGGCTGAAGTCCAGCTGCGGGGTGAGCACCACCCCGGTGCCGAACAGGTCCGGGTAGTTGACGCCGATCTCGGTGACGTAGCCCCAGGAGGTGCGGTCCGGCAGCGAGTAGTCCGGCAGCGCGTAGGGCACCTTGCCGGAGGTATCCAGCCCCGGGTAGCGGGTGACCACCGCCTCGGCGAGGATGAAAGCGTCGGAGGCGCCCAGCGCACTGGGGATGAAGCCCAGGGGATCGCTGGCCGAGAAGTTGTAGATGGCGTTGACGTCAGCCTGCCACTTGCGCATTTCGACGAAGCCCTTGTTCACCCCGGTATCGAACAGGCTGTAGCGGTTGTAGCTGCCGGTGAGGCCACGGCCGAAGGGCACCGTGGGGTCGATGCCGACGCTGTCACGCGGGCGGTAGGACAGCTCGCCGGCCACCGCCACCGGCCCCACCATGGTGCTGGCGGAGAGGCCGAACAGGTCCTTGTCCTCGCCGTAGTTGAGGAAGTAGTTGTCCACCACCAGGGCGTCCGGGTTGCTCAGCGCGGTGTAGCCGACGAAGGGCACTTTGTCGTGGTAACGCTGGTAGAACAGGCCGAACTCGGTCTCGATGCTCTCTGCCGTCCAGCGCAGCGCCACGCCGTACTGGCCGCTGTTCTTCGCCTTGCGCTCGCCGCCGTAGGGCACGGCCAGGCCCAGTGCCACCAGTTCCTCGTCGCTCAGCCCGCTGATGTTGGGCGCGCCGCAATGCCCGGTGGGCGTACCGGCGCAGATGCCCGGCATCAGGCCTTCGATGTGGCTGGTCGGGTAGTAGATCGGCCGGCGCCCTTCCCCCGCCACGTCGGCGCTGGAGAAGTAGGTGCCCACCGGGTCCAGGGAGGAGCCGCTCCAACGGAACTGGTAGTAGGCCTCAAGGCTCAGGGTGTCGCTCAGGCCGAGGCTGAAGGAGGCCATGGGCGCGGGGATGAACACCTCCTTCAGCTGGGTGCCCGGCGTGTGGTACTTGGGCAGGCTGAGGGCGTTGATCTGGTTGATGCCGCCGGGCACGAAGATCTCCGCGCCCCAGTTGATCACCTGGTTGCCCAGCTTGACCTTGGCCGGCATCGCGCCGAGGTCGAAGCGCTTGGCCAGCCACAGGTCAAGCAGGCCGAAGCGCTCGGTGGCGTCGCGCTCGGCCTGGTCGTCCAGCGCGGTGGTGCGCACGTTGTCCATCTTGAAGTCCTTGGCCCAGGCCACCCGGCCCAGGGCGCTCCAGCCATCGCCGAAGCGCAGGCTCAGCTCGTGGGTGCCCTTGAGCACCTGGGAGAAGACGTCGTGCTTGCGGTAGTTGAGGTTACCGTCGTCGGCGTTGCTGTAGTTGATGTCGGCATTGGCGTAGCCGTTGCCCCGTGCGGGGTTGTAGTAGCGGCCCAGGTCGTTGTCGGTGCCGGTGTTGCAGCCACCGCTGTCGTTGCCCAGCAGGTGGCAGTCGGACGACTGCAGGCGGCTTGCGAAGCCATAGGACAGGGTCGAGTCGAAGCTGCCCGAGAGGCCGTCCTCATCGCCGAACAGTACGGCGTGGCTGGGCGACGCGATCAGGCCGGAGGCGACGGCCACGGCCAGCGCCAGGGCATGACGCGGGCGAGTCGGGGCCTGCAGCGCCTGGGCGCCGCACGGAAGGTGCTTGTGCATGGTGGGTTCTCCGGGGCGATCAGCGTTCGCCGCGACGGCGCAGTTCGTTGGAATTGAATATCTTGTCGGTCACCCGGCCCTGCAGGCCGGCGGTGAGGTCGAACGACAGCCCCTCCTGGGTGAATCCGTCAGCGAAATAGCGCCGGGCGATCAGGTCATAGCTGACGTACTCGGAACTGGTGCAGGCCTGGATTTCCGGGGCGGCCCACAGGCTGCCTTCCTGCACCCGCCAGAGGTTGCCCTTGGCGTCGTACATGTCCACGTGCAGCAGGCTCCAGCTGTCCTCGTCGAAATAGAACATGCGCTTGGCGAAGGAGTGGCGCTTGTCCGCCTTGACCGTGGCCTCCACCACCCAGACGCGGTGTTTCTCGTAGCGCTGCACGTCGCGGTTCAGGTAGTCCTGGCCGATCAGTTGCTCGTACCTGTTGGCCTTGTCCACCAGGCGGAAGGAGTTGTACGGCACCAGCATTTCCTTCTTGCCGAGCAGCTTGAAGTCGTAGCGGTCCAGGGCGCCGGTGAACATGTTGATCTGGTCGACGAAGTACAGGTTGTCGGAGCCGGCGATGGGGTTGTCGTAGGCGAAGGACGGCGCCAGGCGCACGCGACGCTGGCCGGGGAAATAGATCCACGAGCTTTGCGCTTTATTGAGGAACGCGTGCACCAGGTACATCTCGCCGGCGCGGGACGAGGGCGAGAGCACGTCGTAGAGCAGCTTGGCCTCGATGCCCCCGGTGTCATCCGGGTCCTTCACCGCCGGGTCGTTGTAGGGGTAGTACTCGTGCACCCATTGGCGCACCTCGGTGAGCGCGCCGCCCTTCTCCCGCACCAGCAGTGCAATCTGTCCGCGCCGTCCCTTGGCCATGTAGCGCAGCTTGTAGTTCCACAGCACCTCGATGCCGTTCTGCGGCACCGGGAACGGCACCGCCGCCCCCACCGCCTGCTCCAGGCGCCAGCCATCGGCGCCGATGCGGGCCTGCCCAGCAAAGGCTTTCGAGCGCTCGGCCACCTCGGTGGGGATCGCGCAGCTGCGGTGGGTCGGGTAGACGTCCAGGCGGTAGCCCGGGTAGGCCTTGATCAGCGCCGCCTGGCCTTCCGGCAGTAGTTGCTGGTATTGGGCCAGGTTGCGGGCATCGACGGAATACAGCGGCTTGTCGGCAGCGAAGGGGTCGCCATGGCCCGGCGACCAGCCGGCCGGTGCCTGGGTCAGGCCACCGGTCCAGGCCGGAATGCTGCCATCGGCATTGCCGGCCTTCTCGGCACCGATGGGCGTCAACTCATTGCCCAGCCTGGCGAGCTCGGCTGAGGTGGCAGCGTAAATGGGGGCATTGCCGAGGAGCGCCAACAGCGCACCACCCAGCAGCGAAAGCGGGAGGTTTTTCATGAACTTCTCCTGGTGGAGCTTTTTGTGGTTATCGGGAAGCAGTTCGAAGCCGCCCGGTGCAATCGGGCGAAGGGAGATCTGCACGTGGCAGGGGGGATCGTTGCGGGTGCCACGCGATGACGCAGGCGTAGGTGTTGCTCGCGGTCATGTACCGCCCTCCGGTGTTTTCTTGTTGTACGGATGGGTGGCCGGGCGCTCGGAAAAAGAGCGGGCCGGTGGAAACCACGCGGCCCTGAAACAGCAGGCTCACCTGGCAGGGAAAACTATGCAAAGCCACGACGGGCGGCTTGCCAGGAGGTGACAGGGTGATTGACATCCGGTGCCAATCGACGGGAAACGAGCCCTGTCGTCGGAGCGGAAAAGCCCATCGCGCAGCGGGGCTTACCCGCCATGGCCGGATGCGATTATCGTAAATATGGCACTCACGCCCGCCATGGCCCCACGGCCGTCACCCAGCGTGCACAGCCCCCGGAAGCGGAGGCACATGACAAGAACAACAAGGTTTTGGCACAGATGAAATCCGTACGTACGGTGTTGTCCGAGAACTTCTTCCGCCGCTTCAGCGAGGTCTTCGCCCCTCACCTCGGGCCGCTCGGCATCGACCCGCGCGTGCTGGAGCGGGCAGACATCGAGATACCCGGCGAGCGCTACGTGGCGCTGTGGGAGGCGGCGGCGCAACCCAACCCCAACGTCGGCCTGGAGCTCGGCATGCAGACCGAGTTCGACGACTTCGGCGCTCTCGGCCATGCCCAGGGCTGCGCGGCGAGCATCGAGGCGGCGTTGCGCACCCTGCACCGTTTCATCGTGGTCTTCGCCCAGGAGTCGCTGTTCGATTTCGCGATCGACGCGCACACGGTGATGGTGGAATACCGGGTCGTGGCTCCGACCATCCTGCAGCGCCGCCAGGACGCGGAGTTCGCCATCGCCTCCGTGCTGCGCATGCTCAACCTGCTCACCGGCTGCAGCCTGCGCCCGCTGCGCATGGACTTCGAACACCCACGCCCCGCCGACACCGCGGTGCACAAGCGCCTCTTCCAGTGCCCCCTGTACTTCAACCAGCCCAGCAACCGCATCCACCTGCCGGCCGACATCCTCCAGTTGCCGGTGGTCCGGAGCAACGAGCGGCTGTACCGGGCCCTGGAGCCTTACCTGGAGCGCGAGCGCCAGGAGCGCTCGGCGTCCGACGAGCTGCTGGCGCAGATCACCCGCATGATCGCCGCCGACATGAGCAGCGGCGCCCCCTCGCTGATGGATATCTGCGAACGGCTGGGCCTGAGCCGGCGCACCCTGCAGCGCCGCCTCAAGGACCAGGGCATCGAGTACTCGGCACTGGTGGAGGACGTGCGCCGCGAGCTGGCGCTGGCCTACATCAAGGACTCGGACTATTCGATGACCGAGATCTCCCTGCTGGTGGGCTACGCCGAATCCGGCTCCTTCACCCGCGCCTTCCGCCGCTGGACCGGCCAATCGCCCCAGCAGTACCGCAGCGCCAACCCGCCCCGCCCCTGAGTCCGTCCCCAGCCAGATGCGCGCTGCCGATCATTGGCGCGCACGGCTCAAAAGCTGGCACCTGCGGACAATCCAGTGCCACGCCCCGTCGTTAACCTGCCCCTGCCACGCCCACACACTCGCCAACGGCCATAGCGAGGCCTGGCGTCACCGCTGCTTTCCCAATCACACGACCGACAACAAGAGATTGAGAGCATGACCCACGCAGACCCGCGCCTGGACAGCCTGTCCTTCTGGCAGCACGATTTCGGGCCCTACCAGCCCAACCCCGCCTTGAACCAGGACCTGAAGGTGGACGTGGCCGTGATCGGCGGCGGCTTCACCGGCCTCAACAGCGCCTGGCAATTCAAGCAGGACAACCCCAACGCCCGCGTGGTGGTGCTGGAGGCGGCGGTGGTCGGCTTCGGCGCCAGCGGCCGCAACGCCGGCTTCAGCACCAAGCTGTTCGGCCTGGAACCGGAGCTGGTAATGCTGCGCTGGGGCCGGCAGAAGCTGATCGACGCCCGCCACTACCTGGAGAAGGCCGTGGCCCACACCCGCGACCTGATCGAGGCGCACGGCATCCAGTCCGACTACCGCCATAGCGGCCTGGTGAGCATCAGCTACTCCGCCCCACAGCAGCGCCGCCTGGAGAAAACCTACGCGCTGCTGCAGGACCTGGGCATCGCCGGCGACCTGACCTGGCAGGACCGATCGAGGGTGCAGCAGGACTTCCACTCCGAGCGCTTCAATGGCGGCATCTACGAGACCAACACCGGGAACCTCAACCCCTGCAAGCAGGTGCGCGGCCTCAAGGGCCTGGCCGAGTCGGCGGGTGTCGCCGTCTACGAAACCACCCCGGTGACGGCCATCGAACGCCAGGCCACGGCCATCGTCATCGACACCCCGGGCGGCCGCATCACCGCGGACAAGCTGGTGGTGGCGACCAACGCCTACTCGCGGCAAGTGCCCGACACCCGCCGCCTGCAGACCCGCCAGTACCCGCTCTGGACCTACCAGGTGGTGACCGAGCGGCTCAGCGAAAAACAGTGGGAAAGCATCGGCTGGAAGGACCGCCAGTGCTTCGGCGACAACCGCCAGATGCTCCACTACTTCCGCCCCACGGTGGACGGGCGGATCGTCATGGGCGGCGGCGACGCGCTGGCCTACCGCACGGCGCCCATGGCCGAGACGCCCTCACCCGCGAGCTGGCAGCACTGCGAGGCCCACCTGAAATGGATCTACCCGCAACTCCGGGACGTGCGCATCGACTACCGCTGGGGCGGCCCCGTTTCGGTGAACATCGACATGGTGCCGGAGATCAGCTTCATCGACGACGAACGCATCCTCTACTCGGGCGGCTGCTTCGGCCACGGCGTCGCCCTCACCCACCTCAACGGCCGCACCATCGCCGACCTGCTCAATGGCAGGAAGACCGAGCTGACGGACTTCTGGATCGTCAACCGACGCTCCATCTCCATGTCCAGCGACACCCTGTCGTACCTCAGCGGCCGTGCCGCCCGGGGCGCACTCAAGGCCTTGGACTGGTGGGAGGAACGCAGGCTCCAGCGCAGCTGAATCCCGTCCCCCGACCGCACTGACGCTGCAGCGGGCTCCGCTGCGGCCACTCACACCCGCTTCGCCCCCTCTCCCGCCTGGTTTAAGCTTCAAGCAGCCGCGCCAGCGGGGCGCCCCTGCCCCATCGCGCCGGCCCGCCCGGAGCGCCCGCATGAATGCCCTGTACTTCTCGCCCCTGCTATTGAGCATCAACCTGATGGTGGCCAGCGCCCTGGGGTGCACGGCGCTCTGGTACTACTCGCGGCCCTACCGGGGCCCTGGCATATGGACCTGCGGGGTGCTGATCCTGGTGTCGGGGCTGTTACTGCTGCTGCTCGAAACCTCCTCGCTGCGCCTCCTCGGCGGCGCCCTGCATACCGCCGGGGAAGCGATGCTGGTGGTGGGCGTGTTTCGCTACCTGGGCCTGAAGGAGCCTTGGTGGCTAGTGCCGACCGGCGCCGGCGTGATCGCTGTGGCGATGGGCTGGCACAGCTGGGTCGCGCCCTACAACGTCGAATTGCTGGTCGCCCTATCCGCCGGCCTCAGCACCCTGATCACGGCCCTGGCCAGCCGCGTGCTCTGGGCCGGCCCCGGCGAGCCCGAACTGCGGGGTGTGCGCCGCTTCGTGGCGCTGACCTTCGCCGGCTATGCCCTGGTCAACGTCACCAGTGGGATGATCGCCATGACCAACAGCCTGCGGGGCATCGAGTTCACCCTGGAGACCCGCTCGGTGTCCTACCTGCTGCCAATCAACTTCGGCATCCCGCTGTGGGCCCTGTGCCTCATCGGCCTGGCGCGGCTGACCATGCGTCGCATCCTTCTCGACAGCCAGCACAACGCGCTGGCCGCCAAGGCCAGTGCCAACCGCTTCGAACGGCTCATGGGGGTGACCAATGGCGGCGTCATGCTGCTCAAGGACGGCCACCTGCTGGATGCCAACCCGATGCTGGAAACGCTCTTCGCCCAGCCGCTGACGGAGCTGCTGGGCAAGCCCCTGGCGCACCTGTTCGAAACCTGCGACGACCTCGCCACGCAGATGGCCGACGCCGACAGCCGCCCCCATGACCACCAGGCGATCCGGGGTGACGGCAGCCGCTTCGCCGCCGAACTCAGCGTGGCCGCCCTCGACGACGGCAGCCTGGTGGCGGAGGTCCGCGATGTCAGCCAGCGCAAGGCACTGGAGGAAGAGCTGCGCCAACTGGCCTTCCGCGACCCGCTGACCGGTGCGCTGAACCGCCGGGCCTTCGCCGAGCGGGCCGAGCAGGAACGGCTGCGCAGCACTCGCCAACACCGGCCGCTGTGCCTGGCAATCTTCGACCTGGACCACTTCAAGCAGATCAACGACACCTATGGCCATGCCGTCGGCGACCTGGTGCTGCAGCGCTTCGCCGGGCTGTGCCGGGGCGGCATCCGCCGCACCGATCATTTCGCCCGCTTCGGCGGCGAGGAGTTCGTCCTGCTGCTGTCCGACACCAGCCAGAGCCAGGCCAGCGTTCTGCTCGAACGCTTGCGCGAGCACTGGGCCGACGAGCCCCTGGATACCCCGCTGGGCATGCTGCAATCCACTGTGAGCATCGGCCTGGTGCAGATCGACGACGCCGCGCCCCTGGAGGCCTGGCTGGAGCGCGCGGATGTGGCGCTTTACAAGGCCAAGAGTGAGGGGAGGAATCGACTGGTGGTTGGTTGAGCAAAAAGGCGGCCTATGTCCGTGCGCACCACATGGCGATGCGCTGGGCGAAGAAAGCTGGAGCAGCCGCCAACGCCCCTCCAGGAGGCCGAACGCAGTCGTTGCGCCGGGGGACGAGCGGCATGGATGCCGCGAGAGGCGCGCCAGGCCATGGATGGCCCATCGCGCCGGCCCCCAGAGCAACGATGGAGTGAGGGAACCCCGGCGAAGCCGGGGCCGGATGATGGGGCAAGCCTTTTTGGTTCCTTTTAAGGCGATTGTTAAAAGGGACTCGCCCGGGGGGGCGAAACCAAGAGCATCACCAGAACTCAGCAATCAGCTGGGCGAGAAATTCTCCGGCAGCACCATAGGTAGGATGGCGTAGAGCGGAGCGAAACCCATGCGGTAGAGCTTCGACTAGGCCACCGCCCTCTCCGCGCGCTTCTCTTCCTCCAGCTCGCGCACCAGCGGCAACACATGCTGGCCGAAGTACTCCACTTCCTCCTGGAAGTGCAGGAAGCCGGAGAGGATCAGGTCCACGCCCACGGCCTTGAGGGCGACGATGCGTTCGGCGATCTGCCGGGGCGTGCCGATGAGGTTGGTCTTGAAGCCGTCGTTGTATTGCACCAGGTCCTCGAAGCTGGACTTGGCCCAGTTGCCTTCGCCCTCGGGGCTGGCGGCGCCGGCGTTTTTCACTTCGGCGCCGAAGGCGTTGACCGCGTCCGGGTTGGCCTTGTCGATGATTTCCTGCAGCACCGCGCGGGCTTCTGCCTCGGTGTCGCGGGCGATGATGAAGGCGTTGACCCCGACCTTCACCGAATGGCCGTTGGCCGCAGCCTTGGCGCGGATGTCGTCGACCTGCGCCTTGATGCCTTCCACGCTGTTGCCGTTGGTGAAGTACCAGTCCGACACGCGCGAGGCCATGTCGCGGGCGGCCCGCGAGCTGCCGCCCTGGAAGATTTCCGGGTGCGGTTGCTGCAGCGGCTTGGGCTTGAGGCTGTAGTTGCGCAAGCGGTAGAAGTCGCCGTTGAAGGTGAAGTCGTCCTGGGTCCAGATGCCCTTGAGGGCGCGGATGAATTCCTCCGAGCGGCGGTAGCGCTCGTCATGGTCCAGCCAGGGTTCGCCGATGGCGTGGAATTCGCCACGGAACCAGCCGGACACCACGTTGATGGCGATGCGGCCGTTGCTGAGGTGATCGATGGTGGCCAGCTGCTTGGCCGCCAGCACCGGGTTCCATGGGCCGGGCAGGATGGCGGCGATCACCTTGAGCCGCTCGGTAACGGCCAGCAGTGCGTGGCTGATGGCCACCGATTCGTGCTGGTTCTCCGCGCCGTAGCCGGCGGTGAAGCGGATCTGCGACAAGGCGTAGTCGAAGCCCGCGCGCTCGGCGATCTGCGCCAGCTTGCGGTTGTAGTCGGCGTCCCAGCTGGTGCGCTGTTCGATGTTGCTGACCACCAGGCCACCACTGACGTTGGGCACCCAGTAGGCGAAGCGGATCGGTTGCTGGCTCATGGCATTGACTCCTCGGGCTTGGGATTTCAGGCGGCGCGATCGGCCACGTGGTGGAAGAAGGCGAGCACCGGCTCCAGCGCCCGCTCGATGCGTTCGAACTGGGCGGGGTCGGTGAGTTGGTGATCGGTGAAGGCCTCAGTGGTGGCGTAGAGGCCATAGGGCAAGGTGTGCGCCTGGAAGAAGGCGAACAGCGGGCGCAGCTGGTGGTCGATCACCAGGGCGTGGCGCTCGCCCCCACCAGTGGCGGCCAGCAACACCGGCACGCCCTTGAGGGCCTGGTAGTCCACCAGGTCGAACAGGTGCTTGAACAAGCCGGTGTAGGAAGCGCGATAGACGGGGCTGCCGGCGATGATCAGCTCGGCGTTCTCGATGGCCTGCAGGTGCGGCAGCAGCGCCGGTGAGGCCGTGTCGCGCTCCAGCGAGCCGGCCAATCCCCCGGCGATATCGGCGACACGTATCCAGTGCACCTCGATGGCCAGGCGCGCCTGCAGGCGCTGCACCAGGGCCTGCAGCAACCCATGGGTACGCGACGGGTTGCGCAGGCTGCCCGAGACCACCACCACTCTTATCGTTCGACTCATTCCAACCTCTCGTCACGGTGACGTGCATGTAGGGAGGTCAGAGCAGTAGTCGTGCCAATGCAGAAAACACAGCGGGATCAAGCAGATAGGAAAAACCGCCAACAGCTGCGCTGTTGGGTGCCTGGCAGGAATGCTGAACAGCTGTTGCCCCAGCAACAGCCGTTCCCACCAACACAAGCGCATCCCGGGCGTGGGGTGGAGGTCGCCTTTTACCTCCACCAGCGGTGCCGCAGGTGATCACGATGGTTGAGCGACATGTAGGTCGGGTGAAACCCGGCGCGCGGTGCCCTCTCAATCGCGAATGAATTCGCTCCTACAAAAAGCGGCGGCGCTGCGCGTCGCTTGGCGACTGAAGTCGCCCCTACACAGACATGCCAGGGCATGACTGCGGTGCCGCGCCGGGCTGCGAACGGTGGACGGGTGRAGCGTCGTCCACCCTACCGAACCGTCATTCCCACCCGGCACAGACGCGCACCGGGCGTAGGGTGGAGGTCGCTCTTTACCTCCACCAGCGGTGCCGCAGGTGATCACGATGGTTGAGCGACATGTAGGTCGGGTGAAACCCGGCGCGCGGTGCCCCCTCAATCGCGAATGAATTCGCTCCTCCAAAAAGCGGCGGCGCTGCGCGTCGCTTGGCGACTGAAGTCGCCCCTACATAGCACCTGCCAGGACATGACTGCAGTGCCATACCGGGCCGCGAATGGTGGACGGGTGAAGCGTCGTCCACCCTACCCAACGGTCATGGTGTGGCAGTGGGTTAGGGGGCTTCGTCGCGGCGGTATATCCAGCGGTACAGCGCCGGCAGCACCAGCAGGGTGAGCACAGTGGAAGAGAGAATCCCACCGATCACCACCGTCGCCAGGGGGCGCTGCACTTCGGCGCCGGTGCCGGTGGCCAGGGCCATGGGCACGAAGCCGAGGGAGGCCACCAGCGCCGTCATCAGCACCGGGCGCAGGCGCGTCAGGGCGCCTTCGATAACGGCCTCGTGCAGGGGGCTGCCCTCCTCGCGCAGGTTGCGGATGAAGGCGATCATCACCAGGCCGTTGAGCACCGCCACACCGGACAGGGCGATGAAGCCCACCCCCGCCGAGATCGACAGCGGGATATCCCGCAGCCACAACGCCAGCACGCCACCGGTGAGGGCGAAGGGAATACCGGTGAACACCAGCAGCCCGTCCCGGATGTTGTTGAACATCATGAAAAGCAGCACGAAGACCAGCAGCAGCGCCACCGGCACCACCACCTGCAGGCGCTTGGCAGCCGATTGCAGTTGCTCGAACTGCCCACCCCAGGTGGTCCAGTAGCCGGCGGGCACCTTCACCTCACGTTCCAGACGGCTGGCCGCCTCCTCCACGAAGGAGCCGATATCACGCCCGCGCACGTTGGCGCTGACCACCACCAGGCGCTTGCCGTTCTCGCGGCTGACCTGGTTGGGGCCGAGCACCAGGTCGAGGCTGGCCACCTCCGCCAGGCTGATGAAGGCGATGCGCTCCGAGCCGCTGCCCGGCAACGGCGGCACCGGGATGAGCAGGCGCGAGAGCCCGTCGATATCGGTGCGCAGCAGATCGGCCAGGCGCACCACCATGTCGAAGCGGCGGTCGCCCTCGAACAGCGTGCCCGCCTTCTGCCCACCCACCGCCACGGCGATGGTGTCCTGCACGTCGCCGGCATTGAGGCCGTAGCGCGCGGCCTTGTCGCGGTCGATGTTGATAGTCAGCACCGGCAGGCCCGAGGTCTGCTCGACCTTGACCTCCGAGGCGCCGGCAACGCCTTCCAGGGCTTCGGCCATCTCGCCGGCGGTGCGGTTGAGCACGGCCATGTCGTCGCCGAAGACCTTCACCGCCACGTCGCTGCGCACACCGGAGATCAGCTCGTTGAAGCGCAGCTGGATGGGCTGCGACAGCTCGTGGTTGCTGCCCGGCACCGAGGCGGCGACGCGCTGCAGGTCGGCGATGATCGCCTCGCGGGGCTTGCCCGGGTCGGGCCATTGGTCCTTGGGCTTGAGCATCACGTAGGCGTCGGAGATGTTCGGCGGCATCGGGTCGGAGGCGATCTCCGCGGTGCCGGTGCGGGCGAACACCCGCTCGATCTCCGGCACCTGGGCGATCAGCGCCTTTTCCAGGCGCGCCTGCATGTCCACCGACTGGGTGAGGCTGGTGCCGGGTACCCGCAGCGCCTGCAAGGCGAAGTCACCCTCGCTGAGGCTGGGCACGAACTCGCTGCCCATGCGGCTGGCCAGCACGCCGGACATCAGCACCAGCAGCAAGGCACCGCCGAACACCGGCATGCGGTGACCCATCACCCAGCCCAGCACCGGCTCATAGCCACGGCGCGCCAGGCGCATCACGGCGTTCTCCTCCTCCTTGACCCTGCCGGTGACGAACAGCGCGATGGCCGCCGGCACGAAGGTCACCGAGAGGATCATCGCCCCCAGCAGCGCCGTGACCACGGTGAAGGCCATGGGGTGGAACATTTTCCCCTCCACCCCGGTGAGGGCGAAGATCGGCAGGTACACGACCATTATGATCAGTTGGCCGAAGATCAGCGCGCGGCGCGCCTCCTTCGAGGCGGCGAACACCTCGTGCAGGCGCTCGGAGCGGGTCAGCATGCGGCCGTGGTGCTGCTGCGCATGGGCCAGGCGGCGGATGGCGTTTTCCACGATCACCACCGCGCCGTCGACGATGATGCCGAAGTCCAGCGCCCCCAGGCTCATGAGGTTGGCGCTGACCTTGTTGCCGAACATGCCGGTGAAGGTGAACAGCATCGACAGCGGGATCACCATCGCGGTGATCAGCGCCGCACGGATGTTGCCGAGGAACAGGAAGAGCACCGCCACCACCAGGATGGCGCCCTCGATGAGGTTCTTCTTCACCGTGGCGATGGCCTTGTCCACCAGCTGGGTGCGGTCGTAGACCGGCACCGCGACCACGCCCTCGGGCAGCGAGCGGTTGATCGCGTCGAGGCGCGCCGCCACCGCCTGGGAAACGGCGCGGCTGTTCTCGCCGATGAGCATGAACACCGTGCCCAGCACCACCTCGCGGCCGTTCTCGGTGGCCGCCCCGGTGCGCAGCTCGCGGCCGATCTGCACCTCGGCCACCTGGCTGATGCGGATCGGCGTGCCCGCCACATTGGCGATGACGATGTTGGCGATGTCGGCCAGGTCCTTCACCTGCCCCGGCGCACGCACCAGCAACTGCTCGCCGTTGCGCTCGATGAAACCGGCGCCGACGTTGGCGTTGTTGCGCTCCAGGGCGGTGAGCAGGTCCACCAGGGTCAGGCCGTAGGCGGCCAGGCGCTTGGGATCGGGGGCGACCTGGAATTCCTTGGCGTAGCCGCCGATGGTGTTGATCTCCGCCACGCCGGGCACGTTGCGCAGTTGCGGCTTGATGATCCAGTCCTGGATCACCCGCAGGTCGGTGGGCGTGTAGGCCGTGCCGTCCTCCTTCAGGGCGCCGTCCTCGGCTTCCACCGTCCACAGGAATATCTCGCCGAGGCCGGTGGAAATCGGCCCCATCACCGCCTCGGCGCCTTCGGGCAACTGCTCCCGGGCCACCTGCAGGCGCTCGTTGATCAACTGCCGGGCGAAGTACAGGTCGGTGCCGTCCTCGAAGATCACCGTGACCTGGGAGAAGCCCGAGCGCGACAGCGAGCGGGTCTGCTTCAGGTGCGGCAGGCCGGCCATGGCCGTCTCGATGGGAAAGGTGATGCGCTGCTCGGTTTCCAGCGGCGAGAAGCCGGCGGCGGCGGTGTTGATCTGCACCTGCACGTTGGTGATATCGGGTACGGCGTCGATGGGCAGCTTCTGGTAGCTGGCGACGCCAAGCCCGGCCATGGCCAACACCAGCAGCAACACGATGATGCGCTGCTCGATAGCGAACTGGATGATGCGTTCGAACATGTCGTGGTCTCGTGGTGGCGGTCAGTGGGCGTGGTCGGCCGAGCCCTTGCCCAGCTCCGACTTGAGGATGAAGCTGCCCTCGGCGGCCACGGCGGTGCCGGCGGCCAGGCCTTCGGTCACCTCGACGAAGCCGTCGCTGCGGGTGCCGAGGCTGACGGGATGCGCGACGAAGCCTTCCGCCACCTGCACGAACACGCTGGGGCGCTCCTCGATGCTCTGTACCGCCTGCTCCGGCACGGTGACGCCGGCCTGGCTGGAAGCGGTCGCCAGCTCGATGCTGACGAACAGCCCCGGGCGCCACGCGCCTTCCGGGTTCTTCAGCACCGCCCGCGCGGTGGCGGTGCGGGTCTGCTCGCCCAGCAGGTTGCCGATATAGGCCACCTGCCCGAGCACCTCGCTGCCCAGCTCCGGCGAGATGACCTTCACCGCGCGGCCCACCCGGGCCTCACCCAGGTCCTTGGGCGAAAGGCTGAAGGTGGCCCACACCTGGCTGAGGTCGGACAGGGTGAAGGCGTTGCTCGCCTCGCTCACCACCTCGCCGGGCACCAGGTGCTTCTCCACCACCGTGCCGGCGAAGGGCGCGCGCAGCTCGTAGCGGTTGCCCTGGGCCTGTTGCCCGGCGCCGCCCACCGCGGCCAGCTTGTGCCGGGCGTTGGCGACGGCGATCTCCGCTTCCTGCAGGGCATGCCGCGCCTGGAGGAAGTCCTGCTCGGCGGAGATGCCCTCCTTCCATAGCTGCTGCTCGCGCTGGTGGGTGGTGCGGGC
Source organism: Pseudomonas sp. zfem005 (assembly GCF_032621735.1). Lineage (NCBI taxonomy): Bacteria > Pseudomonadati > Pseudomonadota > Gammaproteobacteria > Pseudomonadales > Pseudomonadaceae > Pseudomonas > Pseudomonas sp. zfem005. The sequence continues at coordinate 222,596 of NZ_JAVYJE010000008.1, read as the reverse complement.
CAGCTCGGCGCGGCGCTCGGCGGCGGCCAGTTCGCTGCGCTGCTCGGACAGCTGCGGGCTGGCGATCACCGCCAGCAGTTGGCCCTTCTCCACCTCCTGCCCGAGGTTCACCGCCACGCTTTCCACCACCCCCGCCGTGCGCGGTACCAGGTGGGCGGTGCGGTCCTCGTCGAAGCGGATCTCCCCCGGCAGCTTCACCCGCGTATCCAGGCTGCGGGCCTGGGCGGTGGCCAGGCGGATGCCGGCAGCGGTCATCTGCTCGGCGCTCAGGGCCAGCAGGCCCTCCTCCTTGGCGTACTCGAAACGCGCGGTGCGGCCCTCGCGCTCCACCTCCAGGGTGGCGCTGAAGAAATGCGGCTCGGCGATGCCCGTCGGGCTGACGAAGGCGCCATCACGGGGGGTGAAGGCCAACACCTGGGTCTCCCCCGAGGCGCGCCGCACGCTCATCGACACCCGGCTTTGCCCGTCGGCGGCGATGCGGCTGCCGGCGCGGGACAGGTAGACGGACATGGGCACGCGGCCGTCGGCGCTTTCCGGCGCCACCAGCTCGACATCGAGGTCGTCGGCGCGGAACAGTTCGCCGCCGTTGGGGCCGCGCGCGACGGGTTTCGCTTCGCCGTGGCCGTCCTCATCGTCGTGCCCAGCCTCGTCGTGGCCGGCATGCGCCTTGGCGCTCTCCCCGGCCGCACCACCGGGCATGAATGCAACCGCGCCGGCAACCACGCCGATCCCCGTTGCGAAGGCGATCGCCAGGGCCAATTTCCTGCTCATAGGTACTCCCGAAATTCAAAAGACAGGGCCCACGCCGGGCGGCGCGGGTGATGGATGGGCCGGGCCTTCAGGCGCCGGGGCCGCCAAGGGCGGTGACGTCGCCGTAGATGCGCTCCAGGCGCACCCAGGCTTCGGTGGCCGAGGCCAGTGCCTGCACATAACCGCTGCGTGCCTGGATCAGCGTGCGCTGGGCGTCCAGCACATCGAGGAAAGCGAACTTGCCCATCTCGAAGCCGCGGCTGGTGCTGTCCACCGCGCTGCTGGCGGCGGGCAGGATGGTGGCGCTGAAGGCTTCCACCTCGGCGCTCGCCGCCTGCCATTGCTCCAGGGCTTCGCGCACCTCGCCACGCAGGCGCCATTCGACGGCGCGACGCTGGTCCCGCGCCTGGTCGGCACGGCGGGCCGCCGCCAGGACGTTGCCCTGGTTGCGATTGAACAAGGGGATGGGCATGGACAGCCCCACCACATTCACCCGCTCGCGGTCCTCGGCGCTGTACTGGCTGCCGAGGCTGACGCTGAGGTCGGGGATGCGCTGGGCCTTCTCCAGCTCGAAGGCGGCGTCCTGCTGGTCGATGCCCATCTGCGCCAGGCGCAGCTCGGCACTCTCGGCCAACGCGCCCAGCAGTCGGGCGCCAGGCGGGATGCCCGGCAGCGCGGCGGCGTCGCCGGCCAGGGCCACCGGCACGGCGACGTCAGCGCCCAGCACCCGCTGCAACTGGGTGGTCGCACGGGCCTGCTCCTGCAGGGCACGGCGCAGCTCCAGGGCGATCTCGGCGCGCTGCACCTGGGCCCGGGTGAGTTCGATGGGCGACACCTTGCCGGCCTTGACCCGGCCCTCGGCGATGACCACGCCGCGCCCCGCCAGCGCCTGGGACTGCTCGGCCAGCCCGACCCGCACCTGCGCCTGCAGCAGGCCCTGGAAGGCCTGGATGACCTCCGCCCGCAGCGCATTGCGGCTGCGCTCCAGCTCGAGCCCGGCGGCATCGATGCCCCGCTCGGCGAGCGTCGTCCTCGCGCCCCGCTTGCCGCCCAGCTCGATGGGCTGGGTGATCTGCACGGTGGTGGTGCGGGTGGCGCTGCGGGTGTCTTCCTGCTCCCAGGAAAGCTCCGGGTTGGGCAGCAGCGCCGCCTGCTGGCGCTCGCCCTCGGCGATGCCCAAGGCCCAACCCACCGCGGCGAGATCAGGGTTATTGCGCTGCGCCTGCTCCAGCGCATCGGCCAGGGTCAAGGCAGTGGGGGCGGCGAACGCCTGCCCCAGGGAAAGGCCCAGGCCGAGGGTGCACGCCAGGGCGCACCGCCGGAAACCGGCCGGTAATTGATCGATGACAGACACAGGTCGCTCCACTCCAAAGACCCAGAACAGGCACCGGCCACCCGAGGGGTGGATGAACGCCGGATACGCAATGGAGGGGCAATCTAGTGGGCAGGCCTTATCGTCAAGGTGACTGCAAAATTACAAATATGTAATCAACCGGCATTTAACAAAGTGCCTGTATTAACATGCGCCGGCCGAGTGATTGACCGTTGAACTTCGTCATGACTCGTAACAAATAACCGCGCAACTTTTCGGCCCCCGCGACTGACGATCCAGCGCCACCCAGCCGACCAGTGCGACCGCTTGCCGCACCCGTGCCAGCCGCATCAGGCGGGGCTTGACCCTGCAGCAACTACAGCCTTTAGCCTCCGCTCAACAACAACGAAGCGGCCTCTATCCGCTCGCGATGAATGCATACAAGCCGCGCGCTTGAATCAATTGAACCTCGAACTTCCAGGTAACTTGAATATGCGAATCCTGATTATCGAGGACGAGCCTAAAACTGCCGATTACTTGCACCAGGGCCTCAGTGAAAGTGGCTATGTAACCGACCGTGCCGCCACCGGTATCGATGGCCTTCACCTGGTCCGCCAGCACGCCTATGACCTGGTGATACTGGATGTGAACCTGCCCGAGATCGACGGCTGGGGCGTGCTGGAAAACATCCGCCGCACCAGCAACACGCGGGTGATGATGCTCACCGCCCGGGGCCGCCTGGCGGACAAGGTGCGGGGCCTGGACCTGGGCGCCGACGACTACCTGGTCAAGCCCTTCGAATTCCCCGAACTGCTGGCGCGGGTGCGCTCGCTGCTGCGCCGCACCGAGCAGGTGCCCATCCCCGACGTGCTCAAGGTCTCCGACCTGGAGCTGGACCCGGGCCGCCACCGGGCCTTCCGCGGCGAGCAGCGCATCGACCTGACCACCAAGGAGTTCGCCCTGCTGCACCTGCTGATGCGCCGCTCGGGCGAGGTGCTGTCGCGCACGCAGATCATCTCGCTGGTGTGGGACATGAACTTCGACTGCGACACCAATGTGGTGGAGGTCTCCATCCGCCGCCTGCGGGCGAAGATCGACGACCCCTTCGACAACAAGCTGATCCACACCCTGCGCGGCGTCGGCTACGTGCTGGAGGACCGCCCATGAAGCCCGCCAGCCTGTCGCTGCGCCTGGGGGTTTCGGTGGCGCTCATGGGCGCCGCGCTGGTGGTGCTGCTGGCGGTGGCGGCTTATTTCGCGCTGCTCCACGAACTCTCGTCCCTGGCCCGCGACGGCCTGCGGGACAAGATCGAGCAGATCGAACACCGCCTGGAGGAAGACCGCCTCACCCCCACCGGCCTGCTCGGCAAGCCCCACGGCCTGCTCGATCTGGTGCTCGGCCACGACAACCTGCAACTGGCCATCTACCAGGCCGGCGCCAACGGCCGCCTATTGCTGGACGTGAGCGACCGCGCCCTGGCCAGCGGCCCGCTGCCGGCGGTGACGGAGGTGATCCGCTACCACGAGGCCCGCGACGACTTCGGCCACGCCACCCTCACCGCCGCCACCAAGGTGCGCCTGGATGACGGCACGCCGGTGATCATCCAGCTGACCATGGACCGCACCGCCGACCAGACGCTGCTCAACGCCTACCTGCGCTCGACGCTCTATGCCCTGCCCCTGCTGCTACTGGTGATCGGCATGGGCGCCTGGTGGATCGTCCAGCGCGGGCTGCGGCCGTTGCGCCAGTTCCGCAAGGTGGCCTCGCTGGTGTCCACCCAGGACCTGACCCACCGCATCCCCGTGGAGCGCCTGCCCCAGGAACTGGCCGACCTGGCCCAGGGCATCAACTTCATGCTCCACCGCCTGGACGGAGGCGTGCAGCAGCTTTCGCAGTTCTCCGACGACCTTGCCCACGAGCTGCGCTCGCCCATCACCAACCTGATGGGCAAGGCCCAGGTGACCCTCTCCCGCGAGCGCCCGCCGGAGGCCTACAAGGAGGTGCTGGAGTGCTGCACCGAGGAGCTGGGGCGGGTCACCCGCATCGTCACCGACATGCTGTTTCTCGCCCACGTCAGCCACCCCGCCTCCCTGGTGCCCTTCGAGAGCATCACGCTGGAAGACGAGGCGCGGCGCGTGGCCGACCTGTTCAGCATCTCGGCGGAGGAGCGGCGCATCGACATCGCCGTCGCCGGCAGCGGCACCACCCGGGGCGACCGGCTGATGATCCAGCGCGCCCTGTCCAACCTGCTGTCCAACGCCATCCGCCACAGCCCGGCCGGCAGCCAGATCTCCATCGTCATCGAACGGCACACGGACAAGGTCTCCATCGCCGTGGGCAACCCCGGCATCGGCATCCCCGCCCAGCACCTGCCGCACCTCTTCGAGCGCTTCTACCGGGTGGACAGCGGCCGCTCCCGCGCCGAGGGCGGCACCGGCCTGGGGCTGGCCATCGTGCGTTCGATCATGAGCCTGCACCAGGGCAGCGTCGAAGCCAGCAGCCTGCCGGGCAGCTTCACCCTCTTCCGTTTGGTGTTTCCCGCACGGGGATAAGCAGGGACCAGCGCAAACCGTAGGATGGGTAGAGCGCAGCGAAACCCATGCTGCCGGGGTTGCCAATGGGCACGATGCGGACGGGAGCCTTGGATCGATGGGTTTCGCGGTGCTCTACGCCATCCTACGGGGGCATCGTGGGGGTCATGGAGCTACGTGCCCCGGCTCACCTCCGATTGGTGGAGGTGAAAAGCGACCTCCACCCTACGCACGAATCAACCCCGCGCCCGCTCGGGCGGATACTCCGCCCATAAAAAAGGCGCCCACCAGGGCGCCCAAGGATTCACCTCTTCCAAAGGAGCATCACTGCTTCAAAGGTGAATGAGTGGAAGTATGCGAAAGCGAAAATGACGGGACCGTGGTCGGCGAATTACAAATCCGTCATCTTCGCCAAGGCCCGCTACAGCACGCTGAGCGGGTATTCGACGATGAGGCGGAACTCGTCCAGGTCCGATTCGAACTGGGTGGCGCGGGTGTTGGCCTGGCGGATGCGGAACGACATGTCCTTCAGCGAACCGCTCTGCACCACGTATTTCGCCTCGATGTCACGCTCCCAGCGCTTCTGGTCGGTGAGCGGATTGCCATCCGCGTCGCGGCGCATGTAGGTGGCGTTGGCGTTGCTGTAGTCGGCGTCGGTGCCCTTGCCGTAGCGGGTCATGAACGACAGCCCCGGGACGCCAAATGCCGCCATGTCCAGGTCGTAGCGCACCATCCACGAGCGCTCCTTCGGCGAGTTGAAGTCCGAATACTGGATGGAGTTGTCGAGGTAGATGGAGTCCGATTGGCGCAGGTAGTCGAAGTCGTCGTCGCCGTTGTTGCGCTGGTGGGTCAGGGCCAGGGTATGGGCGCCGAAACGCACGCCGACCTTGCCGCTCCAGATGGTGTTGTTGAACTCGCCGAGCTGCTGGCTGCCCTCGTCCACCGCCTTGTAGAGGTTGAAGCCGCCGATCAGCGTAACCTCGTCGTTCAACGGGTAGCTCAGGGAGGTGCCGACGTAGTACTGGTCCCAGACATCCTTCAGGCGAGCGCTGTAGGCGCTGAGGCTGACGTGGTCGTTCAGCACATAGTCGCCGCCGAAGTAACCGACCCAGGGCGAATCGACGCCACCGGCATAGAAGGTGGCGAAGTTGTCGCGCATGTTGCTCGACACCGGCTGGCTCATGGCGTGCAGGCGACCGCCCTGCAGGGTCAGCCCATCGATGCTGTTGTTGGCCAGGGTGATGCCGCGGAAGGATTCGGGCAGCAGCCGCGAGTCGCCGTACTGCACCACCGGCGTGACCGGGAAGACGTCACCCACCTTGATCACGGTGTCGAAGGCGCGGACCTTGGCCGCCCCGCCGACCTTGGTGTACTCGTCCCGCGCATCGCCCGCGCTGTCCACGGGCAGCACGTCGAAGGAGCTGCGCGCGCCGTTGCGGCCGCCGCCGGTGTCAAGCTTCAGGCCGAGCATGGCGAAGGCATCCACGCCGAAGCCGACAGTGCCCTGGGTGAAGCCGGATTCGAACTTGCCGATCACCGCGTGTGCCCAGGTTTCGGAGTAACCCGCACCGCCGGCACCCTCCTCGCCATTGCGGTTATCGCGGTTGAAGTAGAAGTTGCGGTTGAGGACGCTCAGGCTGCTGCCCTCGATAAAACCCTCTTTCTGCTCTTCGGCATGAACGAGCGGGCTGACCCCGAGAATGGCGGACACGACGGCAAGCGACAGCTTGGCTTTTCTGTTCATCTATTGCTCCTGGCGAATGGCAGTTCTTATTGATCTGGGCGGGCCGTTATGGATTGTTCGAATGAATGCGACCGCGCCTTATCGTCACTGCCGGGAGCTAACGCCAGGATGATTGGAAGATTACAATTCTGAAAGGCAACACCCCGCCCAGGCCTTGAACGCCGGGGCCTTCACCGCGCACCGGGAAGATTGCAGCAATGTAATGTCCGGCTCATGCCCCTGTTAGTTTCACCTCCGTAGCATCAGGCCCACTTCGCATCGCAACTCCCCATCCGACATGCGAACTTCAAGAGGCCTGCCCATGAAAAAGATCCACTACGCCCTCATCGCCCTGCTCGCTCTCGGCAGCGCGCCCGCCTTCGCCAGGGGCGACGGCTTCGACCGTTCCTACCAGTTCAACCAGAAGGTGCGTGAAGACCAGCAGCGCCTGTGGGGCAAGAAGAACGCCGAAGTGGCCGACGCCGGCCAGCAGCCGGCCAAGCGCAGCGAGCCGCCGGCAAGCGCCTCGGAGAAGAAACGCACTGGCAGCTGATGCCAGCGTCCATGAAAAAAGCGCCCCACGGGGCGCTTTTTTGTGCCGGAGAACAACGCAGGTCAGTCCTCGGAGCGGCCCGTGCCTTCGCGGTCGTGGGGATAGTGGTGGGCGAGCGGGAATGGCGGCAGCCAGGCTTCGCGGCGGGTGACCCAGCTCTCGTAGGTGGGCAGCAGCTGGTCGGGGGCGTCGAGGCAGCCGAGGTTCACCTCGATTTCATCACCCGTGCGCGAGTACACCGACGAGCCGCAGCGCGGGCAGAAGCAGCGCCCGGCGTAGTCATGGGTTTCGCCCTCGATGGCCACGGCGGCTTCGGGGAATATCGCCGAGGCGTGGAACAGCGCGCCGTGGTGCTTGCGGCAATCCAGGCAGTGGCAGAGGCCGACCCGGTAGGGCCGCCCGCTCGCCACCAGCCTTACGCTGCCGCACAGGCAGCCGCCGCTGAATCGCTCCATGTGCCGTCCCTCCGCTGCAGGGCCCTGGGTGGTTTCAGATGCGCAGGCCGGGCCGGCGCCGGGTCAGCTCCTGGATCATCGCGCTGGCGATCACCGCCGTGGGCAGCAGGGTTTGCGGGGCGCCCGGCCCCTTGAGGCGATAGCCACGGATTTCCGTCGAACCGTCCTGCCGCACCGCCAACCACTGCACCACGCTGAACTCTCCCTTGGTGAAAACCGTCGCGCCTGAATGTTCCATCACTCGTCCTGATCACTGAAAAGCAGAACGGTCGAGCGTAGACGCTGAGCCCCGGAGCGCAAGTTAGAGCGGGCGTGGCCCGACCGCAGGCTTGACCCTGGAGTAGCTACAGCCTTCATGCTGCGCGGAAAGCCCACAGGAGAAACGACGATGGATTGGCTGGAGAAACGCGTCCCCCCCTTGATGGTCGCAGGTGCGTTCGCCCTGCTGATGGCGCTGCTGGCGCAACCGGTTCCGCCCATCGGGGTGGCGCAGGCCTGGCGCCTGGTGATGGCGCTGGTGTTGCTGCTGGTGGGGCTGGGCATCTGCCTGGCGGGGGTGGCGAGCTTCCGGCTGGCGCAGACCACGGTCAACCCGCTGGCGCCGGAACAGGCCACGGCCCTGGTGCAGAGCGGCATCTACCGCTACACACGCAACCCCATGTACCTGGGTTTCGCCCTGGTGCTGCTGGCCTGGGCGGCGTTGTTGGCCGCCCCGCTGAGCCTGCTCGGCGTGGCCGGCTTCGTGCTGTACCTCGACCGCTTGCAGATCGCCCCGGAGGAGCGCGCCCTGGCCGAGTTGTTCGGCGCCGAGTACGCGGGCTACTGCAAACGGGTGCGGCGCTGGCTCTGAACCCGCGCCGCACGCCCTGCCCTACACCCCCTTGGTGGAGGGCAGCAGCACGGTGAGGATGCCCAGCAGCGGCAGGAAGGAGCAGAGGAAGAACACGTGCTCGATGCCGTGGATGTCAGCCAGGTGTCCGAGCAGCGCGCCACCGATGCCGCCGAAGCCGAACATCAGGCCGAAGAACACGCCGGCGATCATGCCCACGTTGCCCGGCACCAGCTCCTGGGCGAAGACCACGATGGCCGAGAACGCCGAGGCCAGGATGAAGCCGATGACCATGCTCAGCACGCCGGTCCAGAACAGGTCGACGTGGGGCAGCGCCAGGGTGAAGGGCGCCGCGCCGAGGATGGAAAACCAGATCACCTTCTTGCGCCCGATGCGGTCGCCGATGGGGCCACCGAAGAAGGTGCCGGCTGCCACCGCGCCGAGGAACAGGAAGAGGTAGAGCTGCGAGCTGGCCACCGAGAGGTCGAACTTCTCGATCAGGTAGAAGGTGAAGTAGCTGGTGAGGCTGGCCATGTAGAAGTACTTGGAGAACACCAGCAACGCCAGGATCACCAGGGCGAAGGTCACCCGCCGCTTGGACAGCCCGTGGGTGGCGACGCCGCCCTGCTTGAGGCGGAACAGGTTGAGGTGGTTGCGGTACCAGCGGCTCAGCCCGTAGAGCACGAGGATGGAGAAGGCCGCGAACAGCCCGAACCAGGCCACGTGGCCCTGGCCATAGGGAATGATGATGGCGGCGGCCAGCAAGGGGCCGAAGGCGCTGCCGGCGTTACCGCCCACCTGGAAGGTGGACTGCGCCAGGCCGAAGCGCCCGCCCGAGGCCAGCCGTGCGATGCGCGAGGCCTCCGGGTGGAAGGTGGACGAGCCGATGCCCACCAGCGCCGAGGCCATGAGGATGGCCGGGAAGGAGCCGACCACAGCCAGCAGCAGGATGCCCACCAGGGTGCACAGCGAGCCGACCGGCAGCAGCCAGGGCTTGGGGTGGCGGTCGGTGTAGTAGCCCACCCAGGGTTGCAGCAGCGAGGCGGTGAGCTGGAAGGTCAGGGTGATCAGCCCCACCTGGGTGAAGCTCAGCCCGTAGCTGGCCTTGAGCATGGGGTAGATCGACGGCAGCACCGCCTGGATCAGGTCGTTGATCAGGTGCGCCAGCGCGCAGGCACCGATCACGCGCATGACCAGCGGGCTGGCTTGGCTCGCGACCGAAGGGGCCGCCAGGGGGGAGGCGGTGGAGCTGATGGACATGGCACGCTTCCAGGCAAAGGCAACGCCGCTCCACGGACGCTTTGGCCGTGAAATCACGCTGCTGGTTCTCAGGATTCGGCGCTATCCTAAGGCCCGCTCAACCGCCTGTCTCGCGCAATCCGGTCAACAACCATCGCGAAAAAGACATCATGATCAAGCCCCTCGACACCTTCCTGAGCGAGATCGACGCCGCGCCCTGGCCCCTGCGCAGCAGCGCCACCGACTACCCGGCGGACTGGTTCATCCAGCCCCACTCGCACAACAAGCACCAGCTGATCTACGCCATCCAGGGCGTGATGGTGGTGCACTCGGCGATGAACCAGTGGACGGTGCCCCCCAGCCGCGGCATCTGGATGCCCTGCGGGCAGGTGCACGCCATCCGCTGCGTGGGCGCGCTGAAGATGCGCAGCGTGTTCGTACGCCCGGACATCCCCCCGGACCTGCCCCTCGAATCGAAGGCGGTGAGCATCTCGGCGCTGCTCAGCGAACTGATCCAGGCCTCCATCGGCATCACCGAGTCCTATGCGCCGGACTCCCGCGAAGGACGGGTGATGAGCCTCATCCTCGATGAGCTGAAGATCCTCCCCACCCTCCCCCTGCACCTGCCGCAACCGGCGGACCGGCGCATCCAGGGCATCTGCGCGGCGCTGCAGCAGGACCCCAGCGACGGCTCCACCCTGGCGGACTGGAGCGCCCGGCTGGGCCTGGACGAGAAGACCATCCAGCGGCTGTTCCAGAAAGGCACCGGGATGACCTTCGGCCAATGGCGCCAGCAGGCCCGCCTGCTGCTCGCCCTGGAGCGCATCGCCCTGGGCGAGAAGATCATCGACGTGGCCGGCCAGCTCGGCTACGAAAGCCCCAGCGCCTTCACCACCATGTTCAAGAAGCAGTTCGGCATCACGCCGAGCAACTTCTTCAAGTGAGCCGCCCGCGGCGGGCGACGCTACAATGGCGCCCGCGCCGATTTCCCCGATCGGGCACGCCCGGAGTCAGCTGCACATGTTCACCCTCGTAACCCTGGATAACCCGCCGCCCGAATCCCTGAAGAGCCAGGTGCTGCAGATGGTGGTGGACTACTTCAGCGACATCAGCCCGGTTCCGCTGACGCCCAGCAACCCGCTCTACCAGCTGTACCAGTACGTGATCGGCTACGAAGTGCACCTGTACCTGCAGGCCATGGACAGCGCCCAGGCCAGCGGCGCGCGGCTGGTGCTCGCCCTGGCGGACGAAGACCCGTCCCAGGTGCTGGGCTTCGCCCTGTACCTGCCCAGCCAGGACGACGCCGAGGCCTGCACCCTGGCCTACCTGGCCGTGGCCGCCAGCCACCGCCGCAATGGCATCGCCCGCGCTCTGGTGCACCGCATGCTCGAACACCGCCCCCACGCCGAACTGGCCTGCGCGGCGGGCAAGGTGCCCACCTTCGAGGCCCTGGGCTTCCGCGTGCTGGCCGCACAGGGGCCGCACGTGCTGCTCAACACCCGCGCCCAGCGCTCCAACGGCATGGTGGCGGTGCAGGACCTGGCGCCGATCTTCCAGTCCAAGGAAGTGCGGCAGATCCACGCCTACCTGGTGAAGCAGAACGGCCAGAAGGCCCTGAGCGAGGCCGAGAGTAAGCGCGACCGCCTGCTCGACCAGATGGCCTTCCACGCCCAGGCGCTGGTGAAAGAGCGCTTCCCGACCATTCACTGATCTGCCGCTCGACACTACCAAGGCTCCAGGGAGAGGACGTTCCATGGGTGAACGACAATAGGCACGGTTGCGGGTGATCAGCCCGGCCGGCGAAGTGCTGCAACTCGGCATCGGCGACCGCCCCCACACAGGACAACCCGCAAAGGAATGACAGCATGACCCGCACCCTGCGCCTGGCCACCACCGGGGATATCGAGGCGCTCTTCGCCATCCGCACCAGCGTCGTGCAGAACCACCTCTCCCGCGAGCAGATGGCCGAGCTGGGCATCACCCCGGCCGTGCTGGCCGACGCCATCGCCGCCAGGCCCTGCTGCTGGGTCGCCGAGGTGGACGGCGTGCCCGCCGGCTTCGCCATGATCGACCTGGATGAGGGTGAGCTCTTCGCCCTGTTCATCCGCCCCGAATTCGAAGGCGTGGGGCTGGGGCGCATGCTGCTGCAGGCGGCGGAAGAGGCGTTGTTCCAGGCCCACGAGCGCATCTGGCTGGTGACCGATGGCCACGCAGAAATCCGCGCCAACGGCTTCTACCAGCGCCACGGCTGGACCCTGGCCGGGGTCGTGGATGAGCGGGATGTGCGTTATGAGAAGCAGCGGGGGCGGTAGCCGTTGTCGGTTGGGGCGAGTTCACTAGCCCATGGGCAATGGCGTTGCCCTGAAGGCACGCGTGGCAACCCTGCGGGTTGCTTGGCGACTGAAGTCGCCCCTACATGCCCCTGGCCACCTCGCAGCCTTCGATACTGCTGCATCATCGGGGTGTGAATAAACCTCGAAGCGTGCAGCCACTGCTCACTCCGGACGTAGGGTGTGCTGCGCGCACCTGGATTTCACCGGAAGCACCGAGCGGCGGTGCGCACGGCACACCCTACGGCATCCGTTCATCCTGCTGGGCCCGAGACTCGTATCGTCACGAGAAAAACAACAGGGAACATTTGTGGGAGCGGTTTCAACCGCGAATGGCGGGGTGCGTGGCCATAGCGGATGAATTCGCTCCTACAGCCCTCGAAGCGCCCAGCCACTACTCACTCCGGACGTAGGGTGTGCTGTGCGCACCTGGATTTCACCGGAAGCACCGAGCGGCGCTGCGCACGCGGCTGCCTAGCGCCGCGAGTGCCTGCGTCGGCTGAAGGTCGGCTCCGTCATCAACTCCCGTACGAACAGCCCGAAGAACTCTGCCTGGCTGTTGATCTCCAGCTTCTCGTACAGGTTGCGCCGGTGCACCTTCACCGTGCCCCGGGTGATGCGCAACTGCGCAGCTATCTGCTCGCTGGAATAGCCCTGCAACAGCAACTGGGCGATCTTGTGTTCACGCCGCGTCAGCAACTCCTCCCCGAAGGAACTGAACACCGCACGCACATGGCTCGTGGGCAGTACGGCATCCGCCGGCGGCTGGCTCCGCGCCTCCCAGGCCATGCGCACCACCTCCTGCACCACCGGCAGCGCATCGCGCAACAGCCGCAGCGCCTCTTCATCGAACGGCGCCCCGCCCTCCCCGCGCATCAACGACAGCACCGCCCGGCAACCCGGCGCTGGCGTGGCTAAAAAGCCCAGCTCATCGCTCAAGCGCAGGCGGTGGTAATAGGCATCGAAGTAATGGCCGCTGTGGAAGCTGTCCGGCGCCAACTCGCGCATGCCATAGAGCCCATCGGCGTTATCGAACAGGCAAGCGAGGCAGAACGGATCGAGCAGATAGGGGCCGGCGCGGTAGTCATCGATAAAGGTCGCGCGCAACTCGGCTGGCACGGTGTGAAACAGGGGCAGCGGCAGGTGGCTGCCTTCATAGAGGAACAGCACGACGTAGTCGGTGGGAGCGAAGCTGTGCAGCCAGTTGGCCAAGGCGCGTAGCTGTGGCTCGCCGGGGGACTGGGTGAGGATGGTGGTGATGGCGTGGGTCCATGTTTTGGGGTGGGTATGCATTGGCCGGGAATCTCCTGATCTAGGCCTGGAGAGGTAACACGTAAGAGGAAATCTCACTCGACCAAAGATACTCCTTTGAGTATAGATTAATGACCGGACGGAAGGCTTCATCGTTCCTTTTTGCGAGTAGGCGGGATGGAACTGAAGCAAGCACTGGCGCAAGCCATCAAGGAACTGAGAAAGAGCAAGGATCTTTCGCAGGAAACGGTGGGAGCGAGCCAGAGCTACATCAGCGATGTGGAGCGCGGCATCAAGAGCCCTTCGGTGATCAAGCTGGCCGAGCTGGCGGAGAACATGGGCGTGCACCCGTTGACGATTCTGGCCAAAAGCTACCTGCTGGCAGACCCGGAACTGGGTGTGGATGAGCTGCTTGAGCAGTTGCGTCGGGAGCTTGAAGAAATCTGAAGCCAGGCTTCCAGCTGCCAACTCCCTTGCAAGGTCCCTTTATGGAACGAGTGTCGGTAGAACACGCTAACGATGGAGGCAGCCTCTTGAAGCTGGGCAACGCTGTCCGCGCCCGCAGAAAGACGCTCGACCTCTCCCAAGAAGCGCTCGCCGATGCCGCCGGAATCGACCGCTCGCACATGGGCAAGATCGAGCGCGGCGAACGCAACGTGACATTCCTCAACATCGTTCGAATCGCCACCGCCATGCAGTGCAGCCCTTCCGATCTGCTTATCGAGGCGGGTCTCTGAGCGAGGTTTTAGCACCTACTGAACTTAAGCTGCCGCTTGGGAAGGCTCAGAAGACGCCAGGTAGCAACCAGAGATACACCAGTAATATGGAGCGCGGTATCAGAGCCCCATCTCGATTGATATCACTTACCAGAGTGGACACTGCGAGGGGCTTTCCCAGCCTTACCAGTAGAAATTCGCGAAGCTACTATTGCGTTTGGATTGCGCTAGAAATCGCTTCATGGCAATTGAAACTAAAGAATCTGCAATTCAGAAAAGAGGAAGGAACCTATGTCTTTTAGTGACTACTGGAATGGTCCAGCGCATAAACAGCGGGCTGATGATCTGGATATCCAACTTACCGAGCTTCAGGCACGTTATGCGCAGTTGCAGGTGCTCAATAGGAAGATCGGTGCCATGGACGTGCTGGAAGTCCAGAAACTGATTGAGCAAGAGAAGGCCAAACTTGCTGCTGCCCGCCAGGAGGTCCAACGTGCTGGCCAAGAAGTAGCAGCGCTCGCGCAACGCTCCACTGATCTGCAAGGGCAGATCCTCGTGTGGGAGGAAACGCTGCTTTTGGAGAGCTTCGCGCTCTACGAACCCAAATTCAAACTGAATGCCAGCCTTGAGTACAAGTCCCGGCTGGACTCTACGCGTGAATACCAAAAAACGATGATAAAGGCTGGTACGGCGGCTACCGGAAACATGGCCTGGACGGTCAATGGCAGCCAAGCCCAAGGGCGCAAGCTTGTGACCGACATGATCAAGCTGGTCATTCGATCGTTTAATAACGAAGCAGACTACTGCGTAGACAACGTCAAATTTGACAACGTAGAGCTGGGTGAGAAGCGCATTCTCAAATCATTCGAAGCCTGCAACCGCCTAGGCAAAATTATGGACGTGGAAATATCGCGCAAATACCTAGGCCTAAAAATCGATGAGTTACACCTTGCCCACGAGTTTCAGATCAAGAAGCAAGAGGAAAAAGAGGAAGCCAAGCGCGCCCGAGAAGAGTTGCGAGAACAGCAGAAGCTTGAACAGGAGATTCGTGCAGCCCGGGAGAAGATCGCCAAAGAGCGCAAGCACTTCACAACCGCATTGCGTGACCTACAAGCGCGCCTGGATAAAGCAGAATCCGAAGAGGACCGCCTACCCCTTTTGGCCAAGCTTGCTGAAGTTGAGGCTGGCCGGACCGCGCTGGAAAGCGAAGAGAAGCTCATCGACTATCGCGAACAAAATGCCAAGGCCGGCTATGTGTACGTGATCTCGAATATCGGGGCATTCGGCGAGGGGATTTACAAGATTGGTATGACACGCCGCCTGGAACCAATGGATCGTGTCGATGAGCTGGGAGATGCATCGGTGCCGTTTTGGTTTGATGTGCACGCAATGGTCTTCTCTGATAACGCCCCGGCGCTGGAGGCAAAACTACATGAACGCTTTGCTGCGGGCCGCCTAAACAAGGTAAACGGGCGCAAGGAATTCTTCCGAGCGGACATAGCTGAGATCGAGTCGGTCATCCGACAAAGCTACGATGCCGCCGTCGAGGTTACTCACGAAGCACCAGCCGAGCAGTATCGCGAAAGCTTGCGCATGGAGTTGCCCAAGGCCGCAATCCTACAAGCAGAGCATTTTGCGGCGCAGAGTTAGTAGTTCCGGGGACAGGCCTCGACGCTCTCGTAAGCCTGCCTACTCATGTTTACTTTGCCTAAAGCAAACACTCATCAGGGCAGCCAGCGGCCGTCAGCCACAACCAAAAGCCAACGCAATCCAGCGTCTTCGGTTATGGCACCGCCCTCTACGCCCCCTTGAAAAGCCACGCAACAAGGATCGTTATGCAGCAACACCCAGAACCAGCTGTATCAAGCAGCCACCCGCTCAGCCACCGAGCCCCTCATCGTCTGAAAATCCCAGTCGCGGCAGTGCTTCTGATCAACACCTTCCCCGCCCTGTACGCCGCAGAGTCCTCTTTCACAGGCAGCTGGTACCTGGACCTGCGCACGCCCGAACAGATACAGGCCAAGGCTGAATGCGGCGGCGCTGGCTTCGAACTGGTGCAGCAAGGCAACACCGTAACCGGCACCCACTACTTCGCCACGGTCAACTGCGGTCGGATCAACGAAGGTGGGGAAGTCAAAGGAACGGTTACGGGTTCGGAGGCTGTTCTGTATGTCACCAGCGCCAGGAATGGGGCGGTTGTTAGAGGAAAGGCGACATTGCAGGGTGGGCAACTCAGATGGCAGACGTTGGAGGAGATTAAAGAGGGGGTGCCGGAGGGGGATTTGGGGCTTGTTTTGGGGGAAGGGGTTTTAGAGAGGATGGCTGGCTCAACCTCAAAATAATGCCTGCATATCTTTACGTATGAGTGGCCGCGTTCAGCCAATAGCCGCCTGTCAGGCCGCTTCCCGGCAAGCCGCGGCAAGAGCCTCAGAGCCAAGCAGCAGGATTATCTAGGCCACTTGCCATCACGCGGAGTAAAATTCTAGAAGTCTCGGGACGAGTAAAGGTTAAATAAATGGATCCTCATCTAGTAATAAGGGGCAATTTATTGTCCTTAAAAGCATTGATCCCCCGGAAGATATAGAACGCATAGCAAATGTAGAAATTTTCTACGGAAGCTCTGGCGGTGGTAGATACTGACTCCTGCCCATGATTGAAAGCATATAACAGACAACATAAAGGCCGACCACGATCTCTATTTGAGGCCAGTCCCCCTAAAGAACATCGAGAGACAAGGAAGGTTTCGGATGAAAAATCCAGACACTAACGAAGCAACAATCGACGCCATTGAAAAACTCATTAGTCTTATAAAAGAAAATATAGGAGCACTTTTAAAAACAGTCCCCATAGCAGTTGGATTTACTTTATTTTTAATTTATTTCTGCCAAAACCATTTCTTCCCAAGCTTTGATATTTTCTCATTAGGGTCACTGCTAATCTCCGCCTTCATATTTGGAGCAGCGGTATTCTTCATAATTGCACTCTGCATTTCCTTCCCAGCATTCTTCTGGGTAGACTCATTCTTCAAGAATAAAGACATAATGGGAGAATTAGAGTATTTTCTGCCTCAAGATAGCAAAAAGAAAAGAAACGATAAATTATTCCTGGTGATAAAGAAATACTTTGCTGTACCAAGCATTCTTAGCGGCATGACAGCCATACTTTGTCTGACGGGTGATTACAGCTCCACTCAGCAAATAAGCATATTCCTCGGCACAACACTAGCAACGACCATACTACTAACCGTAGACCTTAAGAGAGAATATGATCTGTCCGTTCTAAATCTTCTTATAGCAACCCTCGTAAATTACTTCGCCATGTTCATCGCAAGCTTGATTAGCCTTGGCTTTGCACTAGCCACGGTTAGGGCCTACATGACTAGCGAGGACGACATATTCCAGGTGGGGGCTGCCGTTTTTGTTATTCTGCTTATGCCCATGATTTTTTCTATAAGCGCTCTTGCTGCAATGACTATTAGCCGAAGTCATACGGTATTTTTCAGTGCAATATTTTCTCTTCTATTATCTATATTCACGAACATGTGGTTCTCCTTACCAGCCATAATCGTAAAAATTCTCGGCATCGGAAACTACACAGCCGACTCTATACATCTTAAAAAAGAAATTTGCAGCGAAGCCATATTTCCAAAGCTGACAAAACTTGGAGAAAATTGCATGTTAAGCAAAACCAAGATCATATGGTCTATAGGTGACACCTACAGACTCTCGCTCGGGGGCGATGAAAAAAATATAGATATTACAATACCAAGCAAATTCGTGTTATCCATAACAAAAGAACAGAGCAAAAACTCAAAAACCACACAACAAAAGAAAGATTAAAACACAATAACTAGGTAGCAACAGAGATCATATTACCTCCAGAACTTAACAGTCTTGGCCTCCAACTCTAATCAACGCACACCACCGGTAACCATGCGTAACTGTACGATTTTGACCGATAGCTATCCCTCTTCTAAACCGGGTGGATCAATCAGCTCGCCTCCTTATCCACGCAAAGATATCCCTCATGAACAACCCGCTCGACCTCTCCCACTCCGCCTTCCACCTGCGCGATATCGACGCCGCCCTAAAGGCACTCGCTACGATCAGGCTACCCCCCACTGTTTGCAAAGCTGCTTGGAGCATTGGGTGAGACCCATGAAGACATCGTTTTCGAACTGGAGTTGATTGGAGAGCCCTGCATCACGACGGCTATCGCCAAAGCTGCGGAGATGAGGTTCGAGTAGGTCATAGGCTGGAATAATCTCAACGCCTTTCAGCACAAGGGCGCGTACGCGCTGGCCGCATGGGTATGGCCGAATCAAAGGTGGCACTGTAAAGGATGGCGAAGCATTCCGACCCAATTCTTCGCGAGTAGAGCAAGGAGGAGCTCGACCATTGGCCCACGGCATAAGAGCACGGCAAATCGTAGCTCAGCATCGTCCGTCGGTGGTGCCGCCCCCATATGCTGATCATGCCCAAGTCTGATGGTACCAATGTCCTCGCCTTGATCCAGTCGTAAGTCCAGTTGGAGAGCTAGTAAGCACCGACTCACTGCTCGCTATATCGACCACCACTGCCCTAGGCAAGCATTTCATCAACGCTTTCCCAACCTTGCATTTCCTTGGTAGCTCAGCTAAAAAAATATAGCGATAGCCATTTGATATCCATTTGATGACAAACTGACTGCAGGGAAGCATATGCGCACACTCATACTGTTAGCACCCATTCTCATTTCTGGCTGCACCATCATTGAGGAGAAAATGGAGAAAAATGCTTTTGATGAATATCGAAAGATGTCCTCTTCTCCCGACATAGTTTCTCAGGAGGCTGCAAAGCCCCAAGACCTGCAAGAATTATTAAAAAAAGACATAACCAGTTCTACTGAAAGAAACAAAATTCAAGGTCAATTACTCGCAAATTCTGAAATAAACTGCGGGATTTTCATAGAAAAAACCCACATGGGGAGAGCTGCACAAAACCTAATGATCGGAACGTACTCGAATATTGCATCAACTGCCGCAGCCATTGTTTCAGGACGTGCAGGACAGAATCTTGCCGGAGCATCCTCCGTACTTGGTTACTACCAAAACAATTTAAATCAAGAATTTTACAGCGGCATACTAGCTCCTACTCTAACCGGCGAAATCATGTCCCGCAGAGAAGAGCTAAGCGAGCAAATATACGAAAGACAGAAACTATCAATAGATAAGTACCCCTACCAAACAGCAATCATGGACGCCGTAAGATACCACAACTTATGCTCAATCCCTGTCGCATTGGTACGTCTAATCAACAAGAAAGACGCAACAAAACAACTCGACTACAATGCAGCAATTGACAATATTGACAACGAAATACAAAAACAATCTCAGCTATTGAAATCTACGGAGCTATCCTTAAGTGATAGTGAGAAAAAAAAGCTACGCGACCAAATAATGGACCTTACGAAACGCAGAGAAATTCTAGCAACTTCTCTACTACAAAAAACCACTCCCCCACTCTCAGAAAATCCTGCACCCTCAACAACTACAAAGCCCAACGCTGTTCCATCTGACACAACCAAACCCGTAAATATCGCCCCTACGGAGTGACTTTCTTCCGCAAACACGGGGAGTGATATGAAAGTTAGCTATCACTACAGCTGCTACCGTGTTTTTACAGTTGACCTGACCCGCCCTGTGGGCCAGGTCAATTCCTTACAAGCTCAGCAAACCCGAGCGCGGGTTTAATTCTCCGCAGCCTATACAGCTGACCTGCATGTGCCATGCTGAAGTCTTATTTGCTACTACGCGGCAAAGCGCATTTCTATGGCATAGCCCCAGCGATAAGCTGATAGTTTATATTCTGCCCCGACGTAGACGCCGCACCTGATTCAACAGCGACTACTGTTGATCAATAGAGCAGTGGCCGGAACCGCCAACGTCGTATCACCTTCGACACAGCCACGTGCTATACCCATCAGGCGAAATACCCGCATCTAAAACGTCAAAAGGAGTCGACGCCCATGCCCCACTTTGTCTACAACATCGACGGCACGTCCTCGCGCAAGTGCCAGTGCTCAACCATTCCAAAAACCTGGCTAGGCCACTGGGAGAGAGGAACCGGCCTTACTCTCCCCGCCAAATGCGTAGCGAAGTACTGCGGAAACGTTACCCAGGTCGGCGCCCATGTGCGGGATGACGATGACAAGCGCATCGTGTGGATCGTCCCGTTCTGCCAGTACCACAACAAGCGCCCCAGCAGCGAACCCATCGAGCTCAAGGATGCCGTCACCCTGTGCGGCGGCTCCATGACGATCGACTGCGCATAGTGCTGAACAGCTGCCAGGCGCAGCTGTTCTGCTCTGGCGCCACGCAGAGAGACTTGGGGCGCAATGCCCTGAGTCTCGCCATACCAACTCCTCCACAGCTTGATATCGAATAAGCAGCCTCGATCTCGCAGTTCTCCTCCCCGCAGCCGCTCACGAAGCAGCCATTCGAGCAACGCGCCCAGCTCTCGGGCTTATCGGGCATCTGCGGGCCTCAAAACCTCCCGGAGCGGGAGCGTTAACAGGCATATCAAGGGAAACGACCTACACAACACGGATGTTGCATAACAACATATTTGTTGTATCTTCACCCCACCCGAATCACAGAGACGAGGTGATGAAACACAGCGAATTCAGGCAATGGTTAAAGGCCCAGGGGGTCATCTTCGAAGCGGCGAAAGGAAGCCACTTCAAGATCACAGCCCCCCAACGGCAAGACGACGATCTTCGCGGATCACGGTGCAAAGGAGATGAAAGAACCGACCCGCAAGGCAATCGTCAAGCAACTGGGGCTCACCGAGTGAACCCTGCCCCGACACTGAAGATCGAGTGATTCATCCAGGAGCGCCCATGCACGACTACGCAATCCGGCTTGAGGCCGATGACACTCCAGGGTTGGCAGTCTTCTGCCGTGACCTTCCTGAGCTGAACAGCTATGGCGATGACGTTGCGCATGCGCTGGCTGAAGCCGTGGACGCCATCGAGTCCACCCTCTCCCTCTATGTTGACCAGCGCCGCACGATTCCGACGGCAAGCCCCGCCGAAGCTGGCGAGCATGTGATTCGGCTTCCCGCCGTCACCGTGGCCAAGATCTACCTCTGGAACGCCATGATGGAACAGGGCCTGCGCAAGGCAGACCTGTGCCGCTTGCTCGGTGTCGCCCCCATGCAGGTAGATCGACTGGTGGACTTCCTCCATACCTCGAAGATGGAGGCCGTCGAGGCCGCGCTGGCGAAGTTGGGTAAGCGGCTGGCTGTAAGTATCGAAGCAGGGGAATGGTCGCGAAGCGCATGATCCGGCGAGAAACGAAAAGCCCCGGCGCAAAGGCTGGGGCTTTTCGTGTGGGACAGGCTACAACGGAATTCTTCTATCTCCTGCTCTTGGCGATGGCCTCCTCGCCCCCTACCACCCTCCCGCCGAACTGATCACCTCCCACTCGACAATGTGAGCCCCATAACGCCCCCCGATCAGCACTCAGGCTAATCTGCCCCCACGCTCTTACCCCCACCCGCTACAGACCTGGATCAGGGACGAAATGAAGTTCTCCGATGAAGTCGCTGCCGCCTTTCCGGCCGCCAACCCGATGCCCGCTTTACTGCTGCAAGCCATGCAACTGATGGAGGCGCACGGTTGCGTACGCACCATCGAGTACAGCGGTACCCGCTACATGACGCTGCACCCGGAGCCCGAGTACAGCGAGATCTCCACCACCTCCTTCCACGTGCCGGACCTGGCCGATACCGCCAGCTGGACCAACAGCGATGACCCGGCGGTGAACGAGCGCCTGCGGATTTTCCTGAGAACCGGCGGGGATGGTTCCTGGGCAGGGCTGTGGCTGGACGACGAGGGGCAGCAACGCATCGTGCACCTGGGCTCGGGCTCCGGGTCGGTGATGCTCTGCGTGCTGACGCAGAACGTGGAAGACCTGCTGCGCCTGCTGGCCATCGGTTACGACGAGCTCTGCTGGCCGGAGCAGTTCGGGGTGACGCCCCAGCAGATCAAAGACATCGACTACGAAGACGCCGACTACCCGCCGCCTCCGCAGTTGTTCCGCGAGCATGTCGAGCGCACGCTGGGCCTGAGCATCCCGGCGCGCGCGAAGGAGATCGTCCAGAGCACCGCGAGCATGGACGACGATGAGTCGACCGACCCCTTCTGGAACTGGCTGAAGCAGGTTCGAGGGGACTGATCACACCACCATGGCAAAGGAATTGCGGATGGGCAGGTTTGAACGGAAGCGCCTGGGAGCCTGTGCTGTATTGCTGAGCCTGCTTTCGCCGGTGGCGCTTGGGGATACCGAGGAAAGCGTGGCGGCATACGTTCGCCTCCAGGAACAGCGTATCGCTGAGGAGATCGAGAATATCCCGTCACTGGTGGAGCGCTACGCCAGCACCCTCGGCTGCAGCTATGCGATGGACCCCAAGAACGTCGTGCCCTACACCCTCGACCGGAGGGTTCACGTAGCGCTGTATGCCCTGGACCGGGGGTGCAGTGGCGGCTCGCAGATGCAGGCAACTCAGATAGCGGTCGTGACCTATGGGAGCTACGACAAGCTCTATATCAGCCCTGAGCATTCCCGAATCGCGAATAGGCCCCCAAGAATCGTCGACCGGCTTTATCTGGAGGATGGCGCACTGCGCTACGAAGGCAGGAACCTCAGAGGCGAAGATGCGCTGTGCTGCCCGAGCGGGATCGTTCGCGGCACGCTGAAATTCGATGGGAGCATGTGGACGTTCGTGGACGATGCAGAGCCTCAAGAGGGCCATTCCGGACAGGGTCCTTGCCCAGTCTCGAATGCCCACCGCAGTGACTCCCGATCGCAGGAAACCCCTAACCGCCCTCCCCGACCTGGCCCGCCAAAGCGGGCCAGGCCTCCCCCTCAGAAGGTCAACGACCCTAGCCCCATGCCCGGGTCGCTGAAGCCCGTGCGGCCGTCTTCCATGCGCCCGCTGAAGCGGCGCAGGAAGCCTTCCACGCCTTGCGCGCGGACGCTGAAGTCGTACCAGTTGCAGCTGCTGCGCAGCGAGTAGCGCACTTCCCTGCGCTGGCCCGGCGGGACGGTGACGGTCTGGCTTTCGCCACGGAAGTAGACGTTGTCCTTGATCGTCAGCTTCAGCGGTTGGCGCCCACGGTTGATCAGTTGCACCTGCAGCCTGCCGAGCAGCGGCTGGTAGTCGATGCGCACTTCCGGCAGCGGTGCCTTGCGGTCCGCCGCGTCGCGGCGCAGGTTGCCGCGGAACACGCGCAGGAAGCCGTTCGGGCCGTGCACTTCCAGGTGGTAGTCGCCGCTGGCGTTGCCCGGGAAGCTGTCGTGCAGGCGGCGGTGCGCGCCAACGGTGTAGCGCTTGGGCGCGCTGACGCTGTCCAGCAGGTTGAACACCTGGAACACCGCGCCCGCCTTGCCGGTGTTGGCGAAGGTGAGGCTGAGGGCTTCCTCGCCTGCGCGGTAGCGGGCGTGCACGCCGAGTTCATAGGGCAGCGCGCGGGCGCGGCGGATGCCCATTTCCTGCACGGGCATGGCGGCCACGGCCGGCGGCTTGGGTTTCGGCAGCTTGATCTGGCTGGCGACGATGGCGTCGGCCTGGCTGGTGTCCGGCAGTCCCGGGAAGGCGCCGTCGTTGGGCTTGCTGAAGTCGAATGCCGAGGTCAGGTCGCCACACACGGCGCGGCGCCAGGGGCTGATGTTGGGCTCCATCACGCCGAAGCGCTGTTCGAGCAGGCGGATCACCGAAGTGTGGTCGAACACCTGGGAGTTGACCCAGCCGCCCTTGCTCCAGGGCGAGATCACGTACATGGGCACACGCGGGCCGAGGCCATAGGGCTGGTTGCGGTAGCGCGTGTCGCCCTTGGTGTGCCATTCGAGGGTGGCGTCGGCGGTGGTCTTGCCGTTCAGCGTGCCATCGGCGTTGAGGCTCGGCGCGGCCGGCGGCGCCATGTGGTCGAAGAAGCCGTCGTTCTCGTCGAACATCACCAGCAGCGCGGTCTTGCTCCACACCTCGGGGTTGGCGGTGAGCGCGTCCAGCACCCAGGCGGTGTACTCGGCGCCCCAGATCGGGCTCGACGGGCCGGGGTGCTCGGAGTACTTGGCCGGCGCCACGATCCACGACACCTGCGGCAGGGTGTTGGCCAGCACGTCGCGCTTGAGGGCGTCGAGCTTCCAGGTGCTGAGGCCGTTGACGATCAGGGGCGAGTCCGGCCCGGCAGCGCGGTACTGGCGAAAGCCGATCAGCGGGTTGTCGGAGAAGTTGTCCGCCATGTCCTGGTACACGCGCCAGCTGATGCCGGCGGCCTGCAGGCGCTCGGGGTAGGTGGTCCAGGTGTAGCCCTGCTCCACCGGGCCGTTGCTGTCGTGGTCGTTGGTGGTCACCGGGCCGCCGTGCTGGCCGAGCGGGTCGTTGGTACCGCTCCAGAGGAACAGGCGGTTGGGGTTGGTGCCGCCCTGGAAGGAGCAGTGGTAGGCGTCGCAGAGGGTGAAGGCGTTGGCCATCGCGAACTGGAAGGCGATGTCCTGTTCCTTGTAGTAGCCCAGGGAGCGCTCGGTCTTGGCCGGCAGCCACTTGTCCATGCGCCCTTCGTTCCAGGCCTGCTGGGCGTCGGGCCAGGTGTGCGGGGTGCCGTCCACACGCTGGGCGCTGGTGGTGCTGGTGTCGAAGTGGTACGGCAGGATCTCGCCCTTGCTGCCCTTCTGGTGCCACACGCGCTGGCCGTCGGGCAGCGGGATGGCCATGCGATCGCCGAAGCCGCGCACGCCCTTGAGGGTGCCGAAGTAATGGTCGAAGGAGCGGTTTTCCTGCATCAGGATCACCACATGCTCGACGTCCTTGAGGTTGCCGTGCCGGCGGTGCGCGGGGATCGCCAGCGCCGCCTGGATGCTGGCCGGCAGCAGGCTGCTGGCAACGGTGGCGCCGACCGTGCCGGCCGCCAGCTGGATGAAGCTTCTTCTGCTTTTCGAAATCATCGAGGAACTCACCAGGTCGTATGAGTGGCATAAGGCTGCTGAGAGCTTCCATGACGCCCGCAGGCTCACTCGGCAGCGAGATGTTCGAACCCAGGCGACGCTAGTGATGGAAAAAGACGCTTTGGTTTCAACACGCTTTGCAACAACTCTTCATGCCAACGGAATCACATTTCTGATGCATGTTTTTGGTCTAGGCCAGCTTTTACTTGACAGCCCCGCCCATAGACTCTTCCCCCGCTCTAGCCCGGGGCTCGCGATCCACCAACGCCCTGTAGCCCACGTGCACCGCCGCCTTCACCCATTCACCCGAGCGAGGCGGCCAAGTGCCACCGTGGTAGAGACCAATGGCGCCCACACAGGAGGCCTGCCTTCAGGCTGGTGGACGTACCGTCGGGTTGCACCCGACCTACAGGCCCTCTGTAGGGGCGACTTCAGTCGCCAAGCAGCCCGCTGGGTTGCCATAACCATGTGCCCGTCGGCTGCATCGTTTGGTGGATGAAAAGAGCGTCATCCACCCTACACATTGGTCAGCACCGTGGGTTGGGGCGACACCGTAGGATGGGTCGGGCGGCGCTCCGCGAGCGCAGCGAAACCCATCACCACAGATGCCGGGTTGCACCCGACCTACGCACGGCAAGCCATACCTGACCAGACTCGCGCCCACTACACTTGCAAGAGCCGGTTCGTTCAGCAGGTGCCCTCGGAGGTGATGTGATGTTCAAGCGTAATGCAGTGTTATCCGTGATTCTCGGCCTTGCCCTGGTCGGGTCGGCGCCGGCGCTGCTGGCCGACCCGGGCAACGGCAAAGGCAAACACGACAAGGGCGGCCAGCACGGCAACCAGGGCAACCAGGGCAACCAGGGCAACCAGGGACAGCATGGCCAGGACAACTGGCAGGGCAGCCCCTCGATCGACATCGGCGGCGTACGGATCATCCTCAACGACAACCGCGGCTACTGGAACCCCGGTCCCTCGCTGCCGCCCGGCATCCAGAAGAACCTGGCGCGGGGCAAACCGCTGCCACCGGGCATCGCCAAGAAGCTCGACGGCCGCCTGCTGGGCCGCCTGCCCCATTACGAGGGTTATGAGTGGCAGCAAGCCGGCACCGACCTGCTGCTGGTGACCATCGCCACGGGCGTGATCTACGAAGTCCTGCATGACGTGCTGGACTGAACCCTAGGGCGGGTGAAACCCGCGAAAACCATGGGGCTACGTGCCCGCCGACGGCCTCGCCTGGTGGATGAAAAGAGCGTCATCCACCCTACACATCGGTCAGCACCGTGGGTTGGGGCGACACCGTAGGATGGTGTAGAGCGCAGCGAAACCCATCACAGCAAATGCCGGGTTGCACACGCGCCCACCACAGCCCATGTAGGGGCGACTTCAGTCGCCAAGCAGCCCGCAGTGTTGCCATAACCATGTGCCCGTCGGCTGCATCGTTTGGTGGATGAAAAGAACGTCATCCACCCTACACATTGGTCAGCACCGTGGGTTGGGGCGACACTGTAGGATGGTGTAGAGCGCAGCGAAACCCATCACAGCAAACCGGGTTGCACCCGACCTACCGGCTAAAGCGTGCCCAGGAACGCTGAGAGCGCATCCTCGGGCTGGCTCCCCTCGGCGGCCGCACCAAGCAGCCTGCCGGACTGGAGCTCTGGTTTGGAGCGCACGAAGGCGATGAGCTGCTGCAGCTCAGCCTCGGTCAACGGACGCCCCAGGTAGGTTTCGGCGAATTGGATAATTGTGCTGAGCTGCTCGTCCATGAATCCGCTCCAAAGCAAGGATTGAAGCCAGCAATCTAGACGCGGATCCACAGACTCGCCAGCAGGATTTACTGGGCACAACCGAACCGGGTAGCCGGCATGGAGGCCCATGCGCGCTCGATTCGGTGACTGCAGAATGCTCGTGTTATGCGGGGTCGAGGATGAAAGCCGCGGATAGGGATAAAAACGAAAGTGGAGCCGTCGGCATGCAGGCAAGGCGACGCCTGCCCGCGTGCTTCCGATGCTGGGCACCCGCTTGCGATCAGCAGCGGGCGCTCACCAGCGAAGGTCCGGTCAGATGAAGGCTTGACGGGCCTTGCCACGCGGCAGGCGATTGCGACCAGGCATCTGCGCCAGGCGCTGCTGCCATTCGGCGCGGGCCGATTTGACGGAAGCGGGCTGCGCCACTTCGGCAACGACGACAGTTGCGGGTTTTGCAGGCTTGGCAGGAATAGCGGAAGCAACGGAGGCTTGCGCAGCGACCGGTGCCGCAGCAGCCTTTTCGGCCTTGGCGGCGGCCCGCAGCTCGGCGAGGCTCGGGGTTTTGCGTACGGGTTCTACGGCCTGTTTCTCGATGGAGCGGAGGCAGAGCTTGCAGGACACCTGGGCGGTATCAGCGCTGCTGTTCTGGCTCGTGGCGGCGCGGCCGCAGGCGGCGGTCTCTGGAGAGGAGGAGTAGTGAATTACCAACGTGTTGTCTCCTGATTTTGGGGCGCGGGATTCTACACGGGCATCCAGGCTGCATGAACCACAGATGACCAGCGGCCCCAATGGCGCAGTCGGCCCCTTCCCCTCCTCCGTTCGCCCCTAGACAGACGCCTGCAGCAATTGCGCGATCTTTTTACGCAGCTCGCCATGCACGTTCTCGTCATAGGGCGGCGCGTTCTTCCAGTCGTAGAACCACACGGGCATGCGGCGCTTCTCTTCGGGCTCCGTGGGGTAGCGCGGGAACAGGTGGCAGTGCAGCTCCGGCTCGGAGTTGCCGAGAATCTCGTAGTTCATGCGCGCGGCGCCGGTGGCCTGCAGCACCGCATCGCCGATACGGGCCATGTCGAGCAGATACTGGGTCCTGGCCTCGATATCCAGGTCGTTGAGGCTCGGCACCACCGGGTCGGGCAGCAGCAGGCAATAGCCGGTGAGGAACTGCACGTCCCCCATCACCGCCCAGCCGGATGGCATGCGGCAGATCACCTTGTCATTAGTGCCGTTGCGGGCCATTTCCACACGCTGTGAAATCAGGGACATCGGTCGTCCTTACTGCTGATGGGGTCGGCGATGCATGGACCAGGCCTGCGCACCGGGGGCTGGAGTAAACCACTGGCAGCGGCCAGCAGGGAACCCCCGCACCGCTCAAGCACGGGCATTGGCGCGAATCAAACGAGGCGCTTCTGGAAGTAGAAGCGCGTGTGCCCCGGCGGGAAGTCGGCGATCTCGCCGAACGCGGTATAGCCGTGCTTCTGGTAGAAGTCCGGCGCCTGGAAATCGAAGGTGTCCAGCCAGATGCCGACGCAGCCCTTCTCGCGGGCGGCCTCTTCGGCCATGACCATCAGCCGCGACCCCGTACCCTGCCCCTGGGCCTGTTCGGGGATGGCCAGCAGCTCGATGTACAGCCAGCCATAGAAGATCTCGCCGTAGAGCCCACCGATGACCTCATCGCTGTGCTCGTCACGCACCAGCAGGGCCAGGGTGGCGCGCTGCGGGTCCCCGGCGCTGGCCGTGTTATGGGCCCGGAGCGGCCTGAGGATGGCCGCGCGGTCTTCCTCGCTGGGGGTTGCCGTGATGTCGATGCGGGGGCTCATGGGCTAGTCCTTTAGAGGCTATTCATGGGGTTGCGAGCGGCTCTTCCACGAGCCGCGGCGGGCCACTATGTCGGGCCGTGCGTTGGCGCGCAATGGTCCCGTATCGCTGCGCCTCTCTACGCCACCTCTGCCGGCATAAGCTGGCAGACCACCCGGTTGCGCCCCTCCTCCTTGGCCCTGTAGAGCATGGCGTCGGCCGTCGCAAGCAGGTCCCCCGGTTCGCAGCGGTCGGTGCCACTGACGCTGACCGCACCGATGCTCACCGAAACCACCGTGCCGGCCTGGGAGTGGCCGTGGGGAATGGCCAGGGCCACCACCGCCTGGCGCAACTGCTCCAGCAGGGGCGCGGGGTCTTCGCAGGCCGGCAGCAGGATCGCGAACTCCTCGCCGCCATAACGCGCCGCCAGGTCATAGGGGCGGCGCATGGCGCTCTGCAGCACATCCGCCACCGAGCACAAGGCCGTGTCGCCGGCCGCATGCCCGTAGTGGTCGTTGAACGGCTTGAAGAAGTCGACATCCAGCAACGCGACGCTCAAGGGGCTCCTGTCCCTGCTGGCCTTGCGGCAGGCCACCCGCAGCGCTTCGTCGAGGGTGCGCCGATTGGCGATGCCGGTCAGGCCGTCGAGCCGGGCCAGCCGCTCCAGGGCCTGCTCGGCGTCACGCCGCACCGTGATGTCGTGCAGCGTCAGCACCGCGCCCTGCTCGGGATCGTCCACATCCAGCAGCTTGAACTGCAGGGTGAACCAGCGGGTGCGCCCATCCTTGCGCAGCAGCTCGCAATCGCCGACGTAGGTGCCGCCGCGCAGCAGCACCGGCATGAAGAAGGACGCCTCCTGCTCGAAGGCCTTGTCGCTGGTGAAGATCACCCGCGTCGACTTGCCCGTCAGCTCACGGGGGCCGTAGCGGAACATCTGCTCGAAGCTGGCGTTGCAACGCAGGATCACGCGCTGGCGGATGAAGGCGATACCGGTGAGGGAGTTGTCGAAGATCGCCTGCTGCTCCAGCAGCGCCTGGTCCAGGTGCAGGGTGCGGCGCGCCACCTCGTCTTCCAAGGCCTCACGCAGGGCGATTTCCTGGCGCTGGTACGCATCCAGCCGCGTCTGCGCATCCTCCAGGGTGCCGGCCAGCACGCTGAGCTCGTCGTTCGCGCGCCGGTCTTCCTCCGTCACCAGCGGCAGCAGGCCCGCCGCCCCTGGGCTGAAGCCACTCAACAAGCTGCTGAGGCGGGTCAGCCGGCGCGTCACCAGCCAGTGGAACAGCCACAGCAATGCGATGGAGAACACGAACGCCTTCACCCCCTGGGTGAGGACGACGATCAGCCCGCGATCCAGGGTCCGCTGGTAGACCAGGGCCAGGTTGGGCAGCACCCGTAGTTGGCCGACTACCACTGTGCGTGGGCCCAGGTCGTACTCCAGGGGGAACGCCTTCACGCCCTCCTTGCCGTCGAGGCTTTCGCCAATGGCCAGGCGCTGCTCATCGGTGCGCCCGTAGCGCAGCTCTGCGGCAGCCACCCAGGGCGAGCCCACCAGCCCCTTGAGCTGCGCCTCCACCAGAGGGCGGTCGAAGTTCCAGGCGGCCGCCGCGAGCCCTTGCAGATGGCTGTCGCGGACGAAATTCAGGTGCTCTTCGAGGTCCGCCAGGTCACGTCGATAGTCGAGATACAGCTGCACGGACGTCGCCAGTACCGCGTTGATTGCACTGATCAGCAGCACCCAGGCCAGCATCCGCCTCGCCAGGGGGCGAACCGGTGTTTCAGGGTTGCGCGAAAGGCTTGTGTTCAACGAGAGCTTGCTCATAACTCTGGCGCTCTTCTAGGGGGAGATAGTCGATCAACATGTCTATCCAGGGGGGGCGTGGCCCGGCCTTGACCAGCTGCGCATCGATGTCGCGGATCACCCGCTCGCCCCACTCGCTGCGCACGCAGGCGATGTAGCCAAGCGTGTAGGGCGGGTCACCCGCCACCGCCAGCTGCCGCAGCGCGGTACCGGCCATTTCCGGGTGCTGCCGCTGGTACCAGCCCACCTCCAGCGGGTAGGCGAACAGGTAGTCGATCCAGCCAGCCGCCAACTGCTGCAGCGGCGCCCCGAAGTTGACGCCGGCCTTGAGCAGCTGCGGCGGGTAGCCCACCTCGCGCAGCGCGGCGTTGATCTTCGGGGAATACCCACGCCGCTCGCTGACGGCGGTAACCAGCTGGGTATCGGCGAGCAACCGGCGCACATCCACCCGCCCCGCGCCATCGACGTAAGGGGCCACCTGGGGGATGCGGTCCTCGCGGACCAGCACTTTCTGGGCCGACAGGAAGAACACCGGACGGCTAAACAGCATGGCCTTCTCGCGCCCGGGCAACTTGAGCGTGGTGGAGTGGCACACCGGCTCGCCACGCTCCATCAGCGCATAGGCACGCGCGAAGCTGGCTTCCTCGAATTCATGGTGGTACTGCGGCATGTGTTGCTGCAGGTAGCGCAGCATGTCGGCGGCGATGCCCGGGCCGGGCATCTGCGGCCCCACCTCGGTAAAGGGAGGGAAATCGTTGATCAACCAGCGCAGGCGCTCCCCATCGGCATTGGCGGCGCTTACGGCGAACAACAAGCAGCAACCCAGGATTCGAGCCAGCACGACCACAACCCTCTCCAAGGAGGTGTTGTTCCAGTAAAGCAAAGCGAAGCGGCTTGCGCGAACCAAGGCCCCAAAGCCTTGGCGCCTGACGCTGCGGCGCGTCCGGTTTTCGCCAGGCCCTGGCCGCAGCTGGGTTAACATGCCGCGCCGAAAATCCCACGCCCTGGCCGATTATGTCCTCCAACGCGCTGTACACCGACCTGTCCTCCTACTACGACCTGATGTGCGCCGACATCGACTACCAGGCGCAAAGCCACTGCGTGCGCCGCCTGCACCAACTGTTCGGCACCCCGGGGCGTCGGCACCTGGACCTGGCCTGCGGCACCGGCCCGCATGTGCGCCACTTCCTCGATTTCGGATATCGCAGCGCCGGCCTGGACATCAACCAGCCCATGCTCGACCTCGCCCAGCAGCGCTGCCCGGACGCGCAGTTCAGCTGCCAGGACATGGCCAGCTTCCGCGTCGACGAGCCCCAGGACCTGATCACCTGCTTCCTCTACTCCATCCACTACAACCCCGGGCTGGAGCAGCTGCGCGCCTGCCTGGCCAGCATCCACGCCGCGCTGGCGGAGGGCGGCGTGTTCTGCTTCAACACGGTGGACAAGGGGCAGATCGACAACCGCTCCTTCGTGCGCCACAGCGCGGAGCACGACGGTAGCCAGTTCAGCTTCGGCTCCGGCTGGTACTACAGCGGCGAAGGCGAGCGCCAGGCACTGCGCCTGAGCATCGAGAAAACCACCGCCGGCATCACCCAGAGCTGGCAGGACGAACACCCCATGGTCGCCCTGACCTTCGCCGAGCTGCAGCAGTTGTTGCAGCCGCACTTCGAGGTGCAGGTGTTCGAGCACGACTACGAGCGGATCACCCCCTGGGCTGGCACCTCCGGCAATGCCCTGTTCGTCTGCGTGAAGCGCTGAGCGTCACCGCCGCTACGGAAGCAGGCCTGAGGCCCAGGCGGTCTGGTCGAGCAATACCGGCGGGGGAAATGGACCGTAGATTGCCCGTCGCGCCGGGCTCAAGACTGAGGAAGGCGCGGCTGCAGTGACTATTCCTGTACACCAACGCCCGCCTCCAGCAGAGGCAGGCATTCATGCGCAGCGGCTTACTTCACGCTGTACTCGCGGCCCCACAGGCGCACGGCCTTGGGCCCTTCCACCGGGCCCTGGAACACGAACCGCTGCCGTACGCCGGTTTTCGGCGGCACGGTGACTTCCTCGGGGTTTTCCATGGGCACCAGATTGCTGGAGTAGTCATCCTGATCGATAGCCAGCAAAGCGCCGTTGTGCAGCAGGTTGATCAGGCGCACGGGCTTTTCGGTGAGGTTCTTGAAGCCCAGCAAGGCGCCGAAGTTCTCGTCGGTGGTATCGACCTTGAGCAGCTTGACCTCGACCTTGCCTTCCAACTGGTCGAGCTGGGAGATGACGATGGCACCGTCCGCGCCCTGGGCGGATTCGCGGCCTTCGGTGATGCCCTGAGAGGCGCCACCCAGCAGGTTCTTGCCGGCGGAGATGGCGGTGGAAACGGCAGCCTTGGCCGACTCCTTCAGGGTGCTGGCGTCTTCCGCCGGCTCTTCGGCCCACACCGTGGTCGCGCCCAGCAGCAGCGCCAATGCCACGCCAATCCTTGAACTGTTGCCCATGCTCGTTGCTCCTTTGTCTGCGCCGTACGGCCGCGGATTCCTGGGCAGCTTTTTAGCATAGGCGCCGTCCGAAAACAGCCGAGCATGCAGCGCTTTTGACGTTGGGCCTCGCTGCGCTCGACACCAACCTACGACGCTGCCCTCAACCACGTGCTGAGCGATGGGTAGGGTGGATGGCGCTCTTCTCATCCACCAAGCGATGCCACCAGGGGCACCCTGTCAGGGCAGCCCTGCGGCCTGCTTGGCGACTGAAGTCGCCCCGACAGGTCGAGGCAAGGTGTTAGGTCAATAATCCCTCAATATGGTTACTTCGATCGGCAATAACCAAGCACCCTTTAATCTCGTTATTTTCACACTTATTTCACATCAACCCTACACTTTCACCACAACTTCCGATGAATTAAAAACCCTTTAAACAAACTTCCACCAAAGGCGAATACCACTCGTCGCTTCGCTGAAGACTCGCCCACTGCGCCTGACTATAAACAGCACAGGCATATTGATATCACTGCCGACATCCAACTGAGAAAATGGACTTATTTGATACAGATTCGCCCCTGCACGAATAAATGCGACGGGCCGTTCACGGCATTAAAACGGGGCCAGGCCCACACTTCAGTTAGCACCCGGCAGGCATGCAAGATCGTAACGCCAATCAGTGGCAGTCAGGACCGGGAGAGTCGTCATGTCCATCCGCAATCTGCGTGTCGCCACCCGCATCAACGTGGGTTTCGCCGCTCTGGTAATGCTGCTGGTGGCCGTGGGCGCTGGGTCGCTGCGGCAGATGCAGGGCATGCACGGCAGTTCAGGGGAGGTCGAGGGAAACTGGCTTCCCAGCATCATCGCCATCAGCCACCTCGACCAGGCCACTTGGCAGATACGCGCTTCGACACTTCGGGCGCTGGCGTCCTTCGACACCACTACGGCGACAAAACTGGACAATGAAAAGGCCGAACTTGCACGCGCCGGCGACACCTATCGAGGTTATATATCCAGCCCCGAAGAGCAGCCCCTGCACAACAGGTTCGACGCGGACCTGAGAAACTACCTCAGCCTTCAAAACCCGATTATCGAGCACCTGTCCGCCAACCAACTTGCCGACGCCGAACAACTCGTCAACCAGAAGTTGAATGAACAAGGCCACTTAATGAACACGGACTTGGCCGCGCTGACGAAGTTGAATGAGGACGGCGCCAAAAATGCGGCACCGGCCAGTTCATCCGCTTACCAGCGGGCCAATCTGCTGGTGGGCTTCACTCTCGCCGGCGCGGTGCTGATGGCGCTGGTGCTGCCCCGCAGCATCGTCCGCCCCCTGTCCCGGGCCGTGCAGGTCGCCAGTGCGGCGGAACAGCAGGCGGCCGTCGCCCGGGAAGTCGACCGCAGCCTGGTGAACATCCGTGACCTGTCGCGCCTGGCGGTGGAGCTCAATGCCGTGGTCGCCTCGTTCCGGCTCTAGACAAGGACAGCCGCAAGGCGATGCAAGAGGATACGGATATGTCGGAACCCCACAACAAGATCGGGCTGCGCCGATGGCTCTGGCGGGCCTACGTGCAGAGCGCGCTGTTGCCCCTGGTGCTGGTGGAGACCGTGCTGATCGCCTGCTACCTGCTCAGCAACCAGGCCATCCGCGACGCCCAGGTGCAGTACCTGGAGCAGAACGCGATGGACAGCCTCAGCGCCACGGCGGACCAGAACGCCCAGAGCATCCAGGACCACCTGGGCCACATCGCCGCCAACACCGACCTCTTCGCCCACATAGTCGAGCAGGCCCTGGCCAACCCCGCCCACACGCCGCCGGAGCGCTTCGCCACCACTGCCGATGGCGCGCGCTACAGCCCGCGCAACCTCGGCGGCGCGGCCTCCTTCTACTCCGCCGCCACGCCCCTGGAGAAGCAGGACCTGGGCAAGGTCGGCAGCCTGGCGTCGCTCGATTCGCTCATGGAGGAGATGAAGAACCACCAGCCCCTGGTGGCCAGCCTCTACTTCAACAGCTGGGACAACTACAACCGCATCTTCCCCTGGTTCGAGACGCAGAAGCAGTATCCCCACGACATGCGCATCCCCGAGTACAGCTTCTATTACCTGGCGGATGCGGCGCATAACCCGGGGCGCCTGCAACGCTGGACCGACGTCTACCTCGACCCGGCCGGCCAGGGCTGGATGACCTCCTCCATCTCCCCTGTGTACCGCGGCGACTTCCTCGAAGGCGTGGTGGGCATGGACGTCACGGTGGGCGGCATCCTCGAGGAGATATCCCGGCTCCACATCGGCTGGGGCGGCTACCTGGTCCTGGTGGGCCCGGACATGAACATCCTGGCCCTCCCCCACGCCGCCGAGCACGACTTCGACCTGCAGGAGCTGACCGGCCACGTCCCACAGGAAGCCGTGAAAAGCGAGCGCTTCAAGCCGGCCGACTTCAACCTGGGCATGCGCCCGGATACGGCCGACCTGGCCAAGACGCTGGCCAAGGCGCCGAACGGCCGCGCCGAGATCGACCTGAAGGGGCGCACACACCTGGTGGCCTGGAACGAGATCCAGCCCTCGGGGTGGCGCCTGGTGGCCCTGGCGGACAGAAGCGAGGTGATGGCCGCCACCAACAACCTCGCCGGGCACTACCGACATATCGGCTACCTGCTGATCGCCGGGCTGGTCGGCTTCTACCTGTGCTTCTTCACCTACATGTGGCTGCGCGCCCGCCACCTGAGCCACCGGCTGCGTGACGCCATCGATGGCATCGCCGACATGCTGCGGCAGATCGGCCTCGGCCAGTGGCAGCCGAGACGCGCCGAATCCCCCATTCTCGAGCTGGACCGGATGGCCGAATCGGTGCTGGTGATGGGGCAACAGCTGGGCATCAGCGAAAACCAGCGCAACGCCGCGCAGCAACGCCTGGAGCTGGTCGCCGAAAGCGTCACCGCCGGGCTCTGGGAGTACGACCTGGAACAGGACCGCCTGCACCTCCGGGGAGAGTTCGTTGCGCGCTTCAACCTGCCCGGTTGCGAACTCCTGCGCCACCGGCTGCCCCCCCACATCCACCCCGATGATGCGCCGCGCCTGGACTCGGCCCTGAACGCCCTGCGCCTGGGCGTCATCAGCCGCATCGACCTGGAGCTGCGCTTCCTCGCCCCCGACGGCTCGGAGGTGTGGATGCTGTGCCGCGGGCGCAAGCTCGAACTCGAAGGCGAGGCCACCCACACGTTGGTGGCCGGCACCTTCGTCGACATCGAAAAGCTCAAGCAGGTGGAGGAAGACCTGCTCCAGCGCACCCGCGAGGCCCAGGCGGCCAGCCAGGCCAAGTCGCGTTTCATCTCCAGCATCAGCCACGAGCTGCGCACACCGCTGAACGCCATCCACGGCTTCGCCCAGTTGATGCACATGCAGGCGACCCAGACGGGCGCAGACACCCAGTCGCTGGACGAGATACTCCTGGCCAGCGGTCATCTCTCCCAACTGGTGGACGACCTGCTCGACTGGTCCAGCCTCCAGGCCGAGGCTCCCAAGCTGACCCTGCGCCCGGTGAATGCCGGGCGGATGATGCACGAGTGCGCGGAGATGGTGCGCGGGCAGGCCGAGACCGTCGGCCTGGAGCTGCAGGTGCGGCTGCCCGAGGCCCCCACGCACGTGATGGCGGACAGCAGGCGCCTGCGCCAGGTGCTGATCAACCTGCTGTCGAACGCCATCAAGTACAACCGCCCCGGCGGGCGCCTGCTGCTGGGCGTCGAGCCTTGCGATGAGCACCTGCGCATCTATGTGGAGGACGGCGGCGAGGGGGTCGATCCGGCCCTGCAGGGGGAGCTGTTCGAACCCTTCCAGCGCCTGGGCAAGGAAAACACCGCGATCAAGGGAACGGGCATCGGCCTCTCGCTGTGCCGCGAGCTCGCGGAACTGATGCAGGGTCGCATGGGCCTGCACAGCGAACTCGGCGTGGGCAGCCGCTTCTGGATCGAGCTGCCCCTCGCGAATACGCCCTCCAGCGTCGGCCGCGTGGAGCGCTCGGGGCGACCGAGGGTCATCCACCTGGATGACGACGAGCCCAGCCGACGGAGGGTCGCCAGGGCCCTGGCCGGCGTCGCCGACGTCGCCTCGCTGGACCACGGCGGGCAACTGGCCGAGGCGCTGCAGCAAGGCCTGCCGGACATGCTCCTCGTGGACCTCGGCGTGGATGGTGCCTCCGCGATCAGCCAGCTCAACGGCATCGAAGGCGGGGCCGATGTGCCCGTCGTCATGCTCACCGCAAAACCCGACCCTTCGTGGTTGAGCTTCTATGCTTTCAGAGCCGTGCTGTTGAAACCGATAGACGTCGAGGAGCTGCGCGAACTGGCGAGTTCGCTGCTGGTCAAGGAGGAGCCTCATGTTCACTAGCATCCCCAAGGAAACCCGCATCGTCATCATCGACGACATCACCGCCAACATGCGCCTACTGGAATCCAGTACCCGGGCCTTCGGGCTGCATCACGTCCAGGGCTTCAGCGACTCGGCCGAAGGCCTGGAATGGCTGATCCACAACCCCTGGGACCTGCTGATACTCGACCTGGACATGCCCGCCCCGGACGGCTTCGAGATCCTCCGGCGCCTCGGCGACAGGAACCGCTCGCGCCGGCCCGTCATCATCCTCACCGCGCTCGGCGACCCGGAGAGCCGGCGCCGCGGCTTCGAACTGGGCGCCAACGACTACCTGACCAAACCGGTGGACCTGCCCGAGCTGCTGCTGCGCATCCGCAACTGCCTGCAGCTCGCCTACGCCACCGAGCACCTGGAGAACATGAATCAGGACCTCGAAGCCAAGGTGCGCACCCGCACCGCGCAGTTGAAGGAAAGCTACCGCGCCGGCATCCGCGCGCTGAGCCGCGCGGCCTGCTACCGCGACAACGACACCGGCGACCACATCCTGCGCATCGGCGAATCCGCCGCCCTGCTGGCCGCCACCATCGGCATGCCCGAAAGCTGGTGCGAGACGCTGCGCCTGGCTGCCCCGATGCACGACCTGGGCAAGATCGGCATCGCCGACAGCATCCTGCTCAAGGAGGGGCCGCTGACGCTGGAGGAGCGCACCGCCATGATGGAGCATCCGCGCATCGGCTATTCGATCCTGCATGAGGAAGGCGGCACCGAGCTCATCGACATGGCCGCGGAGATCGCCTACTGCCACCACGAGAAATGGGACGGCAGCGGCTACCCCCGGGGCCTGGCCGGCGACGCCATCCCCCTCGCCGCCCGCATCGTCGCGCTTTGCGACGTCTACGACGCCCTGCGAATGGACCGGCCCTACAAGCGCGCCTGGAGCCCCGAACGCGCCCGGGCGCACATCCTCGAGCAATCGGGGCGGCACTTCGACCCGCAACTGGTCGAGGCGCTACAGACCCGCTTCGCCGACATCGAAGCCCTGCTGGAAGACCGCGAAGCCCTGCACGCCCACATCGTTTGAGCGGCTGCGCATAACGGCTGAAGGCAACCCCCAGAACGTTTGGGCCGGCTTCAGACTCCATTCAGATTCGCTGCGGATACTGCCCCCACTCGAACCAACGATGGGGGCAAGACATGATCCAGTCGCAATGGGAAACGCTGTTCCCACTTCACTTTGGCAGCCTGGGCCAACGCCACGCCTACCTGGCCCTGCAACGCCCAGGGGACCCGGGCCGCGAGGCACTGGAAGGTTTCGTCCAGCGCAGCTTCAAAGCGGCCCACGACGCCGACGTCCAGCACTTCCTGCCGGAGATGCTCGGGCTCCATGACCGCCACGGCGACCTGGACGCCGCCGTCGGCCTCCGCCTGGCCGACACCGGGCCGCTGTTCCTCGAACAGTACCTGGACGAGCCCATGGAAGCGGCGGTGAGCCGCCTGGCCGGAGCCGCCGTCACCCGCGCGGCCCTGGTGGAGGTCGGCAATCTGTCGTCGCTGTCCGCCGGCGGCGCCCGCCTGCTGATCATCGCCGTGACCTGGCTCCTGGCCACCCGGGGGCTGCGCTGGGTCGCCTTCACCGGCACCGCCAGCCTGGTTAACAGCTTCCACCGCCTCGGCCTGGAGCCGATCTCCCTGGGCCGGGCTGAAGCCGAGCGCCTGGCCGACCCAGACAGCAACTGGGGCACCTACTACGCACAACGCCCGCAGGTATTCGCCGGCGACATCGGCAACGGCTACCACAAGCTGGAGCGCCACGGCGTGTTCCACCGCCTGGGGCTCCCCTCCTTGCACGGGGAGAACGGCAATGCGGCCTGACCTGAAGGGGTTCCGTGAAATCCTGCAACGGCACGCTGATAGCGACGCCCGGCGCCCGGCCGTCAGGGGCGCCCAGCAGCGCTTCAGCTATGCACAGCTGCTGGCCGAGGTCGCGCAGCGCGAGGCCCGCCTGGGCGAGCTGCCGGCGGGGCCATTGGTGCTGCTCCTGGACAACGGGCCGGACGCACTGTTCTGGGACCTGGCGGCATTGTTCAGCCAGCGCCCGTGCATCGTACTGCCGCCCTTCTTCAGCCCCGCCCAGCGGGCCCATTGCCTGCAGCAAAGCCAGGCGACCCTGGTGCTGGCGGACGACGACGCCCACGGCGAGGAACTGACCGCCGCCGGTTACCAATACACGGACGGCCTCTGGCAGCGCCCGGCGAGCCACGCCGCCGCCCTGCCGGAAGGCACCGCGCGCATCACCTACACCTCCGGCAGCACCGGTACCCCCAAGGGCGTGTGCCTGTCCGCCGCCGCCATGCTCGAGGTCGCCCAGGCCCTGGAAGCCGCCAGCCGCCCCACCGCGCCGCGCCAGTATCTGGCGGTGCTGCCCCTGGGCGTACTGCTGGAGAACCTCGGTACCTACGCCGCGCTGATCGCCGGCGCCCAGGTCACCCTGCTGCCCCTGGCCCAGCTCGGCCTCAACGGCGCCAGCGGCATCGACCTCAAGCGCCTGCTGGGCTGCATCATGCTCAGCGGCGCGCAGAGCCTGATCCTGGTGCCGCAACTGCTGCTGGCCCTGGTCACCGCCATCGAGCGCGGCCTGATGCAGGTCGGCGAGCTGCGCTTCGTCGCCGTCGGCGGCGCGCGGGTTTCGGAGGCCTTGCTGGCTCGCGCCCAGGCCATCGGCCTGCCGGTGTACGAGGGGTACGGGCTCTCCGAATGCGCCTCGGTGGTGTGCCTCAACCTGCCCGGGCACAGCCGCCCCGGCACGGTGGGCCGGCCCCTGCCCCACGTCGAGGTGCGCCTGGCCGAAGACGGCGAGGTGCTGGTGCGCGGCGCCATCCTGCTCGGCTACCTGGGCGAGCCGCCGCCCGCCTCGCCCTGGTGGCCCACCGGTGATCTCGGCCACTTCGATGCGGACGGCTACCTGCGCATCCTCGGGCGCAAGAAGAACCAGTTCATCACCAGCTTCGGCCGCAACGTCAACCCGGAATGGGTGGAGGCCGAGCTGACCCAGGACGGCACCATCCTCCAGGCCTTCGTCCATGGCGAGGGCCTGAGCCACAACCTGGCGCTGCTCTGGCCGCTGGCCGTCGAGACCACCACCGCCGAGCTGGAAGCCGCCGTGCAGCGCTGCAACCAGGGGCTGCCGGACTACGCCCGGGTGCACCGCTGGGCGCGCCTGCCCGAGCCCTTCTCCACCGCCAACGGCATGCTCACCGGCAACGGCCGGCCGCGCCGCGAGGCGATCTTCCTCCATTACCAGACCACCTTTAACCAACTCGCCAACGCCTGAGGTTTCCCATGTCCTTCTTCGACACCCTGCAAAGCGCCACCCACACCGAACGCCAGGCGCTGTTCGCCGTACCGGTGATCCGCGACGCACTGGGCGGCACCGTCAGCCTGGAGGGCTACATCGCCTTCCTCACCCAGGCCTACCACCACGTACGCCACACCGCGCCGCTGATGATGGCCTGCGGCGCGCGCCTGCCCAGCCGCCTGGAGTGGCTGCGCAAGGCCGTGTGCGAATACATCGACGAGGAGTACGGCCACGAGCAGTGGATCCTCAACGACATCGCGGCCTGCGGCGGCGACCCCGAGCGCGTGCGCGACAGCCGGCCATCGTTGTCCATCGAGCTGATGGTGGCCTTCCTCTACGACACCATCGCCCGGCACAACCCGGTGGGGCTGTTCGGCATGGTCAACGTGCTGGAGGGCACCAGCATCGCCCTGGCCACCCACGCCGCCGGCAGCATCCGCAGCTCCCTCGGCCTGCCACCGACGGCCTTCAGCTACCTCAGCTCCCACGGCGAGCTGGACCAGGACCACATGGCCACCTACCGCAAACTGATGGACCGCCTCGACCAGCCCGAAGACCAGGCCGCGGTGATCCACACCTCGCAGGTGGTCTACGGCCTCTATGCCGACATGTTCCGCGGCCTGCCCCGTGCAGAGGTGCGCCATGCGACTGTCTGATTGCCGTGCGGTGCTCACCGGCGCCAGCGGCGGCATCGGCCTGCAACTGGCCCGGCAACTCTGCGAGGCCGGCGCCCAGGTCCTGGCGGTGAGCCGCCACGAGGGCAGCCTGGCGCCCCTGCGCCAGCAGTACCCGCACCAGCTGCGCTGGCTGCAGGCCGACCTCACCCAGAGCGCCGACCGCCACCAGGTGCTGACCTCGGCCTGGCAGCTGGGCGGCGTCAACCTGCTGGTCAACGCCGCCGGGGTGAACCACTTCGCCCTGTTCGAGCAGATCGACGACGCGCGCCTGGACGAGCTGCTCGACCTCAACCTCAAGGCCACCCTGCAGCTCACCCGCCTGCTGCTGCCCCTGCTGCGCCGGCAGGAGCACGCGCTGATCACCAACATCGGCTCCACCTACGGCTCCATCGGCTACCCCGGCTACGCCACCTACTGCGCCAGCAAGTTCGCCCTGCGCGGCTTCTCCGAGGCGCTGCGGCGGGAGCTGGCGGACACCTCGGTGGACGTCCTCTATGTGGCGCCGCGGGCCACCCGCACAGCCATGAACGGCGCCGCCGCCACCGCGCTGAACGACGCGTTGAAAGTGGGCACCGACGCCCCCGAGGACGTCGCCATCGCCGTGCTCGAAGCGATCGAACGCAACCTCCGCGAGCTCTACCTGGGCTGGCCGGAAAAGCTCTTCGTGCGCCTCAACCACCTGCTACCGGGGCTGGTGGACCGGGCGCTGCGCAAGCAGCTGCCGGTCATCCGCCAGCACAGTCGCGCAACCACCGGGGAAACCAGCAAATGAAACGACTCCTGCTCATCGCACTGCTCATCGCCTCGCCCCTGGCCTGGTCCCTGGACGACGCCGGGCAGCAACGCCTGGCCGACATCCAGACCCGCTGGGCGCAGATCCAGTACCGCACGCCCGAGGCCGAACGCGAGACGGCCTTCGCCAAGCTGGCGGCCGACAGCGAGGTATTCGCCCGCCAGCAACCGACGGCGGCGGAAGCCTGGATCTGGAACGGTATCGTCACCAGCAGCTGGGCCGGGGCCGAGGGCGGCCTGGGCGCACTGGGCAAGGTCAAGGAGGCACGCGCCAGCCTGGAAAAGGCCCTGGCGCTGGACCCGCAAGCCCTGCAGGGCTCGGCCTACACCAGCCTGGCGGCGCTCTATGACCGAGTGCCCGGCTGGCCCATCGGTTTCGGCGACGCGAAGAAAGCCGAGGCGCTGCTGCAGGAAGCCCTGCGCATCAACCCGCACGGCATCGACAGCCTGTACTTCTGGGGTGATCATCTGTACCGCCAGGACCGCCCGACAGAAGCCCGCCAGGCCCTGGAACAGGCCCTGCTGGCCCCCCCGCGCCCCGGGCGCGAGCTGGCTGACCAGGGGCGACGGGATGAGATCAATGCTTTACTCAAGAACCTCAAGGACAACTAGGACAACTAGGACCAAGCATGCGTCTGTTGCTGGTTGAAGACGATAGCGCGCTGGGCGAAGGCCTGCGCACCGGCCTTCGCGAAGAGGGCTACACCATCGACTGGCTGCAGGATGGCGCCAGCGCACTGCACGCCCTGACCCAGGAGAGTTTCGACCTGGTGATCCTCGACCTCGGCCTGCCACGCCTGGACGGCCTCAACGTCCTCAAGCGCCTGCGCGGCTCGGGGTCGGCGCTGCCGGTGCTGATCCTCACCGCCCGCGACGGCATGGAGGACCGCATCGCCGGCCTCGATGCCGGCGCCGACGACTACCTGATCAAGCCCTTCGACCTCAACGAGCTTAAGGCCCGCCTGCGTGCCCTGCTGCGACGCAGCAGCGGCCGCGCGCAGGTGCTGGTGGAACACGGCGGCGTC
Organism: Pseudomonas sp. zfem005; assembly: GCF_032621735.1. NCBI lineage: Bacteria > Pseudomonadati > Pseudomonadota > Gammaproteobacteria > Pseudomonadales > Pseudomonadaceae > Pseudomonas > Pseudomonas sp. zfem005. The sequence goes on along the minus strand of NZ_JAVYJE010000008.1, from coordinate 179,910 downwards.
AGCCTCGACCCGGTCTCGCAGCAGGTTCACTACCAGGGCCGGCCCGTCTCGCTGACGCCCAAGGAGTACATGCTGCTGCACGAACTCCTGGCCCAGCCGGGCAAGGTCTTCAGCCGCGAGCGCCTGACCCAGCTGCTCTACGGCTGGGACGAGGAAGCGGAAAGCAACACCCTCGAAGTGCACATCTACCACCTGCGCAAGAAGCTCTTCGGCGAGCTGATCCGCACCGTGCGCGGCATCGGCTACCTGGTGGAAAGCAAACTATGACCTCCTTGCGTCAACGTACCCTGTGGCGGGTGTTCATCCTGCTCATCGCCGGCACCAGCCTGCTCGCCTACTATAACTACCGCGACAGCAGCCACGAGATCGCCGAGGTCTACGACGCCCACCTGGCGCAGAACGCCCGGCTGCTGCAGGGCGTGATGAGCCTGCCGCTGGCCGCCGGCGACCGCCAGAAGCTCTACGGCGCCTTCGACGCCGCCCTGCTCCAGGCAGGCCGCTCCGGCATCGGCCACCCCTACGAGAACAAGCTAGCATTCCAGGTCTGGAGCACTGACGGTGAACTGCTGGTGAACACCCCCAGCGCCCCGCGCATCGGCCCCCAGCAGCGCACCCCTGGTTTCTCCGACATCACCCTCGACGGCAAGCAGTGGCGCGGCTTCCTGCTGCCGGTGAGCGAGCAGCAGGTGGTGATCTGGGTCGGCGAACGCAAGGACGTGCGCGGCGACCTGGTCAACCGCATCGTGCGCCACACCCTGCTGCCCTTCCTGCTGGGCGGGCTGGTGCTGGCGCTGCTGGTCTGGTTCGCCATCGGCTGGGGGCTGCAACCGCTGCAGAACATGGCCAACGTCATTCGCGGCCGCCATGCCAAATCCCTCGAACCCCTGCAGCTGGCCCCGCTGCCCAGCGAGCTGGAGCCCATGCAGGCGGCCATCAACCGGCTGCTCGGCCAGGTCAGCGACCTGCTGCGCCGCGAGCAGCGCTTCATCGCCGACGCCGCCCACGAGATGCGCACCCCGCTGGCGATCCTGCGCCTGCATGCGCAGAACGTGGAGCAGGCCAGGACCGAGGAAGACCGCGAGCGCGCCCTGGGCTACCTGATCGGCGGCGTCGACCGCTTGAGCCGCGTGGTCAACCAGTTGCTGACCCTGGCACGGATCGAGCCGCGCCTGGGGCAACACCCGGGCGATGACCTCGACCTGGCCAAGGTCGCCACCGACACCCTGGTGGAAATGACCCCCTGGGTGCTGGAGCACAACGTCGAGCCGGTGCTGGACATCCAGCCCGGCACCTACCCCGTGCGTGGCGACGCCATGAGCATCGGCATCGCCCTGCAGAACCTGGTGAGCAACGCCGTGGACTTCTCCCCGGCCGACGCCGTGGTGACCATCAGCCTGCGCAACGCCGCCGAGCACATCGAGCTGGCGGTGGAGGACCAGGGACCGGGCATCCCCGAAGAACGCCTGGCCCTGGTCTTCGAACGCTTCTTCAGCGATGGCCACGAGGGCGGCGCCGGCCTCGGGCTGTCCATCGTCAAGACCATCATGGAGCACCTGGGCGGCGACGTGCGCCTGGAGAACGCAGCCGGCGGCGGTCTGCGCGCCATCCTGATGTTCCCCCTGCGCCAGCGGCCCGCCGGGCCGGCCTAGCCCGGCCCCTGCTCCTCCTCCGGCAGCGGGCGGCGCCGGCCCGTGATCATCGACAGCGGCAGGTTGTCCCGCAGGCGCAGGCTCTCCAACACCGCAGCGCTCAGGTGCAGCGCCACCAGCAACGCCAGGCCATTGGCGCTCCAGCGGTGCAGGTCCTGGGGCCAGTCGACGCCCCACAGCGCATCGACCTCCTGCATCAGGTAGCCGCTGAGCCCCAGCAGCGCGATGGCGCCCATCATCAGCACCATCACCAGCGCCCCCAGGGGCGAATGCCCCAGGCGGTGGCAGGGCGCACCGCTGACCAGTGCCCGCAGGTGCGCCGCCAGCCGTCGCGGCGTCGGCCAGAAGTCGTGCCAGCGCGCGCTACGTGGCCCAATGAAGCCCCAGGCCACGCGCACCAGCAGCCAGGCGCAGGCGTAGTAGCCCAGCCAGGCGTGCCAGGGGTCGCCTTCCTCGGTGAAGAAGTAATCGGCGAAGAAGACGCCGGCGACCGAGACATGGAACAGCCGGACCAGCGGGTCCCAGAGGCGGATGGTCGCCGCGCGCATCAGTCTTCCACCCGGCTCTTCACCGCTTGCCCGGTGACCGGGTCGTGGTAGATCTCGACCTTGCGCTTGTCCTTGTCGAGGCCGTAGATCTCGTAGCAGTTGCCGGAGGTGATCTTGAACTTGTTGATCTGATAGCCCTGCGCCTTCAACTGCGCCTGGAACTGCTCGGGGTCCTTCCAGGTGGAGCGGTCGGCGGTGGTGCATTGCGGTGAAGCGAGGGCGGCGCCGCTGGCGATCAGCAAGGCGGGAAGCAGCATGAAGCGCATGGTGAAGCTCCTTTGGGGTATGGAGGCCTCACTCTGCGCGCCGAAGCTTAAGGATTTCTGAGGCCCGAACGCCCCGTCCGGCCGCTACGGCAAGGTGCCGATACGGGACAGTTCGCGCTGCAGCTCGTCGCGCTCTAGGCTCGCGAACGGCAGCGCCAGGAAGGCCCGGCAGCGCCGCTCGATGCAGGCCAGCGTGGCGCGGAAGGCCGCCTCCACCTGGCCCTCGTCACCCCCCGTCTCGGAGGGATCCTCCAGCCCCCAGTGGGCCTTCAGCGCCGGGCCGAAGTACACCGGGCAGGCCTCGCCGGCCGCCTTGTCGCACACGGTGATGACCACATCCGGCGGGTTGTCGGCGAAGGCCTCGTTGCCCTTGCTGCGCAGCCCCCGGGTGTCGATGCCCGCCTGCTGCAGGGTGGCCAGGCTGCGTGGCAGCACCTGGCCCTTGGGAAAGCTGCCGGCACTCACCGCCTCGAACCCGGGCGGCGCCAGGTGGTTGAACAGGGCTTCGGACAGGATGCTGCGGCAGCTGTTGGCCGTGCACATGAACAGGACTCGCATCGATGGCTCCTGCCGCCCCGGGCGGCGATCAAAGGCTCAGGCGCAGCGCCAGGGCCGACAGCGTGATAAGCAGTACGGGCAGCGTCAGCAGGATGCCGACCTTGAAGTAGTAACCCCAGGTGATGCGCATGCCCTTGCGCTCCAGCACATGCAACCAGAGCAGCGTGGCCAGGCTGCCGATGGGGGTGATCTTGGGGCCGAGGTCGCAGCCGATGACGTTGGCGTAGATCATCGCCTCGCGCACCACGCCTTCGGCCCCGCTGTCCTGGATCGACAGCGCCCCGATCAGCACGCTGGGCATGTTGTTCATCACCGAGGAGAGCACGGCGGAAAGCGCGCCGGTGCCGAGGGTGGCGCTCCACAGCCCCTGCGCGGCGAGGCGGTCCAGCACCTGGGTGAGAAGGTCCGTCAGCCCGGCGTTCTTCAAGCCATAGACCACCAGGTACATGCCGAGGGAGAACACCACCACCTGCCAGGGCGCCTCGCGCAGCACGCGCCGGGTGGCGATCCGCTGCCCGCGCGCGGCGACGGCGAACAGGGTCGCCGCACAGGCGGCCGCCACGGCGCTGACCGGAATGCCCAGGGGCTCCAGGGCGAAGAGGCCGACCAGCAGCGCCAGCAGGGTCCACCCGCCCACCACGAAGGTGGCGCGATCGCGGATCGCTGTCTCCGGCGCCGGCAACGCCTCCAGGGCGTAGCGCCGGGGCAGGTCTCGGCGGAAGAACAGCCACAGCACCAGCAGCGTGGCGGCGACGCTGGCCAGGTTCACCGGCACCATCACCGCGGCGTACTCGCTGAAGCCCAGGCCGAAGTAATCGGCGGAAACGATGTTCACCAGGTTGGAGACCACCAGCGGCAGGCTGGCGGTATCGGCGATGAACCCGGCCGCCATGACGAAGGCCAGCGTGGTGGCCGCCGAGAAGCGCAGCGCCAGCAGCATGGACATGACGATGGGCGTGAGGATCAGTGCCGCGCCGTCGTTGGCGAACAACGCCGAAACCGCGGCGCCCAGCAGCACGCAGAAGCAGAACAGGCGATGACCGCTGCCCTTGGCCCAGCGGGCTACATGCAGCGCCGCCCACTCGAAGAAACCGGCCTCATCCAGCAGCAGGCTGATGACGATGACGGCGATGAAGGTAGCGGTGGCGTTCCAGACGATGGCCCACACGACGGGGATGTCGTGCAGCGACACCGCCCCCACGCCCAGCGCGATGACCGCGCCGAGGGTGGCGCTCCAGCCCACCCCCAGGCCTTTGGGTTGCCAGATGACCAGCACCAGGGTGAAGACGAACACGGCAATGGCGACAAGCATGAACCAGCGCTCCAACAGGCTTAGCAGCAGGCGGCCGCACGGACGGGGCGGTCATCCATGTTGTGCAGGCGCGAGGCGTTTTCCCGCAGCCACTCGGCATTGGCCTTGAGCGTCACCTGCAGCATCTCGTGCACCCAGGCGGGCAGCTCCGGGTTGAGGCGGTAATACACCCACTGGCCTTGGCGGCGATCCAGCAGCAAGCCATTGCTGCGCAGTTGGGCAAGGTGGCGGCTGACCTTCGGCTGGCTGTCATCCAGGGCGCACATCAGCTCGCAGACACACAACTCGCCAAGGTGGGCGATAAGCAGCGTGGCGCGGGCGCGCGTTTCATCGGCGAGGCTTTTGAAGACGTCGGTCGGGGTGATCATGGGAGGGCCAGAACATATGGGAAATCGAATATACGGATTTCCATATATCCAGAAAAGACATTTCGCCGTCCGGACTCACGCCTGTGCGGTTTTTTTGCCCGCCGCCCGCAGCTCGGGCGCTGACCGACATGTAGGGTGGATGACGCTCTTTTCATCCACCAAACGGTGCCACCGGGGAACACCGCGTTGGGGCAGTCCTGCGGCCTGCTTGGCGACTGAAGTCGCCCCTACATGGGTCGCGAGCCAGCCTGTAGGTCGGGTGTAACCCGACGTTTGCGGTGATGGGTTTCGCTGCGCTCCACACCATCCTACGGCGCCGACCCAACCCACGGTGCTGACCGGTGTGTAGGGTGGATGACGCTCTTTTCATCCACCAGGCGGTGCCGCCGGGGAGCACGGCGCCGGGGCTGTGCATCGTGAAAATTCGCCCGGCAGCAGCGAAATTTCCCGCATACCCCGACCGGCATCTGGCGCTAGGTTGAATCCGTGAGCAGCCGCCGCGTGAGCCCCACCGGCGCTTCGCTGCCACCGCGTTCCGAGTAACGGGCCGCGAGTACGCCCCCAAACGGACGGCATCCGAAGCACTACCCCGGAGTCATTGATGTTTCCTCGAATCCCCTACCAGCGCGCCCGCCTGGGCGCACTCCTGGCGGCGGCGTGCACCGCCCTCGCCGCCTGCTCCAGCCTGCCCAGCCCGGACCAACAGGTTTCCATGTCCCGCGATGCGGTGAGCCGCGCGGTCGCGGCCGAAGCCACCCAGTACGCGCCCCTGGAGATGAAAGCCGCGCAAGACAAGCTCTTCCTCATGGAGCGCGCGCTCGGCGCCATGAAGTACGCCGAGGCCGAGAAGCTCGCGCAGCTGGCCGAAGCCGACGCCAACCTGGCGGAACAAAAGGCCATCGCCGTGCGTGAGACCGAGGCCCTCAAGCAAGCGCGCGACGGTATCGACGTGCTGAAGAAGGAGATGCTCGAAGCGCCCTCCTCGCCGACCGCGCCTACCTCCCCCGCTGCCAAATAAGGATCGCCCATGCGCCCAGTCCTAGTGATGCCCCTACTCTCCGCGCTTGGCCTCGCCCTTGCCGGCTGCGCCACCCCGCCGGAGAACCCCGACCTGCTCAAGGCCCGCGAGGCTTTTGCCCAGCTCACCAGCAAACCGGAATCCAGCACCCTGGCCGCGCTGCAGACCCAGGTCGCCAGCAAGGCCCTGAACGATGTCGAGGTGTATTCCGAGCTGGACCGCGAAGCCCCGGAAATCGACCACCTCGCCTACCTGGCCAACCGCAAGATCGAGCTGGCGGAGCAAACCATCATCGCCCGCAAGGCCGCCGCCGACCTGAAGAAAACCGACAACGAGCGCACCCAGGTGCAGCTGGAAGTCCGCACCCAGCAGCTCAAGGCCCTGCAGGCGCTCAACGCCAAGCCCAGCGAGCGCGGCCAGGTGGTCACCTTCGGTGATGTGCTGTTCGACACCGGCAAGGCCGAGCTGAAGTACGGCAGCCAGCGCAACCTGCAGCAGCTGGCCACCTTCCTCAGTGAGAACCCCGAGCGCAAGGTGCGCATCGAAGGCTTCACCGACAGCACCGGTGGCGAGCTGCTCAACCTGCGCCTCTCCGAGCACCGTGCCGAATCGGTGGCCCGCGCCCTGGAGCGCCTGGGCATCGGCCGCGAGCGCCTGATCACCAAGGGCTACGGCCCCGAGTTCCCGGTCAGCGACAACGGCTCCATCCAGGGCCGCCAGCTCAACCGCCGCGTAGAGGTGATCATCTCCAACAGCGCAGCCCCCGTGAGCGATCGCAGCTAACGGCACGGCTTCACCGAGGGGCGCCACCGCCGCCCCTCGGTTCCCGCTCTTCATCCAAGGCCAGGGCCGGCCCACGATGCCGGCACGCACGGAGCACCACGCCATGCAAGATGAACCGATCCACACCCTTCTCATTGTCGACGTGCAGCCCATCGTCCGGCTGGCCATCCGCGAAGTGCTGCGCGACAAAGGCTTCAACATCATCGGGGAAAGCACCCGGGGCGACATCGCCCTGCGCCTGGTCCGCACCCTGGTCCCCGACCTGGTGATACTCGACCTCGACCTGCCCGACATGGACGGCCTTTCGGTGTTGGCCGCGATCCGGGAGATGCCCTTCGAGGTTCCCGTGGTCGTCTTCAGCGCACTGCCCGCCGACCGCTTCGCTCACCCCTGCAAGCAGCTCGGTGCCGCTGCGTACGTCAGCAAGAAGGCCAGCGCCGAACAACTTGTCGCCGCGCTGGTTTCGGTGACCGCGCAAAGTGACTACCTTTCCAGCATACCGCCCGACTAACGCCGCCTCGCCCCCGCAAGCCGAGCCGTGTCAGGCACCTGCCCCAGCCTATGGAAAGTCACGATGCCGCGCCTGTTTTCGCTCCTGTGGCCCTTGCTGCTCACCTGCCTGTACCTGCCCTTCGCCACGGCCGAAGAACAACCCGTGCTGCTCAGCCACTCCGGCGCCCAGGACATGGCGTTGCCCCTCGACGAGGACGACCTGCGCTGGCTGCACGACAAGCACGAACTGGTGATGGGCACCGCCCCGCCCAACTTCCACCCGCTGGAAATGACCAACGCCACCCACGACTACGAAGGGGTCACCGCGGACTACCTCGGCCTGGTGGCGCAAGCCCTCGGGCTCAGCGTGCGCCTGCGCGCCTACCCTGATCGCGAGGCGGCGCTGGCGGCCCTGCAGCGCGGCGAGCTGGACCTGCTCGGCAACGCCACCGCCGAGGAAGCCGCCCGCCTCAAACTGCCGCTCACCCAGCAATACGTGGTCGACAACCCCGTGCTGGTGGCCCGGCAGGACCTGGAGCCCCGCCACTGGGAGCGGCTCAAGGGCCTGCGCCTGGCGGTGGCGCGGGATTACCGCCCCCTCGCCGAGCTGAAGGCGCGTTACCCGGAGGCGACCCTCCTGCCCTTCGCCGCCGAAGACAAAGCCATGGCTGCGGTCGCCTTCGACCAGGCCGACGTGATGCTCGGCAATGCCCTCTCCGCCCAGTTCCTCATCAGCAAGGCCTACTCCGACTATGTGCGTATCGTCCGCACGCTGCCGCCGGAGGGGCGCGGCTACGCCTTCGCCCTCAACCCGGGCGAACCGCGCCTCGAGCGCCTGTTCAACACCGTGCTGGAACGCATCCCCGAAGGCCAGGCGATGAGCATCCGCCGGCGCTGGGGCGACCGGCTGATGCTCAGCCTCGCGCCGCTGCCCCTGAACGACGAGGAAGCGGACTGGATCAAGCGCAACCCGGTGGTGCGCGTCGCCGTGGCCCGCTACCTGGCGCCCATCTCCTACTACGACAAGCAGGGCAACCACCTGGGCATCGCCTCCGACCTGCTCGCGCTGCTGGCCGCCAAGACCGGCCTGCGCTTCGAGGTGGAAGCCTTCGACAGCTTCCAGGGCATCTACGACGCTGCCGAGGCGAAGCGCATCCAGCTGGTCGCCGACCTGGAGCCGGACCAGGCCCGCGAGCGGCTGTTCCACTTCACCCGGCCCTACCTCTACTCGCCCCAGTTGCTGGTGACCCGCGCCACGCCCGATGCGCCCACCAGCCTCGACGCCCTGGCCGGCAAGACCCTGTCGCTGACCCGGGGCGACTCGCTCATCCCCCTGCTGCAGCACAGCCACCCCGCCATCCACATCCGCGAGGTGGGCTCCGCGCTGGAATCCCTCGCGCTGCTGGGCGACGGCAGCATCGACGCCACCGTGCTGCCCGAGGTGGTGGCCAGCCACAACCTGCTGCGCATCCCCCGCGAGCAGCTGCGCATCGCCGGCGCCCTCGACCTGCCCCTGGCCACCCAGGCCCTGGCGGTGCGCCGCGACGAGTTCGAGTTGTTCGGCATCCTCGAAAAAGCCATGCGCAGCGTCCCGCCGGATGCCCGCACCGAGCTGGTCAACCACTGGCGCACCAAGGCCCCGGTGGCCGCCCCCAGCTGGCGCGACTACATCACGCTCATCTACCTCATGGCCGCGGTGGGTGCCGTGCTGCTGCTCATCGCCGTGGCCTGGGGCCTGTCCATGCGCCGCCAGGTGCGCCAGCGCCAGCGGGCCGAGCGCGCCCTGGGCGACCAGATGCAGTTCATGGAGGCGCTGATCGACGGCACCCCCAACCCCATCTACGTGCGCGACCTGGAGCGGCGCATGGTGCTGTGCAACGACAGCTACCTGCAGACCTTCCAGCGCACACGCGAAGAGGTGATCGGCACCACCATCAACAACCTGCCGGTGGAGGAACAGGCCGAGTTCGACAACGACTTCAAGGGCATCCTCGCCGGCGGCCAACCGGTGCTGAAGGACCGCGTGGTGCACATCGACGGCCGCACCCTGGCCATCTACCACTGGATGCTGCCCTTCCGGAATGCCGAAGGCGCCCTCGTCGGCATCATCGGCGGCTGGATCGACATCAGCGAACGCCAGCAACTGCTCGCCCAGCTGCAAGACGCCAAGGAAGCCGCCGACGAAGCCAGCCGCGCCAAGAGCACCTTCCTCGCCACCATGAGCCACGAGATCCGCACGCCCATGAGCGCGGTCATCGGCATGCTCGAGCTCGCCCTCAAGCACGCCGAAAGCGGCCGGCTCGACCGCGACAGCATAGAGGTGGCCTATGGCTCGGCCCAGGGCCTGCTGGCGCTGATCGGCGACATCCTCGATATCGCCCGCATCGAAAGCGGCCGCCTCGCCCTCAGCCCCGAGCGCGCCAACCTGCGCCAGTTGCTGGAGGGCGTGGTGCGGGTGTTCGACGGCCTGGCCCGGCAGAAAGGGCTGCGCCTGACCCTCAACCTGGACAACAGCGCCAACGACGATGTGCTGCTGGACCCGCAACGCCTCAAGCAGGTGGTTTCCAACCTCGTCAGCAACGCCATCAAGTTCACCGACCAGGGTTCGGTCAGCGTCATCGCCCGCACCGAGCCGGAGGGCGACGACCTGCGCGTGCAGATCGAAGTCATCGACACCGGCATCGGCATCTCCGCCCACAACCAGCAGAAGCTCTTCCAGCCCTTCGCCCAAGTGCCCGGCAACAGCCTCAACACCCGTTCCGGCACCGGCCTGGGCCTGATGATTTCGCGCACCCTCTGCGAAATGATGGGCGGCCAGCTGCTGCTGGAAAGCGAGCTGGGCTCCGGCACGCGCATCGTCCTGGCGCTGCGTTTCAGCCGGCTGGAGCCCCTCGCAGCGGAGCCGCTGCGGCCCATCGAGCAGCTCGCCGAACCGGTGCGCCATGCGCTGAGCGTGCTGGTGGTGGACGACAGCTACGCCAACCGCAAGCTGCTCTGCGACCAGCTCGCCTACCTCGGCCACCGGGTGAGCCAGGCAGAGCACGGCCAGCAGGGCCTGGGCCTGTGGCAGCCCGGGGCCTTCGACCTGGTCATCACCGATTGCAACATGCCGGTGCTCAGCGGCTACCAGCTGGCCCAGCGCATCCGCGAACAGGAACAGGGCGAGCAGCCGACGCTGATCTGGGGCTTCACCGCCAACGCCCAGCCCGACGAGCGCCAACGCTGCCTCGACGCCGGCATGGACGATTGCCTGTTCAAACCCATCGCCCTCGGCGAGCTGGATGGGCGGCTCCGGCGCATCACCCCGCGCCATGCACCCAGCCCGGAGCCCGAGCAAGTGCCCGCCGCCACGGCCAAGCCGCGCTTCGACGTGAAGGAGCTGGAACACTTCACCGGCGGCGACCCGGCGCTCACCCAGCGGGCGCTGGAAGGCATCCTGCAAAGCCACCGCATCGACCTGCAGCAGGTACGCGGCCTGCTGGAATCCGGCAGCCAGCACGGCATCGTCGAACTCGCCCACCGCATCAAGGGCGCCGCCGGCATCATCCGCGCCCACGGGCTGATCGACGCCTGCGAACAGCTGGAAGCCGCCTACCGCAACAACGCCAGCCGCGACGACCTTCGCCGATCCCTGCACGACCTGGAGGCCATCATGCTCGAGTTGGATGAGGAATTGATCGCGTTGTTAGCGTAAGAGCAGCTGGAAGATGGGAGCTGGAAGCTTGAAGCTTGAAGCCGTAGGAGCGGATTCATTCGCGAACGAGCATCCGGGCCGCTGGCAGCCTCTTGCCTGCGGAAGGTCCTTCGCGGCTGAAGCCGCTCCCACAACCGTAGGTCGGGTGCAACCCGACAGCTCGTGCCACCGAACCACACGCGGGTTTCACCCGCCCTACCCGCCTACATGAATCGTGATTGGGGGGCACATTTTGTGGGAGCGAATTCATTCGCGATGGAGCAACCGGCCACTCGCCGCCTCGTGCCTGCGGAAGGTCTTTCGCGGCTGAAGCCGCTCCCACAGGGGGCCCGCAACGGGGGCTGAACATTGTTGCGTTGGGCCTCGCTGCGCTCGGCCCAACCTACGGCGCCGCGCACAACCCACGCCTTGGCACCGACCGCTGCGTGGGGTGGATGACGCTCTTTTCATCCACCAGGCGATCTCCCCGGGAGCACCTGCGTTGGCAGCCCTGCGGCCTGCTTGGCGACTGAAGTCGCCCCTACAGGGGTCGTGGCTGGGAGGCACATTTTGTGGGAGCGAATTCATTCGCGATGGAACATCCGACCACTCGCCGCCTCGTGCCGGCGGAAGGGCTTTCGCGGCTGAAGCCGCTCCCACAGGGGGGCCCGCAACGGGGCTGAACATCGTCGTGTTGGGCCTCGCTGCGCTCGGCGCCAACCTACGGCGCCGCGCCCAACCCACGCCACAATGCCAACCACTGCGTTGGGTGGATGGCGCTCTTTTCATCCACCAGGCGATCTCCCCGGGAGCACCTGCGCTGGCAGCCCTGCGGCCCGTTTTCAATCACCGGGCCGTTTCTGATTGACGATACCCCGCAGCCCCATCCGCACCGGGTGTTAGCCTCCCTGTCGATGTAATTGGAGAGGTTCGCCATGCACCAGAAGGATGCCAGTTCGCCGGTGAGGGATCGCTTGCTTCAGGCCGCCCGGGCCTGCTTCCTGGGGGACGACTATCACCAGGTCACCACGCGCCGGATCGCCGAGCAGGCGGGCGCCAACCAGTCGATGATCCGTTACTACTTCGGCAGCAAGGAGGGGCTCTATGAGGAGATGCTCAGCGAGGCCTTCAAGCCGCTGCTGGATGTTCTCGACGGGCCATTGTTGGCGTCGGTCGACGGTTTCGCCGACTTCCTGCGCCTGTATTACGCGGCCATGGCGATGCAGCCGGAGCTGCCCCGCCTGGTGCTGAAGGTGCTGGCGCTCAACCGAGGTCCGGGGCGACGCTTTCTCCAGCAATTGCTCGACCGGGGCCGCGACGGCGGCGCCCGCAAGATCGCCGACTTCAAACGTACCGGGCAGGTCACCGCCGAGACCGACCCGGACATGCTGCGCATGGCCTTCGTCAGCCTGGCGATGACGCCGATGCTGCTACGGGATGTATTCGAAGAGCAGATGGGCCGGCCCATGGACGCCGACTTTCTCGACGGGCTGGCGGCGCTCAACGGCCGTCTGTTCAGTGTCGGGCTCACCCCGCCCGGGGAGGTGTTGCCATGAGCCTGCAGCGCAATGCCTTCGCCGTGGGGGGCTTCCAACTGGCCATGCGCTTGGGTGCCTGGTTGCAACGGGCCGCCGGCAACCTGGTGCCACCCCCTTTTCGGCTGATCCAGATGGGCTCGGCCTTCTGGCTGTCGCGAGCCCTGCATGCCGCCGCCCGGCTGGATGTCGCCACCTTGCTGGGCGGCGAGGCGCTGGCAGTGGAAAGCCTGGCCAGGCGCCTGGACGTGTCGGCAGACGCATTGGCCCGGCTGCTGCGACTGCTGGCCGCCAGTGGCGTGTTCTGCGAATGCGCGCCTGGGGTCTTCCGCAACTCGCCCGTCTCCAGCTATCTGCGACGGGACCATGCCAGCAGCGTTCGCGCCATGGTGTTGCTGCACAACACCGGCGCCATGAGCGAGCCCTGGTATCGACAGCTGGAGGCAGGCATCCGCCGCGGCGTGCCGCCCTTCGTGCTCAGCCACGGACGCACGCTGTTCGAGCACCTGGATGAAGACGCCGAACTGGACGCACTGTTCTCGTCAGCGATGGACAGCGTCGAAGCCCTTGCCGGCGACAGCTTCGCCACCGACCTGGACTGGAGCCGTTTCCGGCGGGTGATCGATGTGGGGGGCTCCCGTGGGCGCAAGTCCCTGGCCCTGCTCCACCGCCATGCCCACCTGGAGGCACTGGTGGTGGACCGGCCACAGGTCATCGCCGAAGCGGGTCGCTACTGGCATGAAAGCAGCGAGCCCGGCCTGGAGCGCTTGCAGTTCATGGCCGGCGATCTGCTCGATAACCTGCCCGGTGCCAAAGACAGCCACGATGTCTACCTACTCTCGGCGGTGCTGCATGGTTTCGACGACGCCACGTGTATTCGGGCCTTCGACAGCCTGCGCCAGGCCATCGGCCAGAGCGGCGCGCGGGTCATTCTGATGGAAATGGTGGTGCCCGAAGACCGTGCAGACCTCGCCAGCGCGCTGTGCGACATGCAGATGTTCATGGGCGGTTACGGTCGTGAGCGAACGCTGCGGGAATGGCATGCGCTCTGCCACAGCGGTGGCATGGAGGTCGAGCAGGTGGTGGATACCCGGTCCCTGGCCAAGCTGCTGGTGCTGAGGCCAGGGTTGGCGGAGGGTGCAGTGAACCGTGGCGCACGCCATAGGCCGTCTGGATTCCGGCCTCCAGCGTCCATCTTCCAGATTCGCACTGACTCAGACTCCGGTCGCCTGGCACGACCCGAGCATCGGTGTGAAACGCTCCCGGGCTAAAGCCCGGGCTACCTGAGGTGGCTGCGCTCTTTTCATCCACCAGGCAATGTCACCGGAAGCACCTGCGCTGGCAGCCCTGCGGGCTGCTTGGCGACTGAAGTCGCCCCTACAGGGGTCGTGGTTAGGGGCACATTTCGTGGGAATTCATTCGCGATGGAGCATCCGACCGCTCGTAGCCTCGTGCCTGCAGGAGGTCTTTCGCGGCTGAAGCCGCTCCCACAAGGAGGGCCCCGCAGCGGGGCCGAACATCGTTGCGTTGGGCCTCGCTGCGCTCGGCGCCAACCTACGGCGCCGCGCCCAACCCATGCCACAATGCCGACCTCTGCGTAGGGTGGATGGCGCTCTTTTCATCCACCAGGCGATCTCTCCGGGGGCACCTGCGTTGGCAGCCCTGCGGGCTGCTTGGCGACTGAAGTCGCCCCTACAGGGGTCGTGGTTGGGGGGCACATTTCGTGGGAGTGAATTCATTCGCGATGGATCATCCGGCCGCTCGCAGCCTCGTGCCTGCGGAGGGGCTTTCGCGGCTGAAGCCGCTCCCACAGGGAGAAGCCCGCAGCGGGGGCCGAACATCGTTGCGTTGGGCCTCGCTGCGCTCGGCGCCAACCTACGGCACCATGCCCACCCCAAACCACGACGCCGACCGGTGTGTAGGGTGGATGGCGCTCTTTTCATCCACCAGGCGATGTCGCCGGGAGCACCTGCGCTGGCAGCCCTGCGTGGCCGCCGATGCGGCTAGAGGTATTGCGCCAACCAATCCAGCTGGAAGCCGACGGCCGTGTCGAAGGCCCGGCCCTGGTACAGGTCGTAATGCCCGGCCTTGTCGATCACCTGCACCGCCTTGCGGCCCCTTATGCGGCCGTACAGCTCCAGGCCTTGCTCGGCCGGGTTGACCTGGTCATCGCCAGCCACCACCACCAAGGTGGGCGTGACCACGCGAATGGCCACGTCCACCGGTTTGTAATGGGCCATCTCCCAGACGGTGAGGAAGGGAATCTTCACGTCCATTTCCGGGTGGCTGGCCTTGCAGCGTTCGAAGAAGGCGCGGGATTGCGGGTCCGACATCACCTTGGGGATGGGCACGAACAGGTCCTTGCCGGTGCTCGTGCGGCGCGCCTGCATCTTCTCCAAAGTTTCCAGGAAGGGTGCGCGCTCCGCCTCGGGCAGGCGCCCGGTGATCAGCGTCTCGCCGTTGGCGAAGGGCATTTGCAGCAGCAGGCATTTCAGCGACGGCAGCCGGCTGGCCACCACCACCGCATGGCAGGCGCCGAGGCTGGTGCCCCACAGCGCCACCCGCTCGGCATCGGCCCAGCTCTGCGCCTTCACCCAGTCGATCACCGTGAGCACATCCAGCACCTGCTGCTGCGGCACCAGCCGCCCACGCTCGCCGCCGCTGGCGCCAAAGCCGCGGTAGTCGAAGGTCACCGCCAGGTAGCCCACCTCGGCAAAGGCCTTGGCATAGGCCGGGAGGAGAATGTCCTGTATCCCGCAAAAGCCATGGCAAAGCACCACCACGGGTGCTGGTTTGGCCTTGAGCTGGCCATACACGCGGCCAGCCAGTGGCTGGTGGTCGGCGCTGGGAATGGAGACATCTTCGTACTGCATGGTTCTACTCCTTGGTTTGCAACGGGCAATGGCCGGCCCTGCCGCTCGGGGTGAGGGCAAAGCGTTGCTAAGGGTTTGAAGGTGGGCGGTCAGCCGCCCGGCTCAGGGTGCGGCAACCACCGGCAAGGCGTCATGAGTGCGCATGCCGCGCCGGGAGTCAGACCACGCCGTTGCGCTTGGCGAACTCCACCAGGCCCACCAGGCTCTGCTCACCCACCTTTTCTTGCAGGCGCGCCTTGTAGGAGCTGACGGTCTTGTTGTTGATCAGAATCTGGTCGGCGATCTGCTTGTTGGTGTAGCCCAGGGCCAGGTAGCGCAGCACCGTGAGTTCGCGGTCGGAGAGGCTGTCGAGCACCTTCGCCTCATTGCTAAGCGGCGCGTTAGGGTCGTCGGTGGTCATAAAGGCATCGGGGAAGTAGCGGTAGCCCGCCAGCACCGCCTTCACCCCGGTGGCCAGATCAGCCATGTCTTCACGCTTGTACACATAGCCATGGGCGCCGGCCCGCAGGCAGCGGGAGGCATAGAAGCCCGGGTCCTTGGCGCTGAGCACCAGCACGCGCGGCGCCGGCTCCAGGGTGCGCAAGCGGGCGATCAACTCCAGGCCGCCCAGGGCGGGAATATCCAGGTCCAGCAGCACCAGCTTGGGCTGGGTTTCCCGGGCCGTGCTCAGGCCCGTGACGCCATCGGCCGCCTCGCCCACCACCTGGTGCCCCTCGCGCTCGAGCAACATGCGGGCGGCCATGCGGACGATGGGGTGGTCGTCGATCAGGAGGATTTTTGCCATTCAGTTCACCTATACGGACAAGCACTCGATCACGCAGGGGTTGCTAGGATGATGACGGACCCACTCCATTTGCCCGCAGAGGCGGTGGGGCTGGCTGTAACTTTGACAGAGATCGGCAGCGGGGTGCGCACTCCGGCGCGAGCCTGGATCTGCACAGGGGAGTGCGTGGCATCCTTCCCATCTAGGGTGACGGTTCCAGTCAGTCCTGCACCATCAAATTTGATTTCGCCATTCGCCCCCATTCCGTAAACGTGCACACCGAGTGTGCCGTCACTATCACATCGAACCCCTGACGGGATGTCGACTGTCCGAGTCTCTCCGCCACCCAGCGTTAGTGTTGCATCGGCCCCGTCGAGGGTGCACCCCGTGTGGGTGAGGTGCGCGGGGTTATATTTGTTCACGGCCCACGCCGTATAGTATGTCTCGATGTTCCCCATCCGTTCGAATCGGCAGGCGCCGGCCTGGACGGAGATCACAGCGCCTGTGTAGGTCGGCCCCCGTCCCGTCGCGGTGACCAACCCCTTTATCGGTGCTTCTTGTTCGGCCTTCAGGAGGCCGGTCACCTCACTCTCGGACGCGTTAGGCCCAGCCAGCGCGTGGACGCCGTTCACCCCGGTGGCGCGGAACGCAAGGTAGTCCGGGTAGAGCATGAAGCCAGTCAGGCGAACCAGCGCGTACCATGATGTCTTTACGTCGCCCGGCCCGGTCAGGCTTTTCGCATACGCACAAGAAGCCTTCGCCGTGCAGTCCGACCCGATGTGATTCACCTGTTCACAGTCAGCACCGGGAGGTGGTAAGGCGTGGGACGGACCGGTCCAGGTCCTGATGTCGGACGATTCGGCACCTGACACATACACCACGTCGCCCGGCACAAGGGCCGGGGGGCCGTCTACTTCGGCGGCGTCGCACATCTCTGCGGTGAGCATGCAAGTTACGAGCATAATCCAAGCGATCGCAGTGGGGCGGGCCGCAGCGGTTGAGATCATTTTCATTTTTACACCATGTTATGGGCGGCGAGCACAGTAGCTCGGGTAACTCATCCACCTCTCCCACCGCTCCTCATACACCCGTACCCTCTCCAAAGCCTCGGCTCTCCCAAGTCCCCTGGCGATGGCTTGCTCATAAAGCCGCGCGCGTCGTTCACGGTGGTTGTGTAATGCCCGTGGGGCGATACCCACCCCATCGGGCGTAAACCATGCACCCAGCCAGTCGAACCCCTTGGCCGTTCGGCCGAGCTGGGTCTTGCCCGGGTGCACACTGAAACCGCCTTCGGCGGTGGCCGCTCAACTCAGATGTATTCGATCTTCAGGTTGCCGCTGGCATTGAAGTCACCGCCCTTGAGGTTGGCCTTATCCTTCTTGACCGGGACCACAGTCAGCACGGGAGTCTTCGGGTAGGTGAGATCACGAGACTTGTTGACTTCCAGCACGGTGTCGTCAAGGAACAGCTTGATGCCAAGGTCCGTCACGCTCGTGGCAAGCACGGTCGGATCGAAGCCCGAGGCACCTCCGGTCAGTGAAAGCTTGAGCACCTTGCCGTCGGCACGCTCGCACTTGAGCCCATAGTCCACCGTTTTCTTGAAGTTGGTACCGTCGATCTTGTCGGTCCGTACCTCACCAAAATTCACCTCGATCGGTTTGCCGCCGTTGAACGTACAGGCGGGCGGCTCCACCAGCTTGCCGACGAACTTGATGTTGTCGCTTTCGGCGGCCATCGAGGGCACGGCGTGCTGGGTCATGGCTGCGAACAGCAGTGCCAGGGTTACAAGATTGCTTTTCATGAGTACTCCACTTTCAGAGTGGCTGCGGCCGTGAACTCGCCACCGCGCAGCTGGGTATTGGCCTGCCTGACCGGAACCGCGAACAGGGCAGGTTTGGTTGAATAGTCGAATGAGTGAGAACCGCTGTTTACGTCCAGCAGTTCGTCATCCACGTACAGGCGGATGCCCAGCCCATCGACACTGGTGCGCAAGGCGGCTGCATCGAAGGTTGCTGGCGCACCGGCAATACGGAGTGCCAGGCGTTTGTTGTTAGTGCCGGTGCACTGCAGCCCATAGGTGACGGGCACCCTGTAGTTGCTGCCGTTGATCTTAGTGGTCACCACTTCGCCGAAGTCCACTTCGATGGGCTTGTTGCCATTGATCACGCAGTTGGGCCGCGCGACCACAGTGACGGTCACCTTGAAGGTGGTCGAAGCCGCCTGGGCCGGCGCGACTGCAACCGCAGCCAGGCAGGCGCCCGCCAGGGCCAGTGCCTTGATTCGCTTCACGCCGCTCTCCTCTCTCAGCCTGTGCCGGCGCCGCTAGCCTTGCGGCTCGACGGGCGTGGCCTTGCAGGTGCCGCCGTTGCAATCGAAACGCAGCTGCGGGCGGCCGCCGTAGTCGTTGATGTAGGTGAGCACCGGGCTGGCACCCAGGGTGGCGGCCGGCACCTTGAGCGGGGCATTGCCGCGCGGCTCGAGCATCAACGGTTCGAAGCCTTCCGGCGCTTCGCCGCTGGGGCTGCTGGCGGCGTCGACGATGGTCACGTAGTAGGCCGTGGGGTTGTTCACCCGGTAGCTGTCGCCTTCACGGGTGAGGGTGAGCTGCTCCTGCCAGGCGGGGGCCTGTTCGCCCCGGGCCGGGACCAGGGCCTCGGGCCGGTAGAACAGCTTGATGCGGGTTTGCAGGGCGATCTGCAGGGAGTTGGGCTTGTCGCTGCGCGGGGGGATTTCGCGCAGGTTGAAATAGAACAGGCTTTCCCGGTCCTGCGGCAGCTGGGCCACGGCGGGCAGGCTTTGCACCTTGAGCTGGCTCTTGGCGCCCGGCTCGATGCGCTGCAGCGGCGGCAGCACCACCAGCGGGGAGTTGACCTTCTTGCCGCTGGCATCTTCCAGCCAGCCCTGGGCCAGGTAGGGCAGCTGCTTGTTCTCGTTGCTGACGCTGAGGCTGACGGACTTCTGCCCGGCCTCGAACACCACGCGGGTGCGGTCCAGGGCGATGGCGGCCTGGGCCTGCTGGGCGCCCAGGGCGCAGAGCAGCAGGGAGCCGATAAAAGGAGTGAAGTGACGGTGGTTCATGGATCGGTTCTCGGTTGAATGCTTCGGTAATGCTTCAGTGTTGGGCCAGGGTCTGGCCGGTGCTGTTCTTGGCGGCGACGGCCAGGGGCATGCAGTCCAGCGGCCAGGCGTGGTCGATGCTCGGCAGCTGCTGCGGCAGGTGCACCTTGCAGCGTTGCTCGCCGTCCCAGCTGAGGGTCATCTCGCCGCCGGGCTGGATGCCGCTGAGGTAGAGGCTGCCGGCGTCGCTGACGATGCCCACGGCCTGGTCACGGTCGTTGGCCACGGTGGCGCCGAAGGGCGGCGCGGAGCCGTCCGGCAGGTGCACCACCACCATGGCCTTCTTGCCGGCCACCACGTCGAAGTGGCGGTAGCCGATGGCGCCTTCGGTGAGGGTCGCCTGGGCCACGGAGTGGATGGCTTCGGCGTCGTCCGGCAGGCCGTCGAGGTCGATGCTCAGGCGGTTGCGGTAGTAGCTGGAGATGTCGGCCACCACGGCCTTGCCGAAGTGGTTGGTCTCGGTGGTTTCGCCGTAGCCGTGCACCGGTACGCCGGGCACGCCGTCGGTATCCAGAAGGATGCGGGTGCCGCCCTGCACGCCGGTGCGGTGCAGCGCCGCGCCCTGCAGGGTGGCTGTGGCGCCGCCCTGTACCGACATGGCCACGGTGGAGTAGCGGCCTTCCTGGTAGCTGGCGCTGAAGTTCATTTCCGCCGCGTCGCCGCGGTGGCTGAGGTAGCCGCTGGCGGAGTGGCCGTTGTCGCCGGTGCCGGCGCTGACCTGGTAGCTGTCGTGGTCGCCGATGCGGTCGTAATAGCTGAGCTGGTGGTCGACCTGGTGGTTGCTCACCGAGCTGGAGTAGCTGACGGAGCCGGCGCCGTCCCAGGGCATGGACAGCGACACGTAGTAGCTGTCGTCCTGGATGCCGTTGTAGGTGCTGCGCGAGGCGGTGAACGACACGCTGAGGTTCTTGAAGCGACCGGCATCGAAATAGCGCGACAGCGACAGGCTGTAGTTGTCGGTGGCCTGCTGCCCCCAGTAGGTCTGGTGGCCGTAGTTGAGGTAGGCGGAGAGGCCCAGCTCGCGGAACTGCTGGTTGAACATCACGGTGTACATCTCCTTGCTGTTCTGCCAGCCGCGTTGGCCGTATTCCAGGGCCGAGAGGTAGTCGCTCATGGTCATGTAGTCGCGCTCGGAGAAGCGGTAGCCGGCAAAGGTGACCTGGCTGTCCAGCTCGTCGAAGCTCTTCGAGTAGCTGATACGGTAGGAGCGGCCGCTGAGGCGCCCTTCCCGCTCCAGGTCGGCGGACGATTGGGTGACGTCGAACGACAGCGCGCCGAACTGCATCAGGTCGCGGCCGATACCGATGGCCGCTGCCGTGTAGCCCTCGCCGCCCAGGCCGCCGCCATAGAGGGACCAGCCATTGCTCACACCCCAGGAGAACTCGCCGGCGCCGAAGGCCGGGCCTTCGATGTGGTGGTCCCAGTCGGAGGGACGGCCGGCGGAGAACTTGTAGCGCACGGTGCCGGGGCGGGTCAGGTAGGGCACGTCGGCGGTGTCCATCTTGAATTCCTGGACGCTGCCGTCCTGCTCTTCCACCCGCACATCCAGCTGGCCCTGTACGGCTTCGTTGATGTCCTGGATGCGGAACGGGCCCGGGGCCACCTGGGTTTCGTAGAGCACCCGGCCCTGCTGGCTGACGGTGACCTTGGCGTTGGTGCGCGCTACGCCTGTGACTTCCGGCGCATAGCCGCGCAGGTTGGGCGGCAGCATGTTGTCGTCGGTGGCAAGGCTGGCGCCGGCGAAACGGAAGCTGTCGAAGATGCTGGAGGTGAGGTAGTTCTCGCCCACGGTCAGCTTGGCGCCCAGGCTGGGGATGGCCCGGTAGGCGTAGTAGCGGCTCCAGTCCAATTGCGTACCGCGCTGACTGCCGGGGCGGTCGTCGTAGCGCGCCTGCCAGTCGGCACGGACGCGCCAGGCGCCCAGGTTGGCGCCGAACACGCCGTTGCCGCTGATGTCGTTGCTGTTCTGGCCGCCATCCAGGTGCTGGGACTGGGCGTTGAAGTTGTAGTCCAGCACCAGGCCGGAAATGCCGTCGTCCCAGCGGGACGGCGGGTCCCAGTTCTCGGAGGTGTATTCCAGGAAGGCCTGGGGCACTTCCACATAGAGGGCTGCCGCGCTCAGGTCGCCACGGGCGGTGGCGCCGGGCAGGCTGGCGAGGTCGAGGCACTGGCCATCGGCCGACCACTTCAGCTGCGCGGTGGCGTCGGGCTTGAGGCCGAACTCTTCCACCAGCTCGGGGTTGAGGCAGGCCAGGCTGTCGCCCGCATCACCTTCGGCGGCGCGGAAAGCGATCTTGTGCTCTGGCAGCTCCTCCTTGTTGATGCGAACGGTCATTTCGTATTCACCCGGCATGATGTAGTTGCCCCGGGCGAACTGCCCGAGGTCGATGTTGCTGCGGTCTTCGAGGTCCAGCACTTCGGTGTTGAACTGGATGTCTTCCGCGAGCGAAAAATCTGCAATGGGCCCCGTGAGGGCAGTAACCAAAAAGCCAGTCAGCGCACGAGCGAATACCGCCCCGGAACGAGAGGAGAGCATTGCCAAAACCTTTTTCTACTGCGCGAACAGCAAGAGCCTTGCGCCCTGCGACTCACTCAACCAACGGGACTGCCGCCATCTCCAACATGCGGCACGCGGCCGCTCGGCATCAGAAGTAATCCATCTTGAAACGCAGGGTGGAGTGGTAATCACCGAACACCACCGCCTCGCTATCGGCCACCAGCCGCATCGAGTAACTGAGCACCCGGTCTTCGGGTATCTGCTCCGTCATGGGCAGCAACACCCCCGGCAAAAACACCTTGCCGTGGCCATCCCCCACTTGCAGGGCCAGGCCCTTGGCCTGCCCTTCCACCGCGAACAACCCTTGGGATGAGCGCCCGTCGAAGGCGATGCGGAAGAAGCGCGAAGCGGGTAACGCCTTGCCCGGGTAAGACAGGGTGCAGTGGTCCAGCCGCAATGAAATGGGGTTGGCCTCACTGCGCCCGCCACCCAGCCATTCGCGGGTGAACAGACTTTTTACTTCGATGACCTGGTCGCGAGTCAGGGTGCTGATGGCACAGGCGGATTCGAGTACGGCACCACGGAGGCTGACCCGCCCCTCATCCGATGCATGCACGCTGCTGACAACCAACAAACCCACCAGCGGCAGCACCGCCCTGATACCCATGCACGAAAACATCCAGCACCCACACTCAGCGATTCAAGGCAGTAAAAAAACGGGGCGAGCACAGGAGCAACGCACACGCCCCGGCTATTCACTGATAGCTCAGACGGAAATCAGCCACGGCCTGGAAATCACCGGGGACGATCGCATCCTTGTCACCATCGCCTTGCAGGTAGGCGCTGAACTGCAGCTGGTTCTCGCCGTTCTGCAGCTTGGCTGCAGCGGAGGGAGTGCCCAGCTTCAGAACCTTGCCGTTGAGGTCTTCCAGCACGATGCCAGCGCCCTTGGCCTGGCCGGTGAGCGCCAGGTGGCCGTCGACGCCTTCCTGACCGGTGAAGGTGGTTTGCACCGACTTGCCGGTGGCGACGCTGCAGTCGCTCAGCTTGATCTGGAAGGTTTTCGGACGGGAGGTGCCGGCACCGTTGTCAGCCTGCAGGGCCACATTGGAAATCGAGCCCAGCTCGACCTTCTGGTCGGCGGATTCGGCATCGATGGAGCACGGCGCGTCGATGATGGAACCGGTGAAGGTCACGGTGCCGGAACCCTGGTTGGTCACAGAACCACCAGCGCCACTCTCATCCTCTGCAGCCACAGCAGCACCCGCGAAAGCGCCGGCGATCATCGCGGCGAGCAGTAGTTTTTTCATTTCGTTATCTCCTTGGCTAGAGCGGGCTAAGGCATCAGTCCTACGACTTGGCTCTCATCCGCTGACAGGGAGAATTGTCGGGGAGCACCCCAATGGCGCTCTGCAAGAAATTTCAGCTTTGGCGTAGGAAAATTCAGCGGGTGCGGATGAAGCGTCATCCGCCCAATGTCTGCGCGGAGGCTCTAGAACGGAGCCTCCAGGGGAGATGCCAGCATTACTCGTAGAAGAGGTTGAAGAAGGCCAGGATGTTGACCTGCCCGGCCGAGACGCTGT
Source organism: Pseudomonas sp. zfem005 (assembly GCF_032621735.1). Classification (NCBI taxonomy): domain Bacteria; kingdom Pseudomonadati; phylum Pseudomonadota; class Gammaproteobacteria; order Pseudomonadales; family Pseudomonadaceae; genus Pseudomonas; species Pseudomonas sp. zfem005. The sequence goes on along the minus strand of NZ_JAVYJE010000008.1, from coordinate 156,875 downwards.
TTTCGGTCTGGTAGTAGCGCGCCACCAGGGGAATCGACTGGTTGCCGCCTACAGGGCCGGAGTTGCCGAAGAGCGTCTTGTGCCCCAGCTGGATGGGCGCCAGGTCGCCATAGCCCTTGAGCACCTGCACGCCAACGCCCTTGGCCAGCCCGGGACCCGCAGTGTTCTTCAGCACGCTGCGGTTCAGGTCGTCGTACAACCCGGTGATGGTGTAAGAGACGCGGATTTCCGGGTCGCACATCAGGGGGATGTCGAATGGCAGCGGCCGGGAGGTGGAGCCAACGCCCTTGAAGCTATTGATGTAGGAGGTGCGCAGCGGGACGTCGATGTTCTTCTTGCCCAGGCGGCAGGTGCGGATATCCAGCGTGAGCATCGTGGGGGTGAAGATCAGCTCGTTGGTGAGTTCGTCGTCGTAGTAGATCCGCACCGGCTCGATGCTGAGCGAGCCATTGCTCGGTGTAGCGCTGGTCTTGATCAGCTGAATCCACCAGCGCTGCCCCGGGGCATAGTGGTTGCGCGGGATCGCGGTGCGCGGGCGGGGGTACTGCATCAGCTCCCCCGCCATGATGTCGGCGGGCAGGTTGTTGGCGTTCTGCGCCCAACCGACCCGCACCCCAACGCCTGGCAGGCTGGTGGTGTAAACCCCTTTCAACCCGGGCACCGGGCTGGTGCCTGAGGTGAAACCAGTGCCTATGTAGTGCTGGTATAGCTCCATGCATCTCACATAGGCCTCACCGGACCCAACCCAGCCGCGGGTGTCGTAGATCACGCCACCGACAGGCAGGTCGCGGGGAAAGCTCAGGGCCGCCGGGAAGGCGTGACGGGTCTCGCGCTTGGTATCCAGCGAACACGCCCAGGCCTGGCTGGCGAACGCCAGAAGCGTGAGTGAAAGAACACAACCCATGTAGCCGACCATAGCCGCCCCACCTTCATCTGCTGAGTGAGGCGGCCATGCTAGCGACGACGCGTGGTCGCCCAAATCAGTGCTGTCTCTTCCGTGCTGTAGGCCCTTCCCGAAAGAGTGAAAACTGTGCCGCATGCACGCAAAAAGCGCCCTGGCAGGCTGGCGCATCGAACACACCGCCCCCGTAGCCCGGGCTTCAGCCCGGGAGATCGATTGACGGGTTTCGCTGCGCTCGCGGCGCACCGCCCGACGCATCCCACGGCGCCGCCTCGTGGAAGCGAATTCATTGGCAATGGAATAGCCGGCCACTCGCAGCCATGTGCCGGCTGCAAGCCCTTAGCGGCTGAAGCCGCTCCCACAGAGAGCGCCCGCAGCGAGACCGGACAGGGTGGCGTTGGGCCTCGCTGCGCTCGGCGCCAACCTACGGCACCGCGCCCACTCCAAACCACGACGCCGACCGGTGTGTAGGGTGGATGGCGCTCTTTTCATCCACCAGGCGATCTTGCAGCCAGCACCGCCACCCACCTCATGGGCGAATTCATTCGCGATGAAACATCCGCCCACTCGCAGCCCAGTGCCGGCAGTGGTTCTTTCGCGGCTGAAGCCGCTCCCACAGAGAGTGCCCGCAGCGAGACCGGACAGGGTTGCGTTGGGCCTCGCTGCGCTCGGCGCCAACCGACGGCACCCTGCTCTTGTAGGTCGGGTGCAACCCGACAGCGCCGGTACCAGGCACCCGCGGGTTTCACCCGCCCTACGCCGATTCGGGCGGCCTCTTTTGTGGGAGCGGATTCATCCGCGATCAACCTCGCCGCGATGCTGCGGCAATCCGCCGTGTTGAACCCGGGCGAAATGAATCTATACTCCGCGCACCTTCGAGGATGCCCGCCCTGAACCCACTCAGCCGAAACCTTCGCGACTGGCTCTACGCCTTTGCCCTGGTGGGCATGCTGCTGCGCGTGACCATGCCGCTGTGGGCGATACCGCAGATGAGCGGTGGCGGCTTCATGCTCATGTGCACCTCCCAGGGCATGCAGTGGCAGCTCGGCGACAAGGACGACGGGCTCGCCGGCCAGCAACTGCCCTGCACCCAGTGCGGCCTGCAGTCGGTTGCGCTGCAGAGCCTGCCGTTCACCCCGCCGGCGCCACCGCCCGCGCTGGCGACGCAACCCGCGCGGCACCTTGCGCCCCCGGCCAATGCCCCGCCCTTCCTGCTCGCGCCTCCCAACCGGGCGCCCCCTTCGTTTTCCTGAATCGTTGAAGCGCGCCTTCCTGCGAAGGCGTACTGCTGTTCATCCATTTAGGAACAATCATGTCTGCAATCCCTTCCCGTCCGGGTCGCGCCGCCCTGCGCGTGCCTTTCCTGCTTCACGCCTTGGCCCTGGCCGTGGCCATGCCCTCACTGCATGCCGAAGAGCAACAGCACGATAAGGACGAACTGCCCCCCACCGTGATCACCGCGGTCCAGCAAAGCTCACCGCTGACCATCGTGGCCAACCCCAAGGACGCCCGGCAGCCGGTGCCGGCCAGCGATGCCACCGACTACCTCAAGACCATCCCCGGCTTCGCCGCCATCCGCAGCGGCGGCAGCAACGGCGACCCGGTGCTGCGCGGCATGTTCGGGTCGCGCATCAACCTGCGCACCAACGGCGGCCTGATGCTGGGCGCCTGCCCCTACCGGATGGATGCTCCGAGCTCGTACATCGCCCCGGAAACCTACGACAAGCTGACGGTCATCAAGGGACCGCAAACCGTGCTTTGGGGACCAGGTGCTTCAGCAGGCACCGTACTGTTCGAGCGCGGCCCGGAGCACTTCGGCGAGCTGGGCAGCCGGCTGGATGCCAGCTTCCTGGTCGGTTCCAACGGCCGCTTCGACAAGGTGCTCGATGGTGCGGTCGGCGGCAGCGAAGGCTATGTGCGCTTCACCGGCAACCAGGCGCAGTCGGATGACTACGAGGATGGCGACGGCGACACCGTGCCCTCGCGCTGGAAGAAGTGGAACGGCGACCTGGCCATCGGCTGGACACCCGATGAAGACACCCTGCTGGAGCTCACCGCCGGCAAGGGCGACGGTGAGGCGCGCTACGCCGGTCGCAGCATGGACGGCGCCCAGTTCACCCGGGAAAGCCTCGGGCTGCGCTTCGAGAAGAGCAACCTCGGCGACGTCCTCACCAAGGTGGAGGCGCAGGTCTACTACAACTACGCCGACCACATCATGGACAACTTCAGCCTGCGTGACCCGGACCCATCCGGCATGATGCCGATGCCCATGGCCGCGCAGGTCGACCGCCGCACGCTGGGCGCCCGCTTCGCCGCCACCTTCAACCTGGGCGAGGTGGAACTGGTCACCGGCGTCGACGCGCTGCGCAGCGAGCACCGCTGGCGCAACTCCAGCGCCGACATGATGACCGGCGACTACATCGACACCGACCAGTCACCCTGGGACAAGGACGCCGTCACCCACAACTATGGTGCCTTCGCCGAGGCCACCTGGTACCTCGCCGAGCGCAACCGCGTGGTCAGCGGTGCGCGCCTGGACAGGTCCAGTGCCAAGGATTTCCGCTCGTTCCAGTGGAGCGGGATGATGACCGTCGACAACCCCACCGCCGGGGCCACCCGCGCCGACACCCTGCCCAGCGGCTTCGTGCGCTACGAGCACGACCTGGCCGAGTCACCCACCACCCTGTATGCGGGCCTGGGCCATGTGCAGCGCTTCCCGGACTACTGGGAACTGTTCTCGGCGGAAAGCGGCCCGTCCGGCAGTGCCAACGCCTTTGACGGCATCAAGCCCGAGAAGACCACCCAGCTCGACTTCGGCGTGCAATACGCTGGCGAGAACCTCGACGCCTGGGCTTCCGCCTATGTGGGCCAGGTGCGTGACTACATCCTGTTCAGCTACAACACCGGGATGATGGGCATGACCAGCTCCTCGGCCGGCAACGTGGACGCCCGCATCATGGGCGGCGAGCTGGGGGCCAGCTACAAGCTGGGCGAACACTGGAAAACCGACGGCTCTCTCGCCTATGCCTGGGGCAAGAACAGCTCCGACGGCGAAGCGCTGCCGCAGATGCCGCCGCTGGAGGCCCGCCTCGGCCTGACCTACGAGCAGGATGACTGGAGCGCCGGCGCGCTCTGGCGCCTGGTCGCCCAACAGGGCCGGGTGGCCGAGGGCAAGGGCAACGTCGTGGGCCAGGACTTCGGCAGCAGCGCGGGCTTTGGCGTCTTCTCGCTCAACGGCGCCTATCGCGTCAGCAAGAACGTCAAACTGAGCGCGGGTGTCGACAACCTGTTCGACAAGGACTATGCCGAACACCTCAACCTCGCCGGTGACGCCGGCTTCGGCTACCCCGCCGAACGCGTCGCCATCGACGAGCCGGGCCGCACCCTCTGGGCCAAGGTCGACCTGAGTTTCTGAAGCGGCACGCGCGCAGCCGATCCGTGAGTCGGCTGCCGTGCTCCACCTGAAAGCCTACCGATAATTGAAAAAACAGGAGTTGATCATGAAGAAATCCCTGCTCTTCGCAGCCTGCCTGCTGGCCCTCCCCCTGGCCCAGGCGGCCCAGGAACCCGAGGCGGTATTCACCCGCGCCTGCGGCATGTGCCACAACGGGCAACTGCCCACCGCGCCGAAGAAGGGCGACGCCGCGGCCTGGAAACCCCGCCTGGAAAAGGGTGACGAGGTACTCGTGCAGCACGTGACCCAGGGCTTCAACGCCATGCCGCCGCGCGGCCTGTGCATGGATTGCAGCCCCGAGGACTACAAGGCCGTGATCCACTGGATGGCCCAGTAACGCTGTGCCTGGGTTCGCTCCCGGCGGGCGAACCCATCCACCGCCCTCGTCCCGATGCAGAGACCTGCCCGCCCACACCTGAAGAGCGCCCGTCGTAGACCAGGCTCCCTGATCGCCTGGATGCTCTACGCCTGCGTCCTGTACAGCGTATTCAGCTGCGGCATCCACCATGGCCAGGCGGCTGGCCTGCAATTGAGCGGGCTGGAGACACCGTTCTGCAGCGCCGACGGCCAGCCATCTGCCGGGTCAGGCACGAGCCTCCCGCTGCCAGCTGCTTGGCTGGCCTCTTTCACCTGCCCGCTTTGCGCCTCGGTGCCACTCGGCATCGGCCTGCTGCTGGGCCTGTCTTGGCTGTTGCGCGGCGGCCATGCGCCACACCCACGGCCGCGCCCCCGTCCGAGTGCACCTCCCCGCCATGCGTGGCCTCCCGCCAGCCCACGGGCTCCGCCTGCACCCTGCTGAACATCCATTGCGCTACGCCGGGCACTGCACGTGCTCCGGCGCCCGTTCAGAGAAGCACACAGCCTGCACGCCGCCAGACGGCAAAGCCCGGTGCGGGCGGCGGCTGAATAAAAAGCAGAATCAAGGAGTAAGTGGCATGTTGATCAAACGTCTGAGCTACGGCATTTCCCTCGCCTTGTGGGGAATGGCCAGTGCCACCGCAGCCCAGGTCAACCCGATCGAGCTACCCGAGTCGAAGGTGACGGGGAAAGCGGTTATCGATGAAAACGCCGTGGACGCCTTCGCCAGCATGGCGACCCTTGTGGGCGAAGAGCAGATCCGCGACCTCAACGCGCTGGACCTGTCGTCCGCGCTGCGTCGCACGCCCGGGGTGACGGTGTCGCGCTTCAACCCGGTCGGCTCGTTCGGCGGAGCCGAAGGTGGGGCGGTCTACATCCGGGGCATGGGGGCCAGTCGCCCCGGCAGCGAGATCAAGACCTTCATCGACGGCGTTCCCTTCTACATGCCGGTTTGGAACCATCCGCTGCTGGACTTGCTGCCCATCAATGGCATGGAGCGAATCAGCGTCTACAAGGGCCCGCAACCGCAGAACTTCGGCAACACCTTCGCCGCCATCGACCTGACGCCACGCGCGGCCGCAGCGGGTGACCACCAGAACGGCACACTCCAATTGACCGGAGGCAGCTTCCGCACGTTCACCGAGCAGGCCAGCCTGACCGGGCGCAGCGGCGCACTGGGCTACAGCCTGGCGCAAGGCACCGCCCGCTCGGACGGTGACCGTGCCGATGGCGACGGCCGCCTGAACAATGGCCTCGCCAACTTCAGCTACCAGCTCGATGACAACTGGTCGGTGGCGCTGCTCGCCTTGCACGCGGACAACCGTGCCTCCGACCCCGGCCAACAAGGGCGGCCCGACACCAGGACCGGCGAGTTCAATACCCGTGGCAGCCTGGTATCGATGACGCTCGCTCACGAACACGAGCAGTCCCGAGGCAGCCTCAAGCTCTATTACAACGAAGGTCGCGGCAGCGCCCTCGACCAGACCGGACTCGACGGCGACACCATCACCGACTTCAGCATGCAGGGCCTGCGCTGGTCCGAAAACCTGATGCCCTGGAATGGCGGCGAGATCGCAATGGGGCTGGATATCGACCAGATGGAAGGCCAGGTGGCCTTCAAGCGCGTGGCGCCGGCTCCCCGTGACGACTTTGATACGCCCACCCTGCGACTCATCTCCCCGCACCTGGGGCTCAGCCAGGCGATCGAACTGACCCCGGACTGGACGCTCACGCCTTCGGCCGGCATCCGTGGCTATGACCACAACGTCTACAAGAGCGAAACGGCACCCCATGCCGGACTGCTGCTTTCCACCCACAACCTCGAGTTCCGGGCGAACCTCTCCAGGGGCGTCAACTACCCCGGCCTGGAAACCTCCGTTCTCTCGCACCTGATTCCAGCCCTGGGTGAAAGCTGGCGTGAGCTGGAGCCGGAGCGCATGGACCACAGGGAACTGGGGGTCAAGTTCAACCCCACCCAGAGCGCGACCCTCGACCTGGCCGTATTCAAGGACAAGCTGCAGAACCGCTACCTGTTCGCCTTCCCCCCGGCCGTGACCCAGCCCGCCTACGTGAACCTGGGCGACTACGAGATAAAGGGCGCCGAAGCCTCCTGGCAGCAGAGCTGGAACGAGAGCTGGAGCAGCTTCCTCGGCTTCACCTGGCTCGACCCCAGCCTGCGCAACCTGCCTTACGCGCCGCGACGCTCCTTCTCGCTGGGAACCACCTACACGACCGGCCCCTGGCGCCTGAGCGCAGACGCGCAGTACCAGAGCGGGATGTACGTGCTGCAACAGGAGCGGGTCGAGGGCGCGAGCAACTTCGAGCAGGTGGACAGCTTCACCGTGGTCAACCTGCGCCTGGGCTATGCCCTGCCCGAGCTCGGCGAGGAGGGCGAGGTGTTCCTGGCCGTCGAGAACCTGTTCGACCGTGACTACGCGTACCGCACCGGCTACCCCATGCCCGGCACCTCAGCCCAGGTGGGCGTGAGGATGGGCTTCTGAAATTTCACGACCTGGCTCATCGAGGAGACAAGCTTATGAAGTGGACAAGACACCTGATCGTGCTCTGGGCGCTCACCGGCGGCTACGCACTGGCCGACAGCCAAGCGGACCGACAAGCCATCGAGCACCTGATGAAACACACCTGGGAGCGCCCGGAGGCGGCATTGGACGTCGGCCCGGTGACCCTGGAAGGCGACTACGCCATAGCGGGCTGGACGCAAGCGGAACGAGGTGGGCGCGCCCTGCTCACACGTGTGCAGGATCACTGGAAGGTGGTGCTGTGCGCGGGCGACGGGCTGCTCGACGAAGCGACCCTGAAGGATGCCGGGCTGGCCCAGCGAGAAGCGAGCGACCTATTGCGAGCCGTACGCACGGCGGAGTCGTTGATAGCGCCGGAACGGGTCCGGCAGTTCTCGCGCTTCAAGGGCACCGTGCGCGTGGATGCTCACGCCGGGCACGGTGACCCGCAACACTGACCTGGGGCCGGGTGCATGCGAGGACATGCACCCGGCTTGCACTCAAGCAGCCGCGTGGTGCAAACGCACGTTGAACAGCGGGCCTTTGCTGTAGCGCGACAGCGCCTTGGCCAGAGCCAGCACGCCCAGGTCGATCAGGGGCTCCACCAGGATCACACTCATATAGGCGATGCCGAAGGTGCCGACGGAGGCCAGGGTCTCGCTGGAAAAACCATGCCCGTAGAAGGCCCAGAACCCGACCCAGGCGACGATGCCGCCCTGATAGGCGGTGGACAGCGCCAAGGCCTGGGTGTAGCGCGTTTCCACATAGGGCGTAGCAGACGGAATGAGACGGTTCGCCAGCAGGCTGATGCCCCACAGCGGCACCAGCAGGGTGGTGACGTTCATGCCGTACTGGGGCAGGTCGAAGGGCGCGAAGAACAGGCCCTGGATGAGCAGCCCGGCAGCCAGCCCGACCGCCGCCGCCCCCGCACCGAACATCAGCAGCAAGGTCGAGCCGAGAATCAGGTGGACCTCGGAGACGCCCACCGCGTGGTGCGGTAGCACCTCGAAGAAGCAGAACACCAGGGCGGTGGTGATCAAACTGCGCAGCGCCAGCGCGGTCACACCGCCGTTGCGGCGGATGCTGTCGAGGGCCATCTTGGCCGTCAGGCCGAAAGCCGCTACTGCCGTGCCATAACTGAGGAAGATCTTCGCGCCTTCTACGACGCCAGGTTCGATATGCATGGGGGATGCTCCGTGCCGCGCCCACCGCGCGACGATAGGGATGACTAAGGGGGGCCGGGCTTTCGCCCGCTTGCTGATGGCAGGTCTCCTGGCTCGCAGTTCACCGCTCCACCCACCTTCCCAGCCGTCGCCAGTGGTACATCGGGCATCGCGCTCTGCTCACAGTTGCGGGGGCAGCCATGGCTTGGGCATCTCGCCGACCATGTTCCCTCTTAGTTCCGGGGGTAACCCGGAAAACCATCGGCGGAAATGGTACCGATTCCCGCCACGGCGGCATAGAAATCCTTGCCCCCCGATCACCGGGGGTGCGACAGCTCGCCACAGGGTCATCACGCACGGGGCCTGAGGCGGTCGCTCGGGACGAGCGGCACGGCTGCCTGCGGTGGAACGTCGCAGTTAAGCCCCGGCGCCGGCCTTGCTAGTTTCCCGTCCCGGGCTGACCAATCCCATGGATCGGCAGCCCGACCGCATGCGGGCACCCCTCGGGTGCCCGGCCACCATCCAGGGATCGGATACCTCGAGGCGCTCAAGGCACGCCGCCGTTCCCGGATCAACCGGTGCACCCGCAAAGGCGCCCGAGAGTCTGCGAGAGAAGGGAAAAGGCATGGTTGTCTCTGCATCGTTTCGTCCCCTGTGGTTGCGCCGCACGCTGTCCATGGGGCCTGCCACGGCCTGGCCATTGCTGCTGGCGGCATGCGGGCAACTCCAGGCCGAGGAGCGCCCCACGCTGGTGCTCGACAGCACCACGGTCACCGCCACACGCAGCGCCAACAGCAGCTTCGCCCTGCCCGCCTCGGTCTCCACGGTCGACCGCGAGAACCTCGACGACGCCCAGGCGGACACCCTCTCCCGCGTACTGCGCAGCCTGCCCAGCGTGAACGTCGGCGGCGGCCCGCGCCCGGCTTCGCAGAGCCCTGCCATCCGTGGCCTGCAAGGGCCGCGCATCATCCTCAGCGTGGATGGCGCCCGGCGTAACAACGAAGGCGGCGTGAACAGCCCCCTGCTGCTCGACCCGGACTTCATCCGCCAGATCGACGTGGTGCGCGGCCCGATGTCGGCCGCCTACGGGAGCGGCGGGCTGGGTGGCGTAATGGCATTCGAGACACTGGCGGCGGAGGACTTCGTCGCCCCCGGGCAAACCTTCGGTGGCCGCGCCAAAGTGAGCTATCGCAGCGGCGACGAATCCGCCTCCACCAACCTCACCGCTGCGGCCTTGAACGACCAGGGCGATGTGCTCGCCAGCGCCACCTACCGCGACTACGGCACCATTCACACTGCCAAGGGCGGTACGGATGCCGAATACCCCAACGATGGCGACCTCACCGCCAGCCTGTTCAAGGCGGGGCTCAACCTGGGGGACCTGAACCGCCTGGAGCTGGGCCGGCAGACCTTCGACGACGACTTCACCGGCCCCACCAACCCCGGCGGCAACCTGCTCTTCCCTTTCGATCAGGACAGCCACCGCCGCCAGGAGCAGTACACCGGCAACTGGCTGTTCCACGATGCCGACCGGGCCCTGCTGGATGGCAGGCTCTCCCTCTATCGCACCCGTTATAGCCTGTCGGGCCATAGCCGCTCCACACCGCCCCAGCCGGACACCTCGGGCATGACCCGCACGGACGGCGGCAGCCTGCAGAACACCACCACCTTCGAACTGGGCGAGGACTACCGCCAACGCCTCACCTACGGCCTGGACTACTACGAGGACACTGCCGAGAACACCTCCGCCGGCCAGGCCAACTCGGTGCTGCCGGACGGCAAGATGCGCGCGCGCGGCGGCTTCCTGCAGAGCGAACAGGAGCTGTTCCAGCGCTGGACGCTCATCGCGGCGCTGCGCCATGACGACTACAAGCTCTCCTCCCCCGGGCAGGACAGCACCCACCATGACCGGCTCTCGCCGAAGCTGGCGCTCAAGTACCAGCCGCTGGATGCCCTGGGCCTGTTCGTCAGCTACGGGGAAGCCTTCCGCGCCCCCACCATGACCGAGATGTACGGCAACCTGAACACCAACAGGGCGCTGTTCAACTTCCGCGCCAACCCGAACCTGAAGCCCGAGGCCAGCAAGACCTGGGAAGGCGGTTTCACCCTGGACTTCGGCCAGCTGCTGGCCCCCGAGGACCGTTTTCGCCTCAAGGCCACCTGGTTCGACGAGGAGGTGGAAGACCTCATCGACCAGCAGACCGTGGGCACCTACACCCGCCAGGCGCCCTTCGCCGGTACCGGCCTGATCTTCCAGCGCCGCAATGTCGCCAAGGCCGAGCGCCGTGGTGGAGAGGTCGAGGCCGCCTACGAGTACGACCGCCTCACCCTCGGGTTGGGGTATTCACGCCTGCGCTCGCGCAACGCCCAGACCGGAGCAGACCTCTACGCCCCACCGGACAAGCTCGCCCTCACCCTGGACTACCGCCTGGATGAGGAGTGGTCGGTCAACTACCGCAGCCAGTTCGTCCGCGCACAGGACTATGACGACACCCTGCTGCGTCGCCGCGACGGCTATGCCCTGCACGATATCGGCCTGACCTGGGAGCAGGACCCCTACCGCGTGGACCTGGGCGTCAGCAACCTGTTCGACCAGGCCTACGCCACCTACCAGCAGAGCCAGGCCAATACCTTCACCTACGAGGAAGGCCGCAGCGTCAACCTCACCCTCAGCTCGCGCTTCTGAGAGACCGTGCCATGACCGCCGCCCGCCTCACCCTCCTCGCCTTCGCCGCCCTGCTCGGAGCCTGCGCCAGCCCTCCACCGCCCGGCCCTCGCACGGTGGTGATCGACTTCGCCCTCCAGGCCAACGGCCAACCCGCCCGTTGCGATGCCACGCTGGGGCCACTGGGGGTGGACGCCCGCCCGGCGACCCTGCGCGATGCCCGTTTCTACGTGCAGGACCTGGCGCTGATCCGCGCGGACGGCAGCCACGAGTCGGTGGCGCTGGAGCGGGACGACTGGCAGGACGGCCAGGTGGCCTTGCTGGACTTTGAGGACGCCAGCGGCGCCTGCCAGGGCGGCACGACCGCCACGCGCCACCAGATACGCGGCCAGGTGGCAGCCGGCGACTATGTCGGGCTGGCCTTCAGCCTCGGCGTGCCCGAGGCGCTCAACCACACCAGCACCGAACTGCAGGGACCGCCCCTGGATATCGCCGCCATGGGCTGGAGCTGGCAGGCGGGGCGCAAGTTCGCCAAGCTCGAGGTCAACCCGGAAGGGGGCGTGGCCAAGGCCGACGGCTCACGCGCCGCCAGCTGGTACCTGCACCTGGGCTCCACGGGCTGCAGCGGCAACCCGCTCACCGGCGAGACGGTCGCCTGCCTGCGGGGCAACCGGGTGCCGGTGACGCTGCCCCGCTTCGACCCGGCGCGCGACGCCGTGGCCCTGGACCTCGGTAGCCTCCTGGCCGGCAGCCAGGTCGGCCGCGACCTGGGCGGCGCGGTGGGCTGCATGAGCGGCCCGGACGACCCCGAATGCCCCGCCGTCTTCACCCGCCTCGGCCTCGACCTGGCCAGCGGCCAACCGCTGCCCGCCGGCCAGGTGGTCTTCCGCGTGGTGCCGCGCCCATGAAGCCGGGCCATCGCGCCCTGCTGGCAGCCGTCATGGCGCTGCTGGCGGCCGGCGTACAGGCGCAAGAATGGGACTGGCAGCTGCCCAGCCACGTGCCGGCCCCACGGGTCCCCGCCGACAACCCCATGAGCGCCGCCAAGGTGGAGTTGGGCCGCCGGCTGTTCTACGACCCGCGCCTGTCCGGCAATGGCACCCTCGCCTGCGCGGGCTGCCATGACCAGGCCCGGGCCTTCAGCGACGGCACGCCGCGCTCCCGTGGCAGCAGCGGCGCCGCCACCCATCGCAATGCACCCGGCCTGACCAACGTCGCCTGGAACGCCACCTACAACTGGGCCAACCCGGCGGTGGTATCCCTGGAGCGGCAGATGGAAGGCCCGCTGTTCGGCGACGACCCGGTGGAGATGGGCGTGAACGATGCCAATCGCCCGCGGATTCTCCAGCGCCTGCGCGACGAGCCCCTGTACCCGGCGCTGTTCGCCAGGGCCTTCCCGGACGATCCCGAGCCCATCCGCATGGCGTCGGTGATCCGCGCCATCGCAGCCTTCGAACGCAGCCTGGTGTCGGCCGACAGCCGCTATGACCGCTTCCTGCAGGGTCGCCTGCAACTGACCGCCGCTGAACAGCGCGGCATGAACCTGTTCTTCGGCGAGCGCGCCGAATGCCACCACTGCCACGGCAGCTTCAACTTCAACGACCAGGTGGTCCACGCCCGCACCCGCGAGGTGGAAACGCCCTTCCACAACACCGGGCTCTACGACCTGGATGGCCAGGGCGCCTACCCCTACCCCAACCGGGGCGTCTTCGAGCTGACCGCCCAGGCACAGGACATGGGCGCCTTCCGCGCCCCCAGCCTGCGCAACGTGGCCCTCACTGCGCCCTACTTCCACGACGGCAGTGCGGCCACCCTGCGCGAGGTGCTGCGCATCTACTCGGCCGGCGGCCGGGCAATCACCGACGGGCCGCTCAAGGGAGACGGTCGCCTCAACCGGCACAAGAGCGGGCTGATTGCCCGCATCGAACTCAGCGAAGCGGAGCTGGGCGACCTCGAAGCCTTTCTCGGCAGCCTCACCGACCTGAGCCTGCCCAACGACCCCCGCCACGCCAACCCCTGGCCGGCGGGCACGGAGTTCCTACCCACCCACACCCAGGAGGTCGCGCAACCCCAAAAAGCCAACCGCTTCACCACGGACCCATGACGGCCTGGCCGTCGAACACCCTTCATTGCTGATCCATCAAGGAGAACCACCATGAACATCAAGATCGCCAGCAAGAAAACCCTCACCGTCGCCGGCCGTGCCGGTGCCTGCTGTGGCGCCTGCTGCGCCCCGGTCGGGGTGAACTGAGCCCAGCCCGCGTCGGTGCCCCGCACCGACGCGGTCCATCCAGGGAAGCCGCGCCAAGGAGAAACCATGCGCCTGGGATTCAACTTCACCCTGGGGGAAACCACCCCCCTGGTCCGTCGCCTGCTGGCCGAAGGGCGGATCGACTACGTGGAACTGCTGATCGACAACTTCCTGACCCTGGAGCCCGACGCCATCGCCACCGCGTTTCCCGCGCCCATGGGCTTCCACATCATGTTCTCCCGCTTCATCGAAGCCGAAGAGGCCGCCCTCGCCGACATGGCCAGGCGCCTGCGCCAGCTGATCGACCGCGTGCAACCGCTCTACGTCTCCGACCATGTGGCGCGCTTCAGCCACCAGGGCCGCCAGCTCTACCACCTCGCCGAAATCGACTATGCCGCGGACTACGAGCAGGTGCGCCGGCGCGTGGACACCTGGCAGCAGTTGCTCGGCTGCCAGGTGCTGCTGGAGAACTACCCCTCCATCCTGGACGGCGGCCGCGATGCGCCAAGGTTCTTCGAACGCCTGTGCCGGGACACCGGGGCGGGGGTGCTGTTCGACATCTCCAATGCGGTCTGCGCGCACCGCAACTGCGGCCTGCCCCTGGACGCCTGGCTGCCGGTGATCGACGCATCCCGGCATTTCCACGTGGCCGGCTACAACCTCTCCATCCTCCAGCCGCACCTGGTGCTGGACACCCACGACCAGCCCCTGTCGGACGACACCCTGGCCTTCATCGAGCGCTATCGCACGCGCTTCGAGCACCCCGGGGCCACCCTGACCTACGAGCGCGACGACGCCTTCGTCGACCGGGATATCGACGCCGACCTGAAGCGCCTGCGCACCCTGTTCCCCCTTGCGGAGGCCCGCCTGCATGCCTGACAACCCGCGTACCGACAGCCAGCTCCTGCACGCACTCTTCCACCCGCAGCGCCAGGGCGACTACCCCCGGGACTCCAAGGCCTTCGTGCGCATCGACACCAGCCTGCGGGTCTACTGGCACAGCCTGTTCGACATCTGCCCCGGCCTGCTCGCCCTTTCCGGCCCCGATGGCCTGGCGATCTTCCGCCCCTTCATGGCCTGGGCCGTTGAGCAGGAGCTGTCGTTCAACTGGGCCTGGTACCTGTGGGTCGACCTCTGGCTGCGCCAGTCGCCCTTTCACCAGCAGGTGGAAGACGAGCTGCGCTACAGCCTGATGGCGGCCTCGGCGGCCCGCTGGGCGACGGGTGATCGCTCGTCCCAGCGGGGCATCGTCCTGGGAGCGGCCGACCTGCCCGACCTGGTATGCGGCTGGAAAGCCACCAGCCTCGAGGCCGGTCGCCAGGTCGAGCGCCTGGAGCTGGAAGAGCCCCTGCCGCCGCCAGGCACGGCCCATGGTTACTTCACCTGCGAGCAGCCCGACCTCTCAGGTGGCTTCCCCGGATGGACCCAGACGCCCCGATGAAAACGGGCTTCTGGCGAGGTTTCGGCGCCCTGCTGCTGGCCTTCGCCGCCGGTCAGCTCGGGCCGCAGCTCGACCTGGCGCTGTTGGCCCATGCCGGCCAGGGCGTGTCGGGGCTCTATGTGCTGGTGACCCGGCTGGCGATCCTCGAACTGGTCATCACAATGGCACTGGGCGCCAGCCTGTCGGTACTGGCAGCCCGCGGCGAGCGCTGCGGGCTGCCTGGAGAAGGCCTGCGGCCCTCGCTGCTCCTCGCCGCCGGCGTCGGGCTGCCGCTGGGCCTGCTCGGCGGCCTGGCCGGCTACCTGTTGCTACCGCGTCTGTTGTCCGGCGACCCCGGGCAGGTGGTCACGGCGCTGGCCGCACTGCCCTGGTTCTTTGTCGCCGCACCGCTGCGGCTGCTCAACGGCTGTGCCGCGTTCCTGCTGCACGCCCGCGGAGAAGGGCCTCTGGCGCTGCGTTGCAAGGCAGTGGAGCTGCTGGCCAGGCTGCTGCTCGGCGTGGCGCTGATCCAGGGCCTGGGAATGGGGTTGGGCGGGTGCTTCATCACCGGGC
Source organism: Pseudomonas sp. zfem005 (assembly GCF_032621735.1). NCBI lineage: Bacteria > Pseudomonadati > Pseudomonadota > Gammaproteobacteria > Pseudomonadales > Pseudomonadaceae > Pseudomonas > Pseudomonas sp. zfem005. The sequence goes on along the minus strand of NZ_JAVYJE010000008.1, from coordinate 141,572 downwards.
TGCTGCTCAACCTCGGCACCGCTCTCTGGCTCACCCGGCACCTGGCGCGTGCCTCATCGGGCCAGCCCTGGTGGCCACGGCGCGATTGGCGCTCCCGGGCCTTGCGTGGTTGCGCTTGGGAGAGCCAGCGCCTGCTCGCCATCCAGGCCTTCGGCCTGCTGGCGGTTGCGCTATTCGCCGCCGAGCATTGCTGGCCGCCAGCGCCTGGCCGCCTGGATGCCTTCTCCAGCGGGCTGACCCTGGCACTGCTGGTATTCGCGCCACTCAGTGCCCTGCTGCGCTTCCTGAGCATGCGCCTGGCCGCCTCGCCTGCCGACGCCCATCCCGAGGCGATCCGCCAGGTGACGCATCGTGTTCTGCCGATCGCCATCACCGGGGCGGCCCTGCTCGCACTCTCCGCCCCGATGCTGGGTGCGCTCTACGGGCAAGCCGGCCCCTGGTGGACGACCTACGTGCTGATCCTCGCCGCCTCGCTGCCCGTACGTGTACTCGGCAACCTCCGCCGTGCGCAGCGGCAGGCCGCAGGCGAGTTCGCGATCGTCGGCCGGCTCGACGCCAGGCTCCTTTGGCTGATCGGGCTGCCGACACTGCTGGCCGGCCTCGCCATGAACAGCCCGCTTCTGGCCTATGTGCACCTGTTGCTGCCGGAGCTCTGCATCCTTGCAGCCCTGCAGAGAGCCCACACAAAACAGCCGGAATTCTGCTAGCATCCGGCGCGCTGTCCTACAGTGCACTTGGAATAGCAGAGAACACCCACCGATGATATTGGCCCGCCGACATCGCTCGCTGCTCGCCTGGATGCTTTACTGCAGCATCCTGCTCAGCGCGCTCGCGTGCGCCATCGGTCACGGGCAGATGGCTGGCCTTGCCCTCAGTGGAATCGACGGGCAATTCTGCTCCCTCGATGGAACCAGCAGCGGCAAGACGCTCGGTGACGACAGCATGCCGATCGGCAGCCTCGCCTCAGGTGAAGGCTGCGCGCTGAGCTCCACCTTTGGCGCCCTCATCCTTGCAGCCTTCTTCGGCCTGCTGGCCCTGCTCGCCCCCACCCGTGACTGGTCATTGCCCAGACGCCCGCACCTGCACCGCCCGCCTCGGGCCTGGCTTCTCGCCAACCCCCGAGCCTCGCCACACCTGGCCTGATACGCCCCCCAGCGGGGATGCACGGCTTCGCCAGAACAACCACAGCGCCAAAAGCGTTGGCTGAAGCGTCGTCCCTACCCTCGAAGCACACGCGGCATGCGCGCATCCCCCATTGGGAGCGCCCCACCCGTGCTCGTATCAGGCGCCATCAGCGCCTTCGCAAGGCTGATCGACCCTATGCCGTTCAATTCCCGTGCGGGCCTCATGGCCAGCCTGTTCACCTGCTCCGCCCTGCCCGCGGCACTGCTGTGCCCAGCCGCCCATGCCGACAGCACGCTCACCCTGGGCACGGTCGAAGTATCGGGCCAGCAGAGCGGCCCCCTCTCCAGCCGTGACATTCTCAGCTCCGTGGACATCCTCGGCAGCGACCTGCTGCGGCAGCAGCCCGTCCAGTACAGCTGGGAACTGTTCAACCGCGCGCCCGGCGTGATGCTCACCCAGTTCAACCAGGGCACCACCTCCGGCAAGCTGTCGTTCCGCGGCTTCAACGGCGAGGGTGAAGTCAACGCGGTGAAGCTGCTGATCGATGGCATCCCCAGCAACACCAACGACGGCAACATGCCCTTCATCGACATGCTGTTTCCCGCCGACATCGAGGACATCGAAGTGGTGCGCGGCACCAATGATCCGCGCTACGGCCTGCACAACATCGCCGGCAATGCCAGCATCCGCACCCGCCAGGGCGGCAACGACAGCCAGGTGCGCCTGCGCAGCGGCAGCTTCGATACCCAGGAGCTGCAGGCCAGCACGGGCATCGAAGACGGCCACTGGTCGCAGAACTACTTCGTCGCCTACCAGAAGAGCGGTGGCTACCGCGACCACGCCGACAGCGAGCGCCAGAGCTTTGCCGGCAAATGGTTCTACACCGCCGACGCGGGCTGGCGCGCCGGCCTGATCGCCCGCCATTACAGCGCCGATGCCCTGGAAGCCGGCTACCTCGGCCGCGCCGACGCCCATGACGACCCGCGTCAGTCCTACGCCAACAACGCGACCGACCAGGGCAACCGGGAAATGAACCAGCTCAGCCTGCACCTGGACGCCGACCTGGCCGACGACCTCGCGTGGTCCGCCAAGAGCTACGTGAACACCTTCAAGGACGAGCGCTGGACCCAGTACTGGCGCACTGTCAGCCAGCAGGAACGGGTCGCCGACGAGACCCAGTACGGCGCACTCAGCAGCCTGACCTGGCGCCCGGTGGTCAGCGGCCTGCATGACTTCGCCCTGGAGGGTGGAGCGGAAGTCCAACGGCAGGAAAACGAGAGCCTGCGCTACCGCACCCGTCAGCGCACACGCCTGGCCCAGACCCGCGATCAGCGCTTCGACCTGAACATCTACGGCGCCTACGTGCAGACGGTGATCGAGCCGGTGGAATCGCTGCGGCTGGTACCCGCCTACCGGGTCGACCGCCTGTATGGCGACTACAAGAACGGCCTGACCGGCGAACGCGCCGAGGTGAACGACTACGGCAGCATCCGCCAACCCAAGTTCAGCATCGTCTACAGCCCCTGGCGCGAGGCGAGCCTCTACGCCAACTGGGGGCGCACCTTCCAGGTGGGCGTCGGCTCCGGCGCCTATCGCCTGGCCAACCAGAGCGACGACCTCAAGCCTTCGATCAACGAAGGCTGGGAGACCGGCCTGAAATTCAGCCCTGTGCAGTGGCTCGACGGCCGTATCGCCTACTGGGAGCAGCACGCCACCGACGAGGTGCAGCGCAAGCTCAACGACGCTATCGGCGACTCGGAGAACGTCGGCGAGACCCTGCGCCGGGGCTATGACCTGCAGCTGAACCTGAACCCGGACGAGCGCACCCGCATCTGGCTGTCGTACTCGCGGCAGTTCTCCGAAATCCTCCAGCCCAACCCCAACCTGCCGGACAGCAAGGGCAAGGAGATGGACCACGTACCGCATCACCTCTACGCCCTGGGCACCGAGTACCAGGCCAGCGAGAAGCTGCAACTGAGCGCCTGGGTCAACGGCCAGAGCGACTATTACCTGGAGCGCACCAACAGCACGGGCTCGTTCGGTGGCTTCGTGCTGCTCAACCTCGGTGCGACCTACCAGGTCAGCGAAAACCTCAGCCTCGACATGCAGGTGAAGAACGTCACCAATCGCTACTACGAGTACGTCTGGTACGACTCGACCGCCGGCGTCCAGCAGTCCCTGCACGCCCCAGGCGATGGCCGTGCCCTGTATGCAGGGCTGACACTGGACTTCTGACACCGGGCCGCCCAGGCGGGCGGCCATTCATTCCAAACGCAAGGGAGACACCCCGATGACACTGTTCAAGGCCGTTCTGCTCAGCGCTCTGATGGCATCGCCGCTGATGGCCGGCGCTCACGAATACGACGTGGGCAACCTGCATGTCGACCATCCGTGGGCGCGCGCAACGCCTCCGGTCGCACCGACGGCGGCGGCCTACTTCATCATCCACAACAAGGGAACCGCTGCTGACCGCCTCCTGGGTGCCGAGACGGCTGCCGCCGGTCGCGTCGAACTGCACGAGCACGTACACCAGGACGGGCTGATGAAGATGCAGCACGTCCAGGCCGTGGAGGTGCCCGCCCACGGCGAGGCGAGGTTCGAACCCATGGGCTACCACGTGATGCTGTTCGACCTGAAACAGCCGCTGGCGGAAGGCGAGCGCTTCCCCATGACGCTGCACTTCGAGAAAGCGGGCGACCTCAAGGTCGAGATCGCCGTCCAGAAGGACGCACCCCAGGCCCATGGCGAGCATGAGCACGGAGCCGAGCACAGCCACTAGTGACGGGCACGCGACAGCGAGCGCACGCCTCAGGCGTGACTATGCTTGATGCGAGCGCTGCTCTCGCCGCCACCCACCGACCCTGCGAGCCTGGACCATGAGTGCCGTACGCCGTCACCGCTCGATGATCGCCTGGATGCTCTACGCCTGCGTCCTGTACAGCGCGTTCGCCTGCAGCCTGGGGCATGGCCAGCAGAGCGGCCTGGCGCTGAGCGGTATCGGCGGGCTCTACTGCACAGCCAACGGCGACCTGGGTGCGTCACCGAGCAAGACTCCGGTCGGCACCGGCGGCGCTTCGTCGATGCCGGCCATGGGCTGCCCGCTGTGCAGCGCCTTCACCCTCACCACCCTCCTGCTGGGCGGCCTGTTGCTGCCTGGCAGGCCTGGCGGCCATCCACCGCACCCCGGCGTCGTCGAGGGCCATACCCACCCTCGCCTCACCTGGCCCTCGGCCAACCCCCGCGCCTCCCCCGCCTGACCTTCCCTTTCCCTGCACCGGCAGTCGCTTGCCGCTACACGGCGGCCGCTGCCGTTCGACTGACACCCGGCCCGCGCGCCTTCGCCGAGAAGGCACGGTGCCGGGTACCGTGAAGGAGACAGGTCATGAACGACACCAAGGTACTGGTTCTGCCGATCGCCGAGGGCACCATCGGCAATCCCGCCCGCGCGTCCACGGCGCAGCGCATTGCCGGGATCAGACGCTGGGGAGCGATCGTCTGGCGAGACCATGAGAAACCGGGAGGCGTGCTGCGCGAGTACCTCGCCTCCAGCCGCGAGGGCCGCACGCTGTTCGTGGCGAATCTGCTGGAAGGGGCTTACGTCGAGTTCGCCATCGCCTACCAACGGCAGGGGCGCATCAAGATGCGTCGCTACTACCGGGTCACGGCCGTACTCCCGGACGCCCTGCACCTGCTGGAGGTACGCCAGGACGACCTGCCTTGCAGAGCCGTCCGGGCGGCCTAGGGACGCGCGATGATCTGCTGCGGCATGCGCCGTGAGGCGCATCACAATGCCTGGGTGGCGGCATTCCTGGCGATCGTGCTCAAGGTCATGGCGTTGCCGATGGCCACGGCCTTCGGATCGCTCAGCCTGGAGCAACTGCTTGCCGGGAGCTTCTGCTCGTCGGGTGGTTTGCAGCAGAGCGCCCTGGTACTCGACAAGGACAGTTCCGGCTCGCCCGACGCAGGTGGCACGTCCCACTGCTGCTGCTCACAATCCGTCGGCGCGGCCCCCCTGCCGCCGTCGACTCTGGCTGCACCGGGGCGGCTCGCGGCACTGCGCCCGACGCCCGCCGCCCATCCCTTCGCGGTCTCGCCCCGCGAGCGCTGGCCCTCGATCAACCCCCGAGCCTCTCCCGTCCTGCCTGGCTGCCCCTGATAGCAACCCCTCGGGCACGGGCTTCAACGCCCATCCGCCCCGAGGTAGACCACGCCTCTGCAAGGACGACACGACATGCTCCACAACAGGCTTGCCACCCGAAGAAACGACCTTCCGACGCCATCCCTCCCCAGCCCCCAACGAGGGGCAGGAGGACAGATGCGCTCGCCGACCCTTGCCACCCGCCCAAGCGGAAACCGTGGCGACTTTCTGCTGCCCTTTCCCGACTACCCCTGCAACGCACGCAGCTTCGTGCACCTGGACGCACGCCTGCTGCCCTACTGGCACACCCTGTTCGATGTGTGCCCGGCTCTGCTCAAGCTGGACGCACCGGAGGGCCTCAATCTGTTCCGCAGCTTCATGACCTGGGCCTACCGCCGCCATCCCCCGCTGGACTGGACCTACTACCTGAGCGTCTGCCGCTGGCTGCTGGAGTCCGAGTACCGGCAACAGGTGCACGAGGAGCATGTGGAGGCGTTCATGGCAGCCGCCGCGGCACGCTGGGTGAACACCGACGACAGCCAGGCCCGGGGGCTCATCCTCATCTGGCGTGAAACCGCGGTGACGGTGACCGACTGGAAGGTCGCGCCCCGGGCGCTTGCGATGGTCGAGGCCGAGGAGGAACTGCCCGCACCCCATTGGGACTTTGCCTGGAGCCCGCTGGCCGGGCGGGGAGCGAACGGGTTCCGGCGCTGGTTGCCGATTCCCGGCTGAGCCGACTGCGACAGCCCGCCGCAGCCGCCGCCCGAAGCGTCACGGCGCGCGACGGCGGGTGGGGCTGTGTCAGGCTGTCGCAGTGGCGGCAACCAGGCCCGCCCCCTAGAGTTCGACTGCCGAGGGCGGATGCAGGAAAGAGGCTTCCACGGTTAGCCCGAAGCAGCGACAAGGAGCGGGGACGCTCTGCAAAACCAGCCCTCTTCACGGAGGGCTTTTTATTGTGCGCAGGGTGCGACAGGCTGCCGCACCTCATGGCAGCTAGCTGACGGCCTCTGGGCTCGACGCCCGCCTGCGCAACGAGCGTGGCAAGTTGTCGCATCTCGCCCGTCAAAGGCCCGGGTGCTAACGTTTCCGTGACACGACGGTTTCCTTGGCAGGTACGTCTGGTCAAAGGCCGGGGCTCAAAAAGCCTCGGCCTTTTCACATCACGCAAAAGATAAAGGTGCGCAACGCTGCCACCTGCCGGCAGGGTGTGCGCCCGGCCGGCATTGTGCGCTTTGACCCTGCGCGGAGCTGATCGAGGTGTAGGGTGGATGACGCTCTTTTCATCCACCAAACGGTGCTACCGACGAACGCATTGCATGGGCCGTGGCAGGCCTGTCGGTCGGGTGCAACCCAACAACGCCGGTACCCGGCACTCGCGGATTTCACCCGCCCTACGCCGATCCGGGCTGCCTCTTTTGCGGGAGCGGACTCATCCGCGATCAGCCTCGCCAACAAAACGTTGGGCCTCGCTGCGCTTGGCGCCAACCTACGGCGCCACCCCCACCCAAGATGCCCACCCATGCGTAGGGTGGATGGCGCTGTTTTCATCCACCAAACGGTGCCACCGACGAACGCATTGCATGGGCCTTGGCAGGCCTTTAGGTCGGGTGCAACCCAACAACGCCGGTACCAGGCACTCGCGAGTTACACCCGCCCTACGCTGATCCGGGCTGCCTTTCTTTTGGGAGCGGATTCATCCGCGATCAGCCTCACCGCTGACCTCCGGCCCTCCGATTGACACCCCGCCCCCGAATCCATAACGTTGCCCCGCTGCCCAACCTGGGCAGCCGGGATTGGCGTCCCGATCAAGAGAAGGAGCATGGGCCTCGGTTCAGCTCCTGGCATGGTCGCACCCGTGTTTTTCATGGGAGGACCGTGCAGGGCATCTTCGGATGCGCCGGTTCTCTTGACGGTTACGCCAACCTGCACGGTCCGCCCACCCTGATTGGCGTCAGGGAGCGGTTCTTGGCTCCAAGAGGCTACGACCATGAACTCCATCAAACTCCCCCACCCGCACCTGCCGCTCCTGCGCATCAAAAAGGAGAGATCGGCATGAACAGCGACCTCGAACACCGCCGTCTGCATCAACTGGCCGACCGCCTGGAATCGCGCCTGAATACTGTCCAGGTGCTCGCCGAGGTCATCCTGGACAACGCCGCCATGCGCGAAGGCATACCCGGGCCCTACCTGGATGACGTGCGAGAGGCCGCGCTGATGGAGGCGGTGATTCACCTTTCCCGCAGCAACCAGGAAGACTTCCAGCACGTGGCGAAGCTGGCGCAGTTGCCGTTGCGTTGAGGGTATTGGGACTTTGCTGCCCGGGTACGCCTGTAAAAGGCCCGGGCTCAAAGAACCTGGCCTCTCCCTATTACCCAGCCGCTAGATATCCGCGACCCTGCCACCGCTGAAGAAGCCCTGAGCAACCACACCGGTTCCATTGGTGGAGTTCTGGCTGGTGCCCCATGTGCTTAGGTGCCCCATCTTCGCCAGCGACTGGATCATCAGGCTGATGGAGCCGGAGACCGAGTGTTGGTAGATGCGCAGCCCCGTTCGCGAGTCGGTCAGCGAGGGCTCGAAATCGAGATCGTTGGTCTCGCAGAGCTGTAACAAGGTAGCGAGAACAGCCTTGGAGAGCGGCGTTTCATCGTCATCGCCGATCACGACCGAGATTTCCTTGGCCGTCTTGATGCTGCCGAGGTTGCTCAACGCTTGGAGGAAGGGGGCTTCGACGCTCTGCGTCCAGCTCTGTGCACTGAACGTACTGCTGATATGGGTCACGAAGATCTTCGGTGGGACTATCACCCCCACCCCGACGCAACCGGACAACCCGTCCGTCCAGAGTGATAGGTCGTTGTGGCCGGTTGTGTCGAGCACGACCCATTCGTTCAACCCTACCTTTACGCTCGGCATTGGACTCTCCCTCTCCGCGTGTGGATGTTCATCAGTTGCCCGGGGCCGGGACGTGCGCGGCACTACCCAATCCGGGCTACACGCCAGGCGAGCCTCTGCAGCGGGCCCATCCCTGGCTGGATAGGACAATCCAAGCACATCGGTGCGATGGCGCAACGGCTGTCACCCCACCGGTCGGCCCCATTGCGGGCGGGCGAAAAGTCTGTCTTCCAACTACCTTCCGATAGCAGCAGATGCTGGAGAGACGATGACGCGGGTGAATCGGCTTTCCCGGACCACGACCTGTCAACGACACACCGAAGGCGGTACTTATGGAATCAGTCCTGATCGCAGCGGGCGTCTTCGTATGCCTGATACTGGCCTCCCTGCTGATGATGCATTGGTATCCCAAGCTTTCGGCCCGTCACAAGGACGAAGAAACCAACACGGTGGTCCGCCTGGTGGCCAATATCTTCGTGGTCATGACCTCACTGGTGTTCGGCCTCATGATCAATTCAGCAAAGAACACCTTCGAAGCCATCGACACCAACATGCACGCCTACGCCACCAGCCTGATCATCTTTGATCGCACCTTGAAGAATTACGGAGAAGCGGCACAGGAAACCCGCCTGCGCCTGGCTGCGTATGTGGAGCGCGCCATTGCCAATCCCTACCGTGGGGATGAGGCGCTCCAGCATCGGAACAGCCCCGCCACGCAGTTTCTCGACAACATCGGCGTGGCTCTTGCGGCCATCACACCTGGGAGCCGGTATCAGGAAACCCAGCTCACCGATCTTCGTCGCCAATATCACTCGCTCATCGAGCAGCGCTGGAGAATCGTGGAGCAATCCGAAGGCACGATTCCGATGCCGCTGATAGGCATGCTCGTCGCGTGGTTGACGCTTATCTACGCAAGCTTCGGCTATCGAGCGCCACGCAACCCAATGGTGATCGGCATGTTCACCGTGTCCTCCTTGCTGATCGCCACCTCCGTGTATCTGGTGCTGGACATGGACATCCCCTTCCACGGCCCCATCCAGATATCGGACGCCCCCTTGCGCAGGGCATTGGCAGAGATGCAGGGGTGACTTCAGCGCATCGCGCTGGTGCGGGCGTTCATCTCGGCGGGCAATGGCGCTCTTTCATCCGACGCGCGATGCCGCTCCCGCCCGAAAAGCGAATACCGGGGGCGTAGCGATCACGACGGAACACTGCACGCCCGAATCGGGTACCCGCTGGGCGAATCATTCGAACTTATCGGCATCGCCTCTGCCCATTCAGAAGACTCGCGTGTTCTCCAACACGTGTCCCCGCGCCTCGCGAGGCGCTTCTGCGAAGAGGTCCATCATGAGCATGAATCTGCAAGGCAAGAAGGTTCTATTCATCACCGCCAACACCGGGATCGAGCGCGATGAGCTGCTCAAGCCCATGGAGGCCCTGAAGACCCAGGGAGCCAAGGTGATGCATGCGACGGTCAAGGGTGGCGAAGCCCAGACCTGGGTCCAGGACAGTGAAAAAGACGTGACGGTGAATTCGGACACGACCCTCAAGGGCCTGGGCGCGAGCGATTTCGACCTGCTGGTGATCCCGGGCGGTACGGTGAATGCCGATACGCTGCGCCAGGATGCGGACGCCCAACGCCTGGTGCAGGAATTCGCCTCGGCGGGCAAGCCAGTCGCGGCGATCTGCCATGGGCCCTGGCTGCTCATCGACGCCGGCGTGGTCGACAGCAAATCACTGACGTCCTACTCCAGCGTGCGCATTGACCTGGTCAATGCCGGTGCGAGCTGGGTAGATGCAGAAGTAAAGGTTTGCCCGGGCAAGGGCTGGACCCTGATCACCTCGCGCAACCCCAACGACCTGCCCGCCTTCAACGCGGCCATCGGCAAGGCCCTGCAGGCGGCCTGATCGTCTACAAAGAGCGCCGCCGAGCACGTCACGGCGGCGAGCCAGGGCCACCTCTTTGTGGGAGCGGATTCATCCGCGATCAGCTTCACCGACGAACCGTTGGGCCTCGCTGCGCTCGGCGCCAACCTGCGACGCCCACCCCAACCGGGGTGCCGCCGGGAGTACATGGCGCCGATCGTGATTGGCCTGTAGGTCGGGTGCAACCCGGCGTTTCGGTGATGGGTTTCGCTGCGCTCGCGGAGCGCCGCCCGACGCATCCTACGGCGCTGACACCACCCACTATGCCCACCCATGTGTAGGGTGGATGACGCTCTTTTCATCCACCGAACGGTGCCACTGGCGAGCACATCGCGTGGTCCGTGAATGCGCGCCGGCCCGGTTGAGTCTCCAGCACACACTCGCCCGCCCTCCCCTGAACCTGCCTGTTACCCAGGTGCCCGCCGCTGAAGGCGAGCGCGCCGCACCCCAGCCTTTGGCTTGGCTTACAGCCGGCAGGCCTCACCTAGCCTCAACGGACTGTCCAGCAACGCTGGAGAGAAGGAGCAGTTATCCAAACGGCAGTTTGCAGGGAAGAACGCGCGAACCTCTGCAAGATCAGAGCGAACAGGGACACGACATGAACGCCTATTTCAAACCGCTATGCGCCTTCGTTTTGGCAGCCCTTTGCAGCATCGCCCAAGCAGCGACATTGTTGCCGCCAAGCACGCCGTTCACGGCCTACGGCATGTTTACATTGCAGTCCGGAACCATCCCGACCACAACCTGCAACATCAGCCTCTCCGGCACGACGGGCACCAGCAACACGGCAAGCATCACCACGGTGAGCATTACCGGCACAGGCTTTTGCCCGTTCATCACCGCCTCCTGGCTGCCCTGGACCTGGACAGCGACGAGCACCACGGCGGCGACCCTCTCGGGGGTCAAGCTGTTGGTCTTAGGGAAGTCCTGCACCATTTCCTCTACGACGCTTAACGGGTCGTGGTCGAACGCTTCAAACACACTTTCCTTCTCGCCCAACCAGTTTTTGGGCGACTGCATCCTCGGGAACCTGCGCTTCAGTCCATCGCCTATGTTCACTGTTGTGCCTTGATCGTTACCAGTGCCCCGCACCCATTCGAACAGCGCGGCGCCGCTCACACCGCGCTATGGCTGGCCAGGTTGCGGTACTGCCCTTTGAAGTACAGCAGGGGCTGCGTGGCCGCGGCATCCGGCAGGCTCAACGCCTTCACTTCACCGATCACGATCAGGTGGTCGCCGGCGGCGTGTTCGGCGTGGATTTCGCAATCCAGCCAATGCAGGCTGCCGGCGATGATGGGGTTGCCCAACGGCGATTCCTGCCATTCGACACCCTGCCATTTGTCCGTGCCTTTGCGGGCGAACTGGTTGGACAGGGTGGCCTGTTCACCCGAGAGGATGTTGACCAGGAAGCGACCGGCCTGGCGGATTCTGGGGTAGCTGGCCGAACTGCACATGACGCTGAACGACACCAGCGGTGGGCTCATCGACACGCTGTAGAACGACTGGCAGGTGAAGCCGACCGGCTCGCCATCGTGATGCGAGGTGATCACCGTGATACCGGATGCGTAATGCCCGAGCGCTTCGCGAAAGCGGCAGGGCTCGATGGCCGTACGAGGGAGTGACATGGCAGGTCCTGGACAGTGGGTGCAGCTCGGAGGTGCAAAGGAGGGTTTGAGCGGCGACGGGCTTCAGCCCTCCCCTGCACCGCGTCCGAATTCAATTCGGCACTAGGCCAGGAGTTCCCTGCGGACGATATCTGCTCCGGCACTCAGGGCATTGAGCTTGCCCCGTGCAACCCGACGGGACAGGGGCGCCATGCCGCAGTTGGTGCACGGGCAAAGCTTGTCGGCATCGACGAACTGCAGGGCTTTGCGCAGGGTGTCGGCGACCTGCTCCGGGGTTTCGATACTGTCGGATGCCACGTCGATGGCCCCCACCATCACCTTCTTGCCCCGCACGAGTTCCAGCAGCTCCATGGGCACGCGGGAGTTCTGGCATTCCAGCGAAATGATGTCGAGGCTGGACGCTTGCAGCTTGGGGAAGATCTCTTCGTATTGCCGCCACTCCGACCCGAGGGTTTTCTTCCAGTCGGTATTGGCCTTGATGCCGTAGCCATAGCAGATGTGCACGGCGGTTTCGCACTTGAGCCCTTCGACAGCGCGTTCCAGGGCAGCGATGCCCCAGTCATTCACCTCATCGAAGAACACGTTGAAGGCGGGCTCGTCGAACTGAATGATATCGACGCCGGCAGCCTCCAGCTCCTTGGCTTCCTGGTTGAGGATCTTGGCGAACTCCCAGGCCAGTTTTTCACGGCTTTTGTAGTGCGCGTCGTACAGCGTGTCGATCATCGTCATGGGGCCTGGCAGCGCCCACTTGATGGGTTGCTGGGTCTGCTGACGCAGGAACTTGGCATCTTCCACGAAGACCGGCCTCTGCCGGCTCACAGCGCCCACAACCGTCGGCACGCTGGCGTCGTAGCGATCACGAATTCGAACCGTCTCGCGCTTCTCGAAATCAACGCCGTCGAGGTGCTCGATGAAAGTGGTGACGAAGTGCTGACGCGACTGCTCGCCATCACTGACGATGTCGATTCCGGCCTGTTGTTGTTCCTGCAACGACAGGCGCAGCGCATCCTGCTTGCCTTCGAGCAACGCCTCGTCCTGCAACTTCCAGGGGGACCACAGCGTCTCGGGCTGTGCCAGCCAGGAGGGTTTGGGCAAGCTGCCGGCAGTCGACGTGGGGAGCAATTTTTTCACGATGGATGACCTTGTAGGTTGATGAGTCAAAGAGCGCAGCCGGCGGACCACCGCTGAAGAATGCTGTGGTACGGCTTGATGAAGTGCTCTTCGACGAACTTCCCTTGTTCGATAGCCAGCCGGCTGCGCTCTTCCCGGTCATAGACGATCCGGGTCAGCGAGTAGTCCTCGTGCTTCAGGCTCGGCTGATAGGATTTGCCCGCCGCAGAGTTCGCGTTGTAGATCTCGGGCCGGTAGATCTTCTGGAAGGTATCCATCGTGCTGATGGTGCTGATCAGTTCAAGGTTGGTGTAGTCACCCAGCAGGTCGCCAGCGAAATAGAAGGCCAATGGCGCCACGCTGTTAGGCGGCATGAAGTAGCGCACCTTGAGGCCCATCTTCTGGAAGTACTCATCCGTCAGGGAGTACTCATCCTGCAGGTATTCAAAGCCCAGTACGGGGTGCTGGTTTTCAGTGCGGTGGTAGGTCCGGCTGCTCGAAACGCTCAGGCAGATGACCGGCAATTTCTTGAAGTGCGCCTTGTACGCATCCGAATTCACGAAGCACTTGAACAGCTTCCCGTGCAGCCCGCCGAAATCGTCTGGCGTGCTGAACCCGGCCTGGCTCTTGTTGTGTTCCAGCAGCAGTACGCTGAAGTCATAGTCGCGCACATAGGAGGAGAAGTTGTTCCCCACGATGCCTTCAGTGCGCTCGCCGGTCTTGCGGTCGACGATAGTGGTTTTCAATATCTCGATCAGCGGCAGCGCATTGTCGCGGCCCGCCACATCGATATTCATTGCAACGGAAATGATTTCCAGCTCGACGGCATAACGATCGCCCTTGGGGTTGTCCCAATGCGCCAGGGCATTGAAACGGTTGTCGATCATTTTCAACGCGTTGCGCAGGTTCTCCTGGCGGCTCTCACCCCTGGCCAGGTTGGCGAAATTGGTGGTGACGCGCGTGTTTTCGGCGGGGTGGTAATGCTCGTCGAAACGAATGCTCTTAATGGCAAAGGTGAAGTCGTTGTTCATCGCAATCCGGCACCTGAATACGTGAGAGAAACCTGAGTCTGCTCTGTAGTTACGCAGCACTTTTCAGCCTTCTTCTGGTTGTTTCCGCTCAGCGATATTTATATTCACTGAAAGTAAAACCATTCTAAGCAGCGCCATTAATTGATTGAAAATGAAATGATCTCAGCGGGTCATTAGTCACGCTCATGACGTCCTCCACGGGCTTAACGGCCGGATGATCAGGCTCTGGAATGCCTGCTGCCCCTGTAGAGAAAGAGCGACAGGCAGGCAGCACTCCAACCGCGACCAGGCCGGCGTCAATGGGAGTTCTGCAGTGGATGACGCTGACGCAACGGCCCACCGCGTCGCGCTGGCAGGCGTTTATTGCTAGGCTGCGCCAACCTGCCTCCAGCTCCCCAGGAGCCCCCCATGCCCTGCCCGTCCCCCACCGCCTCGGCGGAGCCTTCTTCGGCCGTTTCCGGCAGCTCGGGGAATGACCTTTCCGACATCGAACTCCTGCACCAGATCAGCATCGCCCTGATTGGCGAGCAGGATCGCGAAGCGCTCTACGGCAAGATCGTCGACGCGGCAGTGACCATCACCGGCTCGCAGTTCGGGACGATGCAGCGGCTTTGCCCTGATGGCCACATCTCAGGGCACGGGGGTGAACTCCAGCTTCTGTGTTCACGCGGGCTGCCGCCCGAGGCAGTTGGCTTTTGGCAATGGGTGAGCCCCAACGCCTACAGCAGCTGCACCATGGCGCTGAAGCTCGGCGAGCGGGCGGTGATCCCCGACTTCGAGCAATGGGACGCCATCGCCGGCACCGAAGACCTGCTCGCCTTCCGTCGCACCGGCATCCGCTCCGCCCAGACAACGCCACTGATTTCACGCAGCGGCAACCTGCTGGGGATGATCTCCACGCACTGGCGAGAGCCCCACGAGCCTTCGCAGCGGGACCGGCGCCTGCTCGACATCCTGGCGCGGCAGGCAGCCGACCTGCTGGAGCGCACCATGGCCGAGGAGGCCTTGCGCCAGGCCGAGGTCGACCTGCGCGGCCTCAACGAGACGCTGGAGCAGCGCGTGGCCGAGCGTACGGCCGAGCTGATGCATGCCGAGGAAAAGCTCCGCCAGTCCCAGAAAATGGAAGCGGTCGGCCAACTGACCGGCGGCCTCGCCCACGACTTCAACAACCTGCTGGCGGGGATCGCAGGCTCCCTGGAGCTGATGGGCAAGCGCATTGGCCAGGGCCGCGTCAACGACATCGACAAGTACATGGCGATGGCACAGAGCGCCACCAAGCGCGCCGCAGCGCTGACCCACCGGCTGCTCGCCTTCTCGCGCCGGCAGACGCTGGAGCCCCGCCCCACCAATGTGAACGCACTGGTGCATGGGATGACGGAGCTGATCAACCGCACCGTGGGGCCCGCCATCCAGCTTGAAACGCGAAACGCCCCGGAGCTGTGGCCGGCGTTCGTCGACGCCAGCCAGCTGGAGAACGCCCTGCTCAACCTGTGCATCAACGCCCGCGACGCCATGCCGGATGGCGGCTGCATCACCCTCAGGACGGCCAACCTGGCGCTGGACCGCGAGGCGGCCCAGGTCCACGACATGCCGGAGGGGTATTACCTCAGCCTGTGCGTGAGCGACACAGGCACCGGCATGACGCCCGATGTGATGGCCCATGCCTTCGAGCCCTTCTTCACCACCAAGCCCATCGGCCAGGGCACCGGGCTGGGGCTTTCGATGATCTACGGCTTTGCCCAGCAATCCGGTGGGCAGGTGCGCATCAGCTCCACGGTGGGTGAAGGCACCCGGGTGGTGATCTACCTGCCCCGCCACGACGGCGACGCCCCCGATGATGAGCATGCGCCCTGCGTAACCGACACGGCGATCACGCAGCACGGCGAGACGGTGCTGCTGGTGGACGACGAGCCGGCGGTACGCATGCTGATGGCCGATGTGCTGAACGAGCTCGGGTACACGGTGATCGAGGCGGCCGACGGCGCTGCCGGGCTGAAGCTGCTGCGCTCCGATGTGCTGATCGACCTGCTGATCACAGACGTGGGCCTGCCCGGCGGCATGAACGGGCGGCAGATGGCCGATGCCGGCCGCGAGCTTCGCCCCGGTCTCAAGACCCTGTTCATCACCGGCTACGCCGAGAGCGTATTCACCGGCAGTACCCCGCTGCAGCCGGCCATGCACGTGCTGACGAAGCCCTTTTCCGTGGATGCCCTCGGCAGCCGGGTGCGCGAGCTGCTGGCGCTCTAGCGGCCGCGTCCCCGCCGCGCAAGGGCGTTGCCCAGGGCGATTGGAATCGCTCCGGCCTGGGCCGCAGGAACCCATGGAATACCGACACGGCCGCGCCGCATAATCAGCCGCACCGTTTTCAGAACCCCATGAGATGACACCGCCTGCGCACCGCGACCCGACGCCCTGGGCCGTCTTTCTGATATTCCTGCGCCTCGGGCTCACCAGCTTCGGTGGGCCGGTGGCGCACCTGGCCTATTTCCGTGACGAGTTCGTCACGCGCCGGCGCTGGCTGAGCGAGCGCAGCTATGCCGATCTGTTGGCGCTTTGCCAGTTTTTGCCCGGGCCGGCCAGCAGCCAGGTGGGCATGGCGCTGGGACTCGGCCGTTGCGGCTACCTCGGCGCACTGGCGGCCTGGGTGGGCTTCACCCTGCCATCAGCGGTGCTGCTGATGCTGCTTGCCCTGGGCATCACGGAGCATGGCGATGCCATTCCCGAGGGTGCCGTGCACGGGCTGAAAGTGGTGGCGGTGGCCGTGGTGGCACAGGCGGTGTGGGGCATGGGACGCAACCTGTGCCCGGACGCGCCGCGCGTGGCGATCATGGCCGTGGCGGCGGGGCTTACCCTGCTGGCGCCCCCTGCCTGGAGCCAGGTGGCGATCATGCTCGGCGCTGCGGTGCTGGGGCTGCTGGTGTTCTGCCCTACCCCGGGTGCTACCCATGACCCGCTGCCGATCCGCATCGGCAAGCGCTCCGCCGTGTTGTGGCTGGGGTTGTTCTTCGCCCTGCTGGTGGCCTTGCCGCTGTTGAGCCGGCTCTACCCTGCCCCCTGGCTGGCCATCATCGACGCCTTCTACCGCAGTGGCGCCCTGGTGTTCGGTGGCGGCCACCTGGTGCTGCCGGTGCTGCACAACGAGGTGGTGCCGCCGGGCTGGGTCAGCGAGACAACCTTCGTGGCCGGCTATGGGGCCGCGCAGGCGGTTCCGGGGCCGCTGTTCACCTTCGCGGCATTCCTGGGCGCGGCCATGAGCCACTTCCCGTCGCCCTGGGTGGGCGGGCTGGTTTGCCTGGCGGCGATCTTCCTCCCTGCCTTCCTGCTGGTGGCCGGCACGCTGCCGTTCTGGGAGCAGGTGCGCCACAACACCCGCATGCAGGCGGCGATGATGGGCCTCAACGCCGCCGTGGTCGGCCTGCTGCTGGCCGCCCTCTACGACCCGGTATGGACCAGTGCCATCCACCAACCGGCGGACCTCGCCCTGGCACTGCCCGCGCTACTGGCGTTGACGTGGCTGAAGCTGCCGCCCTGGCTGGTGGTGATCGCCAGCAGCGCGGCGGGTTGGGCGTTGTCGGTGGTGGGCTGACGGTCGCGTTTCACATTCCACCTGGGTGCTCGAACGGAACTCCGCTGGTGGACAAAAAAAGCGTTGTCCACCCTACGAAAGCCACTCCGCAGTCATGCCTGGAGGTAGGGTGGATGGCGCTTTTACATCCACCACGCGCGCTCGACCGGAGCTCCGTTGGTGGACAAAAAGAGCGTTGTCCACCCTACGAAAGCCACTCCGCAGTCATGCCTGGAGGTAGGGTGGATGTCGCTTTTTACATCCACCAAGCGCGTTTGACCGGGGCTCCGTTGGTGGACAAAAAAGCGTTGTCCACCCGAAAAGCAGCTTCGCAGTCTTGGGCTGCGGCGTGAAAGGCTGGTCGCGGATCAGGCCGCGTGGCGTTGCAGATCCTGCTTCATGGACTTTTTCAGCGCCTCCATCTCGGCCCCCAGCTCGGCGAGTTTCTGCTTGCCCAGCAGCTTGGCGGCCTTGGGGAACATCTCGGTTTCCTCTTCCTCGATGTGGTGCTCCAGCAACTCCTTGAGCACCTTCGCGCGGCCGGCGAATTCGAGGGAAGACGGCGAGGTCTGCTTGAGGTCCGGCAGCACCAGGGAATCGACCGTGCGGTGCTCCTCCTTGGCCTCGGCCGACATGATGGTCTCGTCCTTGCCGCCGGCGGCTTTGAAGGCGGGGTAGAAAATCTGTTCTTCGAGGGTGGTGTGCACCAGCAGCTCCACCTCGATCTTGCGCAGCAGCTCGGTGCGCGTCTTCACCCCGCGCTCGGTGGTGCTGCCGAGTCGTTCGAGAAGGGCTTTCACGGTGACGTGGTCCTGCTTGAGCAGTTCGATGGCATTCATGGTCATGTCCTCATCGGTTGTGGAGGCCGGTTCATGCCGGCGCCTCTCATAAGAACTGACGCGTGTGCCCTCGGCTTGTTCAAGGTGTTTGCAAGGCCGGGGAAATTGGATTGGCATCGCGCCCACCCGGTTGGCGTCCGGCCAGGAGCGGTACTACTGATTCGAACAGCGCTTCGTCATGGTCGTGTACGAGAAAGACTGCCCATCGATCTTGAACATCTGCGGCACCTCTCCCACCTGGATGAAGCCTGCCTGCCGGTAGAGGGCAATGGCTGCTGCGTTGCTGCCAAGCACTTGCAGGTCGATCCACTCCAGCAGGGCCGTGGATGCAGCCCATCGCCCAGCCTGCTCGATCAGCAAAGCACCCAACCCACGGCGTCGGTGGGCACAGTGCACACCCATGCCCAGCAGGCAGCGATGAGTCGCGTAGCGCTCAGCGTGGCTGCGGAGGTCGATGTGCCCGGCGATCTGCCCATCCTCGGCTCGCGCGACCCAGGCCCGGCGCCAACCGGGCTCGCCGAGCGCTATCTCCAAGCCAGCGCGGAACGCCGCTTTCCGCTCAGGCGGGTAGGAGGACGCGCTGCGCGACAACGGCTGGAAATAGCCGACTTCCGGCGAGCCGTTCTCGCGCAGGTGATCGTCGAGATAGGCCATGAACGCATCGAAGTCGGCAGGTGAAACAGCGTTTATGGAGTATGTCTGCATGAATGAACCGCCTGTGGGACAAGGTGTTTCAAGAGTGCCGGCTGCCGGGGTGTTCTGATTGGCCAGCGACTAAAACCATTCAATATGCAGCTATCCATCAGCCGCAGCGTTTTTATACAGCCAGGGCCGCAAGCAGCCTGCTGTGATCCCCGGCGTTCAACCAGAAGAAGTACCACAACCCCAGGGTGCTTTGACTAGCCCACCACCAACCCACGCACCCGCGCCACCAGCGCTTCGAGGGTGAAGGGCTTGGTCAGCACCTCCATCCCCGGGCCGAGGTAGCTGGGTTCGAAGACGGCATTTTCGGCGTAGCCGGTGATGAACAGGGTCTTCAGGCCAGGGCGGATCTCCCGCCCGGCGTCCGCCATCTGTCGGCCATTCATGCCACCGGGCAAACCGACGTCGGTGATCAGCAGGTCGATGTGCACATCCGAGCGCAGTACCTTGAGCCCGGCCAGGCTGTCGGCCGCTTCGATCAGGGTGTAGCCCAGGTCGCCCAGTGCTTCCGTCAGCAGCATGCGCACCGACGGCTCGTCGTCGACCACCAGGATGGTTTCGCCGGTTTCGGCACGGGCGGAAGGGTTGCCGGGCGTCTCGGCCTCCTCCCCGCTCATGTCGCCGTGATAGCGCGGGAGGTAGATGCTGACGGTGGAGCCCCGACCCGGCGTCGAGTGGATGCGCACCTGCCCGCCGGATTGCTGGGCGAAGCCGTAGATCATCGAGAGGCCGAGGCCAGTGCCCTGGCCGATGGGTTTGGTGGTGAAAAACGGGTCGAAGGCCTTGGCCATGGTTTCCGCCGTCATGCCGATGCCGTTGTCGGTCACCGACAGGCACAGGTATTCACCCTCGGGGAGGTCGAGTACGCGGGCCGCACTCGGGTCCAGCATCAGGTTGGTGGTTTCAACCGTGATGGAGCCGCCCTCGGGCATGGCATCGCGGGCGTTGAGGCACAGGTTGAGCAGCGCATTCTCCAGTTGGCTCGCGTCCACCAGCGCACGCCACAGGCCGGCCGCGCCGGAGGTCTCGACACGGATGCTGGGCCCCACGGTGCGCTGGATCAGCTCGGTCATCCCGGCAATCAGCAGGTTAACGTCGGTGGCCCGCGGAGCCAGCGTCTGCCGCCGGGAGAAGGCCAGGAGCCGGTGGGTCAGGGCCGCTGCCCGCTTGGCCGCGCCCTGGGCGGTGCCGATGTATTTCTCGATGTCCTGCCAGCGCCCCTGGGCGATGCGCAGGCCCATCAGGTCGAGGGCGCCGGAGATGCCCGCCAGCAGGTTGTTGAAGTCGTGGGCCAAGCCGCCGGTGAGCTGACCCACGGCTTCCATCTTCTGCGACTGTCGCAACTTTTCCTCGGCCTGCATCAGCTCGGCCGAACGCTCGGCGACCCGCTGTTCCAGGGTGTCGGTGAAGGCACGCAGGGCGGCGATCGCCCGGTCGCGCTCGGCCTCGACGGCGCGGCGCCCTTCGACGTCGATGAGCACGCCGGGGAAGTTGAGCGGGCTGCCGTCATTGGCCAGCTCCACGCGCCCGTTCGCTTCGATCCAGTAGTAATTGCCGTCTCTGCGACGGACCCGGTACTGGTGGGCGTAGGCGCCGCCACGGGCGATGACTTCGTCTATTGCCGCGATCAGGCCTTCGCGGTCCTCGGGGTGCACGTTGGCAATGATCTGTTCGAGGGCAAGGCCCTCGCGGCCCAGCGCCGGGTCCAGGCCGAAGGAGTCGGCGAAGGGCTTGTCGACGGTGAAGCTATCGGTGGGCAGGTGCCAGTGCCAGGTGCCGATGATGGCGCCGGCCGCCAGGGCCAGTTGCACGCGCTCGCCGTTCTCGCGGGCCTGGGCCTCGCTGATGCGCAGGCGCTCCTCGGCGTCACGCCGCTGGGTGACGTCGCTGAAGATGATGGCGATCTGGCGCTCGGCCGGCTCGCCGATCCGCACCGCGCGTACGTCGAACCAGCGCTCGAAGGCCTTGGCGTAGTTTTCGAAATTGGCCGGCTCGCCGGTCTTGGCCACGTGGCCGTAGGTTTCGAACCAGAAGCGCTCGAGATCGGGGGCGAACTCGGTGACCCACTTGCCGCGCAGGTTCACACCCGACTCGCGCTCGAACGCCGCGTTGGCCTCGACGAAGCGGTAGTCCACCGGCTCGTCGTTTTCGTCGAACTTCACCTGCACGATGGCGAAGGCCGCCTCGGTGGTTTCCAGCACCGTTCTGAAACGCTCCTCGCTGCGCAGCAACGCCGCCTCGGCGGTGCGTACCTTGGTGCGGTCCAGCATCGCGCCGATCATGCGCAGCGCCCGGCCTTGCGCGTCCCGGATCACATGGCCGCGGTCGAGCACCTCGGCGTAGGAACCGTCGTGGCAGCGGAAGCGGTAACCGTCCGACCAGGCCGTGCCGGTGCCGTCGATCACCGCGTGGATGGAGGCGCTGATGCGCTCCCGGTCATCGGGGTGGATCTGCGCGATCCACCAGTCGCCCGTCGGCTCGACGCTATTGGCGGGGTAACCGTAGGCGTGCTCCAGGGCATCGTTCCACAGCACGTGGTTGGCGAGCAGGTCCCAGTCCCAGATGGCGTCGTTAGTGGCCTTGGCGGCCAGGCGGTAACGCTCCAGGGTTTCGTCCCGCGCGAGTTCGGCGGGTTGCCGCATACCCGCCTGCGCCGCATCCAGCGCGGCGCGCAGGCGGGCGACCTCGGCCTGCAGTTCTTCTCGGGTCAGGTTGTTCAGGGTCCGGTACTCGCGTGTGGTGTTGGATGGACGGAGGGGTCGCATCGGGTGCGCCTGCATCAGACCAAAATCCAGGCCGGTTTGCACGAGGTGGCTGTGCCGCTGGGGATTCGACGCATTGCGCGCGCACAAATCGACCAGGCCGTTGTCTTTAGTTGCTCGGACTCCCAGGGTGCCCCATGCCTCTCGTCAAAGAACCCACCCGCACGCCCCGGCGCAAGGCCCAGCGCCAGCCCCGGCAAAGCCGTGGCGAGCAGCGCGTCACGGCCATCCTGGAGGCCTGCGAGCGGCTGTTGGTGGAGGAAGGCGAAGCGGCGCTCGGCATGCACCGGATCGCGGCGGAAGCGGAGACCTCCATCGGCTCGCTCTACCACTTCTTCCCGAACAAGCAGAGCATGCTTCTCGCCCTTTCCGAACGCCACGAGCTGGCCATCCAGGCGGTCGCCGAGGAGATCGGCCGCATCGACGACGCCACCTGGCAGGGCGCCAGCGCAGAGCGGCTGATCACCCTGCTGGTCAAGCCGCTGCTGGACTACGTGGCGCAGAACCCGGTGCTGCTGTCCCTGATCCGATTCGACAGGGCGGCGGGCAAGTCCCCCACCGACACCCCCGTCCAGCCCCTGCTGCAGGCCTTGTGCATACGCATCCTGACGCTGCGCCTGCCAGGCACCGACGAGCGTGCCAGGAAGGCCTATGCGGCCACCCTGCTCGGCCTGCCCCTGGGCCTGGTGACCGACCTGATGGTGGATTACGACAAGGACATGCGGGCCGCGGTGCTGCACGAGGAAATCCCCCGGGCGCTCACCGCCTACATCCAGGCCATCGAGGCGAGCCAGGGGCGCGACGCCTCCTGAGGTGCCGGGCGCCTGCAGGCGCCCCGCTCGTCACAGCCAGGTGGACAGGGTGACCGAGCCGAACTGGTCGTGCTCCTGCTGGGTCTTGAACTCATGGCTGCGCCAGACGTTGGCGAACGACAGCTGCCAGCGGTCCCACAGCATGGCGAACCCCAACTGAGCGTCGCCCACCCACTTCTCGCGGTCCACGGAATGGCTGTCCTTGAAGGTGTTGCCGTCCAGCAGCATGTTGTGGGCCATGAAGCGCCCTTCGAGGTTGGCGAACACGAACCAGCCGAAGCCTTCACCGGGCTTGAAGTACTGCGCGCCGCTGGGCGCCGGCGTGACGGCGGGTTGGCTCAGGCTGCGCGAAAGCCCCTGGCCGAAGCGCACGCCCGCGCCGGTGGAGGCGTAGGTGTAGAGGTTGCCCACCGCGCCCCCGACGCTGGGGCCGTATTCCAGCTCCAGGCCACCCAGCTGATGCTGCAGCCACCAGCGTTTCTCGTAGCCCAGGTTGACGAAGGGTTCGTTCTCCAGCTGGTTGTCCCAGCCCTCCGGCGCATCGCTGCCGGTGACCTTGTGCACCGCCCGCTGCAATCGCTTGCCGCCCGCGCCCTGGCCGACCAGGCCGGCGTCGAGGGTGAAGGTGTCGCTCATGCGCAGCCCTTCCCGCTGCTCATCGGCGAACAGTGTCACCCCGCCGAACACCAGCCCGGCGTAGGGGCGGTCCTGCTCCTGCAGCTCGGCGGTCTCGATCTCCTCGGGGGTGTAGAGCTGGTGGCCGAAGCGGTAGGCGGCGTAGCTCAGGTCGCTGGTGGACCAGCCGGGCAGCACGCCTGCCAGGTTGCGCGTCCAGTGCGCCTGCTCGGGTTCGAAAGCCAAGGAGCCCTCGATCCCGTTGGTGTAGTGGCCGTCCTGGCCGCCGGTGAATACATCGTTTTCGACCTTCAGCGAAAAGACTTCGGCGTTCACGCCGCTGGCAACTAGCAGGGAAGTGACGAACATCGCGCTGATAGCGGAGGCTTTCATGGGGGGCTCCAGGTTGTTTTTAGTGGCTTCCGAGGGGCAGGCGGCTGGGCCGCAAAACTATGAAAGCCGGCGCGAAAAACCGTTCAACAAAAATAGACGATGGATTCTAGTTTCCGGCCAAGGCCAGGCCGTGCGCGCCTTGCAGCGCTCCGAACCCCGCCAACCCGCCCGTCACCCCGGGGCGGGCCGGGCTGAACCGCACCCGCTCACGGGCCTCCAATGCACCAGGAACGCAGTGGAGACCAGCATGATCAGCTATCACGGGCAGGCCATCGTTTCCTTCAGCGGGCGTGCGGGCCAGATGCTCGGCATCCAGAGCCGGCGAACCGAAATCGGGCTCGAAGAAACCGCCCCGCGCGTCTTCAATCTCACCTGTGGGCTGAACCTCAGGGGTGCTGAAGAGGTTCGCATCACGCTGCCCGAGCGGCAGCACATCAGCGGCACGGTGGCCGTCCAGGAGGGCCAGGTCGTGACCCTGGTGGCAGCCGGGCAGGAAACCGCGCCCAATCGCCCCGAGCAGGCCAGGCACCAGGAGCAACGTGGATAGCGCAAGCAGCGCTGCCAGCAAGGAGGAGCTGCAGATGACCAGGTACGAAGGACAAGCCATCCTCACCTACACGGGAACCCATGGCGAGCTCGCCGGCACCTTCCAGCGCCGAACGCGCATCCTCCTGAAGCGAACGGCACCCGGCGTCTACGACATCACCTGCAGCGCTGACCTCAGGCAGGCCGGCGAGGTGACGGTGACCCTGCCCAACGGCCAGGTCTACAGGGGCAAGGTGCTCTGCCAGACGGGCCAGACCGCGACCCTGGTGACCTCGAGCGATGAGCCGGCCTACCGTGGCTTGGGTGGGTTGCTGGGGTGAGGCCCGAACGCATCCGCTGATGCCGATCAGCCTTCCACCTGCGGCGTGCTAAACCACGCCGCATCGGAGGCTTATGTCGGCCTGGAGCCTCGGGGCTCACGCCACCACAGCCAAGCGCTTAAACCATCACGGCGTAACGGCTTCACCCCGGAAGCGTTGCAGCTCTTCACGGGTCACCTTGCGGTCACCGTCGGAGTCGGCCAGCAGCATCATGTCGACCGAAGCCTTCACATACTCCTGCTCGGTCACCTTGCCGTCGTGGTTGCCGTCCCAGTACTCCAGGGTCTTCTGTGAAACCGACGCCAGCACCTCGGCGGGCCAGACCATCTCGGGCCCACTTTCGACGGCAGTGTAGGCGGCGATTTCGTCCACCTTGAGCACGCCGTCGCCGTTGCTGTCCATGGCGCGGAAGGTCTTGGGGGCAGCAGCCTGGGCTTCCACCACGGACAGCGCGCCATCGCCGTCGGTGTCTTCCGAGCGGAAGATCTCATCCACCGAGGCGGCGGCAACGTGAGTGGCGGCCAGCGCGAACAGCAGGCCGGCGGAGAACATCCGGGTGAGCGATAGCATGTGTAACTCCCTGTAGAAAACGGCGGCGACTCGGGCAGGCGCCCTCCCCGCACGCAGAGCAAAAGCTGGGAATCTAGAAGTGGCGGGATAGGGGGGCAATTAGCACATCCGCCCTAGCGCTCGACTCACGCGTTGCTAACGATCTCGTCCCAGGTCGTGGGGTTCGGGAACAGCTCCTCGAGAAAGCCGACGAAGGCCTTGACGTTGGGGCTGCCCCGCCGGCTTTCCGGCCACAGCGCGGTGATGGAGGAGCGGTCCACCGCGAACTCCGGGAACAGCGGCGTCAACTCGCCACGGGCCACATAGGGCGCCGCCACGTAGGTGGGCGAAATACCGATTCCGCCACCCGCTGCCACCACTGCGGCGACCGCGTCGCTGGCGTCGATGACGATGGTCGCATCCGGCACCAGCTCGACCACCTTGCCGTCCACGCTGAAGGGCCAGCGCAATGCCTGGCCCGAGCTCTGATAGCGGAAGTTCACGCAGTCGTGGTTCGCCAGGTCCCTGAGCTCCAGCGGCGTGCCGCGCCTGGCCAAATAGGCCGGTGAGGCGAAGGCGGCGATGCGATGGGGGCCAAGGGTTTTCGAGATCAGCCGCGAGTCCACCGGGTTGCCCACGCGTACCGCGACGTCGATGCCCTGCTCGATGATGTCGGCATAGGGGTCGCCCAGGCGCAGGTCGATGGCGAGCTTGGGGTAGCGTTCACGAAACCTGGGGATGGCCGGCGCCAGGATATTCAGGCCGATGGGCGGCGGCGCGGTGACCTTCAGGGTGCCGGAGGGCTCGGCGCGGGAGGCGACGGCGGCCTGGTCGATGTCCTCCACCTCGCGCAGGATGCGCAGCGCCCGCTCATACAGGTCACGCCCTTCCGGCGTGAGGGTGAGCGAACGGGTGGTGCGGCTGAACAGCTTGAGCCCGAAATGCTGCTCCAGGCGCTGCACGCTTTTGCTGATGGCCGATGGCGACACCGAGAGGTCCCGGGCGGCAGCGGTGTAGCTGCCGAGGGAGGCGGCGCGGGCAAAGGCGATGAGACCGGTGAGGCGGTCCAACCCTATCTGTTCCTTCATGGCATAAGTAAAGCGACAAAGGCCCTTATTATCAATCCAGAGGCGACGCTTTAGCCTTCTCCCATCGACGCCATCCCGGCGTTCAAGGAGATGAAACCATGACCTCTGTACCCGCCCTCCCCACCAACCTGCACGGTCGCACCGTGGTGATCTGCGGGGGCACGTCCGGCATCGGCCTGGCCGCCGCCATCCAGGCCAAGGCCGCCGGCGCACGGGTGACCGTGATCGGCTCCGATGCCACCCGCGCCGAACAAGCCGCCCGCGACAACGGCCTGGACGCCTGGCGCGCCGCCGACGTGACCGACAGCGATGCCATCCAAGCCGCCCTGGCGGATATCCCGAACGTGGACCACCTGGTGCTGCTGGCCGGCACCTACGTGGTGGGCAAGGTGATGGATGCGGGGATCGACCATCTCCACCGGGCATTCGACGAGCGCATGTGGGCCTCGGTGCATGCCATACGCGCCCTGGGCGAGCGCATGGCGAAGGACGGTTCCATCACCTTCATCTCCGGGATGCTCTCCGAGCGTCCCAACGCCCACGGCACCGCAGTGCTGGCGGCCGCATCCGCCGCCATGGAGGCCCTGGCACGGGGCCTCGCCCTGGAGCTGGCGCCGATCCGGGTCAATACCCTATCCCCCGGGCCCATCGACACGCCCATCTTCAGCAAGGCACTGGGAGACGGCCGCGATGCCTTCGTCGCAGCGCTGGAGCAGACGCTGCCGCTGCATCGCCTGGGCACCGCTACGGAAGCCGGCGCGGCCACCCTGTTCCTGATGAGCAACGGCTTCATGAACGGTGCGACGTTGAATATCGATGGGGGTGCGAGACTGGTGTGAGCGGCACGCTGAGGTCCGTGGGGAGCGCAGGCAGGTGCCTGGCGACTCCCCCGGGGTAGCTGTCCCTCCCCAGTCGACCACTCACAGCCCTGATAGGAACAGGCAATATCTAAATCCGATCCGGCATCGCCCATCTCCGTCCCTCGCCCTAGCATGGCCGCACCTCGTATCGACCGGAGTGCGAACCATGAATGCAGCAAAAACCCTGTTCATCACCGGCGTCAGCAGCGGCTTCGGCCAGGCCCTGGCCAGGGAGGCACTCGCCCAGGGCCATCGCGTGATCGGCACCGTTCGCAGCGAAGCCGCCCTGGCGACCTTCCAGGCGCTCAGCCCCGAGCGGGCCCACGGCGTGATGCTGGACGTTACCGACTTCGAGGCTATTGACGCGGTGGTCGCCGCCGTCGAGGAACGGCACGGCCCGGTGGACGTGCTGGTGAACAACGCGGGCTACGGCCATGAAGGGGTTTTCGAGGAGTCGCCGCTGGAGGAGATGCGTCGCCAGTTCGATGTGAACGTATTCGGCGCGGTGGCGATCACCAAGGCCTTCGTGCCCTACTTCCGCCAACGCCGAGCGGGGCACATCCTCAACATCACCTCCATGGGCGGCCATATCACCCTGCCGGGTATCGCCTACTACTGCGGCAGCAAGTTTGCGCTGGAAGGCATCTCCGACACCCTGAGCAAGGAGCTCGCCCCCTTCGGCATCTTCGTCACCGCCGTGGCGCCGGGGTCGTTCCGCACCGATTGGGCGGGCCGTTCGATGCAACGCACGCCACGCAGCATCAGTGACTACGACGCGAGCTTCGATCCGGTGCGCCAGGCCCGCGTGGACAAGAGCGGCCGCCAGCTGGGGGACCCGCAAAAGGCCGCCCGCGCCATGCTGACCCTCATCGCCAGCCCCACACCACCGGCCCACCTGCTGCTGGGCAGCGACGCCCTGGCATTGGTGCGTGACAAGCTGCAGCGCACGGCGGAGAGTATTGAGCAATGGGAGGCGCTCAGCCGTTCTACCGACGGTTGAGCAACAAAGATGGAGAACGGTGCAGTCGATGGCTAAAAAGCCCGAGGACTCGAGCGCAGCGCGCATGGTGCAACTGATGGGCCGGCTGGCGCCGCAGGAAGGCTACAACCTGAGCGCGCTGGACGATGTGCGCTTCCTGCGCTCCAACCGGCCACTGACGCGCACGCCGGTGCTGTACGAGCCGGGCATCGTCATCCTCTGCCAGGGACGGAAACGCGGCTACCTGGGCGATGAGATCTACGTCTACGACGCCCAGCACTACCTGGTGGTGTCAGTGCCGGTGCCCTTCACCATGGAGACCGACGCCAGCGAGGCGGAACCCATGCTGGCGGTGTACCTGCGCCTGGACTTCACCCTGGCTGGCGAGCTGATCCAGCAGGTGGATGCAGTTCGGGGCTTCACCGCGGCCCAGCCGATGGGCATTTACGCCTCGCCCATGGACGAGCCGCTGCGCAAGTCGACCCTGCGCTTCCTGGAAGTGATGGACGACCCCAGCGACGCGCAGATCCTCGGCCCGGCGATGCTGCGCGAACTCTACTACCGCATCCTCACCGGCGAACAGGGCGGCACCCTGCGCGCGGCCATCGCCCAGCAGGGCCAGTTCGGCAAGGTGACGCGGGCCATCCACAAGATCCACAGCTGCTACCACGAGCACCTGGATGTGGAAGCCCTGGCCCGGGAAGCGCAGATGAGCGTGCCCAACTTCCACCTGCACTTTCGCAAGGTGACCGACACCTCGCCCATGCAATACCTCAAGTCGACACGCCTGCACCAGGCGCGCCTGCTGATGCTGCGCAACGACCTGACGGCCGCCAATTCGGCCTTCCTGGTGGGCTATGAAAGCGCCTCGCAATTCAGCCGCGACTTCAAGCGCCTGTTCGGCCGCACGCCACTGGCGGAAGTGGCCTGGATGAAACAGGCCTATGCGCTGCCGGCACCGACGGGCCCCTCGCCTTTTGTGTCGTCGCATTGAGTTTCGAGCCGATTGGGCCTGGTGTTTGGACGTGGCCGGTGTACACGCAGTGGGGCCGCCGAGTCGTCCCAGTGCGCGGAACTGCATGAGGTGTTTGCTGGAGGTAAACGGATCGGTAGAGGCGGCAGTTATCCGCCAAAAGCAGACTGTGGACACACTGCCAAAGGCTTTCTAATCTCCACGGAGGTCTTGCCGCTGCTCCTCTGAAAGTAAAGGAAGTACTTGACTGGCTTTATTCCTAACCGTTCGCTGCAAACCGACGGCCCTATATGTGAGGCGGCGAACGCTAGGCATCACCAGATCACTCTGAACAAGCCAGCGGGGATGGCAACAATGACCATGGCTGAACTGCTACAGAAGATCCTTGAGTCGATTCCAGCCGAGGTAGCAAAAGGCTTGGTAGGCGTGGCCGTTGCGGTACTAGCTTGGGTCTGGCTCCGCCTCCAAACAACTCTGCTCGACTATCAAGGCCGTGGCCTCAGAGGTTTGACAGCTCACGTATATGTCGAGCATGCCGTCTTCAACGAGCCCCAAGATCAGGTTGGCGCAAAATCTCCTGACTCCCCTCAACCTGTCCTTCACATTGAGATCATCAACGAGACAGGCGCGCCAGTTTTCTTAGCGGCTGCGGCATTCCGGCCACGTGTGCGCAGATTTTGCTTCTTCTCGCACGCTGGTGCATCGGTTGCTTCAAACTTTAAGTCCGGCATCTTTAAGAATTCACTACAAATCAAGTTCGGTCTGAACAACAAGACCGCTTACACACTCTTAGACCCTGGCAGCAGAGATAGCACATGGGTCCGATTGAAGACTCCCGTCTCGCCGGAAATGATCGAGAGATCTAAGTGTGGTCAAGTGCTTATAAAATTTGCCACCGAGAGCAGGACAGGAACAGCCGTCGTGCCGGTGTGATATCCATGCCCCCGCTCAAGGCCACTCGTATCTAACAACTTGCTCAAGTCAGTCGCCCCAACCTAGTGACCACTAATGGCCGATAGCAACCTGTCGCAATGAGCAGTTGTCGACCAGAAGCGCACCCAGCCCTCGACTAATGACAAGCCCCTCCGCTTTACTCCAAGGCACCACGCCCACCGAGTCATGCCCTCCCCCATAGGCCATCACATGCACTATTCCGCCGCCGCTCTGGCCATGCTCGACAAGCTGGGAATCCCCGTCGGGCTGGTTGTTGCCAAAGGCCTACTGGAGTTCACCGAGGCGACCGTTCTGGAGGTGGCCGAAGTCGATGCGAATGGCAGGGAACACCAGCTAGCACCGCCCGCCGCACAGGCCTGGACAAGGCTCAAATCCGGCGCAAGCGCGGATGGAGTCGACCTGCATATCGTCTCGGCCTTCAGAAGCGTGGCGCGGCAGGTGTCGATCATCGAGCGAAAGCTCGAGGCCGGGCTGAGCCTCGAGCAGATCCTGGCCGTGTCGGCACCGCCACTTTTCAGTGAGCACCACACGGGGCTGGCGGTGGATATCGGCACGCCGGGTTGCCCGGCGCTGGAGACCGAGTTTGAAAACACACCGGCGTTCGCCTGGCTGGAAAAACACGCAGCGGCGTTCGGCTTCCAGTTGTCGTACCCGCGAGGCAACCCGAACGGTTTCGACTATGAGCCCTGGCATTGGCGGTTCACCCCCAGCTCGGTCTGAGCAGCCGTAACCCAATAAGATCCGTGAAAGGAACGCCTTGGCGAGCGGGTCGCCCCCGACGGCGATATGCACGGCATACAGGTGGCCTTTCGCGAGTGGGCTTCGCAATACGACAACCCGGAGTTCGAGGGGCGCAACCGGGCCTGGCACGAGGCGTGGCTGGCCGGGCAAACGGCACCGATTCTGAGGGTCGACGGCGATAGCAGCGCCGAGGCGATGACGGCGAAGGTCATTCACGCCCTATCGCAGGTGTCACGCTAGTCGAGGCAGCCCGGCGTCGTAGCCGGGCACCTCTAGAAACCTATCGAGCGCCCCGCCCATTCGACCCGATTACGCCCCGAGGCCTTGCCTTGATACAGGGCCTTGTCCGCCTGCTGCATGACCCCGTCGAGGGCTTGCGAGTGGGTGAAGCCTTCCGAAACACCGATGGTGGCCGTGCAGCGGATCGGCGCTTGCTGATCGTCGCCGGGCGCCTCGCTGCTCTCGATGGCCGCGCGGGTGCGCTCCGCCAGTTGCAAGGCACCCGCCCTGTCGGTGTCCAGGGTGATGATCACGAACTCCTCCCCGCCCAGCCTGCAGATCAGGTCGCCCTGGCGGGCGGTGGCCTTGAGGACGTCGGCGACTCGGCACAGAACGAGATCGCCCATCTTGTGGCCATGGCTATCGTTGATGTTCTTGAAGTGGTCGATGTCCACGATCAGCAGGTATGCGGGCCCGGCGCTGCGGGAGCGGAAATGCGCGTCCAGGCCCTCCATCAGCCCCCGACGGTTGAGCAAGCGGGTGAGCGGGTCATGGGCGGCCATGCTGCGCAGCTCATCGGTGAGGCGGCGCAGCACCAGCCACACGGCGCATGGCGGCAGCACCGTCGCCAGGAAAGACATGTAGATGTAGAAGATCTTCTGGAAGCCGGTGTTCATATCCAGCGCCGCCATGCCGCCGGTGAGGATCATGCCGAGCTTCGCGGCGTTGAGGCCGCAGATGCCGGCGACCAGGACGGCGAACACGGCCATCTCGACGCGCAGGTCCCGGGCAATGGTCCGTCCCGTATAGAGCAACGTCCCCGTCATGCCCAGGAAGAGCAACGCACAGGCCCCCGCCAGCAGTGCATAGCGCGCCTCGCTGCCCAGCGCCCATTGCACCAGCACCTGCACCACGGTGTAGGTGCCGGCGAGGATCAGCAGCGGGCGCACCACAGGCGTCGGGCGGTCGAAAAAGCGCAAGGCGCCGAGCACATAGGCCACAGGGGCGCACAGCGTCAGCGAGTGGTTGACCACACTCACCAGCCCCCAGCCCGCAGGGCCGTCCACCAACTGCAGGATGTAGGCGAGCCCAAGCAGGAAATTGCCCAGGGCGAAGACTTCCATGCCCATCTTCTTGCTGTTCAGCCGGGTGCTGATCAGCAGGAACATCACGCAAAAACACAGCAGGTGCACGCAGAGCATGCCGAGGATGACGGTAGCGACCATGTAGTTGCACAACGAGTGGAGTGGCAAGGGGAGCCAGGGGGTGGAGGAATGACGGAAGCGTATGTGCCAAGGGCTGAGGAACGCTTCCTACACTTTCGGCATGGCCATTTAATATCGCAAAGCCTGATCAATCGCCTCAAGTTATTCCGATGAAAGTGCCAGGGTATTGCTTCGCTGTCGCGCCGCATCCTGGCATGGGCAATCTACACGCCCCCTGTGATGATCCTGCCTCTACTTCGCCGGAAAACGTTTGAGCAACTGCTGGGAGAACGCGTTCAGAGCCTTGAACTCTTCGAAGTCGGGTGTGTAGTCCATGCGCTTGGGCCACTGCTCGGCAGCGGTTCTGTGCCAGTAGAGGATGGCGTCGTGCCCGGCAACCGAGTCCGGCATCTGCCGCCGCGTATATTCCCAGGGTTCCCGGTTCGCCCAGCGCCACTCGCGTGATACCCGGTCCGCCTCACCGTCGGTGGCCGCCTGTATCAGCGTGCCCGCCTGGTAGCTGTAGAAATAACGCAGGTACATCTCATCACCGGTGCCCGTCAGCCAGATGTTGCACACCTCGCCATTCGGTTTGCTGGTGACGTAAACCTCGGCCTCATGCCGGTACGGCCAGCCCGTGGCGACCGGTAGCGTGGCGAAGTAGGTGCTGTTCACGTAGCTCTGGTTGGCCGGCAACGGGCAGCGATCGTCGAGCAGATCGCGGTCCGTCGCCGGGTTCCACCGCCAGCGATGGTCGGCGCCCGGGATTGCCGGGAATGCGTTGAGCAGCTCGCTGCTGACCATCTGCTGCTCGTCGCCGAAGTGGCCACGCACGCGCGCCATTACCGTCTCCCGGTTGGCCCAGCTGACTTCCCGGCCGACCTTGAGCCCGCACTCGGCCACCTCCCGAGCAGCCTTGGCGCCGCGTGAGTAACTGAGCAGCAGGCCGGCGGCGAGCACCTCGCCCGGCTCGGTGTCGTCGGCATAGCAACTGAGCGGGATATCCACGCGCTCGATCTCGCAGCCTTTGGCGCAGGTCATGTATTCCAGGGCCAGGCTGTCGATCCGGAAGGTGCCGCCGTGGTCCTCGATTACCGGGGCGAAGTCCAGGTCCAGGGCGTGCGGGCCTGCCGTCATGACCTGCGCGGCGGGCAGCTTCAGCCACACCGTCCGGCTCCAGGTGCGGGTACAGCGCTTGAGTGACGGCACGCTGAAGCGCGACGACGGGCAGTTGGCGCGAGAGGTGGTGGTCTCCGTGGTGTTCGGCGAGCCTTCCACCAATGGCCGGTAGGTCGCATGCACCTTGACCCGCCAGGTGCCGACGGCGGGTACATCGGGGTCGAGCACCTGCACGCCGACGCGATGGTTTTCGGCAGCAAGACCCTGAGCGGCGCACGGCAGGGGCGCCCCCAGGCAGATGGCGAGCAACGGGGCGAGCCAGGGCAGGCTGGTTTTCATGGCGATGGGACCGTTGAGAGGGAGGGGCCGCAAGCTGGCCGGCCAGGTAATCGAAGCAGATTCTGCCACCCTTGCACGAGCAGGCGAAGGACGCCTGGGTGAATCCTGGTTGCTAAATCAGCAGCCACCCAAAGCGCAGGCTGATACGCCCCATGACCCGCCTCCTGTTCATCACCCCTCGCCTTCGCTGTCGGCAGTGGGCGGCCGAGGACCTCGACGTGATTCACGCGGTTTATTCCGACCCGGAGGCCATGCGCTGGGTGGGCGACGGGCAGCCGATCAGCCGCACCGCCTGCGAACACTGGCTGGAAGTCACCTGGGCCAATTACAGCGAGCGGGGCTATGGGATGTTTGCGCTGGAAGGCATCGACTCAGGGGCGATCATCGGCTTTTGCGGCCTGGTTCACCCTGGCGGGCAGGTCGAGCCTGAAGTGAAGTACGCCCTCCTCCGCTCGGCCTGGGGGCAAGGCCTGGCCAGCGAGGCCA
Source organism: Pseudomonas sp. zfem005 (assembly GCF_032621735.1). Taxonomy (NCBI): domain Bacteria; kingdom Pseudomonadati; phylum Pseudomonadota; class Gammaproteobacteria; order Pseudomonadales; family Pseudomonadaceae; genus Pseudomonas; species Pseudomonas sp. zfem005. The sequence goes on along the minus strand of NZ_JAVYJE010000008.1, from coordinate 107,662 downwards.
TTCCGGCGCTGCTGGCTTATGGGCACGCCAGGCATGGGCTCGAAAGAATCATCGCCACGGTCGCGCCGGAGAACCTGCCCTCGCAGCGCGTGCTGCTGAAGGCCGGCATGCGGCTGGTGAAGCAGCGCCGGGATGAAAGCGGCGCACTCGACCATGTCTACGCCTGGCTGGCGCCGGGCACTGGAACTGCCACTGGCCAGAAGCCGTAGCAGGTTCGTGCCCGGCCGGAGCCGTCAGCTCGCGGGCTGCTGCGCCTCGGCATCGACGGCGGGCGCTTGAGGGCTCTCTTTGGGGCTCTCTTTGCGCTTCGACTGCTTGCGGCGCGCTTGCCCACGCTTCCGCGCAGCCTGCTGCTTGGCGTGCAGCGCCTGCCCGGCCGTCACCGTACCAACGGCTTGGCCGTTGAGGTCCAGACGGGGCGCGTTCTCCACCATGCTTGCCCAGTAGCGACTGCTCGTGCACCAGGCGGCAACGCCCAGCTTGAGCTGTTCGAGGCTCAACCCCAGCAGCGCCAGGTGTTGCTCGGCGTCCTTGAGGATGCCTTCCTTGAGCGGCACCTTGGGGGCGGGGTTGACCGGGAAGGCCAGGGGGAAGTGCTTCTGCAACCGCCAGATCGCTTCCACCGCAGGGTCCTGCTCACGCGGCTTGGCCTGCTGGGGCGCGGCGTCTCGCTTGCGCTGTTTCGGGCGTTCAGGGCGCTCGGGGCGCTCACCCTGTGCCTGTTGCTTTTCAGCCCGCAGGCGGTCCCGTAGCTCAGCTAATTGCTCAAAACCCATCGTTCAAATCACCGCTTCATGGTTGTTTCGTGGCGCAAGATTATCCCATGCGGTCGCCTGTAGGCGATGGGACAGCGCGGTAAGCATCAATTCCAGACGAATTGACGATGAATGGGACACAGGCCGCGCGCGCCCCAAAGCGGTTCGGAACGGTGCGCAACTGACCCCTATTGGCCGTCCTGAACCCGAAATAGAAGGCTCTGTCTGCGTTAGCTGTTGTGGTTTTAATGCAGACAGAGCCGCCGTTTTCGCCCCATAGCCGCCCTCTGCGGGCGGGTCGTGTCGCGACGGGCAGATGTCAGCCTGAAGAAGGCTCGCTTGGGCGGCTAGACTTACCGTTTGCAGTTCAGATGAGCATCCGCCTCGTGTGATTCAGCGTGGGCGTTGAGGGAAATCCCTCATTGTCTGGCGGTGTTGCGCCTCCCTAGGATGGCTCCGGGTAATCGACCCGATCGACGGAGAAAAACCATGGCTACCGCACAAACTGACGACAAGCGCCCGACCCCTGATCCGGCCGAGGACAATGCCTTCTTCCCTTCGCCGTACTCGCTCAGCCAGTTCACGTCCCCCAAATCCGACCTCAGCGGTGCCGACTATCCGAACCCCTATCGCGGCGGGCGTTGGAAGGTCCTGATGATCGGAGCCGATGAGCGTTATTTGCTGACGGACAACGGCACCCTGTTTTCGACGGGAAACCACCCCGTAGAGACATTGCTGCCCATGTACCACCTAGATAAGGCCGGGTTTGCCTTCGACATCGCGACCCTGTCCGGAAACCCGGTTAAATTCGAGTTCTGGGCCATGCCCTCCGAAGATGCCGAGGTAAAAGGGCAATACGCCAAGTATCGCGATCAGTTCAAGAGCCCGCTCAAGCTGGCTGATGTGATCGAGCAGAAGCTGGGCGAAGACTCCGACTATATCGGCGTGTTCATTCCGGGCGGGCACGGGGCCTTGATCGGTCTGCCTGAGAGCGAAGACGTGAAGAAAGTCCTTCAGTGGGCTGCGGCCAACGACAAGTTCGTGATCTCCCTTTGTCATGGCCCTGCGGCCCTGCTCGCAGCAGGCATCGGTGAAAGCCGGGACACTTGCATCTACAACGGCTACAAGATCTGCGCGTTCCCCGATGATCTTGACGCGAAGACCCCAAACATCGGCTACATGCCTGGCCATCTGACCTGGAAGTTCGGTGAAGAACTTCAGGCGCTGGGCCTCGAGATCATCAACAAGGACATCTCGGGAGCAACCCACCAGGACCGAAAACTGCTCACGGGTGACAGCCCGCTCGCGGGCAACGCCCTGGGCAAGCTGGCAGCCGCCGCGTTGCTGAAAGAGGTTGCCGCGGGGTGAATCAGAACGTGGCCGAGGCGGCATTTCGAGTCGTCCTTGAGATCGAGCGTGCGCAGACGCTTGCGGTGATCCAAAAGTCGGTCCGCGCCTTTGCCATGCCCTTTGGCTACGACCGCTTTGTCCTGTTTTCCGCCACATCCGCAAGGGACGAAGTGGTCGAGCGCGTCTACTGGGTGGAGGGGAACTGGTTCGATGACCAGGCGACGGTCGACGCACAGACCTATGTCCGCCATTGTCCGGTGACCCGTCATATCCTCGAGGCCCGCGAGCCCTTTTTCTGGAGCAAGGTGAAAGGCAATGGCGGCGAGCTGTACCGGGTGGTACGCACGCCAACGGGCCCCGGGGTTCATGGGATGCAAATACCCGTATTCGGTCCTCTGGGGCTTGAAGGCGCCATGAGTCTTGGCGGGGAGCAGGTGGAGTCGGCTCCCTGGGTTCGCCTGGCCTTGTGCATTGTGGCCAGGGCCGCCTTCTTCGCCGCACGCCGCTTGCTCGAGGCGCCGGCAGGCGAGGTGTTCAGGCAGCTTTCCGAACGCGAGCGCGAAGTTCTGGCTTGGACTGCTGCTGGAAAGCGTCAGGCGGATATTGCCGCAACACTGGGCCTGTCAGAGCGAACGGTGGAAAACCATTTGCGTTCGGCGCGCCGCCGTCTTGGCGTTGCAACGACTGCCCAGGCCATTACCTTTGCCATGCGCAACGGCGATCTGGAGGGCTAGGGACCGCAGGGTGAGCACCTGTGCGCTGCAACCGGATCAGCCTGCCTGATGGCCATGTCCGCGCCTGGCCGACAGCGCCTTCTCACCAGCGCCCGCCTCCGGCCGGATGCGGGCACCGGCAACAGCCAGGCAGAAAGCCCCCCACTCAGAACCGCGTCTGCAGCCCCACCCGCCAGGTGCGCCCCGGTGCGGGCATGAAGCTTTGCGCGAGCGGGTCAAGGTAGTAGCGGTCGGTGAGGTTCTGCACCGAGACATTCATCTCGGTGTGCTCCAGCAGTTGGTACTTGAGGAACAGGTCGAGGAGCGTCACCGAGCGGTAGTCGATCTGCGGGGTGGTGGCGCCGGTCTGCCAGGGCTTGTCCATCTGCGCGGTGGGGCCGGAGCTGTAGGTCATGCGCCCGCCCAGGGTCAGGGCCTCGTCGAAGAAGCGCAGCCCGGCGAGCAGGTTGGCCGAGTACCGCGGCGGGTTCTGGGTGTTGGTGTACGAGCCCATGTAGCTGCCCGGCGTGCAGTCGGGCGTGTCTTGCGTGGGCTGGTACTGGTTGGCGGAGGCGCGCAGCTTGGCGGCGAAGGCCGCGTCGCAGGTTTCGGTCTTCAGGTAGTAGGTGGCCGAGAGGTCGGCGAACACGCGCCCGGCGTCGTAGTGCGATTGCAGCTCCAGGCCCCGGGTGCTGTAGCTGTCGGTGTTGCTGAAGGTCATCTGCCCCCACAGCCCCGGGCTCGGGTCGTAGTAGCGGGTGATGTAGTTGCGGATGTCGTTGTCGAAGTACGCCAGCTTGGCCGAGGCCGAGTCGCCGCCCACCAGCAGGTCGCTGCGCAGCGCACTGACGCCCACTTCCCAGCTGCGCGCGCGCTCGGGCTTGAGGTGCTTGCCCGGCGTGACCTGCTGGGTGCCCTGGCTGGTTTCGAACAGCGACGGCAGGCGCAGGCCCCGGGTGTAGGAGGCGTAGACGAAGGTGTCGGGCAGGAACTCGACATTGATGCCGAAGGCCGGCGAGAAACCACCGCCACTGCTGCCGCGCTGCGGGGTGTAGTCGTAGCCGGTGACCACGTTGCTGACGCCTTCCGGGTGCACGGTCACGTTGGTGGCGCCGGATTCGTTGAACGGCACACCATTGAACGGCTCGTTGCTGTTGCCGAAGACGATGCCATTGTTCAGGCGCGGGTCGGTGGCGTCGGTGTACTGCCCGTTCTCGTCCGGGAACCACATCATGCTGCCCCAGCTCGTGGGGCTGCTCACGGTGATCCAGCGCATCTGCCGGTCCTGCCGCCGGGCCTCGGCCAGCAGGGTGTTGTCCTGGGTGCGGTAATGGCTGTAGCGGCCGCCGCCCCAGAGCGTGACCTCCTCGATGGGCTGGTATTCCAGCTTGCCGTTGAAGCTGAACTCCTGGCGCGAGGCATCCCGCAGGCCGCGGTTGGCGTTGATGTCGTGCTGGGTGGTGACCACGCTCTTCTGCGGCTGCAGGTCTTCGAGCTGGAAGCCGCCGCCCAGGTCGAGGGTGAAATCGCCGTGGCGGGTGGCGAAGCGCGAGATGTTGTTGAGGTCGCCACCGATGCGTCGGTTGTCCTGGCGGGCCCAGCTGCGGTCGGTGCGGAACAGCTGGGATTTCGGCGCCATCCAGGCCGCGCTCAGGGTGCTGATCTTCGAGTCGGTCATCCACAGGTTGCCGGTGAGGTCCACCAGCGGGTTGCCTTCGGGCAGGTAGTGATAGCGCGCGGTGTAGCCGTCGATCCGTACCTCGCTGGTGGGGTACTGATAGATGCCGGCGGTGCCGTAGCGGAAGATGTCCGACGGCATGATCTCGCCCATGTTGCCGTCGAAGCGCCGGTAGCCCAGGTCCAGGGTGTGTTCGTCGGCCAGGCGCCAGGTGGTCTTGAACAGGTAGGAATCCGTCTCCGCCGAGGAGTTGAGCACCTCCTCGCCAGGCTCATAGGTGTTGGCCACGCTGGCCTGCTCGTCGCCCCAGCGGTCGTAGAGGCGATAGCGCTCCTGCCCGTGCTTGCCCGAGAAGTAGTTGCCCTGGTTGCGGTGGGCATAGGCGGCGACCAGGTCGAAACGCTCATGGCTGTAGGCGAAGGCGGCGCTGCCGGACTCGGCCGCCGAACCGAACAGGCTGGCCCGGTCGTCACGCGGCACGGTGCTCAGCTCCTCGTCCTTCGAATGGCGGCTGCGGTGGGCAGGTTCGACGCCGTTGTTCCACAGGTTGCCGGTGAAGCGCACACCGATGTCCTTGCCGTCCACCAGGATGTCGTCCACGCCGAGGGTGGTCATCTCCACCGCACCGCCGATGGCCCCGGAGCGCAGGCTGGGGCCCTTGTTCACGGTCACGCTGCTGAGCAGGTCCGGGTCGATGTAGCTGCGCTGCTGGGTGCCGCCGTAGCCCCGGTAGACATCCAGCGCCTGCTCCGAGCCGTCGACCCGCACCGCGACCCGGCTCTGCCCCTGGATGCCACGGATGTTCACGTCCAGCGCACCGCCGTTGCGGCTGTCACCCACCTGCACACCCGCCACGCCCTTGAGTGTGTCGCCCACCGACACCGTACCGAAGCGGTCCATGTCCTCCCGCGAGAGGCGCACCGAGGAACGGGGCGCGCGGTAGGTGTCCTGCTCATCCAGGCCGGTGGCGCCGACCACAGTGGGCGTCAGCTCCAGCGCGGCCTTCGGCTCCGCGCCCTGGGGCACGAGCACATAGGTGCCGGGGGAACTCGGCAACAGTTGCAAGCCGGAGCCCCGCAGCAGGCGCTGGGCGCCTTCGAGCACGGTGTAGCGCCCCCTGAGCGACGGCGCGGTATGGCCACGGGTCAGCTCGGCGTCATAGGACAGCAGCAGGCCGGACTGGCTGGCAAAGCGGCCGAGCACCGTACCCAGCGGCCCCTGGGCGATGTCGTAGTCCCGGGGCGTGGCATCGTCCAGCCGGGTGGCGGTGGTCGCCGTGGTGCCGGCGGCGTGGGCACTCATGGGCACACCGCTCGCCAGCAGGCAGCCGATCATGGCGCAGCCCATGGCCAGGGCGACCGGGGACAGGCGTTGCGGGGGGCGCGGAACAGGGGAAAGCCGGTGTACTGCGGGCATGCGTCTCTCGCTCGTAGGGTGTGTGCCCGGCACTCGATGCGGGCTCTCACTCCCTCTGTCGCACGAGATCAAAAAAGGTATATGCGGAATATTCGTATTTTCATCTGGGCTTGTGGCGCAAAAGATTTTAGTGATAATTGTTTTCATTTGCGACAACCGCCTGCCGATTCAGCTCACCATGAACCCCCTCGACGCCCCGCCTCTGCTCACCGACCGCTGCGCCCTCACGACGCTCTATGTCGAGAACCACGCCTGGCTGCGCACCTGGCTGACGTACCGGCTCAGGTCCTGGGGGCGCGGCGTGGCCGACGACCTGGCCCAGGACGTATTCCTGCGCGTGCTGGTCAGTCGGGAGGCGAACCAACCCGAAGCCATCCGCCAGCCACGGGCCTACCTCACCCGTATCGCCAACTGCGTGCTGGTCAGCTGGCGGCGGCGCAACTCGCTGGAGCAGGCCTGGATCAAAGCGCTGCTACTGCTGCCCGAGCCGGAGCATCCATCCCCCGAGCAGCAGAGCGTCATCCTCGAAACCCTGCATGAGATCGACGCCCTCCTCGACGCCCTGCGCCCACGGGTTCGGCAGGCTTTCCTCATGGCGACCCTGGACGGCATGAAACAGAAAGACATCGCCCAAGCCCTCGGCATCGCCCTGCCCACCGTGAAGAAGTACATCCATGAGGGCTACGTGGCCTGCCTGAGCCAGATGCCCGATGCATGACGTCAGCGCCAATGGCGAACCCATCGCCCAGGCCGTGCTCGCCCAGGCCGCCTCCTGGCTGCTGTTGATGCAGGAAGGGCCACTGAGCCCTGCGCAACAGGCTGAACTGGAGCGCTGGCGGCACCTCGCCCCGGAACACGAACGGGCCTGGAAGCGCGCGCAAAGCCTGCTCGCCCGCCTCGGCACCCTGCCGCCGGCACTGGCCAGGCAAACCCTCGACCGCCCGGCCGCCAGCCGCCGCACCGTCCTGCGCGGCTTGCTCGTGCTCATGGGGGCCGCGCCCCTGGGTTGGTGGGTATGGCAGCGCAGCAGCGCGGGCATCGACTACCTCACCGCCCTGGGCGAACGCCGGGACCTGGTGCTGGAAGATGGCACCCAGGTTTCGCTCAACAGCGACACCGCCCTGGCCGTGCGCTTCAGCGCCGAACAGCGCCTGCTGCACCTGCGCCACGGCGAGCTCTACATCGCCACGGCGGCGGACCGGCACGCCCCTCCTCGCCCGCTAAGGGTGCAAAGCGAACACGGCCTCATGCAGGCACTGGGCACCCGCTTCAGCGTGCGCCAGTTGCCGCAGGAAACCCTGCTCGCCGTCTATGAAGGCGCCGTACAGGTACAGCTCGCTGGCGCGCCACAGGGAAGCATCGTCCACGCCGGCCAGCAGGTCCGCTTCAGCCGCGACCGCCTCGGCCCCCTCGAAGCGGCCCGCGACACCTCACTGGCCTGGCGCAACGGCCTGCTGGTTGCAGACGACATGCCCCTGCAGCAATGGATCCAGGAGCTGATGCGCTACAGCGCCCAAAACATCACCTGCTCCCCTGCCCTGGCGAACCTGCGCGTCTCCGGCACCTTCCCCCTCGACGACCTGCCGCTGGCGCTGGCGATGTTGGCGCAGAGTCATGGGTTGCGGGTTCAGGCGGGGGCGAAGGGGATGTTTATTGGACGATGAGTCGAGCGGGAAGCCTGACGCCTGGCGTACAGGCTCTGGCGTCGTAAGGCTGCGAGAACAGTGCTATCGAACGAGGCAGTTCGGCTACAGCGGTATTGGCCGAGTCCGACTTTTGTCTCGATGGGAAAGCGATAGCATCCCCTGCCCCATGCACTGACCATCGAGGCCGGCATGAATCACATCGGACGCATCGAACGGGCTGTGGTTCTTTCGAGTCGTCTCGCATCAGGGGCAGCCCAGGGCGCCGCTGGCTGCTTCGGCCAAGCCCCCTGCGGACCCGGCCTGCAAGGCGTGGAGCCGATGCACGGCAACCTGCTCCACCCGATCGGCATCGGCGGAACCGCGCTCGCCGGCCAGGGTGGGGAAACGCACGAAGAAGCCGGTGCGCTTGCCCGCCTTGGCGAACAGCGCGGTGCGGCTTTAGTGGGTGATATCGCCGGTGACCGTGAAGGTGTCGTAGGCGCCCGAGCCCTTGGCGTGCATGCCCTGCTCCCGGATCACCTCGCGGTCGAAGCGCGCCAGCTTCTCCAGGCCACAGATGTCCTGCCGCAAGGCCGGGCCGCGGAGACCGGTCGCCTCAGGTGCGGCGACCGGGAACCCTGCTTAAGCCAGCACTTCGGCCGTTGGAGTTGCGGTGCCGTCGACCTGTGGCGGTGGGGTTCGGACCGTCGTCGAGCGCAGCAGGAAGCACGACAATGCCGGAATCAGAATCAACGCACCGAGCATGTTCCAGATGAACATGAAGGTCAGCAGCATACCCATGTCGGCTTGGAACTTGATCGGCGACCAGGCCCAAGAGACAACGCCAATGGCTAGTGTCACGCCAACCAAGCAGACCACCTTGCCAGTGAAGGCCACAGCGTTCCGGTAGGCGTCGGACAGTGACATACCTTGACGTTGGTAGTGCAACTGCACGCTAAGCAGGTACAGCGCGTAGTCGATGCCGATACCGACGCCAAGAGCGATCACCGGCAAGGTAGCGACTTTCACGCCAATGCCCATGTAGACCATCAATGCCTCGCAGAGGATGGAGGTCAGAACCAGTGGCAGCATGGCCACCAGCGCCGCAGCCAGACTGCGGAACGCAATCAGGCAGAAGACGAACACCGCGAGGTAAACGTAGAGCAGCATGGTGCGGTTCGCCTCGCGTACCACGATGTTCGTGGCAGCCTCGATTCCGGCACTACCAGCGGCGAGGAGGAACTGGCGGTCGTCAGTGCTGTTTTCTTTGGCGAATCTATCGGCGACGGCTACCACGTCATCCAGGGTCTCGGCCTTGTGGTCCTTGAGAAAGGCAATCACCGGCATCATCGAGCATTCTGTATTGAGTAGCTCTGAGGCATTGACCGAGGCCTGCTGCGCCGCATAGTTGAGCATGTCCTGGTTGCGCTGGATGCTGGCCATTTTCGGGTTGCCTTCGAAGGAGCCGGCAGTGATCTGGCGCACCGCGTTGACCAGCGAAACCATGGTCTGCACGTGCGGGAGTTGCTGCAGTTCCCAGGCCAGCCTATCGGCGAGCATAAGGGTGTGATAGTTCAGGCAACCTTCGGGGCCTGTCTTGATCATCACTGCGAACAGGTCGCTGGAGAGACTGTAGTGGCTGGTTATGTAGGCATTATCGAGGTTGTAGCGAGAGTCCTGGCGCAACTCCGGGGCGCCACTGTCGAGGTCACCAATCTTCAAGCTCTGGCTGTAGAAGAATCCGGCCACTCCAAGCGCTGTGGAAACCAGCACCGCGCAGGTCGCCCAGCGACGGGTGGTGAATCGGTCAAGCAGATCCCAAAGCTTTCCCAGGCCGTGATGATGGGCGGTGCTCGCGTCAACGATAAGTGCACGCTTGGCAGCTTTGGTGCTGACACCGACGAAGGACAGCGCCACAGGCATCATTAGCAGGGTTGTGAAGATCAACACGGCCACGCCGATACTGGCGGTGATAGCCAGCTCCTGGATCACCGGGATGTCGATTAGCATCAGCACGCCAAAACCCACCGCATCGGACAGCAGCGCAGTAACCCCGGCCATGAACAAGCGGCGGAAGGTGTAGCGTGCTGCCACCAAGCGGTGGGTGCCACGACCGATGTCCTGCATGATGCCATTCATTTTCTGGGCAGCATGAGACACGCCAATAGCGAAGATGAGGAAGGGCACCAGAATCGAGTACGGATCGATGGCATAGCCCAACCAGGAGATGATGCCCAGCTGCCATATCACCGCCATGAGCGAGCAGCCGATTACCAGCAGGGTGCTGCGCAGGCAGCGTGTGTAGACGAGGATAATGACGAAGGCACTGATCACTGCCAGGCTGAAGAACATCATGACCTGGAACAAGCCGTCGATCATCTCACTGATCAGCTTGGCGAAGCCGATTACGCGGATCTTGTACTGCCCATGGCCTTCTTCACCAGCAAGACGCGTGGCACGCTCTCCGTTGAATTCGTACTTATCGCGCATTGCATCGAGTTTCTTGGCGAACTCGTAATAGTTGATGCTCTGGCCGCTGGCGCTGTCCTTGTCCAGCAGAGGGACGATGATCATGCTCGAGCGGAAGTCACCGGCGACGAGACTGCCGGTGATGCCGGCGCGGTTGATATTCTGCTTGAGCTGTTCAATGTCCGCTGGTCGCCCGCCATAGCTGTCGGGCATCACTGGGCCACCTCGGAAGCCTTCTTCGGTGACCTCGGTCCAGCGAACGGTCGGGGTCCACAACGACTTCATCCAGGCGCGGTCGACTCCGGCGGTGAGGAACAATTCGTCGCTGACCTGCTTGAGTACTTCCAGGTAAGCGGGGTCGAAGATGTCGCCGTTGGTGTTCTCTACCACCACCCGCACCGAGTTCCCCATGCCGCGCAGCGAGGTGCGGTTTTCCAGGTAATTCTGAATGTAGGGTTGGCTCTGCGGAATCATCTTTTCGAAGCTGGGCCGCAGTTCCAGGCGGGTGGCCGCCTTGTAGCCAAGCAGCAGGGTAAGAAGTGCCATGAGCATGACGAACAGGCCACGGTGGTTGAACACCAGGCGCTCGATCAGGTTGCCGCTGCTCGGGTCGAAGTCCCGTAGATCAGAGATCACCGGCCATTGTTCTTGTTTGATAGTGCCCATTTCAGCTACTCGCTTAAATTGTATTTATTCAGCGGAAAGTCGACGAACGCCACGGTTGCCAACCAGGATCAGCGGGCCTTCGGTAGTTTGCAGCGCACCAGCAATCGGGGCAGGTTCGGACAGGGGCAGCAGGCGCAGTTTTCTTGCGCCAGGTTCGGCGAGCAATTGGTGGCCGGCCTGGGTGAACAGTCGGTAGCTGCCATGTGGGCCGTTAGTTGCGGCGGTGAAGCTCACCTCCAGATCGGATTGCAGCGTCTGCCAGCTGGCGCCTCTATCAAGGCTGCGTAGTACGTTGCCGCGCAGGCCATAAACCAATACCTCGCCATGCTGGCCGGTGACGCCGAAGAAACTGCCCTGATAGGGCGTTTCGATCCGATCGAAGGTCTGTGTCCCTTGGTCGAGCCGGCGTACCAGGCCCTGTTCGCCAACCAAATAGAGCGCATCGCCTGTGTTGTCGATGGCAAACAGGTTCAGGCCCTGCGGGTTGTCGGTGCGATCCTGCCATGGTGTCCAAGTCTGCCCACCGTCGGTGGTGGCAAGAATCAAGTTGAATACGCCGACGACATAGCCGCTGCGCTCGCTCTCAAACCAGACATCCAAAAAAGGCTTATCGGCACCCTCGGCCTTGAGGCGCTCACCTTCGGCGACCAGCAATGGCCACTGCTCATTCTCCGGCTCGGCTGACGCCCGTGCACCGTAGTGGTCGATAAGCAGGTCGCCAATCTGGCGGCCGTCGAGCTGCTTGCTCCAGCTCTGCCCCGCATCACTGGTGTGCAGGATCACCCCATCGTTGCCCACTGCCCAACCTTGTTGGGCGGTTGGGAAATGCACGGCGTTAAGGTCGACGCTGACCGGAACCTGTGCCTGCTTCCAGGTCTGGCCAGCGTCATCGGAATACAGTATGTGCCCGCGCTGGCCAACGCTGACTAGCCGAGATCCAGCCTGGGTCACATCAAGCAGGGGGCTGCGTACGGCCAGCTCGCTGGGGCGCGCGGGCAGCTCCAACACATCCACATAGGCAGCTGCCCGAGCGGTACCCCCAAGGATGATGTAGAGGACCAGAGGCCAAAGCAGGGACTTTCTGAAGGAGCACATCAATTTGTCCTCTTAAAGAAACCGGATTGCCAAAGGGCGGCAATCCGGCCTAAAGCTCGCCCGGCTAGCAACCGGACGAGAGGAGTAGCCGATTGACGGCTATCAGCGGATGCCGGCTCCCGCCAGCGACTCGGGGGCCCACTGGATATCACTGAGCGGTTCTCCGTATGTGATGCCACCATGCGGACCGACCAAGCCGTTTATGTTGTAGGAGCCGCTGACCAGATCGTGGATCAAGGTCGGTGTGGCATCCGGGTTCTGTTGGTCGTAGCTCTGGGTCAGGAAGGCGAATGATCCGCGGTAGAGTTGGCCGCGAGCGTCATACTGATCAGAAGCCAGGGCGACCCAACTGTCCTCATCCAGGTAGAAGCGGCGCTTGTGATAGATGTGACGCTTACCCTCCTTGAGACTGCCTTCCACAACCCACACACGGTGCTTCTCCCAGCGAACCAGATCTGGATTTGGGAAGTTCGGGGTGGTGAGCTGCTTGGGGTCTTTCACATAGGTCAGCGTGTAGGTGTTGTAGGGCACGTACATTTCCTGCTTGCCGACCAGCTTCCAGTCGAAGCGGTCCAGTGCGCCGGCGAAGACAAAGGAATCGTCATACGCTGCTGCGCCCGAGGTACTGGGGTTGGGAGTGTCGTACGCCAGGTCTGGAGCCATCTTCACGCGGCGCACACCCGGCAAGTAGGACCAGGCGCGACGTGGCTGCTCCAGCGGGTTGGCTGCATCGCGCAGCAAAGTGGCTTCTCCAGCACGGCGAGCCGGACCGGTGTAGTACAGCTTGATCAGATAGATGGTGTCGGAGCCTTGGATCGGCTTGTTCAGATCGTTGTAGGACGCGTAGTTGATGAAACCTCTACCGGTGGTAGCCAGGGTAGCCACACCAGCAGAATCGACGTTCCAAGAGTCGAACTTGGACGACGTATTCACGCCCTGGTAGCGGAGCAGGTGGTTCCACATGGCCTCGGCGCCGGACTGCGGGATCGGGAAGGGCACGCCCGGCAGCACGTTCTCGATTGCATTGCCACCTTCCAGCGACTTGGCGTTGACCGCGTTTTTCACTGTGTTGTCCAGCACACCCTGCGGTAGGGAGACACTGCGGTGGGTTGGGTAGACGTTGACCTTGAAACTTGGGAAGCGCTTGGCCAGTTCGGCGGTTACCGCCGTCAGCTTGTCCCTGTATTGCTCGACGTTGCTACCATCGATTACCAGTAGCGGTTTCTCGCCTGCGAAGGGATCGGGGCGAAAGGCATCACCGCTCTTGAAACCGGCCGGCACGGTGGTCAGCCCGCCCTCGTATGCCGGAATAGAACCGTCGGCGTTAGCGGATTTCTCAGCCCCAACCTGGGTCAACGCATTGCCCAGCTTGGCAGCTTCGGCAGGGGAAACAGCGGCCAGGGCCTGGCCGCTGCCGATGACGGCCAGCGAGGCCGCCAGAAGGCTTTTCATGAACATCATCGCGTGTGCTCCGCTATGCATCAGAAGGTGGTTTTGAGGGTCAGGTAGACAGCGCCACGATCTTCGGTAGCACCTGCACCAGAGAAAGATGAATAGCCGCCGGGATAGCAGGTGTAATCAACGCGAGCCACACCGCTTCCCACAGTCGGTAGCAATTGCGCGCCATCACGGACTGGGTCGTCGCACTTGCTCGCTTCGCCGAAGGCATCCACATATTTGAGGTCGACGAAGTACTGGTTGTAGATGACGGCGCCGACGCCCACCGAATAGGTGCCGGTGTTCTCGGCCCCCCCTCCGGCAACTGGCGAAACTCCATCAATGCCATAGTTGATGGAGAGCGGCATGTTCATGTCGACACCCGGGAAGACCTGGTACCAGGTTGGGGTGAAGTTGACCGCGATGCCCCAGTTGTCGCGGGTGGGCTGATCAACGCCGTTGTAGGTGTTCTTGCCCTTGTATAGAGCCTCGTTCTTGCCATCCAGGCTCAGCAGGTTGCTGTAGTACAGCTCACCAAGCAGGCTGGCCGCATCGAATAGTGGGGTTTCGCCGATAGTTGCCAGGCCATTGAGGGTCCAGTGCAGGGTCTTGCCTGTGGCGGCCATCGGGTTGCCGTCTTTGAACGGCGTATTCACCACACCTGCAGTTGTTGGGTTGATCCCCGCTGCTGCCAGGGCCGCGTAACTGGTTGGGTTGTAGTTGGGCGCGATGCTGGCAAGGGTCATATGCTCGCGATAGTTCAGGTCACTGCCTACCGAAACGCCACCGATGTTTTTCGACAGGCTGATGCCATAGATGTCGATGTCGTCGTTATAGGCAAACTGATAGGTCAAATTGGGCAGACCAGGAGTGATGCGAGTATCCAGCGTGACCTGCGGCATGATGTCGGAGGTCTGGCGGTAGTAGAAGCCGAGGGTGCCGTCGAGCCACTCCGGAGACCACTTGGCCATCACGCCCCAGTCACCACGGTCATCTGGAGTGAAATCATCACCGCGGCGCAGAGTGATCTGGTTCTGCACATTTGGGACTGCTGTTGGGTCGATAAATGGCAACACAGTGGGTACGAAGCCGTTCCCGATAAACAGGTTCTGTGCGCCTTCGCCCACGACATCGGAACCTGCGTAGTAAGTACCAGCCTCAGGAAGCCGTGCAGGGCTCCAGTCGAGGAAGTACTGAGCACCGAAACTCAGCTCGGGGTTGAGATTGAAAGTGGCGGAAATCTGGTTACGCGGCAGAAACAGTTCCTTGGCCTCAATGCCTGGTGAAGCAGCAGACTTGGCAAGGTCCAGACCAGCCTGGCCGTAGCTCAGGGAGTGCGCGGCGCTGAGGATGGTCTCCCCCCAGAACACATTGTGCTGGCCGAGTTTGAGACCCAGAAGCGATCCATCACCTACCTCGGTGTTGTAGAACAGGAAAGCATCGAGAATTTCACCGGACGGTCCGCTGTAATAGCGCTTGGCATAACGACTCAGATGCGCGCTGCCAAACCCATCAGCTGCGCGGCCGGCTCCTCCGAGAGGGTTGGCTGCGGTGATGTATCCGGAGTTGGCATCGTTGCCGTTGACCATCGGATTGGCGTTGGATCCAGCGTTGTCGTAAGCCTTGTCGTACCAACTGGCTGCACTGACACGAAAGCCCGTGCGCTCCTGGAACACCACATCGAGTTCGGTCAGAAGATCGATCCGATTGGTGATGTTGGTGCCGGCCTTACGGAAGTTGTAATTGCCATCATTGTTGTTGGGGGTCCCCAGCATCCGGGTGTCGGCACTCTGGGTACGCACCCCGTAGTTGTATTTGATGGTGTTGTCGAATCGTATCGACCAGTGCGTGCTGCCTGTGTCGATTTCGAAAGCCTGGGCGGCAGGCATGCCGGCCACCAAAATGGCGACGGCCAGCGAACTGCGGCGCAAGTGGCAGGGGGGAGCCATCTTCATGGGCTGAGATACCTTTTTTGTTGTGGGTTTTAGTAGGCAGTCATCGAATTAGCTGCTGGTTCGCTGCAGCAATGTCAGGGATACCGCGCGGCCCAAGGCCATGCTGTGCTGTAGCGCCGTGCGGGCATGCGTGACCTGGCGCGCTCCGGCTCTGCCGCTCAGTTGCAGGGACAGCTCAACCAGTTGGGCGATGGCTGTGGCTCCTGGAGCGTGGCCGCGACCGAGCAGTCCGCCGGAAGGACAAATAACTGCACCCCCTGGGCTGCGACCAAAACCATCCTGGGCAAAGCTCACCAATTGCTCATCGCGGCAAAACCCCAAGGCGGCGCTGTTGATCAGGTAGTCGCCAACGCTCTGGTCATGCAGCTCCACCACATCGACATCCTCAGGACCAAGACCGGCCTGGTCGTATATCTGCCTGACAAGGCGATGGGTGGTGGAGCGGCCGAGTGCGTCGAAAACGCTGGGCGGGTCGAGGTCGTCGTCGAAATCGGCTCCACGCAAGCTCGCCAGGCAGGCGATATCAGCCTGGATGCCATAACGCCGGGCAAAGGCCGGGGTACACATCATCAGGGCAGCGGCACCACAGGCCGGTGTTGCCAGGTAGGGTTGCTGCCAGCCGCTTCCAGGAAGTCCAGCGAGCAGCGCGCTGGGGTCGAGAAGGGCACGCTGGCGAGCTGCATTGAGCACCTGCTGCAGACATTCGGCGCTGAGGCCGAAGTCTTGCAGTAGTTGGCGGGTCTGAGCGGCGTAGAGCTCTAGTGGCTGCTGTCGGCTCGCGATGCGCTGCTGCAGTAGGCCGCCTCCAACCGCCTGGCAGGGGGAGTCGGGTGACGGCTCTCGCAGACCGAAAAAGGCGTGGCTGCCTATTTCGACAGGCATAGCGTCGCAGCCGACTACCAAAGCGCACGCGCTTTCCCCAGACAGCAGGCTCTGGCGTGCCAGATGGAATGCAGCGTGACCGGAAGCGCAACCATCGCTGAGATTGATCAAGGGAATACCACTGAAGCCCAGAGGCGCTAATAGCTGCTCGCCGTTCCCAGCACCGCCCTGGGCACAGGCCAGGACTATGTGGTCTATCAACTCGAAGTCGATTGAGGCGTCGGCCATCGCCATGCGTACTGCGCAAACTGCCAAGGCACGGGCATCACCCTGGCCGAGCGGCACGAAGGGTGTTACCCCCACGCCAGCGAGCAGTACCTGTTGATTCATCACCGTCACCCCGTTGCCGATTCGGATCGCCATTCGCGGCGGATCGCAAGCCGTCCACGCTTGTGGAAGGCAGCTTTTCATGGGGTTTCAGGATAAAGAGCCAGCGCAATCCCCCCACCCCAGCGGCGAGGGGGGGGGCGTGACTTCGAAGGGGGGCTTAGGGGGGGGATGAACGGCTAGGACTGCAGTATGCCAAGCAGATAAGCCCGATCGACCAGATGCTTGCGGTTGCTCGCCTGGAACTTACTGAGCAGATTCTTCATGTGCCACTTCACTGTTTCCTCTCCTATGTCCAGGGCGAGGGCGATCTGCTTGTTGGACATGTTCTGCGTCAGCAGTTGGAGGATCTCACGCTCCTTCGGGGTGAGCATGCGGCTTGGTGAAACACTGACGAAGCTCCTGGCAGGCGCCGGGGTCTGGGGTTGGCGCTCCTCGTCATTCCCGGCCGGGCTGTTCTGCTCTGTTTGCCGGGCCCAATGTGGCAGGTCCGGGTGAGTATCTTCAAGAATGCGCTCAAGGCCCAGTTCCTTGGCGAGGCTGATCGCCTCGCGCAGCGACGGCAGACCGTCTTCGCCTAGGCGCTGTTTCGCCAGGGCCTGCAGCAACCTGACTTGAACCGATTCGCGGCTATGGCGTTGCTGGTCTGCAAGGCGTGCAGCCTGCTCCAACGGCCCGAGCATCTGCTGCCATGCGCCACGTGCAGCACTGGAAAAAGCTTGTGCCAACTGTACCTGCAAGGCCAGCTCCGGCCCTTGCAATCCGCGCTCATCGCGGACGAAGTCGGGCAGCCGGCGCTCAAGGCGCTGCCACAGCGACTGACAAGTCTCGCCATGCCCGCGGAGGGCATGCAGACGAATCTGTTCAGCCTGGGCGGCAATCGAAAGGCGGGGCATTTGCCGAGTTTCGCCCAGTGCGTAGAGCTCGTTGAGCAGGTCATGAGCTCGGTGGGTCTGCCCTTGCAGGGCGGCCAGGCGCGCGGAGGTCAGGTAACCGAGCAGGATTCCTTCCGGCGCAGCCAGGTGAGCCAGTACATCCATACGATTGGCGAGCAGGGGGCCGGCTTCCTCCGGGGCGTTGCGCTCAAGCAGTGTTGCGGCAAGGGTGGCGGCCAGTAGTACGGAGATGCCGTTGCGCCGGCCCAGCTCCTGATCAGCCTTACTCAAGCTGGCCCGAAGGAAGCGTTCAGCACTGAGCACTTGGCCCTCTTTCAGGTAGGACAGGCCGAAGATCCACTCGCGATAACCTGACATGGCGTTGGTGCCCGCTGCCGCCTGCGCGCGCGATATCTGCTGGCAGTAGTAGCGGGCCAGCTCGGGCTGACCGGCAGTGAGAGCCAGCAGTGCCCGGTGGTTGGTCAGCACGGCCTGCAGGTCGGGTGACTTGGCCGACGGGCGTTGCAACCAAGTATCGATGATGGCCTGGGATCGGTCCGGCTGATCGGCGAAGAGAGCTGCGGTCGAGGCAATGGCCGTCGCCTCCAACTGTTCCTCGTCGGAAGCCTGGGCATCGGCGTTGATCTGCTCGACCAGTTGCAGAGCCTCAGCCTGACGCTCGCTGCTGGCCAACGACCAGGCAGCCGCCAGGCGCAGGCGCGGACGGCACTTCAGCTCCTCGGCTGGCAACTGTTCAAGCCAGTCCAGTACGCGGGAGAAGTGACCACGAAGCATCAGGTCGTAGAGACAGGCTTCTGCCAGGCTGTAGGCACGGTCGTTCTGTCCGCCCAGCAATGCCTGGCGGGCGGCGGCCTCGACCAGGTCATGCTCCGCCAGCCAGGCAGAGGCTCGCTGATGCAGGGACTGACGTTCAGCCTCTGGCAGTACGGCGAATCGCTGGTGCAACAGCTCGCGGGCAAGAGGGTGAATGCGTAGCCAGTCGCTGTCGTCTCCCTCAACCAGGATCGGAGTGCTGGCCAGCAGCTCCTTGAGCCAGACCCTGGCTCGCTCATCATCGAGCAATACCACGCAGAGGTCTGGATGAATCATCTCGAACAGGGATATCCGCGTCAGGAATTCGACCTGCTCCGGTGACAGTTGAGCCAACAGAGAATCAACCAGATGCTGCTGAAGGTTGCCGCCGCTTGAAGCCAGGTTATTGGTCGCGACGTGCAAGTCGGTGGCTTGCTCGATGGCAGAGATCGCCAGTTGCAGACCCAGAGGCCACCCCTCGGTGAGTTCGTGCAGGCGAGCGCTGTCGTCCAGTTCCAGGCGTTCGCCAAATCGGCCGTTGAGCAAAACCAAGGTTTCGTCGAGTGTGAAGCGCAGGTCGTCGACGCCGATCGATCGCAGTTGGCCATTGACTAGCAACTCTGCTGTGGACAAGCCAATGCGCCCGCGTGAGGCCATAGCCACGTGCAGGTTGGCCGGAGCATTGCGCAGCAAGTAAGGCAGGGAATGGCGGATGGTTGCGGTTGGAAGGTTGTGGGCGTCATCGAGAATCAGCAAAGTCTCGGCGCCCAGCTCGGCGATCTCCGCCAGCCAGTTTGTCAGCTCATCGAGTTCGTTAGCCTCTTGGCCTAGCCGCTGGTGAGCCGCCAGGGGCTGCACAGGGCGGCCGCTGCCGACCGCTTTAGCCACGGCAAGGCCATGGACCAACCGTAGAGGTACATCCCGTTCATCCAGGCTCAGCCAGATCACTACGCCGCTCTTGGCCAACCACTCGCGTCGCCACTGGGCAAGCAGCTGGGTTTTGCCAAACCCAGGCGGAGCCTGCAACGACAGCACTATCTTGTCTGCCAGGCCTATGGCATCGAGGTTCAGGCGGCTGCGTTGCATTGCCGCCTTCAGCAGGCGCGGTGGAGTGGTTTTGAGGATCAGGCCTGGTTCCGTACTAACTAGGCTCAAGTGCTGTTCTCTACGCTAGTGGGCGACCCATTCGAAGGTCTGCCTCGCTGAACGTTCTTATGATTATTTTTTGTTTGGCAGGTCAGGCACACGGGCGCAGTACCTTTTTTCAGTATGGCCTCTCCCGGACGCATGCGTCCAGATGCCGAACTCCCCCTCTCCTCCCCCCCTATAGCCCACCCCTCCCCCCCCGGCGCTGGGGTTGGGCTATTGCCGGCAAACCCTATTCTCGGTGGGCATGCAGAAACCCACCCGCGGTCATTCGCTCCAGCTACGAAGAGCACCCTGCGGGCCCGTCCGAGGAAATCAAACACATGAAAATGAACGCCTACATCGCCGGGATCGGCATGACCAAGTTCGGCAAGCATCTGGACAAGACTCTCAAGGGCCTTGCCGGCGAAGCCATCCAAGCGGCGCTGGTCGATGCGGGGCTGGACAAGTCGGCGATCCAGGCGGCGTGGATGGGCAACGCCGCGGCTGGAGTGGTCACTGGCCAGGAAATGATTCGCGGTGAGGTGGTGCTGCGCAATATGGGCATTGGCAGGATTCCGGTGGTCAACGTGGAGAACGCCTGCGCCTCCTCTTCCACCGCCTTCCAGCAAGCCTGCGCCATGGTCAGTGCCGGGCTGTACGACATTGTTCTGGCCTGCGGCAGCGAGAAGCTCTACCACGAAGACAAGAGCAGGAGCCTGGGTGCCTTTTCCAGCGCTGTGGATATTGAGGATCCGGATGGTGCTGCGAACGTGGTCAAACGCATCGCGATGGAGATCGGCGAACCCTTTGATGCGTCAGCTGTAGCGGTAAATCACTCGGTGTTCATGGACATCTACTCGATGATGGCCAAGAAACACATGCAGAGATACGGCAGCACACAGGAGCACTTCGCCATGGTGGCGGCGAAGAACTCATTTCACGGCAGCATGAACCCCCGCGCCCAGTATCAGGGACTGCTAACCGTGGAGCAGGTGCTGACCGCTCGCTCGATCATCGGCCCGCTAACCCTGCCGATGTGCTCGCCCATCGGCGATGGCGCTGCGGCGGTGATCATCGTCAGCGATCGTAAGGTCCGCGAGCTTGGCCTGCGCCAGCGGATCAAAGTAGCGGCTTCTGCTCTGGTATCCGGCTGGGACTTCACAGGCCCGGGCGAGTCGGTCGGCGCCCTGGCCGCCCAGCAAGTCTACGAAGCATCCGGGATCCCCCCCAATGAACTGTCCTGTGTGGAGCTGCATGACGCCTCGGCACCATCTGAAGTAGCCGCTTACGAGTATCTGGGCCTGTGCGCACCTGGCGATGGCGCGAAGCTGATCGAAACTCGCGCCACCTACCTGGGCGGGCGCATCCCGGTCAATGTTTCAGGCGGTTTGTTGCGCAAAGGCCACCCGGTCGGCGCCACCGGCTGCGCCCAGATAGTCGAGCTCACCGAACAGTTGCGTGGCCAGTCGGGTCACCGCCAGGTTGAGGGAGCGCGTATAGCCCTCGCACACAACGGCGGCGGCGCCATTGGCACCGATGCCGCTGCCACCGTAGTCAGCCTGCTGATGCGGGAAGCTTGAGATGATGCAATACGATCCCTTGACCCTGGCAGGCTTGATCCAGCTACAGGTCGCTGCGAATCCTGACTTAACCGTGCTGACAATCGAGGGTGCCGGTGTACGACCCGACGATACTCGAACCTACGCCCAGTTGTGGGAACTCGGCCAGCGTCTTGCCTGTGGTCTAAGACACCTGGGTTTGCGCCCCGGCGACAAGCTCGGCACCTTGCTGGCCAACCACGCCGAGTTCGTCGAGCTGATGGTCGCAGCATCGCTGCTGGGCCTCGTTCTTGTACCGATCGACCCGCGCACCAAGGGCGACAAACTGATCTACATGCTCGGTTCGGTCCACTGCAAAGCGGTGGTGGCCGGCGATTACGCGCTGACCGAGGTGCGTGCCGTGCGAGATAGGATCGCCAGCCTGAACTGGTTGATCGGTCTGCCCAGCGATGAAGGCAGATCCACCAGTGGACAACTGCACGAAATTAATACGATTGCCTATGCCAGCCTGCAGGAAAGCCTGGAAGAGGTTGACGCGATGCCCGGAGCCCACCCCGACAGCGCGTTAGAGCTGATCTATACCTCCGGCACCACCGGTGACCCCAAGGGTATCGTCATGACGCACCGGCGCTATGTCGAAACTGCGCGCATGATGCCCGCGGTGTTTGGCTTCCGGGCCGATGATCGCCTGTATTCCGGTTTGTCGCTGACCCACGCCAACGCCCAACTGATCACCCTCGGCACCGCATTGGCCAATGCCATTCCCTGCGTACTGTCGCGCCGCTTCACCAAATCGCGACTGTGGGAAATTGTTCGCCAATACGGTTGCACCAGCTTCACCCTGCTTGGAGGCATGATCACAGCTATCTATGCCGAGCCCCCAAAACCTGAGGACTCCGACAATCCGGTGCGCCTCATCGTCTCGGCCGGTATGCCGGCGGCGATCTGGGAAGACTTCGAACACCGCTTCAACGTCAGCCTGTTCGAGTTCTATGGCGCAGCCGAGGGTGGCCTGATCGGCAATCCGGCCGGTGTCGGCCCGATCGGCAGCATCGGCAAGCCAGTGCCCAGCTTGGACTACCGCCTGGTCGACGACGAAGGTCGGGATGTCGAGCCAGATGCCAAGGGCGAACGTATCGGCGAACTGCTGTTCCGCCACAAGGACGGCACACCGTTTAACGTCGAGTACTACGGCAATGCCGAAGCCAGTACCAAGAAATGCGCCGGTGGCTGGCTGCACATGGGCGACGTGGTACGCGAAGACCAGGCCGGCTGGCTGTATTTCATGTTTCGCAAGGGCAATGGCATTCGCCGCAATGGCGACTTTATCAACGCCGCCTTCATCGAGAAGCTGATTGCCGAGCAACCGGAGGTAGATGACGTCTTCGTCTACGGCATCCCCTCGGCGAATGGTGTGCCCGGCGAGAAGGATGTAGTGGCAGCTGTAGTAGCCAAGCATCGCGGGCTGGATGTGCAAGGGCTTTTCCGTACCTGCCGCGCGGGGCTGGAAGCCAACTTCGTGCCCAGCCATATCCAGGTATTGGCACAGATTCCCAAAACTGCCTCGGAAAAGCCCCAGGAGCGCTTCCTGGTCGAGGAGTTACAAAACAATCCTCAAGACGTGCACCAGGAGCAGCGCTGAGATGACAGCCCGCTCCAGGGTCCTGCCGGTGTCTCCCGGCCGGAATCGTTTTCCCCACAAACCAGAGCGCCACTAACGCCAGCGGCGCCCAGTCTACTGGCCTGCCGCCGCCCCATCCCAGGAGATAGACCATGCCCCGATTGATTGATCTGACCCAGACGCTGGACCCAGACAACCGCGCCAAGCTACCGCCTCCACTGGCAGGCGCAGCGCCTGTGGTGGCCCCGCTGATCGAGTACCTCCATCCAGCCACCAAGGGCGCCGATGATTTCTGCCGCTATCTCGGCTGCACCCACGACGAACTACCTGGCGGAGAGGGTTGGGGCGCAGAGATGCTCAGCGACATGTCATCCCATTGCGGCACACACGTCGACGCACCTCTTCACAGCGCCTCTCAGATCGAAGGCGCGCCTGCTCGGACTATCACCGACATCGACCTGGAAGAGCTCTACCGACCCGGCCTGGTGCTCGACGTTCGACCGTGGGCGAAACTCGGCGAGCCCATCACAATCGAGATGCTAGACGCTGCGATGCATGCTACCGGCCAGAAAATCAAACAAGGTGATGCCGTGCTGATCCGTACGGGTCAGGAACGCTACGGCATGACTGATCCTGAGTTCTATCAGCAGCCCGGCATGACACGCGAAGCAACCCTGCACCTGACAAGTCAGGGCGCCACCATTCTCGGTACTGACGCGCTGGGCTGGGATCTGCCGTTCGGCATCATGGCGCGCAAGTATCAGGAAACCAAAGACCAGACCGTACTCTGGGATGGCCACAAGGCCATCGTTCAACGCGAAGCCTTTATCGTGCAGCAGATGACCAACCTCGGCGCCTTGCCCCTGAGTGGATTCATGGTCGGCTTCTTCCCGATCAAGCTGGCCCACTGCAGCGCTGCTCCTGCTCGCGTTGTCGCCTTCGTCGACTGAGCTCGATCATCCCTCGACTCAACGGAGAGATCATATGAAGCTCATTCGTTTTGCCCGCGGTGAAACCGCCCCCGAATTCGGCCTGGTGATCGGCGAACACGCCATCTCATTTGCCAGCCTTCAGGCAAGCAGTGGCCGCCGTCATACCTGCCTCGATAGCAGTGACGCTTACCTAGCCGCATTGCCGCAAAGCGAGCTGCTCGCACGTGAACTGCAGACCTGGGCCGAAGCCCATCTAGAGAGCTTCAGTGCAGCAGAAAAGCCGCTACTGAATAATGTGCGTTTGCACGCGCCCATCGAGGTCAGGGCGCTATTCGACTTGGGACTGACCCCACGTCACCTGAGCAACTCGGGCGACACACTGGTCCATTACGAAAAGGACAACCCCGATACCGGCCCTCTGCTCGCGGCCTTCCGCAAAATGCTGTTGGCCCCTCGCGCCAAACCCAGTCCCGGCGTGCCGGAGCGATTGTCTTACTACAAGGGTAATCTCAACTCCATCGTCGGCGACGACGTCGAGGTCCCCTGGCCGGTTTACACCTCACGCCTGGACATCGAGCCGGAGCTGGCAGTGGTTTATGGCAATGCGCACCAGCCGGTGGCCGGCTACTGCATATTCAATGACATCTCGGCCCGTGACGTGCAGGCCCTGGAGATCATTGGCGGCTTCTGTCTGACCAAGGACATGACAAGCGGTAACCAACTTGGTCCTTGGCTGGTGACTGCAGACGAGGTCGGAAATCCGCTGGACCTGGCCGTTCATGTGGCAGTCGACGGAGCACCGCGCTTTCAGGGCTCGACCCGCGAGATCAGCCATCCGGTAGAAGACGTGTTCGCTTGGCTGGGGCTGATCTGTCCGTTACAGCCGGGCTCGGTGATGGGCATGGGCACCATTCCCGACTGCACAGGTCTTGACCACGACGACTTCCTTGACCCAGGCGCAGACATCCGTATCAGCATCGAAAGACTCGGCACTCTGCGCTGCCGCTTCGGTGAGCCCAAGCACCTGCTCCCCAGCCGGTGGCCACTGCGTCAAGCACTGCAGAAATATCGCGGCTGAGCCAGCTGCTCTCAACGTTGCCCCGTCGGGCCCCAGGGCTCGACGATTTCCTCCGAGCCTGCCCATGATGCAGACCAATAGCGGGGTATCTGCGAGAAGATGACTTTCACCACGCGACGTATCGCCGCCGCAGCGGGCTGCCCCCTGGCGCGATTGCCGATCAGGCGCCCAGCTCCGGTCGCCTATAGGCCATGCCCACCGAGCGCGGCGCGGTATGCACGAAGCCGAACTGCGCGTAGAGGTCCTGTGCCTGGCCATCCGCGATGAGGCTGACGTAGCCGCTTTCCGGAACATGGGCTTCGATGTACTTGAGGATCTCACCCATGATGCGTTTGCCCAGGCCCTGGCCCTGGTGCGCCTTGAGAACGGCGATATCCACGACCTGGAAGAAGCACCCGCCGTCGCCGATCACCCGCCCCATTCCCACGGGTTGCGACTGATGGAGAATCTGCACGGCGAATAGCGTGTTGGGCAGCCCCCGCAACGCAGCCTCATCGGTCTTGCCGCTGAGGCCGGAGCCCGTGCGCAGCGCCTGGTAGACCTGGACGGAAGGCGTCTCCAGCAGGCAGGAATAGTCAGTCAATCGAGTCACCCTGGTTGAGTTCGAGGTAGTCGAGCCGTTGGCTGGTAAGCCAGATGGCCCCGCCATGGACAGAAGCTCTTCAGCCCGGAGGCTAAGAAGCCGCTCGCTGACTGTACAGGGCTTGCCCTGGGATGGTGAATCGATCCGCGAAGTATCAGGAGCAGGTAGCTGCGGACATTGGAGCGGGCGAGGAACCGGTGCTCCGCCCCTCCTGCCTCGCCGCCATGTATCGAACCGGCTGCCCCCTTGCCCTCCCGCGCCCGCCTCCCTATCCTGCCCCGGCCACGGTAAATCCCGTGGCCGGGTTTGACAGCCCGTCATCAGGCGCGATTGCGCCGCAAGGTGCATGCGAGAAACGGCGAATGTTTCTTGCAGGCCTTTGCTCGCATGCAGTTTTCAACTGCACTGCTCTATGGCAGATCGCGCGGGGAGACCCTCGGGTCTGCCGGTTCCTGATGCCGGTCTGTCAACCCTGCGCGGTCTGCCACCCTTTGACTGACAGCGAACGGTGGCAGCTTCCTCACTCATCAGGAGCTTTGCCATGAAAAACGTATTCACCCCTCTCGTTTTCTATCACCACCAACAACGCCTGCGCGCGGTGATGGTCGACAACCAGCCCTGGTTCGTCGCCCATGATTTCGCGCAGTTGATCGGCCTGGCCGATGCCCTCCCCTTGCTCCCGGCCCTGGAGCCGCACGAGCAACAAACCCTCTCCCTCAGCTACACCGAAGACTTCCATGAAGAGGTGGTGGTGATCAGCGATATCGGCGCCTACCGGGAGCTGTTCCAGTTCGGCAAGCCCAAGCACGGCGATGTGGGCCGCTGGGTGAACGAAGTGCTGGTGCCGACGATGCATGACTATCACCGCACGCCCGATGCGGCCCCCAGTCGAGAAACACTGACCTACGAGAGCCGCCGGCTGGATGTGGTGCGCTGGCAGGGTGAGCTGTGGGTGGCCTGGCGGGACTTGCCGCTGTTCATGGCCAGCGACAAGGAGGTGACGGCATGAGCAGGGATGTGGAGCAGCAACGCCTGTACGACCTGCTGGAGCGCCTGGACTCACGGCTGAACGCGGTGCATATGATCGCGGCGATCATCCAGGACAATGCGGGCCGCCGCGAGGGCATCCCCGGGCCCTTTCTGAACGACGTCCGCGAGGGCGCGCTGATGGATGTGATGGTGGACCTGTGCCAGAGCAACCAGCAGGATTTCTGGCAGTTGATGAAGCTGGAGAAGCTGCCGCTCTTTAGAGACTGATTTGGGCTGGCCCCTCTCGGAACTGGGAGGGGCCTTTGGGGCAACTGCGTTGCCCTTGGGCGATTGAAATCGCCCCTACAGGAACTCACCGATGAAGAACGGCTCCTCCTGCATCCAGGCATTCAGGTCGATGCGCGCCTGGCTGGCTTTTGCCTGGTTCCACATCGTCTGCAGCGGCTCCAGCAGAGGGCCCTTGTCCAGCAACTGGCGCACTTCCTGGCAGTAGGCTGCGCGCTCGGGGTCCCCGCCGGTTTGCGGGTAGCGTGCAACCAGCGGCAGGAAGCAGTTCATATAGGCCTGGATCCCCTGGTTTTCTTCGATCTCACGCATGTAGCCAGCCGTCATCGAACGCACCCAGTGGGCGCCCATGTAGTTGTAGAGGCAGTAGGTGTTGGTCGGCTTGGTGCCGTCCAGCCACAGGCAGGTTTCGTAGTAGTAGATATGGCCGAAGTATGAACTGGGCTCGAACAGCCTCTTGCCGTTGTAGAGCAGGTGCTCGCTGCCCAGGGTCTGCCCGTTGAGGAAGTGGTAGAGCTTTTTCTCGATGCCCCCCATGAAGCCCAATGGCGGCACCACGTCTGCCCCCTCATACGGCTGGCTACCGTCGTAATGACGGGCCCCGGCGTGCTGCACCAGAATCTGATAGGAGTCCGCCAGGCTTCTATCGATATGCCAGCCCCAGGCATGCCCATTGTTCAGTTCCCGCCAGGACTCGCCATCGCCCGTGGGCTCGATGCTCACGGTCGTTTTCCAGGCTTCGGGGCCGGCGAGCAGCCGCTCGGTGATCGCGACCCAGCCTTCGATGCTTTGGTCAGGCGCCAGCCACAGGCGATAGACCAGCGGAATGGGGTCGTTCCGCATGGGGTGCAGGTTGGGCTCCTTGCCCTTCATGAAGTAAGCCTCAAAGGCTTTCAGGGCCACCGATTGCTTGGCGTATTGCAGCCGGAACTTGATATCGGCCCAGAGCGCCTTGCGCTCATCAGTGGTGTGCTGGCGTGTGTCACTCACGTGAATGGAGTCCTTTGATGGCTGGCGAAGCTTTCGTCCCTGGATGCACCGATAGTGCAGCGATGGCGCGATGAAGAGGCGGCCCATTTGCATCGCTGTGCGCTGCCTCACACCCGGATGCAGTTCACGGACTGCCGAGCGGCTAGGCGCCCTTCCCCTCCGCCACACCCCGCGCATTCAGGTCATCCCGCGGTGAGCGGCCGAAGAAGGCTTTGTAGGCGCGGCTGAAGGCGGCTTCGGATTCGTAGCCGATGGCGAAACCGATTTCGCCGATGCGACTGTCATGCCGGGCGAGCATGGTTTTCGCCAGGGTCAGCCGCCATTCGTTCTGGTAGCGCAAGGGCGAGCGCCCCACCAGCGCACTGAAGCGCTCACAGAAGCTGGAGCGCGACATGCCGGCCAGCTCGGCGAGGGCGTCGATGCGCCATTGCTGCACGGGCTGCTCGTGAATGGCCCGCAGCACCCGGGCGATGCGCGCGTCGGCGAGGCCGCCCAGCCAGCCGGAGGCGGCGCCCTGCTGCACCCAGGTGCGCAGGATGCGGATGACGGTGAGGTCGATCAGGCGCGAGATCATCAAGGCGCCGCCGGGCTGGACGTCATGGGTTTCCAGCAACATGAAGTGCATCAGCCCCTCGGACCAGGCCGCTGCGTCCATCTGGCGGATGTGAATCAGCCACGGCAGGGCGAAGAGCATGGCCTGGAAGCTGCCGGCGTCGAACCAGAAGCGGCAGATGATCACGGTCGCCGGCTCGTTGATTGCGGTGATGCTCAACTCCGACGGGTCGTGGGGCAGCAGGAGGATGTCGCCCTGCTCCACCGTCACCGCCGGCTGGCTGGTGCAGCGAATGTGCAAGCGCCCCTGTTGCAGCACGCAGATGTGGGCGCTGTTGCTGTCCAGCAGCAGGCGCTCCCCACTGCCCGGCGCGGAGGAGTAGACGCGGTCGCCGGTCAGGCGGATCTGCGCCAGCACCTGGGAGAGCAGGTCCCCGGTGGCGAGGCCCTCCAGCTGCATTTCCGGAAGAATGGTCAAATTTTCCAGTGAATCCGTCATGTCGAGCCGGCCGCGTGTTGAATAACCTGGGGCCTGAATCATAGCGCTCCGGCACGGCCCTGCAGAAGCGATGCGGCACCGTGACTGGCGGCAGCGGCTATGCCGATCTTCCAACCACAAGGAAACAGCGAATGTTCGGAATCTCCCCCCTCGGCTGGCTGCACACCCTGGGCAGCCTGCCGGCCATTCCACTGGCGCTCTACATGTTCGCGCGGCATGGCCGCATCGTGCCGCGCTCCGGGTCGGGCCTGGCCTACTTCGTCTCGATGCTGCTGGGTGCCGGCACGGTGTTCCTGGTTGCGCGGCAACCGGTGAGCAACGCCATCGCGGTGGTCACCCTGGTGCTGCTGGTCGCCGGCTACGGGGTTGGGCGGATAAGCGCACTGGGCCGCGCGCGGGTGTACCTGGAAACCATCCTGCTGAGCCTGACGGCGTTCCTGCTGATGCTGCCCACCGTCACCGAGGTGCTGCGCCGCGTGCCGGATGGCCACCCGCTGGTGACCGACCTGCACGCGCCGCTGCTGGTGGGCGCCCAGGGCAGCCTGCTGGTAGCACTGGTTCTCGGCGTGACGGCGCAGGTCGTCTACCTGCGCCGGCAGGGCGCGCGGCTCGGCACGCCCGGCAACGCCTGATCAGCGATTGCGCCCCAGCGCCTCGTGGCTGCTGACCCAGTCGCCGGCCAATATGGCCGAGGTCAGCGACACATCCCCCGCCAGCACCACCGCGGCGATGATCTCCGCCAGCTTGTCCGCCTTGCCGGTGCCGTAGCAGCCCAGCAGCTCCAGGCATTCGCGCTGGGTCGGCAGGCCGGTGCCGCCGCCGTGGGTGGCGCAGATGACGGCAGGCAGGGTCACCGACCAGTAGTAGTCGCCGTTGTCCAGCAACTGGCCGTAGGTGATGCCGCCGTGGGATTCGGCGACGTTGGCGGCATCCTGCCCGGTGGCGATGTACAGCGCCGCCAGGCCGTTGGCCGAGTGCGCGCCGCTGTACGCCGAGCCGGCCTGGAAGGCGCCCACGGCGGCGATCTGCCGGTAGCGGTAGAGGTTGGCGGGGTCGACGCGCAGCAGCTCGTGGGCCACCTCGCGCTTGAGGGTGAACTCGGCGATCACCCGCTTGCCACGGGTCTGGATCATGTTCATTGCCGAGTGCTTCTTGTCGGTGTCGATGGCGCCGGAGAGGATGTAGCGCGGCTGCAGCGGGTGGTTGGCCTTGATCCACTCGCAGGCGGCGTAGGTGGCCTTGCTGGTCATGTTCTGCCCGGCGGCATCGCCGGTGGTGTAGCAGAAGCGGGTGTAGAGCATGTTGGCCACCGGGTACTGCTCGATCTCGAACAGCTTGCCGCTGCGGGTGGTGGTTTCGCTGGCCGCCTTGATCGCCTCGAACTCGCGCACCAGCCAGACGCCGAATTCACGGGCCTGCAACGCGTCCTCGAACATGAACACCGGCGCCCGCTGCATGGAGTGCTTGACCACCGTGGTCTTCACCCCGCCGGAAGCGCTGATGGCGCGCATGCCCCGGCTGTAGCTGGCCAGCAGGGTGCCCTCAGTGGTGGCCATGGGCACGTAGAAGTCGCCACGCGCGTGCTCGCCCTCGATGCGCAGCGGGCCGGCCAGCCCCAGGGGCATCTGCACCACGCCGATGAAGTTCTCGATATTGCCCTGGGTGACGGCCGGGTCGATGGCGTACTGGCCCACCACATCCAGCGCGGCGCCGGTCTGCGCCTTGATGAAGTCGCGGCGCACGCCGGCCTGCTCGTTGGAGTAATCGTTCTCGGGGTTGCGGGGAATCGGGGCGCCTCTGGACATCGTGCTCTCCTGATGGTCGGGCGGATCGCCCTGGGTGAAATCCGTTGCCCCGAGTGTGCCCAAGGGCGCCGGAGCTGGCATGACCGATCACGCCAATCAGGTGATCCAACGCGTCAATCTTAGTGAGGATGGCCGCTGGCGCCAGAACCACGGATGGAGGGCCGCGCCTCACACCCCCTCGTCATCCCCCCGGCGCAGCAGGTAGGTGTCCATGATCCAGCCGTTGGCCTCGCGCGCCTGCTGGCGGGTGCGGGCGATGTCGGCGGCCACGTCCTTGAGCTTGCCGGCGATGAGGATTTCATCCGGCGTGCCCACGTAGGCGCCCCAGTAGATGTGCAGGTCGGGGGCGTCGAGGCGGGTGTAGGTGTCTTCCGCGTCGAGCATCACCACCACGCTGTCGACGTTGCTGGGGAAGCCCTCGGCGAGGCGCCGGCCGGTGGTGATCTCGATGGACCGGCCGATGCGGTTCAGCGGCACCTTGTGCCGGGCCGCCAGCGCCTGGATGCTGCTGATGCCGGGGATGACCTCGTATTCGAACGCCAGCCGCCCGCCCCGGAGGATCGCCTGCAGGATGCGCAGGGTGCTGTCGTAGAGCGACGGGTCGCCCCAGACCAGGAAGGCGCCGCACTCCCCCTCCCCCAGCTCCTCGCCGATCAGCCGCTCGAACACCTGCTGCTTGGCCAGGTTCAGGTCCTTGACGGCCGCGTCGTACTCGCCGCCGCGCTCGCGCTCGGGGCTGCCCGCCTCGACGAAGCGGTAGTCGCGCCCGGTGATGTAGCGCTCGCAGATTTCCCGGCGCAGGTGGATGAGCTTGTCCTTGCTGCTGCCCTTGTCGAGGATGAAGAACACATCGACCTGGTTGAGCGCCTTCACGGCCTGCAGGGTGACGTAGTCGGGATCGCCCGCCCCGATGCCAATGACCAGTAGTTTCTTCATGGCGGCTCCTCGCCCGTTCACAGTCCGCCATGTTGAGCGCAAAGGCGATGGTGATGAAAGAGGCACAGCCCCAGGGCCTGCAACCACCCGCGCCAGCCCGACACCGGCCGTCGCAACGGTCGGGTAATGGCTGCATCCGGGCAGGTCAGCCTGGGCACTGGCCGCCAATTCCCCTATCCTTCCCGCCGGCGAACCCACTGCGGCATCGAATGCCGGTCACAGGACCGCTTCCATGCACGCCCTGCGCAGCCCGATCCCGCCCCGCTCCCTCCGCTGGAACCTGCACGCCCTGGCCTGGCCACGCGCGTTGCCGACGGGGCCGATCGTCCCGGCTGCTCAGTGCGCCCCCCTTCATCGCTCCACTTTTTACGCTGGTACCCCCGCATGGAAATCAAGGTCAACTTTCTCGACAACCTTCGTCTCGAAGCCAAGTTCGACGACTTCACGGTCATCGCCGACCAACCGATCCGCTACAAGGGCGACGGTTCGGCACCGGGGCCGTTCGACTACTTCCTGGCCTCCTCGGCCCTGTGCGCGGCGTACTTCGTGAAGCTGTACTGCCAGACGCGCAACATCCCCACCGAGAACATCCGCCTGTCGCAGAACAACATCGTCGACCCGGAGAACCGCTACCAGCAGATCTTCAAGATCCAGGTCGAGCTGCCGGCGGACATTTCCGAGAAGGACCGCCTCGGCATCCTCCGCTCCATCGACCGCTGCACGGTCAAGAAGGTGGTGCAGCAGGGCCCCGAGTTCATCATCGAAGAGGTGGAGAACCTCGACGCCGATGCCCAGGCCCTGCTGATCCCGAGCAGCCGCGAGCAGAGCACCTACATCGCCGGCAAGGACCTGCCGCTGGAAGAGACCATCGCCAACATGTCCGGCATCCTCGCCGGCCTGGGCATGAAGATCGAGATCGCCTCCTGGCGCAACATCGTGCCCAACGTCTGGTCACTGCACATCCGCGACGCCGCCTCGCCGATGTGCTTCACCAACGGCAAGGGCGCCACCAAGGAAAGCGCCCTGGCCTCCGCCCTGGGTGAGTTCATCGAGCGGCTGAACTGCAACTTCTTCTACAACGACCAGTTCTGGGGCGAGGACATCGCCAACGCCGACTTCGTCCACTACCCCAACGAGCGCTGGTTCAAGCCGGGCCCGAAGGACGCGCTGCCGGCCGAGATCCTCGATGCGCACTGCCTGGAAATCTACAACCCGGACGGCGAGCTGCGCGGCTCGCACCTGTACGACACCAACTCCGGCAACACCGTGCGCGGCATCTGCTCGCTGCCCTTCGTGCGCCAGTCGGATGGCGAGACGGTGTATTTCCCGTCCAACCTGATCGAGAACCTCTACCTCAGCAACGGCATGAGCGCCGGCAACACCCTGGTCGAAGCCCAGGTGCAGTGCCTGTCGGAAATCTTCGAGCGCGCGGTGAAGCGCGAAATCCTCGAAGGCGAGATGGCCCTGCCGGACGTGCCCCAGGCCGTGCTGGAGAAGTACCCCTCCATCCTGGCCGGCATCCGTGGGCTGGAAGAACAAGGCTTCCCCGTGCTGGTGAAGGACGCCTCCCTGGGCGGTGAATTCCCGGTGATGTGCGTGACCCTGATGAACCCGCGCACCGGCGGCGTGTTCGCCTCCTTCGGCGCCCACCCCAGCTTCGAAGTGGCGCTGGAGCGCAGCCTCACCGAGCTGCTCCAGGGCCGCAGCTTCGAAGGCCTCAACGACCTGCCACAGCCCACCTTCGAAGGCCACGCGGTGACCGAGCCGAACAACTTCGTCGAGCACTTCATCGACTCCAGCGGCGTGGTGTCGTGGCGCTTCTTCAGCGCCACGGCCGACTTCGAGTTCGTCGAGTGGGACTTCTCCGGCCAGGGCGAAGACAGCAACGCCGAGGAAGCCGCCACCCTGTTCGGCATCCTCGAGGACATGGGCAAGGAAGTGTACGTGGCCACCTACGACGACCTCGGCGCCAACGCCTGTCGCATCCTGGTGCCGGGCTACTCGGAGATCTACCCGGTGGAGGACCTGATCTGGGACAACACCAACAAGGCGCTGCTGTTCCGTGCGGACATCCTCAACCTGCACAGCCTGCCCGACCGTGGCCTGAAGTCCCTGCTGAAGAACCTCAACAACACCGAGGTCGACGACTACACCGACATCACCACGCTGATCGGCGTCGAGTTCGACGACAACACCGTCTGGGGCCAGCTGACCATCCTCGAGCTGAAGCTGCTGATCCACCTGGCGCTGAAGAAGTTCGAAGACGCCAAGGAGCTGGTGGAAGCCTTCCTGCAGTACAACGACAACACCGTCGAGCGCGGGCTGTTCTACCAGGCCCTGAACGCGGCGCTGGAAGTGACGCTGGACGACGACCTGGAGATGGACGACTACGAAGCCAACTTCCGCCGCATGTTCGGCAACCCGCGCATGGACGCGGTGCTGGGCTCGCTGGACGGCAGCGTGCGCTTCTACGGCCTGACGCCCACCAGCATGAAGCTGGAAGGCCTCGACCGGCACCAGCGCCTGGTGGAGAGCTACAAGAAGCTCCACGCCGCGCGGGCCAGGGCAGCAGCCAAGTAACCCGACCCGCCAGCGGCCCTCGCCCCTTCTCGGGCGGGGGCCGTCTCTACCTGCCCCCTCCTCCCGTCACCAGGTCCGCTCGCGGTACGCGTCCTGGGATTTCTGCAAGCGGCGCTTCACGGCGGTGGCCTGGTTCCTGCGGCCGATCACCCGCCGCTGCCACAACCGCTCCTGCCCCAGGGCAGCCGATTCCGAGGTGCTCCAGGCGCCGATCAGCAGGTGCTTGGCGGCGGCCAGTGCATCCGGCGATTGCTGGGCGATGGACGCGACCGTGCAGATATCCGCGTCCAGCGCGATCTGCTGCTTGATGTGCTTAACGAAAATAAACTCAACAGAAAACACCTAGTTTTTTGGAGAGTTACTGCATTAACAGTCCAAAATTTTCAGAGCTACATATATAAAGAAAAATGGAACTAGGACTATTACCACATAGCCTAGAGCCTGTACGCTGATACTCACTCGCATGTAGGAAACCTCCTAATTAAGCAAACCGCTTGACACCCCCAATAAGCAGCGATATTCATTCCCAGGCCTAACTGGCATACAACCAAAAACCAATCAAGGGAATAAATCATGTTCAAATGGAAAAAGCATACCCAGACCACCTCAGCCAAAAAATTTCTAACATTCAAAGCCAGCACCACAATAAACGGCCAAAGTGGTGGCGCTATATACGAGGGGAAATATATGGTCTGGAGAGCTGGATGCACTAACTGCCCATCCGTATAAATCAGCAATCACTGAGTACCTGATAGCGGGTACTCAGTGATAAGCCATACCAAACCACAACGCCAAGGACCGGTCGTGAGCAAGAGAGAAAACACCAATCAGACACCTACTCACAACGCAACAGAAACCTCAAAAAAAGAAACAGTTTATACAAACCCCGCCTCATCCTCCCAAATCATATTCGTCAACACGCTCACTGGCGAGCTAGCCACCAATAGCGACTTAAACAAAAACCCACTCAAGAAACTTGATAGAGAGGTAACTCTCTCGCAGATCGCGTACAGCGAGAGGATTCCAATGTCCAGTTACTGGGAGAATTTTTCGCTACTCCCTCCAGGCTGCAGGTATACGTACAACCACAGCTCCCACTCCGGGAAATTAGAAATAGATCTATTCAACACGAAAAAAGAAACAACCGACACCCCATTAGAAATACTGACATCCTCCATTAGTAGCAGGTGTAAAACCAATTATTACAAACGTCTCGTAGTACGCCTGTCTGGTGGAGTCGACTCGACATGTATTCTTCTATCTGCAATTGAAGCAGTAGGGGCAGACCGCGTTACTGCCATAACTTGGCTTGATGAAAAAAGCAGTGCAAATGCAGACTTAAAAGCTGCCACAGCTTTGTGCGAAAAACTAAATATTAGCCATTTACTATTCAAATTCGAGCCTTGGTACTTTTTTCAAGAAATCAACCTTGAGGACCATATATCCATCAGTGTCAGCATGGCCTCCAATAAGGTCTTTGAAAAAGAAATAGAATTCATATCCAGCAAGATAAATGGTGATTTCATCATATTGGATGGCCACGGAGGCGATCACTTATTTTTAGACCCCGTCCCACCCGCTGCATACCAGAGCCTGCTTAGGGAAAAGAAAATAATAAAAGCAGCAAAAGCATTCTCAATGTTCTCCAAACTATCCGGCTTGAGTTTTTATGAGGCATTAATTAGCAGCTACAAACAGCGCAACCACGACAATTATCAGCGCAGTCAGTTTTTCACAAGACACATCACACCGCCACCTGCAATAGAAAGACCGAGAAGCCTAAAAGAAGAATACTTGCAAGCCATAGCACAGGCTATCTATCAGAACACCACGCACTCAAATATTAGTACAGATATCCTGTACCCTTTCACCAGCAAAGGAATGATTGAATATGCCTTAAGCCAAGACCCATATGACATGTTTGATAATTACAACACTCGACTACCACTAAGGCGCGCAGCCAATGCAAAATACCCAAATATAGAGCTAAGACGTGACAAGGGGCACATTACTAGCGCTTACCAGAAGGCACTCAAATACCATTCAAATCACATTATTGATCGTTTAGAAAGCAGTTGGCTCACGCAAGAAAAACTCATCAATATCTCACATATAAAAAAAGCAATACGCTATTCGTCAATGGGATTTGGAGGGGCAGACCAAACGCTTATAAAGATAGCCTGCGCAGCCTTGATCAAAATTTGACAACGAGGATAGCTAGATGAGCTTTTCATTCCAGCCCCACATACACCACCTCGTCATGCACAATCAAATTATCCTACTTGATGAAAAGAAAGATCATTTCATGATCCTTAGCGAGAGCCAAACCACTTTACTAACAGAAAGCAGTAAATCATGCGCACAATATGAAAATCTCCTCAACGAACTCACTCAATTAAATCTAATACACCGCACGCCCTATAGCCAAGCACTAAACAGAGTCGACGAAGAATACGAAGGGATAGACAATTACACATGGCGAATAAGTAGGTGCAGCTCCTCAAGCAGCCTTAGCCTGTTACCAACCATATGGGCTCTTCTGGATCTATTGCGCCTAAAGATAAGCCTAAAGAAACATGGGCTTGGGTACGTGCTTAACAGCATGAGAAAAGCAAAAATCAACAAAAAGAACGGCAGCACACTATCTCAAGAAGCACTGAAAAACTATGTAAACAGTGTCCACCATGCATCACTGCTCCTACCCCTCAAAGTCAAATGCTTAGAATCCTCAATCTGCATATTCAACTACGCCATTAAAAACGGAGAGAATTGCAATTTTTTTATTGGAGTTCAATTGTTTGATTTTCTCTCGCACGCATGGGTAGAAATTGATGAAAAAGTGGTATCTGACGACCAACACCTTTCAAGCAAACTTCCCAAAATCCTGTCTATATAGTGGAATCGCGCCATGGAATGGATAAATCACTATTTAAAAAGTTTCAGAATAATATCAAGAAACTACCAATGGTTCGCAGTTAGCTTTATTGGCGTATCGGCGACGTTCATATTCTGCAGCGTACTGAACTCACTACTCCCCGTACTGCTTAGAAATGCTGCCAACTCTCTTGGAGAGATCAACAGCCTACACACACAGTTTTTAATCTTCTCTGGGGCTTATGCGATCCTATGGACCTTCTCACAGGTACTTTCCAGCATGCGTGGAGTGGGATCAGCCTGGATACTCGCCAAGTGCGACGCGACGCTGTATGAAGCAATTATCACCAGAGTTCTCAAGTACCCATACAAAAAACAGCAAACGCTGGACCCAGGGTATGTAGTCGCCGACATCAACAGGTCTGCCAGCAGTTTCAGCATGGTCACGGTTGGAATTTTTTGGACAATTGCACCTATTGCAGTGGAGATCTTCATAGCTATTAGCGTGCTCTACACCATCATGGGTACACTGTATGCCGTACTATTCCTGGTCTCATCCGCAGTACTGGCCTTCATATCCATTTACATCGCCAAGACCAGCGCTGATATTCATCGGATATTGTTTGAGGCTGACAACAGCCTCTCAAGCTATACAGTTGAGAGGCTCAACAGAACGTACGACATCAAGCTGAACAATACATTTACCAAGGAATTCACCTCAGGCAGAGAATTCTTCGACAACTACGTCAAGTCAATCAGAAAATCCAATTTACGAATGGGTCTTCGAATCGCTTATCAAGGGCTCGCTATTGGTGCAGTGCTCGTCCTCTTCGTAACACTGTCGGGCGTGTATTACCGCACAAGCCTCACAGCAGGAGACTTCATTATGATCGTGGGGTACATCACCATGCTCACGTCTCAGCTGCATCTGCTCGCAGGCACATTATTCAACCTTCAAGCTCATCTTATTTCGTTGAATGACGGCATCAAATACCTTGAAGAGAGCATTGAAGAGCAATACCACCCAAAGCACTACGACAACACCCCAGGCTTTGTTCTTCAAGGCGTGTCACTCGTAAAAGATGGGCACCTAATTCTCGATAATATCCACTGCAAACTTGGCCAGGGCGTGAATATAGTCTCTGGTAAGTCAGGTGCAGGAAAAACGACACTCATAAACACGCTTCTGGGCCTTGAGGAAAACTATACGGGCACAGCCTATTACAAGGGGCACCCGATAAATGGCTCCCTGAGCGAATTCATACTTTCCGATGTATCAGTGGCACCACAGAGGCCTGTATTGATATCGGGCACCCTTGAAGACAATCTACTCTACGGCGCCGGCAAGGTAGACCCGCAGAGGTTGCGGCAAGTGGTCGAGC
This sequence comes from Pseudomonas sp. zfem005, assembly GCF_032621735.1. NCBI lineage: Bacteria > Pseudomonadati > Pseudomonadota > Gammaproteobacteria > Pseudomonadales > Pseudomonadaceae > Pseudomonas > Pseudomonas sp. zfem005. Next base: position 69,812 of record NZ_JAVYJE010000008.1, on the reverse strand, counting down.
TCTTAGGATTCAACCGCCAGAACACTACTAATGTCGACGCATTACTCGCCATGAACATAGACATTTCAGGCAGCGGACTCAGTGGCGGAGAAAGACAACGAATTGCCATAGGCCGTGCGATTCTGAGAGAGAAAACAACCCTGATATTGGATGAGCCGACTTCAGCATTAGATGAGAGAACGGCGCAACGAATCATTGATTGGCTGACCCTGAAAACTGGCTGCCTGATAATCGTCACTCATGACGAGAAACTAAAAGAGCAACACGGAATAGCGGTAGAGCTACATGGCTCCGCTAGTCCAGCCTATTAACGGGGTGCTCAACGCGCCGGCATGGCGTTACACCGAGACGCTCATTGTGGTTTACCTCAGTCATTGACTCTTGTTAACGGCCACGCAGGCACTCCTGCCCTGATCGGCGTCGAGCGAGGGCTGTTCTGTGGTCGCCAGCGGCCCTCGCCCCTTCTCGGGCGGGGGCCGTATCTACCTGCCCCCTCTTCCCCTCACCAGGTCCGCTCGCAGTACGCGTCCTGGGATTTCTGCAAGCGGCGCTTCACGGCGGTGGCCTGGTTCCTGCGGCCGATCACCCGCCGCTGCCACAACCGCTCCTGCCCCAGGGCAGCCGATTCCGAGGTGCTCCAGGCGCCGATCAGCAGGTGCTTGGCGGCGGCCAGTGCATCCGGCGATTGCTGGGCGAATTCCAGGCAAAGCGCGCGGGCCTGCGCCAGCGGGTCTTCGGCCAGGTGGGTGACCAGGCCCAGCTGGTGGGCCTGCGTGGCGTCGATGATGCGCCCGGAGAACGTCAGCTCCATCGCCATGTCCTTGGGCAGCAGCTCACGCAACAGCACGGTGCCGCCCATGTCCGGAACCAGGCCCCATTGGGACTCCATGATGGACAGCTGGGCGGTGGGCGCGGCGACGCGGATGTCGGCACCCAGGGCGATCTGCAGGCCGGCGCCGAAGCAGTTGCCGTGGATGGCGGCAATGACCGGAACGCTCAGCGAGCGCCACACCAGCGAGACCTTCTGGTAACGGTTCATGCTGGGCTTCCACAGCGGCAGGAGGGCCATGATCTTCTTCAGCGGGCTGCCGGTGACGATGTCCTTGAGGTCCATGCCGGAGCAGAAGGACGGGCCGTTGCCGGCCAGGATCACCGCGCGCACGGCCCGGTCGCGCTTGAGGAATTCGCCGCAGGCGATCAGCTCCAGCAGCAGCTGGGTGCTGATCGAGTTGTGCTTGTCGGGGCGGTTCAGGCGCACGGTGGCGATGGCGCCGTCATAGCTCAGGTCTACATGGTTCCACACGGGCTGGGTCACGCCGGCAGGTCCTCGTTCGGTTGGAAGGGTGGGTAGGCGTTGCGCCGGTCATGGTAAGCGCGCTCCGGCGGTTTGGGGGCGGTGGGCATGGCAAAAAAGGGCCGGCCGGAAACCGGCCAACCCAAAGGCCGGTGCAACGTGGAGGCCCGTAGGATGGGTAGAGCTCTGCGAAACCCATGCTGTGCAGCTGCACGGAATTGACCGGGTGGATGACGCTCTTCTCATCCACCAGCGGAGCGCCCGGCGAGCCCGAAAGGTGGACCGATAAAGCGTGGTCCACCCTACACATGGACCCTCTCCGTGCTGGCTGTTGCGGCACGTCGTAGGGCGGGTGAAACCCGCGAATCCCCAGCGCCGAACCTGTCGGGTTGCACCCGACCTACAGGCGGCTAGTCGTAGATGCCCCACCCCGCGTGTTGGTCCGTGATTGGCCGGCGGCAAGGCTTCGCAGATAGGTCCGCTCGCGGCGATGCACTGGGCATGAACACGTCCTGCCGGGCCCGTCCTGGGCAACCCGATACGCCTCCCGGTTATTACCAGGGATTCAGCCAATCGATACCGCGACGGGAACGCCAAACGGCCTGAAAACTACGCTTGACCTTAAAGTTGAGTTGAACGTTAGGGTTTCCGCACCCCATCTCCCGGGCTTATTTCCGGGGGCAGATATGCCGGGGTTCCAGGGGCATGGACCCCATCACGACGCGGAGAACAGACAGACATGAGATCCACCAGGCTTGCAGCAGCGGCAGGTATTTTCCTCAGCACCATCGCGATGACCTCATGGGCAACCGAGGTGCCGGCCACGCATCCGGTCGGGACCGCGAGCACCGTGATCGCCGGCCACACGGTGCCGCTGCTGGCGGGCGGCCTGTATGACCGCTTCCACTCCAACCCACCGCTTTCCGTCATCGCCTCCGAGGCACCGGATGTGGACCTGAGCTGGTTCAAGACCCTGCAGAAAACCAAGGTCGACATCGGCTTCGAGTCCTATTCGCCGAACTTCTATTACAAGAACAGCAAGGTGACGGCGGTGTTCACCGCCGACCTGGCCACGCTCAAGTCGCTGATGCCCGCCAAGGTGCTGGAGCAGGTGCAGCCACTGCAGGTGTGGCCCGGCCGCGGCCTGGTGGCGTTGACCGCCTACACCTATGAGTACTGCGACAACGACAGCTACAACGAGGTCTCGCTGTCCATCGTCACCAACAAGCCCGGCAACGCCAACCTGGGCCCGTTATCCCTGGTCGGCCAATCGATGTCGAAGGATCTCTGGGGCTACGTGCTCAAGCTACCGGTGGACACCGAGCTCGCCAGGGTGCGTGGCGTGGTGGGCTACAACCTGCCCAAGTGGCTGACCGGCATCCACCACAAGGACCACGACAAGACGGTGGTCTACGAGATCATCGACAGCCAGACGGGCAAGGTCGACGTCACCCTGGAAACGGACAAGCTGGGCGACCTCTCCAGCGAGGCCGAGCTGGTCACCAACAGCTTCACCAACACCGGGCACGACGGCGAACTGACCTACGGCTACGCGGTTTCCCGTCAGTTGAGCCACGCCTCCAGCAGCGACGAGAGCACAGTGAAGCTGGTGCTCGGCGACGGCAGCCTGTCGACCTACATCAAGGCCCTGGACCTGGGCACGATGATGAAATACGAGTACGTGCCGAGCTTCCAGAGCGCGCTCTATGCACCCGCCCCGCTGCAGTCGATGCTGAACGACTGACCCGCAGCGCGGCCCGCGAGCCGAGGGCCAGGCCCCCGGCTCCGCCGCTCAGAAACGCTCATCCCCGATCGCCGGCAACGTCAGCTCGCGCACGAACGAAGCGGCGGAGAGCCGCAGCAGCGCATCCACCATCGTCACCACGTCATGCACCGGCACCAACTGCCCCTCCCCGCGCGCGGCGGCTGCCGCCAGCGGCGTGGACAGCGGATCGTCGGTATTCAGGTAGCCCGGGTGCAGCACGGTCACCGCCAGGCGCTGATCACGGAAGCCTTCGCGCAGCGCATCGGCCATGCCATTGAGGGCGAACTTGGAGGCGCCGAACGCCACTTCCGGGCGCCCGCTCTGGCGCAGGGCCGAGGTGGAGCCAATCAGGATCAGCTGCGGCCTGGCGGACGCCAGCAACCGGGGCACCAGCCGCTTGAGCAGCAACAGCGTGGCGGTGATGTTCACCTCCACCAGCCGGCTGATGGACTCATCGCTGTCGCCGAGGAAGTCGTAGTGCTCGCTGAAGGCGTGCTCTTCCCAGATGCCGACATTGCACACCAGCACATCGAGCGCGGCGGGCGCCCCGGCCTCGATCTGCGCCACGGCCACCGAGGGGTTGGCCAGGTCCGCCTCGATCCAGCCGAGCTCGACACCCGGAGCCAGAGGCAGGTGCTCCGGCCGCCTGCGCGAGACACCTATCACCTCGTCACCCGGCTTGCCGAGCCCTTCCACCAGCGCCCGGCCCAGCCCCCTGCTCGCCCCTACGATCATCATCTTCATGCCATTGCTCCTTGTCCGTTCCTTGCCCGCTAGGCCCAACGCAGGTTGAGCACGACGAAATCCAGCAACACCCAGATGACCAGCACCAGGTGGGTCAGCTGCAGCCCTTCCTGGCGTATCCAGTAACCGAACCAGAGCCCGCCCAGCAGCATGGCGAACAGAAAGCCCAGTGCAGCGCTCAGGGCCAGGTTCAGCCAGGGCCGGGCGGCCTCCAGCCCGGTGCCGAGCAGCAGGTGGTAGCAACCGGCCCAGGCCGCGAGCACGGCAGCCGCCTGCAACACCACGATGACCAGCAGCGCCAGGCGATGCATGAAGGGGGAATCCAAGCCACGCCGCAGCAGCGGGATGTCGATCACCGGCGGCTGTCGCAGGGGCGCCATGGACATGGTCGCGCCGATGGCCCCGACCGAACTGGCGAAGGCGTGCAGGTTGTTGATCAGCGCAACGCTCAGCCACAGGCTGAAGCCGAGAAAGCAGGTGCCCTGGAAAATCATCAGTGAGGTCTGGGTATCCATTCCTGGTCCTTGTGCGTGGGTTCGGAAGCGCCTGAAGCGAACCCGGGCGGGCAGCGACAGGCGAGCCGAGCGGCACTCTAAAACCTCAACCTAGCTTGAGGTCAACAAGCGCAGCACAAGCGCGATGGCCAGCCCCTGGGAAGGGGCAAGGGGGCGGTCACCTAGGGCGCGGAGGCGTCGGCGGGCAGCAACCGGGCGATGTCCTCGTTGAAGGTTTTCCACTCCGCTTCCGAGATTTCCATGATGCCGAAGGAGCGCAGGAAGAAGGCCCCGGTGGCCGCGAGAAAGGCCAGCCGCACGCGCTTGCCGCGCTCGCTTTCGAACGCTCCGCCCAGCAGCAGGGAGCGGTACCAGTCGTTGGCCTGGGCGCGCAGGCTGTCCTGGCTGAACATCGCCGTAAGGATCGCCGCCGCCCGCTTGCTCAGCTCTTCGTCCGGGATGGCGATGATGTGGATCTGCGCGGTCAACAACTCCAGCACCCCCGCATCCGGTTCCAGCCGGGCCATCACCGACGCCTCGTAGTCGGCCTTCCAGCGGTTGACCATGGCCTCGACCAGGCCGTCCTTGGTACCGAAGCAGGACTGCACGCCGCCCTTGCTTATGCCGGCGGCCTTGGCCACCTCACCAATGCTCAATGCAGAAATGCCTTGGTCCATCACCACCGATATGGCGGCATCCAGCACCAGGTTCCTGTCGATCACAGGGCGTTTACTCATCAGGCTTTCTCGAATTAGAATACGATCGTATTTTTATTTTCCACCCCCTCACCGGGGCTCACAGTGAGGTCCATCCCGCTTATGGCACGTGCCTCGCCCGTTACAGGACCAGGCTACGGCGCGCGCTCGAATGCACCTCTGCCCATCGACCGGAATCGCTGGCGAATTCCCTCGGGAACCCCACACCCGCGCACCCCGGTTTATTCAAGGCATACAGCGGTAATTTTACCGCCAATCCGCGAGGGCTCATGGCTTTTGATCGTACTAGGGGCGCGGGTATCGGCTTTGCCAACCGCGTCTACAAACCACGAGCCCTGGGCTGCGCGCTCAGCTTTATTTTCGTCGCCACCACCACCTACCCCGGTCCCTCGCCGCTCTGGGTGCTGATGCTGCTCAATGCCTTCATCTGGCCCTGCCTGGCGTACCAGCTGGCAGTGCGAGCCCGCGTGCCCTACCGCACCGAGCTGCGCAATCTTCTGCTCGATTGCGTCTTCGCCGGCGGCTGGGTCGCTGCGATGCAGTTCAGCGTGCTGCCATCCTTGCTGCTCCTGTCGATGGTCGCCATGAACAGCGTCAGCGCCAAGGGCATCCGTTTCATGCTCTACGGCCTGGCCGCCAACCTGCTGGGGATGGCCCTGGCCGGGGCCGCCCTCGGCTTCGAAGTGGCGCTGGAAACCCCGCCGGCCGTGGTCTGGGCCTGCCTGCCGATGCTGGTGATCTACCCCTTCGTGGTCGGCTGGACGAGCTACAGCCTGACGCAGCGGCTGGTCAGGCAGCAGAAGGCGCTGTCCATCGTCAGCGGCTTCGACGAGCGCATGCTCACCTCCCACAACCGCTGGATGTACCAGTTGGCGCGGGTCTTCCTGCGCTGCCGCTGCGGTTCCGGCCAGGCCACCGTGGCGCATATCCGCATCGATGAATTCCCCTTGCTGCGCGAGCGCCACGGTGCGCTGGTGGCGGACGCACTGAGCGTTCGGCTCGGGCACCTGATCAAGGCCGGGATACGCAGCACCGACCTCTTGTGCATGAAGCGCCGGGGGGAATTCCTGGTGCTTCTGTTGCAGGCCAGGCGGCTCGGCGCGCAATCCCTCACCGACCGCATCGAAGACGGTTTCGCCCACTGTTTCGCCGGCGGCACCGGGCTGCCGGAGGCGCGCATCCGTGTTGGCCTCGCCGAGTTCAGCAACAGCCTGGCCAGCGAGAACGAATGGCTGCGCCTGGCGGAACAGCGCTCGGGCCAGCCCCGGCCCCAGGCACTGCGCCCCTTGGAAGAAGCCCCGCGAGCCACCCCGGCCGCCGGCCCCCTGCCCGTTCCCTAGCTGCGCCCCACTGCCACACGCAGCGACACCTGATCGCTGATCACCGATTCCGGCCACCCGCTGGCGCTCGCCTGCACCCGGCTTTCAGCCTTTTCAGCCACCACCAACTGTCGTTTGAAGGAGTATTCAGTTGAGAAACCTTGCCATCGGAAAACGCGCGGGACTTATCTTTTCACTGCTGGCCCTGCTGGTCCTGGCCATGGGCGGCAGCAACCTGTACCAAACCAACAGGATGGACAACGCGTCGATCGAGGTCCGTGGCACCTGGTTGCCCGGGATCATCGCACTGAGCGAAATAGGCACCGCCATCGGTAATGGGCGAGCACTGACGCTGCGCGGCATCATCGTCGACGAGCGGGCCGAGCAGCTCCGCGCCGTGTCCACCATCCGAGGCATCCAGGCCGCACTGCCTGGGCAGTTCGCCGCCTATGAAAGCACCATCGCCCAGGCGCAGGATCGCGAACTCTTCAAGCGCTTCATCCACACCTACGAAACCTACCGAGGGCTGCAGGAGCAGATACTCGACGCCATCGATGACGACCACCTCGACGAGGCCGACCGCCTGGTCAATGGCCCCCTGGTGGATTACGCCAACGCGATTATGAGTGCGCTGGGCGAGCTGATCCGCTTCAACTCCACCGGGGCATCCGAAGCGGCCAAGCGCAGCGACGAGGCATCGGACGACGCCTTCTTCTTCGCCCTGGTCGCCCTGGTAGTGATCCTCGGCGTCACCGTCACCGTCGCCCTGGTGCTGACCCGCAGCATCGTCACTCCGCTGGGCGAGGCGGTGGTCATCGCCGAACGCGTGGCCAGCGGCGACCTGACCCGCGACATCACGGTCATCGGCAAGGACGAGCCGGCCATGCTGCTGGCCGCCCTGCGCACCATGCAGGGCAACCTGCGGGCCACCATCCAGCAGATCGGCAGCTCGTCCGACCAGTTGGCCTCCGCCTCCGAAGAACTGCACGCAGTGACCGAAGACGCCAACCGTGGCCTGCACCAGCAGAACGCCGAGATCGAGCAGGCCGCCACTGCCGTCAACCAGATGACCGCCGCCGTGGAAGAAGTGGCGCGCAACGCCGTGAGCACGGCCGCCGCCTCGAAGGAAAGCGACAAAGCCGGCCGCCAGGGCTTCATCCAGGTCAACGACGCCATCACCTCGATCCGCACCCTGGCAGGCCAGGTCACCCAGGCCTCCGTCCGCGCCTCGGAACTGGCCAGCCAGACCCGCGACATCAGCACGGTGCTCGACGTGATCCGTGGCATCGCCGCGCAAACCAACCTCCTGGCGCTCAATGCCGCCATCGAGGCCGCGCGTGCCGGTGAGGCCGGCCGTGGCTTCGCCGTGGTCGCCGACGAGGTGCGCTCCCTGGCGCAGCGCACGCAAAGCTCCACCGAGGAAATCGAAGAGATGATCGACAACATCCAGACCGGCACCCAGGGCACCGTGGACGCCCTCCTCGCCGGTGCCGGGCAGGCCGAGCAGACGCTCAAGTCGGCCGCCAACGCCGGCATGGCACTGGAGCGCATCACCGCCTCGATCACCCACATCAACGAGCGCAACCTGATCATCGCCAGCGCCTCGGAACAGCAGGCCCAGGTGGCCCGCGAGGTGGACCGCAACCTCACCAACATCCGCGACCTGTCCCTGCAGACCGCCGCCGGCGCCAACCAGACCAGCGCCTCCAGCCAGGAACTGTCGCGCCTGGCCATCGAGCTCAGCGGCATGGTCACCCGCTTCCGCGTCTGATGCCGGCCCGCGCCTGCCGCCATCGCGGCAGGCGCGCTCTGCGCACCACATCCATGCACGCTTGCACCAATCGTCAGCATCCAGGCTGCATCCAGCGCTTACCCGAATCCACCCGCGCCAGGCCCTACAAGGGTTACAGGACCTTGGCCCGGCGGTTGCAACCCTGCACTCCAACTTGGATACAAGATGGAGCACCTCATGCAATCCGCGACTCCGCACAGCCTCGGCTGGACCCTCGGCCAATGGCAGGCCGCCTACCGCGACGCCACCCTCAGCCCCGCCATCCTCTTCGAGCTGCTGCAGCAATTGCAGGACGAAGACCCGGCCTGGATCGTCCTCGCCTCCCCTGTGCAGTTGAGCGAACGCCTCGCCGCCCTCGCCGAGCAGCTGGCCGCCGTCGACGGTGACCTCTCCCGGCTGCCGCTCTATGGCGTGCCCTTCGCCATCAAGGACAACATCGACGCCGCCGGCTGGCCCACCAGCGCCGCCTGCCCGGCATTCGCCTACCCAGCCGGTGAGGACGCCACCGTGGTCGCGCGCCTGCAGGCCGCCGGGGCGGTACTGATCGGCAAGACCAACCTCGACCAGTTCGCCACCGGCCTGGTGGGCACCCGCTCGCCCTTCGGCGCGGTGCCCAACAGCTTCGATGCTGCCTACGTCAGCGGCGGCTCCAGCTCCGGCTCCGCCTCGGTGGTCGCGCGTGGCCTGGTGCCCTTCTCACTCGGCACCGACACCGCCGGCTCCGGCCGCGTGCCGGCGGGCTTCAACAACATCGTCGGGCTCAAGCCCAGCCGGGGCTGGCTGTCCAACAAGGGCCTGGTGCCCGCCTGCCGCACCCTGGATTGCATCTCGGTGTTCGCCTTGACGGTGGAGGACGCCGAGCACGTCGCCGACATCGCCGGGGGCTACGACGCCGCCGACGCTTACTCCCGCACCAACCCCGGCACAGCGCCGGTGGCCATCGGCGCCAAGCCGCGCCTGGCAATCCCGGATGCCCTCGAATTCCACGGCGACGCCCGCAACCAGGCGGTCTTCCAGCAGGCCCTGGAGCGCCTGCGCGAGCTCGGCGCTGAGCTGGTGCCCATCGACTTCACGCCCTTCCGCCGCCTGGCCGAACAGCTCTACCAGGGTTCCTGGGTGGCCGAGCGCACCGTGGCCATGGCCGGCATGCTGGAAAACGCCGCCGAGGCGATTGACCCCGTGGTGCGCGGCATCGTCGAGAAGGGCTTCGGTTACAGCGCCTGCGACGCCTACCGCGCCGAGTACCTGCGGGCCGAGCTGAGCCGGACCATCAACCTCGCCCTGGCCGGCTTCGACGCCCTGGTGGTGCCCACCTCCCCCACCCTGCGCACCCTGGAGGAAATGGCCGCCGAGCCCGTGCTGTTCAACTCGCAGTTCGGCACCTACACCAACTTCACCAACCTCGCCGACCTCAGCGCCCTGGCCCTGCCCGCCGGCCTGCGCGACGACGGCCTGCCCGCCGGCATCACCCTGCTCGCCCCGGCCTGGCACGACCACGCCCTGGCCTCCCTGGGCAAGCGCTGGCAAGCCGCCCTCGGCCTGCCCCTGGGCGCCACCGGTCGCCCCTTGCCGCCCGCCGCCACGCCCGTGCAGGTCCCTGGCAGCGTGCGGGTCGCCGTGGTTGGCGCGCACCTCACCGGCATGCCGCTGAACTTCCAACTGGTCACCCGCAATGCGGTGCTGGTGGAGCAGACCCTCACCGCCCCCACCTACCGCCTCTACGCGCTGCCCGGCTCGGTGCCGCCCAAGCCGGGGCTGGCCAGGGCCGCCGAAGGCGCGTCGATTATCGTCGAGCTGTGGGACATCCCCCTCGCCCGCTTCGGCGAGTTCGTCGCGGAGATTCCGCCGCCCCTGGGCATCGGCAACCTGCAGCTGGAGGACGGTCGCTGGGTCAAGGGCTTCATCTGCGAGCCCTGGGCCCTGCACAACGCCGAAGACATCACCGCCTTCGGTGGCTGGCGCGCCTTCATCGCCAGCCGCAAACCCGCTTAAACGCTTAAGGAGAGAGCCATGTTCGATACCGTCCTGATCGCCAACCGCGGCGAAATCGCCGTACGCGCCATCCGCACCCTCAAGCGCCTCGGCGTCAGAAGTGTGGCCGTCTACTCAGACGCCGACCGCAACGCGCAGCACGTGCACGATGCCGATATCGCCATCGCCCTCGGCGGCGACAAGCCCGCCGACAGCTACCTGCGGATCGAGAAGATCCTCGCCGCAGCACGGGAAAGCGGCGCCCAGGCGATCTACCCCGGGTACGGTTTTCTCTCCGAAAGCGCGGAGTTCGCCGACGCCTGCGAAGCGGCCGGCATCGTCTTCGTCGGTCCCACCGGCCAGCAGATCAGGGAGTTCGGGCTCAAGCACCGGGCACGCGAGCTGGCCGCCGACGCCCAGGTGCCGATGGCACCGGGCACCGGCCTGCTGCAAAGCCTGGAGGATGCACTCGCCGCCGCCGATCAGATCGGCTATCCGGTGATGCTCAAGACCACCGCCGGCGGTGGCGGTATCGGCCTCACCCGCTGCGCGGACGCCGATGCCCTGCGCAATGCCTATGAAAGCGTAAAGCGCATGGGTGAGCAGTTCTTCAGTGATGCGGGCGTCTTTCTCGAGCGCTTCGTCGACCAGGCCCGCCATGTCGAAGTGCAGATCTTCGGTGACGGCTACGGGCGCGTCGCCGCCCTCGGCGAACGTGACTGCTCGCTGCAACGGCGCAACCAGAAGGTGGTGGAAGAAACGCCCGCCCCGAACCTGCCACAAGCGACCCGGGACCGGCTGCACGCGGCGGCCATCCAGCTCGGGGAGTCGGTCAACTATCGCAGCGCCGGCACCGTCGAGTTCATCTACGACGCCGCCCGTGACGACTTCTATTTCCTGGAGGTGAACACCCGCCTGCAGGTGGAGCACCCGGTCACCGAGATGGTCACCGGCCTCGACCTGATCGAGTGCATGTTGAGGGTCGCCGCTGGCGACGGCCTCGACTGGCCGGCCTTGCTGCGCGCGCCCACCGGCGCGGCCATCGAAGTACGGATCTACGCCGAAGACCCGCTGAAGAACTTCCAGCCCAGCCCGGGCCTGCTGACCGACGTGCACTTCCCCGAAGGTGTGCGGGTCGATGGCTGGGTCACCAGCGGCAGCGAGGTATCGCCCTTCTACGACCCGATGATCGCCAAGCTGATCGTCCATGCCGAGGATCGCCAGCAGGCCATCGCCAGCATGCAGCAAGCCCTGGCGGCCACTCGCCTGCACGGCATCGCCACCAACCTAGACTACCTGCGCCAGGTGGTGGCGGAGCCGCGTTTCCACGACGGCACGGTATGGACGCGGCTGCTCGACACCTTCGACTACCGGCCTCAGGTCATCGAGGTACTGGAGCCGGGAACCTACTCAAGCGTGCAGGACTACCCGGGCCGGCTCGGCTACTGGGATATCGGCGTGCCGCCATCCGGCCCCATGGATGATTTCGCCTTCCGCCTCGCCAACCGCATCGTCGGCAACCACGAGAGCGCCGCCGGGCTGGAGTTCACCCTGCTGGGGCCGACCCTGCGCTTCCACAGCGACTGCCTGATCGCCCTCACCGGGGCCGACTGCCCTGCGGAACTGGATGGCGAAACCATGCCGTACTGGGCGCCGATCAGCGTCAAGGCCGGCCAGGTGCTGAAGCTCGGCCGGGCACGGTCCGGTTGCCGCAGCTACCTGGCAGTACGCAATGGCCTGGATGTACCGGTCTACCTGGGCAGCCGTTCCACCTTCGCCCTCGGACAGTTCGGCGGCCACGCGGGGCGCACCCTGCGCCCCGCCGACATGCTCGCCATTTCCCAGCCGGCATTGGCCGCCTGCACCACACCGGCACCGGTGAGCAGCCCCCAGGCGCTGGACGACAGCCTGATCCCGCACTACGGCCAGACCTGGAACATCGGCGTGCTGTACGGCCCCCATGGCGCACCGGACTTTTTCACCCAGGAGGCCATCGACGAATTCTTCGCCGCCGAATGGGAGGTGCACTACAACTCCAACCGGCTCGGCGTTCGCCTGTCCGGCCCCAAACCGAGCTGGGCACGCGCGGATGGTGGCGAGGCGGGCCTGCACCCCTCCAACGTCCATGACTGCGAATACGCCATCGGCGCCATCAACTTCACCGGCGATTTCCCGGTGATCCTGGCCAAGGATGGCCCGAGCCTGGGCGGCTTCGTCTGTCCGGTCACCATCGCCAAGGCCGAGCTGTGGAAGGTCGGCCAGGTCAAGCCAGGAGACAGGCTGCGCTTCCACCCCATCAGCTTCCAGCAGGCGCAAAGCCTGGAGCAGGCCCAACTCGGCAGCATCGCGTCGCTGGCCGCCATTTCAGCCGTCACCCTGCCCGCGCCCAGCCTGCTTCCGGCCGACACGGTCTCCGCTGCGGTCCTGGCGGAGCTGCCCGCGAGTGCCAACCGGCCCCACGTCACCTATCGCCAAGCCGGTGATGCCTACCTGTTGCTGGAGTACGGCGACAACGTGCTCGACCTCGCCCTGCGGCTGCGCGTCCACCTGCTGATGGAAGCACTCAAGGCCGCCGCCCTGCCCGGCCTGGAAGAGCTGGCCCCGGGCGTGCGTTCGCTGCAACTGCGCTACAACAGCCGGGTTCTGCACCAGGCGGCCTTGCTCGAGCACCTGCTGAAGCTGGAAGCCACCCTGCCGGATGTGGATCGGGTTAGGATTCCGACCCGGATCATTCACCTGCCCATGGCGTTCGAAGACAGCGCCACCCTGGGAGCGGTCCAGCGTTACAGCGAGACGGTTCGCAGCGAAGCGCCCTGGCTGCCGAACAACGTCGACTTCATCCAGCGCGCCAACGGCCTGGCCACCCGCGAGGCGGTGCGCGACATCCTCTTCGATGCCAGCTACCTGATCCTGGGGCTGGGGGATGTCTACCTCGACGCACCCTGTGCCGTTCCACTGGACCCGCGCCACCGGCTGCTCAGCTCGAAGTACAACCCGGCGCGGACGTTCACGGCCGAAGGCACCGTGGGCATCGGCGGCATGTACATGTGCATCTACGGCATGGACTCCCCCGGCGGCTACCAACTGGTGGGGCGGACCTTGCCGATCTGGAACCGCTTCTCGAAGAACGCCCAGTTCAAGGACGGCCAGCCCTGGCTGCTGCACTTCTTCGACCAGGTCAGGTTCTACCCGGTCAGCGAAGCGGAGCTGGAGCACTTCCGCGAAGCCTTCCGCGAAGGGCGCGCCGAGATACGCATCGAGCAGGGCGTCTTCGACTTCTCCGAGTACCAGCACTTCCTGCAGGACAATGCAGCCGACATCGCCGCCTTCCAGGCGCACCAGAAGGCTGCGTTCGATGCGGAGGTGGCGCGCTGGCAAGAAGACGACGAGCAGGTGCTGGCACCAGTGCAGCACCTGCAGGAAGCCGACGAAGGCGACAGCGCTCACGTGGTCAGCGCCGATATGTGCGGCAGCGTCTGGAAGGTCCTGGTGCAGCCGGGCCAGGCGGTGGAGGCAGGCACGCCGCTGATCGTTGTCGAGGCGATGAAAATGGAGCTGGCCGTTACCGCGCCCGTCAGCGGGACCGTACGCGCCGTGCGTTGCCAGCCAGGCAAGGCCGTGTTGCCGGGGGACACCCTGATGCTGCTCGACCCCGTGGCCTGAGGAGGCGCCATGCAACTCGCCACCACCGCCACCCGGGCCGCCAGGGAGCGGCCCGACAACCTGGTCGAGCGCATCTACCAGGTGTTGAAGGACGACATCTTCGAGTTCCGCCTGCTGCCCGGTGATCGCTTCAGCGAAGGCGACATCGCCGCGCGCACGGCGGTCAGCCGCACCCCGGTGCGGCAGGCCCTGCACCGGCTGGAACGCGAGGGCTATCTGGAGGTGCACTTCCGCAGCGGCTGGCAGGTCCGGCCCTTCGACTTCGAGCGCTTCGAGGAGCTCTACGACCTGCGCATCGTGCTGGAGCTGGCGGCGGTCCGGCGCCTGTGCGAGATGGGCGCCGAGCTGCCGCAGCGCCTGGGCGAACTGACCCGCACCTGGCAGGTGGACGCGCACCAGCGGCTAACGGATGGGCGCGCGGTATCGGAGCTGGACGAAGCCTTCCACTGCGCCCTGGTGGCAGCCGCCGGCAACCGCGAAATGGCCCGCACGCACCGCGAGATCAGCGAGAAGATCCGCATCATCCGGCGCCTGGACTTCACCCAGCAGCCACGCATCGCCGCCACCTACGACGAGCACGGGCGCATCCTCGAGGCCATCCTGCAACGGCACGCCGAGCCGGCCTGCCAGCTGCTGCGCGAGCACATAGAAATGAGCAAGGCGGAGGTGCGCACGATCACCCTGCACAGGCTGCACTGCGCCCGGCAGCGGACTGGCGACAGGGACGGAGCGGATTGATGCGCACACATCAAGGTGCCTGGAACGTGCAGCCGCCGCTCACTCCGGACGTAGGGTGTGCTGTGCGCACCTGGAATTCGCCGGAGGCACCGAGCGGAGGTGCGCACGGCACACCCTACGGCACGCGCTCATCCTGCCGAGTTCTCAGATGACTCATGACCATGCTCAGATGAACGGCGTGTGGTTCAACGGCTGGGCCGGCGCCACGCACTCCATGTGGAACAGCAGCTGCGGCAGCAGGTAACCGGCTTCCGACTCCGCCCAGCGCTGCACACCTGAGGCGTCGCGGGCGGGTTGATCCGGGGCGTCGTTCCATTGCAGGAGCGCGACGGGGCGGGCATTGGCTTGCGGTTTGTCGAACATGTCATCACCTCGTCAGAGATCGAGCACAAGGGGCTGCGGGCCATCCTCGCCCTCGGCCGGTACGGCGCAGCAGATCAGCACCATGTCCGCCTCCGGCAACTCCGCCGGCGGGTTGGGGTAATGCACCTGGCCACTGACCCGACGCGTCTTGCAGGTGCCGCAGGAACCGCCCCGGCAACTGAACTCGGGGGTCAGCCCACGGCTCTCGGCCAGTTCCAGCAGGCTGCCGCTCTCGGGCGTCCAGCGCGCTTCCTTGGCCGAGGCGGTGAAGTACACCGGCACCGCCGTGGTCGCTGCCGGCGGCTGGGACGGCACCGCGGCCTGGGCCTCGCTGTGCCGCTGCAGGGCCGAGGGGCCGAAGGCTTCGGCATGGATGCGGCCGTCGGCGACATTCAGCCCGCGCAAACCGTCGTAGAGGGCCTGGATGAACCCACCCGGGCCACACAGGTAGAAGTCGTAGTCATCGAAGGACAGGGCGGCCTGGATCTGCGCCAGGCCCAGCCGGCCGCTCAGCTCGAAATCGCGCCCCGACTGTGCTTCGGCCTCGGGGGCACTCAGGGCGCGGGTCAGCTTCAGCAAGCCATTGCCGCGCTGCACCAGGGCCTGCAGCTCGGCCTGGAACGGCAGGTCGTGCAGCGTCCGGGCGCCCTGGAACAGGTGGATACGCCGACCCTGCGCCTGCCGCTCGTTGAGCGCCACCAGCTCACGGGCCATGGAAACCATCGGGGTGATGCCCACCCCCGCACCGATCAGCACCACCGGGCGCTGGCTGTCGGTCTTCAGGGTGAAGCTGCCCAGGGGCGGGCGCGCCTCCAGCACATCACCGACCTGCACCTGTTCGTGCAGGTGCCGCGAGCCCTTGCCCTGCGCCTTGACGCTGATGCGCAGGTAACCGTCGCTCGGCGCGCTGGAGACGCTGTAGGTGCGCACCAGGGCTTCACCGTCAGCGGTGAGCAGGCGCAGGGGAATGTGCTGGCCGGGGGTGAAGTTCACCTCGCCCTCGTCTTCCGGGGCCAGGACCAGGGAGCGGATATCGGCGCTCTCCTGCTGCTGGCTGAGCACCCGCCACTGCTGCCATTGGCGCCGCCGTTCGCCCTCACGCAGGCGCTCTTCCGCTTCGGCCCAGGTGCCGGTCATCAGGCTGGTGGGGGCGTATTCGTCGAAGGCCCAACGCAGCGACATCGCGCCGGGGCGGAACACCACCTGCTCGATATCCAGGGTCCAGATGCGTTCGGCCCCTTCGAACGCGGCGATCAGCGGGCTGTCGAGAATCACCTCGGCACGGCCCTGCACCTGCAGCACATTGCCCTGCTCGAAATCGACGAACAGCAGGCCGGCGCGCGGGTTGCTGATCAGGTTGCCCAAGGTATTGAAATGCAGGTTGCCGGCGTAGTCCGGGATGGTCAGGCGGTTGCCTTCCACCCGTACGAAACCGGGGCGCCCGCCACGGTGGGAAACGTCCACGGCGCGGCCACCGTCCTCGTGGTCGACGTAGCTGGCAACGAAGAAGGTGTCGGCAGCGAGGATCATCGCCCGGGCGCGCTCGTCCAGCTCGCTGGCGTCCTGGCGGACCGTGCCACGGGGCTCGGGGGAACTGCTCCATTCACGCAGCTGGATGTACTGCGGGCAGTTGCCGAAGGAATGCTCGACCTGCACCTCCAGTTGCTGCGCCGAAGCCTGGCCGATCGAACCATTGAGGCGGTTGCGCCGCCGCGTGTGCAGTTCGATGCCGAGCAGGCCGAGGGCGGCGCCGGCACCGAGGCCGGGGGTGGCCGGGTCCAGTGGGTCCAGCGGGCGCGCGGCCAGGTCGAACACCAGGTGTTTGGGGTCGGGCGAGGTGACGAAGCCTTCCGGGCCTTCGACCAGGGTTGCCCAGGGGCGGCCTTCGCCATCCACCGCACCGGCGATCAGGAAGGGCAATTGATGGAAAAAGGCGCGGTGCTGGTCGGGCATGTAGTCGCGGATGACCTTCTGCCCGTGGGCTTCCATCCGCTCGGCCACGCCGACCGTTTCCTGCAGCTGCTTTTCACCGGCATGCCAGGGCGAGGGGCGCTGGCTGGGAATCGGTTCCATGGTTTGCCCTCCTTGTGAAAAGGGCTGCCGGGCGGGCCGGCAGCCTCGGGTCGGCTCAGGCGGCCTGCAGGCCGGCGGCGGTGCGTTGCATGGGCACGAAGCCCGGCAGCGCTTCGATGCGGGCCAACCAGGCACGCACATTCGGGTAGGCCTCCAGCGACACGTTGCCCTCCGGCGCATGGGCGATGTAACTGTAGTTGGCCACGTCGGCGATGGAGGGCTCGGTGCCGGTCAGGAACGCCGTCGAGCCCAGCTCGCCTTCCATCACCGTGAGCAGCACGTGGGCACGGTTGATCACTTCATCGGCGTTGAACGCCGCACCGAACACGGTGATCAGGCGCGCTGCGGCCGGGCCATAGGCCACCTGGCCGGCGGCCACCGACAACCAGCGCTGGACCTGGGCGGCGCCGACGGCGTCTTCGGCCAGCCAGCGGCCTTCGCCGTAGCGCTTGGCCAGGTAGACGAGGATGGCGTTGGAGTCGTTGACCACAGTGCCGGCGTCATCGATCACCGGCACCTGGCCGAAGGGGTTGATGGCCAGGAAGTCGGCCTGCTTGTGGGCGCCGTTGGCCAGGTCGACGAAGACCAGCTCGGTGGGCAGCTGCAGCAGCGAGAGCATCAGCTCCACACGATGGGCGTGGCCGGACAGCGGGTGGCGGTACAGCTTGATGGCGGGACGGGACATGGCGGTGGCTCCTTATGGGTTCGGGTGGTTCACCGTGAACCGCCCGGCTGGGCGTTCACGACGATGGAGCCATGTTGAGCCCACGCACCGCTGAGCAGAATCACCATCAAAGGCAATCCACTCTTTCAGTTTCTGAAATAAAGGGATGGACGGGCGTGCCGCATGCGACCCCGCCCGGTGGAGGTAAAAAGCGACCTCCACCCTACGCAGCGGCCCTGTCCGTGCAACGGCCTTCTGTAGGGGCGAATTCATTCGCCCAGCGGCGCGCAGCGCCGCCATCGTGGGAGCGAATTCATTCGCGATGGAATACCCGCCCATGCGCAGCCCCGTGCCGGCTGGGGGCCTTTCGCGGCTAAAGCCGCTCCCACAGAGGGGTACCTGCGGGGCTATGCATCGCTGTGTTGGGCCTCGCTGCGCTCGGCGCCAACCTACGGCACCGTGCCCTTGTAGGTCGGGTGCAACCCGGCTCAGCCCTCGAACGCAGGGTGCGCGCGCAGCCGTGGCACGGCGAAGTCGAGGAAGCTGCGCACCCGGGCGGCGGCGCGGCGTCCCTCGCGGTAGAACAGCTGCACCGGTACGGGCTCGGCGGCGAAGGGCTCCAGCAGCCTGTGCAGCTGGCCATCCTGCAGCTCCTGGTGCACCTCGTAACTCAGGCAATGGACCAGGCCGAAGCCGGCGACGGCGGCGCGGATAGCCGCCTGGGGGGTGCTGCAGATCAAGCGGGGCACGACCTTCACCGCGCCGCCGGCGAAGCGCCAATCCCCTGCATGGCCGGTGGATGAGGTCGCGATGGTGCGGTGCTCCTGCAACGCCTCGGGGCTTTGCGGGCGCCCCCGGCGCGCCAGGTAGGCCGGGGCCGCGCACACCACCGGTCGCACCCGCCCCACCGGCACCGCGAAGCCGGAGGAATCCGGCAACTGGCCAACCACCAGGGCCACGTCCACGCCCTCCTCCAGCAACCTGGGCAGGGCCTCGCACGCCTGGATGTTCAGCGAGAGCTCGGGGAAGGCATTGAGGTAATCGAGCGCGATGGGGGTGAACACCTGGTGCGCCATGAGCAGCGGCATGGCCAGGGTCAGTTGCCCCACGGGTTGCGCGTGCAACCCGGCCACGGAACGCTCCGCCTCGCCGAGCTGTTCGAGGATGCGCCGGCAACTTTCGGCGAAGCGCTCGCCGGCCGGGCTCGGGCTCACGCCACGGGGGCTGCGTACCAGCAGGGCCGAGCCAATGCGCGCCTCCAGCGCGGCGACGGTGCGCATCACCGTAGCCTGGGACAGTTCCAGCGCCCGCGCCGCCGCCGCCAGGCTGCCGGCCTGGGCCACGGCCAGGAACACCTGCATCTCGCGGTGTTTACTCATCGCCCGGCCGCGCGCAGGGCGCTGTCGGCCCGCAGGCGCGTCACGCAATGGTCGATGAAGGTGCGCACCTTGGCCGACTCCCGGCGCCCGCCCTGCTGGATGATGTGCACCGGCAACGCCGCGGTCTCGAAGGCATCCAGCACGGTTTCCAGCTCACCCCGGGCCACAGCGCCCGCCACCTGGTAGGACAGCACCCGGGTATAGCCCCAGCCCAGGCGCGCGGCATTGATCGCCGCCTGGTTGGAGCTGACCAGCAGGCGCGGGCTGGGCGTGAAGCCGAAGGGGCCATCGGGCCCCTCGAACTGCCAGTGGCGCAACAGCCCGCTGGCGGACGACATGACGATGGGCGCGTCCTGCAGCTCTTGCGGTCGGCGCGGCCGCCCCACCTTGTCGAGGTAGCCGGGTGCCGCGCACACCACCGGGCGTATCTGCCCCACCTGCAGCGCCCCCTGCTCGCCCTCGCGCAGGTGGCCGATGCGCACCGCCACATCCACGCCCTCCTCCACCATGTTCACTACGCGGTCCACCAGCAGCGCGTTGATCTCCACTTCCGGGTAGGCGTCCAGGTACTCGGCAATCAGCGGGATGAGGTACAGCTCGCCGAACATCACCGGCGCCGTCACCGTCAGCCGCCCGCGCGGGCGCACATGGCTGCCGGCGGCCAGCTCCTCGGCCTCTTCCAGTTCCAGCAGGATGCGTCGGCAGTCCTCCACGTAGCGCCGCCCGGCCTCGGTCAGGCGCAGGCTGCGTGTGCTGCGGGCCAGCAGCAAGGTGCCCAGGTGCGCCTCCAGCGCCGCGATGGCGCGGGTCACGCCGGGTGGCGACATGCCCATCAGCTTGGCGCCGCCGGCGAAGCTCTCCGCCTCGGTCACCGCCAGCAGCACCTTCATTTCCTGGAACCTGTCCACCCTCACCGCCCGGCATCACGCCCCATTTTCGAGAGGGCCACAGCTTAGCGCCCGGCCCCGGTCGAAGACGAGAGACAGCGCAACCCGAACCACGACGCCGACCGGTGTGTAGGGTGGATGGCGCTCTTTTCATCCACCAAAGGATCTTGCAGCCCACACCGCTACCGGCCTCGTGGGAGCGAATTCATTCGCGATGGAACATCCGCCCACGCGCAGCCCTGTGCCGGCTGCGGGTCTGTCGCGGCTGAAGCCGCTCCCACAGGGAGAGCCCGCCGCGAGACCGGACATGGCGGTGCTGGGCCTCGCTGCGCTCGGCGCCAACCTACGGTACCGTGCCCAACCCAAACCACGGTGCCGACCGGTATGTAGGGTGGATGGCGCTCTTTTCATCCACCAAGCGATCTTGCAGCCCACACCGCCGCCCGCCCCGTGGGAGCGAATTCATTCGCGATGAAATATCCGCCCACGCGCAGCCTTGTGCCGGCTGCGGGTCCTTCGCGGCTGAAGCCGCTCCCACAGGAAGAGCCCGCCGCGAGACCGGACATGGCTGCGTTGGGCCTCGCTGCGCTCGGCGCCAACCTACGGCACCGTGCCCAACCCAAACTGCGGCGTCGCCTGCTGCGGGCTCCGGTACCTGTCCAGGCTCCGGCGCCTGCTTTACCATGCCGCGCCGCACTTGCATCGAGGTCTTCCATGAGCACGCCCAGTTTCCGCAACGCCACCCTGTCCGATACCGACCGCTGCTACCAGATCGAGATTTCCGCCTATGAAGGCGACGAGGCCGCCACCCGCGAGAAGATCGAGACGCGCATCGCCCAGTACCCGGAAGGCTTCCTGATCCTGGAGCAGGACGGCGAGGTGGTGGGCTTCATCAACAGCGGCTGCGCCCACGAGGTGGTGATGTCCGACGAGGCCTTCAAGGAGCTGGTGGGCCATGACGCCGCCGCGCCGAACGTGGTGATCATGTCGGTGGTGGTCGACCCGGCGCAGCAGGGCAAGGGCTTCTCCACGCTGCTGATGCGCACCTTCGTGCAGCGCATGCGCGAGATGGGCAAGGCGACCATCCACCTGATGTGCAAGGAACGCCACGTCGAGCTGTACCGGCGCATGGGCTACGCCTATGTGCGGCCCTCCCCGTCCGACCATGGCGGCATGGCCTGGCACGAGATGGTCATGACCCTGTGATCGCAGTCGACAAGGCCTGCCCCGTGGTGCTGCGCCAGCGCGACAGGCTGGAGGTACTGGCCTTCCTCCACCCCCTGGCGGGCCGGCAACTGGTCAAGGGCAGCGTCGAGCCCGGGGAAGGCAGCGCGGCGGCGGCCGTTCGCGAGCTGGCCGAAGAGGCCGGCATCCAGGGTGAGGTGATCCTCGACCTGGGCACCTGGCAAGCCACCACCACCGGGCACACCTGGGCCTTCCACCTCTGCCGGGTGGCCGCGGACCTGGCGGATGCCTGGAGCCACCACACGGCCGACGACGGCGGCCATGAGTTCCGCTTCTTCTGGCACCCGCTGGACGAACTCCCCACCGAGGAATGGCACCCGATCTTCCGCGACGCCCTGGCCGTCATCCGGCAGCGGCTGGCGGAGACGGCCGCAAACCGCCCCCTGAGCCGCTCGGGCCTGTAGAATCACCGCCTTTTTTCCTGTGGGTGAACGATGCGGATCAGCAGTGGGCGAAGCGCGACGGCGTGTGGACTGGCGGCCATCCTCCTGTGGAGCACCGCCTCCGGGCTGATCCGCAGCGTGAGCGGCTTCTTCGGCCCCATCGGCGGTGCGGCGCTGATCTACAGCCTCGGCGCCCTCCTGCTCATCGCCCTGCTGGGCCGGCCGCGCCTGCGCTCCAGCTCGCGCTTCTACCTGGTCATCGGCACGACGCTGTTCGTCACCTACGAGATCTGCCTGTCCCTGGCCCTGGGCTACGCCCTCGACAGCAACCAGGCCATCCAGCTCGGCGTGGTCAACTACCTGTGGCCGAGCCTCACGGTGCTGCTGGCCATCGTCATGAACCGCCAGCCGGCGCGCTGGCTGATCCTGCCCGGCACCGCCATCGCGCTGTTCGGCATCCTCTGGGTGGTGAGCACCGATGGGCTGTCGCTACCGAGCCTTATCGCCAACGTGCAATCCAACCCGCTGAGCTACAGCCTGGCGGCGGCCTGCGCCATCACCTTCGCGCTCTACTGCAACGTCACCCGGCGCTATGCCCGGGGCGAGAACCACGTAGCGTTCTTCTTCATCCTCACGGCGGCCGTGCTCTGGCTGAAGTTCGCCTTCGCCGGCCAGGCACTGCCTGAGTTCACCCTGCGTGGCGGCGCCGAACTATTCGCCGCCGGCATCGCCATGGCCGGCGGCTACGCGTTGTGGAACATCGGCATCCTGCGCGGCAACCTCACCCTGCTGGCCACCGCCTCCTACTTCGCCCCGGTGCTCTCCTCGGCCTTCGCCGCGGCCTGGCTCGGCGCCAGCCTGACGCTGCAGTTCTGGCAGGGTGCGGTGCTGGTTACCGCCGGCTCGCTGATCTGCTGGCACGCCACCCGGGAGCGCAAAGGCGAACCCTGATCGCGCTTCCGATCGCGGGCGGAGGGCTCTAAGATGGCCCTCCACACACGTCAAGGAAGCCGCCAATGAGCACCCGAGGGAACGACCGCCAGATCGACAACATCGAGTTCAACGTCACCGACATCGCCCGCAGCAAGGCCTTCTATGGCGCGGCCTTCGGCTGGACCTTCACCGACTACGGCCCCACCTACAGCGAGTTCACCGACGGCCGCCTCACTGGCGGCTTCACCACGGGTGAGCCGGTGCGCCCGGGTGGCCCGCTGGTGATCCTCTACGCCGACGACCTGGCACAGACCCAGAGCCGCCTGCAGGCCGTTGGTGCCACCATCAGCCGTGAAACCTTCGCCTTCCCCGGCGGGCGTCGCTTCCACTTCATCGACCCGGACGGCTACGAGCTGGCGGTGTGGACCGCCGAATGACGGCGCTGCGCATACGCCCGATCGAAGCCGGCGAATGGCCGGCCTACCGCGACCTGCGCCTGCGGGCCCTGCGCGACTCGCCGGATGCCTTCGGCAGCACCTTCGCGGCGGAACACACGCGGTCGGACGACGCCTGGGCGAGCCGGATCGCCAACGCGATTGCCTCCGGCAATGACAGGGTGCTGTTCGCGCTCGACGAGAACGCTGCCTGTGGGTTGCTCTGGTGCCGCCGCTCGGCCAGCGAGCCCACCGTGGCCGACCTCTACCAGATGTGGGTCGACCCGACGCGCCGTGGCCTCGGTGCCGGCCGCGCGCTGCTGGCCGATGCCCTGGCCTGGGCGCAAGGCCTGGGCGTGCGCCGCGTGCGCCTCGGCGTCACCCTGGCCGAGAGCCCGGCCATGGGCCTGTACCGCGCCCACGGCTTCCGCCCCGTCGGCGAGCCGGAGCCGCTGCGCGAAGGCTCCGCGCTGCTGGCCCAGGCCATGGAGCTGGAGCTGCCCGCCAGGGCGGGCTGAGGGCGCGCTACTTCGCCTTGAGCTTCTGGTAGCTCTGGTTCATGTCCTTGGCCCAGCCGTCGATAACGCCCGTGACGTCGCCCGGCTTGCTGGCCAGCGCCAGGCTGCCGTAGCTGGAGGGAAAGCCGGAATACGGGTCCGACTGCCAACCCGGCCCCCCACCAAGCCCGTAAACGACCGCCGCGCAGCGTTTGCATAAGGATCGCCACAGCCCCCGTAAAGCCTGCGTAACGACGCGAGACAGGGCCCCGGCTTGCTGCTTAATTGAGGCGCACCACCTCTCAAGCGGGCCCGTGAAGATGTCTTCGGTTCAAGCCAGTCTCAGCAGCATTCCCCCCGACCCACTCCAGGCCGTCGGCCTCGCCGAGGGCCTCCTGCAGCGCCGCGACGGCGGCCAGGTATTGATCATCGTCGAGCGCCGGGAGGACTGGTCCTCCTACATCCCCAGCGAGGAGATGCTCACCGCGCGGGAGTACCTCGAACAGTCGCGCGGCGGCGAGCTGGACAAGAAGGTCCAGGTCATCAACCTGTGCCGCCACTACAAGTACCTGGGCCACGGCTACTACTGCTCGCTGCTGGCCGAGGCGCGCGGGCACAAGGTCATCCCCTCGGTGCGCACCATCAGCGAGCTGGCGCGCAAGTCGCTCTACGGCCTGGCCCTGGACGACCTGGAGAAGTCCCTGGAAGAGGCCCTCGCCCAGCACCCCTGGGCCAACACCGAAGGCTTCACCCTCAGCCTGTACTTCGGCCGCACCGACTTCGAGCCGCTGCAGGACATCGCCCGCCAGCTGTTCGAGGCCTTCCCCTGCCCCATCCTCCTGGTGGACGTGCGCAAGGGCGACACCTGGCGCATCGCCGGCCTGCGCCCGGGTTCGCTGCACAAGCTGCGCGAGGCCCAGGAAGACCAGTTCGCCAGCGCCCTCGACGGCTTCAACCGCAAGGTCTGGCGCCTGCCGCGCTCGCGCCGGGTGGCGCGCTACGACCTGGCCATCCTGTACAACCCGGACGAGCCGCTGCCGCCCTCCAATGCCCGCGCCCTGGAGAACTTCGTGCGGGTCGGCAAGCGCCTGGGCATCGAAGTGGACCTGATCGAGAAGAAGGACTATTCGCGCCTGGCCGAGTACGACGCGCTGCTGATCCGCGAGACCACCAGCGTCGACGACCACACCTACCGCTTCGCCAAGAAGGCCGAAAGCGAAGGGCTGATCGTGATGGACGACCCGGCTTCGATCCTGCGCTGCACCAACAAGGTGTTCCTCACCGACCTGCTGCGCAGCCACGGCCTGAGCATGCCGGCCACCGAGATCCTCTACCGTGACAACCCCCAGGAGCTGGACAAGGTCGGCGAGCGCCTGGGCTTCCCCCTGGTGCTGAAGATCCCCGACGGCTGCTTCTCCCGCGGGGTGATCAAGGTGGAGAACCTGCAGCAGTTGCGCGAGGCCAGCGCCGGGCTGTTCGAGCACTCGGTGCTGCTGCTCGCCCAGGAATTCCTCTTCACCGAGTACGACTGGCGCATCGGCATCCTCAACCGCCGGCCGATCTTCGCCTGCCAGTACTTCATGTCCAAGGGTCACTGGCAGATCGTCAACCACAAGGCCCAGGGCACCGAGGTGATCGGCGAATGCCGCACCCTGCCGGTGGAACAGGCGCCGAAGGCGGTGGTGGAGCTGGCGCTGAAGACCGCCAACCTGATCGGCGACGGGCTCTATGGCGTCGACCTCAAGGAGGTGGACGGCAGCGTCAAGGTCATCGAGGTGAACGACAACCCCAACCTCGACGCCGGCATCGAGGACGCCCACCTGCGCGATGAGCTCTATAGCCTGGTGCTGGAGGACTTCATCCGCCGCCTCGAACTCAAGCGCCGTGGCGGCGCCCACTGAAGGAGCACGGCCCATGCGCCAGAGCTACAGGCTGACCGACGGCACCCTGCGCCCCTGCACCGACGACGCGGCGCAGCTGCAGCTGTGCATCGCCCCCGAGGCCGAGGAGCTGGAGTGGCTGCGCAGCCACTTCGGCCTCGACGCCCACGCCCTGGCCTCGGCCCTGGACCCGGACGAGGTGGCCCGCGTGGAGTTCCGCGCCGGCTCGCTGTTCCTCATCTGGAAGCGCCCGGAGAACTACTCCGGCGGCGAGCGTTTCGCCTTCGAGGTGTCCTCCTTCGGCATGCTCCTGGACGAGCGCCAACTGGTGCTGATCTCCAACGCCGACTCGCTGCTCGGCGGCCTCGCCGGGCGCCATGACCTGCGCCAGCCGCTGGATGTGCTGCTGGCCATCCTGCTGGGCAACATCCACCACTACGAGGGCCACCTCAAGGTGATCAAGCTGGTCGCCCGCGAACTGCAGCAGCGCTTCAACCAGAGCCAGCACAACCGCCACCTGCTGCAGATGCTCGGCCTCAGCGAAAGCCTGGTGTATTACCTCAACGCCATCCACGGCAACGGCGCGGTGCTGGCCCGCCTGCGCAGCCAGGGCGAGCGCCTGGGCTTCCCCCCGGCAAGCCTGGAGCTGCTCGACGACCTGATCATCGAGAACGACCAGTGCATCAAGCAGGCGGAAATCTATTCCACGGTGCTGGCCGGCCTCATGGAGGCGCGCGGCAGCCTGCTTAACACCACCATGAACGAGATGCTGCGCAAGCTCACCCTGATCAACGTGGTCTTCCTGCCGCTCAACCTGATCGCCGGCATCGGCGGCATGTCCGAGTTCAGCATGATGACCGCCGCCATCCCCTGGTGGCTCTCCTACCCGCTGTTCGTCCTCGCCCTCGCTGTGCTGGCGGGCGTGATGCTGCTGGCCCTGCGCCGGCTGGTGGCCGCCCGCGCATCGCCCCCGGCCAGCTGACGCAACCCCTCCCACTCGCAACCGCCGCCGGGCATCCCGCCCACTGGCATCACTCACCCCAAGGAAGCCCCATGGAACCCCTGCACATCGCCCTCAGCGTCCTCGTCGCCATCGTCGCCCTGAGCATCGCCATCAACTACGTCGACAGCCGCATGAAGCCCGGCGACCTGGCGCGACAGGCGCGCGACAAGGCGTCGCGACGGACACCCCGCCGCTAAGCCCCTCGCGCCGGGCGCAACCGTGCCCGGCCCCCTGCCTGAGCCAGGAAGCGCCATGAATTTCAGCTTTCGCGATGCCCGCCCCGACGACCTCGACGCCCTGCTCCACCTGGAGAACCAGTGCTTCGAACTCGATCGCCTGTCGCCGCGCAGCTTCCAGTGGATGATCGCCCGCGCCCACGCCAGCCTGGCGGTGGCCGAGGCCGCCGGCCGGGTCATGGGCTACGCGCTGCTGCTGTTCCACCGCGGCACCTCGCTGGCGCGGCTCTACTCCATCGCCATCGCCCCGCAGGCCCGTGGCCACGGCCTGGGCAAGGCGCTGCTGGCGGAGGCCGAACGCCGCGCCCGCGACCACGACTGCGCCTACCTGCGCCTGGAGGTACGCCCGGACAACCCGGCCGCCATCGGCCTCTACGAGCAGGCCGGCTACCGCCGCTTCGCCTGTGTCGACGACTACTACGAGGACCACGCCCAGGCCCTGCGCTACGAGAAGCGCATCGTCCAGCGCCCGCTCGACGCCGCGCGGGCGGTGCCCTACTACCAGCAGAGCACCGAATTCACCTGCGGCCCGGCCTGCCTGATGATGGCCATGGCCGGCCTGCAGCCCGGCCGCCCCCTCTTGCGGCGCGAGGAAGTGCAGCTGTGGCGCGAGGCGACCACGGTGTTCATGACCTCCGGCCACGGCGGCTGCAGCCCCCAGGGGTTGGCCCTGGCCGCCTGGCGCCGGGGCTTTCGCGTGCGCCTGCAGGTCAGCGTGGCGGGCCCCCTGTTCCTCGCCGGCGTACGCAGCGAAGGCAAGCGCGAGGTAATGCGCCTGGTGCACGAGGCCTTCTGCGACGAGCTGCGCGCCAGCGACGTGGAACAGGTGCCCGCCAGCCGCCAGGACCTGCGGGCGCTACTCGCCGAAGGCGGCCTGCCGCTGGTGCTGATCAGCAGCTACCAGCTGACCCGCACCAAGGCCCCGCACTGGGTGCTGGTCACCGGCTGCGACGAGGATTTCGTCTACCTCCACGACCCGGACATCGACCACAGCCGCCACCGCCAGGCGCTGGACTGCCAGCACATGCCGGTGAGCCACGCGCGCTTCCAGCGCATGCGCCTGTTCGGCGGCAGCAAGCTGCGTGCCTCGGTGGTGCTCTACAGCCAGGCTGGCAACCTGCCTTGATGGACGAACGCCCATCCGCCGACTAGCGTTCAAGCACCTTCCCCATGCAGCGAGCCCACCCCATGAACAGACTCCGAATCGCGCTAGCCTGCGCGGCCCTGCTGGGCAGCGCTCTCACCCCGACCCTCGCCAGTGCCGATGTCGGCTTCGGCGTCGGCCTGAGCTATGTCTTCGGCAACGGGGGCGGCCTGTCCGTGGGCGTCAAGGCCTTCTCCAACGACGAGGACAACGAAACCGTCGGCTCCCTGGGCCTGGACTACCTGGTGCAATCGGGTGCCTTCCGCCCGAACATCGGTGTCGCCTACCAGGGCGAGGGCTACTTCAGCGGCGCGGATGTCGGCTACAACCTGGACAGCCAGTCGGTCGACTTCGGCCTCGGTGGCGGCTGGTCCAACAGCGACGACGACCACAAGACCCCGGCGCCCGCCCCGGCTCCGATCCTCATCTGATTGGCCACCGCAGCACCAACCTGAAACCCCGCCTGGCGCGGGGTTTTCTTTGGCTGCAGCGTCAATCCACCGCCAGGCGCATGGACAGCTCCACGTCCTCGGCGAAGGGCAGCGAGAGGTAGCCGCTGTTGGCCTCACGCACCCGCGCCAGGTACTCGGGGCAGTGGTCGGCGTTGTCGGCGATCACCAGCGCGCCGGGGCGCAGGCGGCTTTCCACCAGGGCGAGGATCTCCGGGTAGAGCGCCTTGGCACCGTCGAGCAGGAGCAGGTCGATGGAGTCGGGCAGGTCCTGGGCCAGGGTGCGCAGCGCATCGCCCACGCGGAACTCCACCAGGTCCTCCAGACCGCCGGCGGCGAGGTTGCCCCGGGCCCGCGCCACCTTGGTGGGCTCGAACTCGCTGGTGATCAGGCGGCCACCGCCGTTGTCGCGCAGGGCCGCTGCCAGGTGCAGCGTGGAGATGCCGAAGGAGGTGCCGAACTCGACTATGGTGCGCGCGCCGCTGCTGCGCGCCAGCAGGTACAGCAGGCGCCCGGTCTCGCGGGAAACGGGCAGCGCGACATCCTTCAGGCGGCCGTAGAACTCGCGGTATTCGGTCTTGCTCCGCATCAGCCGCGCCACCTCGCCTTCGGGGAGGTCGGTCAGGGTGCTCGCCAGGGTCTGCCAGGCCGTGTCGGCCTCGGCGAACAGGCGGTCCAGCAGGGCGGCAAGGTGGGTATCGGTCAGGGTGTTCATGCAAGGTCTCCAGGATTCATTGAGCGCATCGTTGGCGCCGGAATAGAATGCGATCAATCCGTCAGATTTTACTATTCGCATTGCCAGGCCCCGCCATGACCGAACGCCAGAACCCGCGTATTTCCTCGCGCAAGCAACCCCAGCAGGCCCGCTCCAACGAGCTGGTGGCCACCATCCTCCAGGCCGCTACTCAGGTTCTGGCCAAGGAAGGCGCGCAGCGTTTCACCACCGCCCGGGTGGCCGAGCGCGCCGGCGTCAGCGTCGGCTCGCTGTACCAGTACTTCCCCAACAAGGCGGCCATCCTGTTCCGCCTGCAGAGCGACGAGTGGCGCCAGACCAGCGAGCTCTTGCGGCGCATCCTCGAAGACCTCGCCACCCCGCCGCTGCAACGCCTGCGCACCCTGGTCCACGCCTTCCTCCACTCCGAATGCGAGGAGGCCGACATGCGCATCGCCCTCGACGATGCCGCCCCCCTCTACCGCGACGCCCCCGAGGCACGGGAAGCCAAGGCCGCGGCCGGGCGCATCTTCGAAACCTTCATGGAAGAGGTCCTGCCCCACGCCTCCGAAGCCGCCCGCACCCTGGCCAGCGAGCTGATCACCACCACCCTCGGCACCGTGGGCAAGCAATTCTCCGAACGCCCGCGCACGAAGGAGGAGATCGAGCGCTACGCCGACGCCATGGCCGACATGCTCTGCGCCTACCTGGAATCGGTCGCCGCGCGGGGATAGAGGGGGAACCGAACACCGCACCGTTGGGCCTCGCTGCGCTCGGCGCCAACCTACAGCACCGAGCCCTTTGTAGGTCGGGTGCAACCCGACACCCCCGCCCCCTCCACGCGGGTTTCACCCGCCCTACGGAGCCGACCGGTGTGTAGGGTGGATGACGCTCTTTTCATCCACCAGGCGGAGTCGAATGCAGCACCGAGTGACGGGCACTCGCACCCCGAATGCACGACGCCTCCCGAAGGAGGCGCCGTGGTTCAGCCTTGCGGGTGGATCAGCGCAGGTCGAAGCGGTCGAGGTTCATCACCTTGGTCCAGGCGGCGACGAAGTCCTTGACGAACTTGTCCTTGCCGTCGGCGCTGGCATACACCTCGGCGATGGCGCGCAGTTGCGCGTGGGAGCCGAACACCAGGTCGACACGGGTGCCGGTCCATTTCACCTGGCCGGTCTTGCGGTCGCGCCCCTCGTAGCTGGTGGCCGAGGCCGGCTTCCATTCCACGCCCATGTCCAGCAGGTGGGTGAAGAAGTCGTTGCTCAGCACCCCGGGGCGATCGGTGAAGACGCCGTGTTTGCTCTGCCCGACGTTGGCCCCGAGCACGCGCAGGCCGCCCACCAGCACGGTCATCTCCGGTGCCGAGAGGGTCAGCAGCTGCGCCTTGTCCACCAGCAGCTGCTCAGCAGAAACGCTGTAGCGGCCCTTGAGGTAGTTGCGGAAGCCGTCGGCGATGGGCTCCAGGAAGCCGAAGGATTCCACATCCGTCTGCTCCTGGGAGGCGTCCATGCGCCCCGGCGTAAAGGGCACGGTGATGCTGTGCCCGGCGCTCTTCGCCGCTTGCTCCACGCCAGCGCTGCCGGCCAGGACGATGAGGTCGGCGAGGGAGATCTTCTTGCCGCCGGCCTGGGCGCCGTTGAACTCGCCCTGGATGCTTTCGAGGATGGCCAGCACGTTCTTCAACTGCTCGGGCTGGTTGGCTTCCCAGGAACGTTGCGGCTCCAGGCGCAGGCGCCCGCCGTTGGCACCGCCGCGCTTGTCCGAACCCCGGAAGCTCGACGCGGCCGCCCAGGCGGTGGACACCAGCTGCGCCACCGACAGGCCCGAGCCCAGCACCTTGGCCTTGAGCGCGGCGACGTCGGCATCGTTGACCAGCGGGTGGTTCACGGCGGGGATCGGGTCCTGCCACAGCAGTTCCTCGGCAGGCAGCTCCGGCCCCAGGTAGCGGGACAGCGGCCCCATGTCACGGTGGATCAGCTTGTACCAGGCGCGGGCGAAGGCGTCGGCGAGCTGGTCCGGGTTGGCCAGGAAGCGCCGCGAGATCGGCTCGTAGATCGGGTCGAAGCGCAGCGCCAGGTCGGACGTGAGCATCGACGGCGCGCGGCGCTTGCTCGGGTCATGGGCGTCGGGGATCTTGCCATCGCCCGCCCCGCCCTTGGGCCGCCACTGGTGGGCGCCGGCCGGGCTCTTGGTCAGTTCCCACTCGTAGCCGAAGAGGTTCTCCAGGTACTCGTTGCTCCAGCGCGCCGGGGTCGAGGTCCAGGTCACCTCCAGGCCGCTGGTGATGGTGTCGCCGCCCTTGCCGCTGCCGAAGGCGTTCTTCCAGCCCAGGCCCTGCTCTTCCAGGCCTGCCGCCTCGGGCTCGGGCCCGACGTTGTCGGCCGGGCCGGCGCCGTGGGTCTTGCCGAAGGCGTGACCGCCGGCGATCAACGCCACGGTTTCCTCGTCGTTCATCGCCATGCGGCCGAAGGTCTCGCGGATGTCCTTGGCCGAGGCGAGCGGGTCCGGGTTGCCTTCGGGGCCTTCCGGGTTCACGTAGATCAGGCCCATCTGCACGGCGGCCAGGGGGTTCTCCAGGTTGCGCTCGCCCTGGTGGGTGCGGCTCTCTTCCTGGGCATGCTTCTCGGGTTCAGCCACCAGGGTGCCGTCGCCCGGCTCCTGCACCGCCTTGGTGTTGCCGTAGCGCTCGTCACCGCCGAGCCAGACGGTCTCGGTGCCCCAGTAGACGTCCTCGTCCGGCTCCCACACATCGGGGCGGCCGCCGGAGAAGCCGAAGGTCTTGAAGCCCATGGATTCCAGGGCGACGTTGCCGGTGAGGACGATCAGGTCCGCCCAGGACAGGTTGCGCCCGTACTTCTGCTTGATCGGCCAGATCAGCCGGCGCGCCTTGTCCAGGCTGACGTTGTCCGGCCAGCTATTGAGCGGGGCGAAGCGTTGCTGGCCGGTGCCGGCGCCGCCACGGCCATCGCCGGTGCGGTAGGTGCCGGCGCTGTGCCAGGCCATGCGCACGAAGAGCGGGCCGTAGTGGCCGAAGTCGGCGGGCCACCAGTCCTGGGAGTCGGTCATCAGGGCGGTCAGGTCGCGCTTGACCGCAGCGAAGTCGAGGCTCTTGAAGGCCTTGGCGTAGTCGAAGTCCGGGTCCATGGGGTCGGACAGGGAGGAATGCTGGTGGAGGATTTTCAGGTTGAGCTGGTTGGGCCACCAGTCACGGTTGCTGGTGCCACTGCCAGCGGCATGGTTGAACGGGCATTTCGATTCGGTCGACATTTTGATCCACCTCGGGTCGCGTTGGTCCATCTGCCCAACCCGCGCAGGCCGGAACACCGAGGAGCGGACCCGACGCAAGGCCGTCACGGCCACACGGGAGCGCTGACTGGCAGGGTGTTCCAACCACGGTTGCAGCAGGACTCTGTTGTTATCCCTTCATCAGTTGGCGTCGGTCCAAGCCCAACGCCAGATCAAGACTAGACCCCCTGTACCGGAGGTCTAATAGAGCGAGCATTGGGGGTCGATAGCCTGGCTCTTTCAGCCGCCAGCATCCGATCGGGTCCATCAGGCTCATCGGCTCCACGCCCTACTGGCGCGGAGCCGATGTTCGAAGCGGTGTAACTACTGCGCGAGGAAGGCCAGCAGGTCTTCGTTCAATTGCTCCGCGTGGGTCACGGCAAAGCCATGGGGTGCGCCGGCGTAGACCTTGAGCTCGGCACCGGGGATCAGCTCCGCCGCCAGCTTGCCGGTGGCTTCCAGAGGCACGATCTGGTCGTCGTCGCCATGGATCACCAGGGTGGGAACATCGACCTTGGCCAGGTCGCCACGGAAGTCGGTGCCGGCGAAGGCGGTCACGCAGTCGATAGTGCCCTTGAGCGACGCCAGCAGGGCGATGTTCAGGGTCTGGGTGAGCACGCCCTGGGAAACCTGCTGGCCGTGGTTGATGCCGTAGAACGGCGCGGCGAAGTCGGCGATGAACTGCGCGCGGTCCTTCAGCAGGCCGGTCTTGATGCCGTCGAATACCGCCTGGTCGACGCCCAGCGGGTGGTCGGCGGTCTTGCCGAAGATCGGCGTCACCGCGCCCAGCAGCGCCAGCTTGGCGACGCGGCCGGTGCCGTGGCGGCCGATATAGCGGCTGACGTCGCCACCGCCCATGGAGAAGCCCACCAGGGTCACGTCACGCAGGTCCAGGTGCTCGATCAGCTGGGCGATGTCGTCAGCGAAGGTGTCGTAGTCGTAGCCATTCCACGGCTGGCTGGAGCGACCGAAGCCACGGCGGTCGAAGGCGATGGTGCGGTAGCCGCGGCTGCTCAGGTACTGCATCTGGTATTCCCACATGTCGGCATCCAGCGGCCAGCCATGGCTGAACAGCACGGGCTTGCCGCTGCCCCAATCCTTGTAATAGAGCTCGGTGCCATCACGGGTCACGAACGTGGTCATGCAAACCTCCAGTTGAACGTTGTTGGGATCGGTGGTGCTGGAGCGGGCTATGCGCAACCGCTCAAGCCCGCACTATCCCCTCCTCAGGTAACAGAGGGATTGCACGTGTGTGCTGCGCTCTACGCCACCCTGCGAAGGTGCCCCAGACAACACCGCTGCCATCCCCGTCGTGGGCGAGTTCATTCGTGATGGCGCATCCGGCCATTCCCAGCCGGGTGTCTACTGGAGGTCTTTCGCGGCTGAAGCCGCTCCCACAGGAGATACCCTGCGGCCCCAGGCCCGCTTACCCACGCTTGCGCTGCCTGAACGCTGCGGGCGATTCGCCGAGGTGCTGGCGGAACACGCGGCTGAAGGAGGCCTGGCTCGGGTAGCCGACCTCCAGGGCGATGGCGCCGATGCTCATCGCCGTGCCCAGCAGCAACTGTTGCGCACGCTCCAGGCGCAGGCGCGTGACCAGGGCGCCGGGCGAGGTGCCGGCGAGCTGGGTGAAGCTGCGCATGAAGCTGGAGCGGGACATGTTCGCCTCGGCCGCCAGGGCCTCCACCGGCCACTCCCGCGAGAGGTCCGCCAGCAGCGCCAGCGCCGCCTTGCCCAGGCGCCGGTCACGCAGCAGAGCGAAGATTCCCGGCAATTCACGCTGCTCCTCCAGGTAGGCGCGCATCACCAGGGTGAAGAGGATCACCGACAGCCCATCGACCATCGCCTGGTTGGCCACCTCCTCGCCTTCGGCTTCCAGGCGCATCAGTTCCACCACGGCGGCCAGCCGGCCCTGCATGGCCTCCCCGGCCGGCACCA
Source organism: Pseudomonas sp. zfem005 (assembly GCF_032621735.1). Lineage (NCBI taxonomy): Bacteria > Pseudomonadati > Pseudomonadota > Gammaproteobacteria > Pseudomonadales > Pseudomonadaceae > Pseudomonas > Pseudomonas sp. zfem005. The sequence goes on along the minus strand of NZ_JAVYJE010000008.1, from coordinate 35,811 downwards.
CCAGCACATCCGGCAGTGCCTCCAGCAGGGTCGCACCCGGGCTGTAGTGGATGCGCCCGCAGAGCATCTCGAAGCCCTCCCCGCCCTGGCCGATGCGCAGCAGCGGGATGCGCCCGGGCTCTTGGTACGGCGGCGGCGGGGTGCGCACGCATCCCGTCTGGTCTGCCTGCAACAGGTGGGAGTCGCTACGCGGCAGCAGCAGGATCTCCCCCGCGCGCAGGCGTCGGGGCGGCTGGCCGGCGAGTTCCAGGCGGCACTCGCCGCGCAGCAGGATGTGGTAGCTGGCCTGGCCCGCCGGCAGGCGTGGGTGGTCCAGGGCCCAGTTGCCGTGCAGCTGGCAGCGCAGGTCCAGCACGCCACGCAGGTTGGCCAGGTCGATCAGGTGGTCGAATGCATGCATTGGGACGTTTCGGCAAAGGGATGGGCAGGAATGCAAAACGCCGGGAACGCGCCGGCGGGACACTCTCCTCACCGGCCGATCACCGGCCCCGTGCAAAACTAGGAGAAACCGCCATGCTGCTCAACTGGTCCGACTACGTTCCCGCCGTGAAAAAAGCCTTCGGCAAGCTCGGCAAGTCCCATCCCAAGATGCTCGCCGCCTACCAGGCCCTGGGCGCCGCCGCCAGCGATGGCGACGCGCTCGACGCCAAGACCCGTGAACTGATCGCCATGGCCGTGGCCGTCACCACCCGCTGCGACGGCTGCATCGGCGTGCACGCCGAGGCCGCACGCAAGGCCGGCGCCACCGAGGCCGAACTGGCCCAGGCCCTGGCCACCGCCATCTCGCTCAATGCCGGTGCCGCCTACATCTACTCGCTGCGTGCCCTGGAGGCTTTCGAGCAGACGGCCTGAGGCCGGTAGCTGAACGACGCCGGAGTCAGAGCAGCACGCCCTTGATCGGCTGCTCCGGCTCGGGCGCCGGCTCGTCCAGCAGCTCCAGCACCGTGATCTCGATGTTGCGGCACATGGCGTTCAGCGGCAGGTCGTTGGGCTGGGTGTCGAAGGGGTCGGATATCTGGTCGCCCAGGGCATCCAGGCCGAAGAAGGTGTACGCCAGCACGCAGACCGCGAAGGGCGTGAACCAGCCGATGGCGTCCACCAGGCAGAACGGCAGCAGGAAGCAGTACACGTGGACGATGCGGTGCAGCATGAGGATGTAGGGATAGGGAATGGGCGTGTTCTTGATGCGCTCGCAACCGCCCAGCACGTACGACAGCCGTGAGAGCTGCTCGTCGAGGGTGGCCTGGACCATCTCCCCCGCCCCCGCTTCGCGGCTCGCCGCCATCACCCGCTGGCCGATCAGGCCCAGCAGCACGCTGGGCACGTTGCCCTTGCCGGCCAGTTGCGCACGGGTGGGCTCGTCCAGCAGGCGCTGCATATCGGCACCGTCGCCACCGCCACGCAGGTGGTCGCGCAACGCATGGCTGAAAGCGGCCAGCGCATCCACCAGACGGCGGCGCTCGGTTGGCGCCATGGTCGGGGTCAGGCTCAGCAGCTGGCGGGTCAGGTTGCGGGTGACGATCAGCAGCTCGCCCCACAGCGTGCGCGCTTCCCAGAAGCGCTGGTAGGCCACGGTGTTCCTGAAGCCGAGGAAGATCGCCAGGGTCAGCCCCCAGAGGGTGAAGGGCGTGGCGGTGAGGATCACCTTGTAGTGATAGAGCGTGCCGTGGGTGGCCACCACCACCGAGCTGATCAGCACGGTGAACAGCACCTTGCGCCAGATGGCCGGGATGATCGACCCCTTGAGGGAGAACAGCAGGACCGGGATCGAAGGATTCTGGGGGCGCGTGATCATCGGATAGGGCTCGGCAGGTACGGCGGGGATGGGCGCAACTATAGAGCCTGGCGACCCCGTTTGGCCTGCGACGCACAGCAGCACCCGAGGTGCGGGCAACGCAAAGTGTACCGCTCCGGCCGTTCGCAACTGAGCATTGATCGGCATCGCTGTATAAAATTTAATACTGCGCTTCGGTACCGTGCCGATACAGCCTTGGAGGGCAAGAATGACTGCATCAGCAGCGAAGGAAGCCGTGGGCGAGCACTACAGCCTGGACGCCATGAAGTACGCGCAGAGCATGACCTGGCGCGCCATCGAACAGCTCTCGGAGCTGATTCGCCCCGGCATGCTGGAATCCGAGGCCACCGCCCTCGGCAAGCAGGTGCTCACCGACCTGGGCATGCAGCGCATCTGGCACCCGCTGCTGATCCGCTTCGGCGCCAATACCCTGAAGACCTTCAAGCAGCGCTCCGACGGCGACCTGCGACTCGGCGAGCACGACATCTATTTCATCGACCTGGGCGCGGTGTGGGACGGCCATGAAGGCGACGCCGGCGCCACCTTCACCACCGGCAATGACCCCGAGATGCTGGCCTGTGCCGCCGCCTGCAAGACCCTCTTCGACCAGGTCGAGCGCTACTGGCGCGAAGAACAGGTGGCCGGCCAGGAGCTGTACCGCTACGCCGCCGAACAGGCCGAGGCCATGGGCTGGGTGCTCAACCTCGACATCAAGGGCCACCGCGTCAGCGACTTCCCCCACGCCATCTACCGCGCGGGCGACCTGGGCGATTTCGCCGCTTGCCCCAACGTCGGCCTGTGGATCCTGGAAATCCAGCTGGCCCACCCGCAGCGGCCCTTCGGTGCGTTCTACGAGGACCTGTTGGCCTAGCACCGTTGGGCCTCGCTGCGCTCGGCGCCAACCTACGGCGCCGTGCCCAGCCCGAACCACGAAGCCAAGTGGGAATTCATTCGCGATGGAACACCCGGCCACTTGCAGCCGGGTGCCGGCGGCGGGTCCTTCGCGGCTGAAGCCGCTCCCACGGGAAAGCCGCTGCGAGGCCACACATCGCTGCGTTGGGCCTCGCTGCGCTCGGCGCCAACCTACGGCACCCTGCCCAACCCGCACCACGGCGCCGACCGGTGCGTAGGGTGGATGGCGCTCTTCTCATCCACCAAACGATCTCGCAGCCCACCTCGTGGGAGCGAGTTCATTCGCGATTAAGCCTCCGGCCACTCGCAGCCAAGTGCCGGCGGCAAGTCTTTCGCGGCTGAAGCCGCTCCCACAGGGAGCCCGCCGCGAGGCCGGGTTCTGTCGTTGGTCGACACCAAGCGAAGCCGCTGGAAAAGTCGACTAATCTGCATATTCGAAGACCGCGGCATTACGGAGCTACTCACCGGGAAGGAGGTTGAGCAACAATTCTCGCCGTCATGCGCCAGTGAAGTTCAGCATGGAAAACCTACTGTCTCTGCTTTCTGAAACCGTTCCCGACGCCAAGACCGTCGAGCAACTCACTCGTCCGTTGCTGACACTGCTCAGCAAGGTCACCGGGATGGAGTCCACCTACCTCACCACCATCGACCTCGATGCCGGCGTCCAGCGGGTGGAGTTCGCCCGCAACGCGGGGGATATGGAGATTCCCGAAGGGCTCGCCGTGCCCTGGGGAGACACCCTGTGCAAACGCGCGCTCGATGAGAACCGCCTTTATTCGGACGATGTCTCCGAATGCTGGGGGGACTCCGAGGCGGCCAAGGCGCTGGGCATCCGCACCTATGTCAGTGCTCCGCTGCGGGCCCGCGACGGTCGGCTGCTGGGCACCGTGTGCGCGGCCAGCGCCAGCCAGATGGCGCGCGCGCCGGAAGTGGAACCGACACTGTTGCTGATGTCCGGCCTGCTGAGCTTTTCCCTGGAGCGGGAAATCCTCGTGGAGCAGTTGCAAAGCACCAATGCGGAGTTGGCCCGGCTGGCCCTGACCGATGCACTGACGGGGCTCTACAACCGCCGCGCCATCCTCGCGGAGATTCCGCGCCTGCTGGCCCTGGCCCGGCGCGAGGAGCGCTACCTGCTGGTGGGGGTGGTGGACCTGGATGGCTTCAAGGCCATCAACGACGAACACGGCCACCAGTCCGGGGACCTGTTCCTCACCCAGGTGGCCACCAACCTGCAGAACGGCCTACGCACCAGCGACATGCTCGGCCGCACCGGTGGGGACGAGTTCATCGTCGTGGCCCTGGGCCCGCGTGGCGAGCAACAGGACCTGGCCAGCGAAATGAGCCGTGCCGCCACGCACCTGCAACAGCGTCTGGCCAGTGCCACCGTCGGGCACTACACCTTGAGCGGCGAGAACAGCATCGACTACTGCGGTGCCAGCGCCGGCGTGGTGGCCCTGCTGCCCGAGGGCGTCGACGCGGAGGAAGCGATCAAGCGCGCCGACCGCGAGATGTACCGCATCAAACAGGAACGCAAGCGCAACGCCGCCACCATGCACTGAGCCTGGGCGCCCGTCGGTGGGCGCTCAGATCTTCGGGCCGATATGCCGGCGCAGCACCGCCAGTTCGATGAACTCCGGCGCCTGCACGGCATTGGCGCTCAGCCCGGTGGCGGCTTCGCGCTTGGCCGCGCGAACCAGCTTTTCGCGGTCCAGCCCCGCGTCCACGGCGGCAGCCAGCACGGCCTCCAGGGCCACCCAGAGGGCGTCGTTCACGGCGGTGTGGCGAATGTCTTCCATCAGTCTCGTCCTTCTGCAAGAGAGGGAAAGGGTAGACCAGTCGGGCAACCCCGCTCCCCCGCCTTGCCGCCGGCCGTCGCGGCTGCTTTTCTTCTCACGTTTCAGGCGCAGATGGACTGAACGCCTGGCCGACTTCGCCGCTCATAGTTGTTGACCAGCCCACGCGCGGAACCTGACCCACGACATGGAATCGCCTCAAGACACCCCCCGCGAGAATGCCCTGCCGGCCACCCCCGGCTTCCTGCGCAACGGCGGCGAGATCGCTGCGCTGCTGCAACACGGCCACTGCAAGGACTCACCGCTCGGCCCGCCCGAAGACTGGACCCCGGCGCTGAAGACGCTGATGGCCATGGTGCTGCCGGCCAAGGCGCAGATCGTGCTGTTCTGGGGCCCTGACTACGTGGCGCTGTACAACGACGCCTACGCGCCGAGCATCGGCACCAAGCACCCACGGGCCCTGGGCCGCCCGGCGCAGGAAAACTGGAGCGAGCTCTGGGACGACCTCGAACCCCTGTTGCGCGGCGTGCGGGAGACCGGCGAGACCTTTCACGCCAAGGACCGCCCCTTCTACATCGAGCGCCACGGCCACGGCGAGACCGTGTACTTCGACGTCTCCTACTCGGCGGTGCGCGAGGAGGATGGCGCGGTGGGCGGCGTGCTGTGCATCGTCAACGAGACCACCGAACGGGTGCGCTTCGAGCACCGCCAGGCCTTCCTCCTCGAACTGGGCCGCACCCTGCCCTCGATCACCGATCCCGAGCGCATCGCCATCCTCACCGCGCGCCGCCTCGGCGAAGAGCTGGGCGCAGCGCGGGTGCTGTTCGGCGAGGACAACGGCGACGGGCAGACCTTCAGCGTGCGCCATGAATACCTCCGCGACGCCCGCTCCGCCGCCGGCCACCACCGCTACCGCAATTTCGGCGCCCACCTGCTGGCCTCGCTGCAGGCGGGCGAAAGCGTCGCGCGCGACGACCTCCACCAGGACTCCGGCCTGGGCCCCGGCGAAAGGGCACTGGCCCACGAGCTTGGCCTGGCCGCCACGCTCCACGTACCGGTGCTGCGCCATGAGCAACTGGAGGCGATGCTGGTCATCCACCACGCGCACCCCCATGTGTTTTCCGAACAGGAACGCCGGCTGGTGGAAGAAACCGCCAAGCTGGCCTGGATGCTGATCAGCCACGCTCGTGCCGAACGCGCCCTGCACGCCAGCTCGGCGCAGATATCGGCCATGTTCGACCAGGCCAGCGCCGGCATTGCCGTGTACGACCGCACGTGGCACTTCACCCTGGTCAACGACCGCTATTGCCAGATCGTCGGCCGCCCGCGCGAAGCCCTGCTCGGCCTGAGCCTGCAGGAAATCGCCCACCCGGAAAGCCCCTCCGCGCACCTGCACCTGCACCCCCTCGACGCCGACTCGCCCTTCGAGATGACCGAGCGCTACACCCGCCCCGACGGCGAACCGGCCTGGGTGCACAGCCAGATCACCCCCCTGGTGGATGAGCAGGGCAGCGTCAACAGCATGCTCTGCGTGTGCATGGACATCAGCTCGCGCATCCAGGCCGAGGCGCAGCTGCGGGAGCTGAACGAGGGCCTGGAGGCCCGCGTCACGGCCATGGTCGCGCAGCGCGAAACGGCGCTGGCGCAACTGCACGAAGCCCGCAAGATGGAAACCATCGGCCAGCTCACGGGCGGCATCGCCCACGACTTCAACAACCTGCTGACACCGATCATGGCCTCGCTGGAACTGGTGCGCCGGCGCGTGGATGACGAGCGCAGTCGCACCCTCATCGACAGCGCCCTGCAGGCCTCCGACCGCGCGCGGGTGCTGGTGGCCCGGCTGCTGACCTTCGCCCGCCGGCAGACGCTCAACCCCCGGGCGGTGGCCCTGAGCGTGCTGGTCAACGACATGCGCGAACTCATCGAGCGCTCGCTGGGGCCGATGATAGACGTCGAGGTGAACATCCCCGGCCGCCTGCCGGCCGTGGTGGTCGACCCGCACCAGCTCGAACTGGCCATCCTCAACCTCGCGGTCAACGCCCGCGACGCCATGGAGGGCCGTGGCCAGCTGACCCTCGCCGCAGCGCTGGACACCGTGCCCGCCGGCCGGGTGTCGGGCCTCGCCGAGGGCCGCTACGTCAGCCTGAGCGTCAGCGATACCGGCAGCGGCATGGACGAAGTCACCCTCGACCGCTGCCTGGAGCCCTTCTTCACCACCAAGGGCGTGGGCAAGGGCACTGGGCTCGGCCTGTCGATGGTGCAGGGGCTGGCCGCGCAATCCGGTGGCGGTATCACGATCGGCTCCGAAGCCGGCAAGGGCACACGGGTGACCTTGTGGCTGCCCATCAGCGCCGAGCAGAGCAGCCACGAGACGCCCCTCGCCGACGCCGCGCCAGCGCCACAGAAACCCACCCATGTGCTGCTGGTGGACGACGAGGAGATGGTCCGCCAGACCGTCGCCCTGCAACTGCAGGACCTAGGCTACCAGGTGACCGAAGCCGATTCGGCCAGCGCCGCGTTGCGCATCATCGAACAGGGCCCGCTGCCGGATGTGCTGGTCACCGACCACATCATGGTCGACCAGACCGGCGCCCAGCTCGTCGAGGAATTGCGCCAGCGCAAGATCGCCCTGCCGGCACTGATCATCACCGGCTTCGCCACCCTCACCTCGGCGCAACTCCAGGGTACCGAGGTGCTGAGCAAACCCTTCCGCCGCGCGGAGCTGGCCGAGCGCCTCGCCCGGCTGGTGGAGGCGGCCGGCTGACCCCGGCCCCTTGCCCTCCTCCGCTTCGCTCCCTATCCTGCGCCGGTCGCGGTCAATCCCGCGGCCGGGTTTGACGACCCGAACATACTGGCGCGAATGCGTAGCCAAGGCGCATGCGAAAAACGGCGGACGTTTTTTGCAGGCATCGGCGCGCATGCAGTTTTTAGCTGCTCTGCTCTATGGCAGATCGCGCAGGGAGACCCTCGCGGGTCTGCCGGTTTCCAGTATGCCGGTTCGTCAACCCTGCGCGGTCTGCCACCCTAATGTTTGACGACGTTGGTGGCAGTCTTCCAACTCATACTGGAGCTCCACCATGCATGACGCATCCATCCCCATCGTTTTCCAACGCCACAACCACCAGTTGCGCATCGTGATGGTCGACAACCAGCCTTGGTTCGTCGCCCACGATTTCGCCCGCCTGATCGGCGCCCTGCGCCCCTACCGCATGACCCGCCTGGTGGACCCGCACCAGCGCCGTGTCGTGGTGCTGCGCCACGCCAGCGGTGGCCGCGAGGAGGTGCTGGCCATCAGCGAGGCCGGTGCCTATCGCCTGCTGTATCGCTTCAACCACCCCGAGCATCGCGGCATCAGCCGCTGGCTCAGCGAAGAGGTGGTACCCACCCTGTATGACCAGTACCGCGATGACGAGGCCACGCCACGGCGGGCCTACATGGTGTGGGCCGAACACCCGGTGAACGCCTTGAAGTGGCAGGGCGAACTGTGGATCGCCCGGGGCGACCTGCCGGTGTTCCTCGCCGCCCACGATGACCCCGCACTGAGCGATGAACCGAGCTGGAAGCGCCTGCGCTGACGGCAGGGGCGCACCCGGGCTATGCCTGCAGGTGGGAGAAAAATGGCTCTGTCTGCGTTCGCTGTTGTGAATTCAATGAAAAGGCTCAAGAACAGTGCTTGAAGCGTCTTTCTGGATTCCTGGAACGCCCAGCCATGGGTTTCGCTTCGCTCTACACCATCCTACGAAAGCCGCCAGCCGCGGCGCATACGCGGTGGTGATGCGCACATCCAGGCATAGCCAAAAAAAATCCACCTGGGCCAAGTGAAAACCCGGGTGGATGAAGAGGTGAAGGTCACACCTTTAGTGGGAGGGCGGGCCGGCTCGATAGGTTCAGGCTACTTGCTGTGCTCCGGCGACGACGGCCCCTCCACCACGCCCCGTGGCCCGGCGATGCCCCAGTAGACCAGGCCGAGTATGGGGAACAGCGAGATGCCCAGGGCCCAGAGCGCCTTGGTGCCCACGCTCTTGTCGCTGCGGAAGACGCTGATGATGGCCCAGATATCGAGCAGGATCAGGATCGCCGCCATGGCGATCCAGAAATAGGAAAAGGGTGCGGACATGATTGTCTCCTCCGCTGGTGGCGATGACGGGGAGCCGCCGCACACAGCGCTCCCCCTTGCAACATTGGAAGAGCCTGCCACCCCACAGGTTCAGGGAATCGAGCCCTGAAAAGCCACCAGGGTGGGCCTTCGCCACCGCGTGAACATCACCGCGCCATCGCCGAGTCATCACGAAAACCGTTTGTCGATCAATCGCTTAGCGAAGCGCGAGGCGAGGCGAACAATTCCGCCGGGCTCCGTTCAGAGTTCAGGTAGGGCCAATCCCGGCCTGCCTGAAAGGAGCACCATCATGAGCAACAAGAACCCCGGCAACTTCAGCAACGACCGTGAAAAAGCCTCCGAAGCCGGCCGCAAGGGTGGCCAGAGCAGCGGCGGCAACAACTTCGCCAATGACCGCGAGAAAGCCTCCGAAGCGGGCCGCAAAGGCGGCCAGAGCAGCGGTGGCAACCGTAACGCGTAAGTCGTAGTACGCAGCCCGGGCTTCGCTCAGGCGAAGCCGGGGCTGGACCTCAATCCGCCTCGCCACCTTCCAGGCCCATCTGCCGCCGCAACGCATCCACCAGGTCCGCCAGGGCCTGCCGTCCGCTCCGCCCCTCGCCTCTCCTGCGCTGATAGAACCCAAGCTGGAACTCCGCCCCGCTGCCCACCTCGGCCAACCATCGCGCCCGGCTCAGCGCCGCCTCGTCGCCCACGGCCCGCGCCTGTTCGCCGACCTGCCCGAGCACCGACTCCAGCCAGGCCCCGAAACCGGTGACGACACGCGTGTGCGGGTCGACGAAGCGCCCGTGGCGGCCATGGCGCATGGCCTGCCAATGGTTCTCACGGGTGATCAGGCGCGTCAGCGGGTCGCTCACCCAATGGGGCTCGTCGCCCTGGGAGGCGACCGCCACCATGGCGCGGAACAGCCCGGCGATGCACAGCACGTCATCCAGCCGCGGGCAGGCATCGGCGATGCGCAGCTCCAGCGTGGGGAAGCGCGCGGAAGGCCGCAGCGCCCACCAGACATCGGCCTCGGTGCGGATCAGCCCGGAGCCCAGGAGCAACCGCCGGTAATCGTCATAGGCCGCCTCGTCGGTGAAGTGATCGGGTATGCCCATGCGCGGCCATTCCCCGCAGGCCGCCTGGCGATAGCTCAGCAACCCGGATGGGCGCCCCTCCCAGAACGGCGAGGAGGCGCTGAGCACCAGCAGCAAGGGCAGCCAGGGCGTGACCCGGTTCATCACCCGGATGCGGTCCAGCCCCTCGGCGATACCCACGTGCACGTGCAGGCCGGACACCACGCTGCGCCTGGCCACCAGTTGATGATCGTCGAACAGTTGCTGGTAACGGGCCGGCGCGCTGCTCCTCTGCTGGCGCCAGCCGCCCAGGGGATGGGTGCCCACCGCGAGGATACCCAGCCCGTGCGGGCGCCCCAGCGCGTCGAGCGTGGCGCGTACACCAGCCAGGCAGTCGCGGGCCTCGTCCAGGCGGTACAGCACCGGTGTGGCGATCTCGATCTGGGTGGTGAACATCTCGGTCGCCAGCCGCTCGCCCAGCGCTTCCCGGCAGGCGTCGACGTAGCGTTGCACCGAGCGCCGGGCCAGCCCGCGCGTCGCGAGGTCGGTGATGAAGTACTCCTCTTCTATCCCGAAGCCACCCGGCGAATCGGTTGCCATCAGCATTCTCCTTCAGTGATGCATCCCAAGAGGACGCCCGTCGCCCCTGCCCGGTTCCAGTCGTTTCGCCTGGCGAATTAAGTCGGAATCTTTTCCGGCCTGGCCCCCTCACAACCAAGAGGTGCAAAAGCGCCCGTACGAGAGCAGCGAAGCGCCCGCTTCGCGAGGTCCTGCCCGTTCCGGAGAAACTGCCGATGTCCGTTCTCAGCCCAGTCGATACCACCCAGGCCGATGTGCCCCTGGCCATGGCCCCGCTCGGCCCCGCCCAGCGCCTGTATCAGGAGCTGCTGCAACAGCCTGCGGACAACCTGGACGATGCGCGGGCCTTCCTTCACGAACAACTGCGGCAGGCCGCCGCGCTGCCTTGCGACCTGCCGAGCGAGCCCGCCGACCTGGCGGCCTGGTCCCGCCGCAACGCCGCCCAGGTCACCCACCAATACGCGGCTTACCTGGAAGAGCGCCGCAACGGTGCGGGCCGCCGCTACTTCGGCGACCGCGCCCATGCGCTGTACTTCCTCCGTGGCGTAGCGCCCACCAAGCTGGTGGATGGCGCCTGGCTCCATGGCACCCTGCGCCACTGGCGCGACACCCGCTTCACCCCGCTGGTGCGCACCTTTCTCGAGGAGCTGGGCGATGGCGTGGCCGCGCAGAACCATGTGCTGCTGTACCGCCGCCTGCTCGCCAGCCACGGCTGCGACGACCTCACCGGGCTGGGCGATGCGCACTACCTGCAGGGCGCCACCCAGCTCGCGCTCGGCGCCCTGGCCGAGGAGTTCCTGCCCGAGGTCATCGGCTACAACCTGGGCTACGAACAGCTGCCGCTGCACCTGTTGATCAGTGCCTTCGAGCTCGACGAGCTGGACATCGACCCGTACTACTTCCAGCTCCACGTGACCATCGACAACAGCGCCACCGGCCATGCGCACAGGGCCGTGCAGGCGGTGCTGGGCAACCACCCGCTGGTGGCCGACGCCGAGGACTTCTACCGCCGCGTCAGCCTCGGCTATCGCCTCAACGACCTGGGCCTGGGCTCCCGCGCGGTGATCGCCGACTTCGACCTGGAGCGCGAGCTGCTGGAGATGTTCGAGCGCAAGCGCAGCGTCGCCGGGCAGGTGCACTCCGACTACTGCCGCATCGAAGGGCGCACCGTCAACCAGTGGCTCGCCGCCGACGAAGGCATCGCCGGCTTCCTCTCGGCGCTGCAACGCCGGGGCTGGATACGCCGCCACCACGACCCCGCCGAGAGCCGCTTCTGGCAGCTGGTGCAAGGTGAGCGCGCGGCGATGTTCGGCGTGTTCTCGCTCTACGAGCAGCAACTGCTGCATGACTGGATCGCCGGCACCTGGGAGCGCCCCGGCACGGGCGCGCTGTCCCTCAATGGCGTGTTCCGCAGCCGCCACCGGCAGCCGCACCTGCCCTCCCAGGAGCGCCAGCGCCCCTCGCTGCAACCCCGGGAAAACCCCGAGCAGCGCCAACTGCTGGACGAGCTGCAGCGGCTCGACGAAGCCCGTTACGAAGCGCGGCTGATCGAGCTGCAGGGCCCCGCCACCCACTGGACGCCGGCCGGGCTGCTCGCCACCCGGCTGTTCTCCGAACTGACCCGCTGAGGAGCGCACCTTGTATTACCCCCTGGATCACCTCGGCGTGGCGGCCGACCACCCGCTGCTGCGCCTGGGCCAGTTGCTGGCCAAGCGCGGCTACCGCTTCACCACCATCACCCCGCTGTCGCACCAGCGCGTCAATGCGCGGCCGGGCAACCGGGAAGCGCGCACCCTGGAGGACGTCTTCGGCTGGAGCCGCCCCTTCCGGGAGTCGCTGGTGGGCGATGAGCTGTTCGCCTTGCTGCGCGACGCGGACGCTCTGGAAGCCCAGGGCGAGCTGTGGTCCAGCCGCGTCCGCTGGTCCAGCCTCGACGGCCACCTGTTCGTGCATTCGCGCTACCCGACCACCGACGCCGACGCGGTGTTCTTCGGCCCCGATACCTACCGCTTCGCCCAGGCCCTGCACCAGCACCTGGCGGGCGAAACGCGCACCGCCCTGCGGATCGCCGACATCGGCTGCGGCGCCGGCCCGGGCGCCCTGCTGGCGGCATTGGCCAAGCCCCAGGCGGAGGTCCTGGCCCTGGACATCAACGACCGCGCGCTGACCTGCACCGCCGTCAATGCGCGGCTGGCCGGCGCGGCGAACCTGATCCCGCGGCACAGCGACCTGCTGCACCAGGTGGACGGGGCGCTCGACCTGATCATCGCCAACCCGCCCTACATGCTGGACCCGGCGGAGCGCGCCTATCGCCACGGCGGCGGCGAGCATGGCGCCGGACTCTCGCAGGCGATCATCGAGGCCGCGCTGGAACGCCTCGCCCCCGGCGGCTCGCTGCTGCTGTACACGGGGGTGGCGATGTTCGGTGGCCGCGACCCGTTTCGCGACAGTTTCCAGCCGCTGCTCGACGCCCATGCCTGGCCGTGGCGCTACCGGGAAATGGACCCGGACGTGTTCGGCGAGGAACTGGACAACCCCCTTTATGCCCAGGCCGACCGCATCGCTGCGGTGGTGCTGGAGCTGACGCGCCCGGCCAATGGCTGAGTGCCCCACGACGAGGACCACGCCATGCACAAGGACGAAGACGATCCCATCAACGACCCCGGCAACGAAGACCCCGGCTCCGCCGTCGAGCGGCGGCCCGAGGACGATGCCGAGGTGCACCCGGACGACCCGAACATTCAGGGCGACGACGGCTCGGAGGACCCGCAATGACGCCCGCCCCGGTACCGCCCGAGCAGGCTGCCGAGGGCCGGACGCGCATCATCACCTGTGAGAAGGACCAGCAGTTCCACATCGGCAACGATGTGGTGATCACCATCACCGAGATCCGCGGCTTCTCGGTGAAGATGGCCATCGGCGCGCCGCGCTCCGTACCGGTGCACCGCGAGGAAATCTACCGGCGCATCCAGCAGGCGCTGGAAGCCGAGCAGCGCAAGGCCACGGGCGCCCGCGAACCCTGACGGGCGAACCGCAGCGGGCGCCCTGGACTCAGGCGGGCACTTCGACCTGCACGGGCAGGTGTTCGTTGGCCGCGGGTTCGGCAGCCTTCGCCGCGCGCTTGTGGCCATGGAGGTTCTCGAAACAGAAGTTGGTCGCCTCTACGTACCCTTCCGCCGAGCCACAGTCGAAGCGCCGCCCCTTGAAGCGGTAGGCCAGCACGCACCCCTGCCGGGCCTGCTCCATGAGCGCGTCGGTGATCTGGATTTCGCCGCCCTTGCCCGGTGCAGTGCGCTCGATGTGTTCGAAGATGTCCGGCGTGAGGATGTAGCGGCCGATAATGGCCAGGTTGGAGGGCGCATCCTCCGGTTTGGGTTTCTCCACCATGCGCTCGACCCGCACCAGGTCGTCGCGCAGGGCATCGCCGACGATGATGCCGTACTTGCCGGTCTCCTCCCAGGGCACCTCTTCGATGGCGACGATGGAGCAGCGGAACTTGTTGTACAGCTGGACCATCTGCGCGAGCACGCCATCACCGCCAGGGTTGAGGCACAGGTCGTCGGCCAGGACCACGGCGAAGGCCTCATCACCGATCAGTGGGCGGCCGCAGAGGATGGCGTGGCCCAGCCCCTTCATTTCCACCTGGCGGGTATAGGAGAAGGTGCATTCACTGATCAGCCGGCGAATGCCGCCCAGGGCCCGCTCCTTGTCGGTGTTGCTGATCTGCTGCTCCAGCTCGTAGCTGATGTCGAAGTGGTCCTCCAGCGAGCGCTTGCCGCGCCCGGTGACCATGGCGATCTGGTGCAGCCCAGCCGCCAGCGCCTCCTCGACGCCGTACTGGATCAGCGGCGTGTCCACCACCGGGAGCATCTCCTTGGGCATCGACTTGGTGGCGGGCAGAAAGCGCGTGCCATAGCCGGCGGCGGGGAACAGGCATTTCCTGATCATCGGGGCATCTCCTTGGTATGGGTGCAGTGAGATGCTGACTGCCGGCATCGCCGCTCGGTTCAAGGAGAATGGGCTGAGCGCGGGCGCGGTCTATGCTTGTTTTTCCCAGCCAGCGGAGAACGCCATGACCCAGGACGAGATGAAGAACCGTCTCAACGACGCGATCCAGGCCACCCTCGACTCCCAGCGCGGCGGCCCCTTCCCTGCCCGGCAGATTTCCTACTCCGTGGCCATCGGCATGGCGGCGGCGATGCAGCTGTGCGAGCTGGTGGAGGGCGAGGAATACAGCCAGATCATCCAGCGCATCACCGATAGCATCGAGCACGAGCTGGCCAAGGTGGCCGAGGCGAAATCCTGATCGTCGGTTCGTCTGTTTTTTTGCTGAAACATTCTCCTGGCCACTCCGCTCTATAGCGCTGTCCGCCCCTTCCCGTGGGTCATTGCAATCAGGAGGAGATATGGATTGGCTCATCAGCTACCGCAACGCTGAAGGTCAGGAGAAGTCGGTCACCATTCGCTCGGGCCATCTGCCCAACCACAAGACGGCTGCCCGCTGTGTGGTGGAACACGCCTTCGGCGACAAGCCCCCCAGGCCGCTCGGCAACCTGTCCGCAGTGGTCTGGCTCGCCAGCTGCGGGTTGGAGATTCTGGACATCAGCCTGCTGCGGGATGATCGAGCGGGGCTACAGCCGATAGCGTTTTCCCGCCCGCAGCCCTACTACCGCCAGAAGCGCGAGGCGGAGGCATCGCAGCCGGAACAGCCCGCGCCGTAACGTCGCTCACGGCGGCGGCTGGAGCGCGCGCAGCTCCTCCAGCCGCCGTTCTATCAGTTTCAGGGCGGCGCCGATGCCCGCGTCGAAGGGGTCGGTGCCACCGACCACCTCCGTTACCGCCCCCGCCTCCCGCAATTGCTCGGCCAGCCTTTGCAATTCCGTCTCCGCGGCACTGCCCTCGCCGCTTGCGCGGGCTCGTGCAATCAGCCGCCGCAACGCCTGCAGCGGTTCTTCCCCCCGTGAATGCGGGGCGGCGACTATTTCCAGAGCCAGTTCCAGCCCGGCCAGGTCCTGGCGGGTGAGCGTTCGCATGGGGCTTCCTGAGCGCAGGTGTTTCATCAGTGACACGCGGGAAGCGGCCCGAGTTGCAGATTTCGCCCTGGCCCCACGCAGGTGCCGGCGAGGCGGATTCCCTGAACGTTTCAGCGGAAGGCCGGACAGACCAGAAAAGCCCCCCGGACGAGGTAACCGCCATGGCGACCCAACGCATCACCGCCCACCAGCTCGGCCTGGACCAGGCACTGGCCCGCGCCGAGGAAAGCGCCCTGTTCAAATGGCTGATCGCCAGCTTCCTGTTCGGCAAGCCCATCCAGCAGGCCATCGCCGTGCAGGCCTATCGGGTGATAGTCGAGGAGCACGGGCGCGATACACCGCGCAAGCTGGGCCAGTGCAGCCACGCCGAGCTGGTGCGGATGCTCGGCCAGGCGCACTACGTGCGCTACGACAATTCCACCGCCGAGCGCCTGCTCAAGCTGTGCGGCAAGCTGCACAACGAATACGGCGACCGCCTCGGCACCCTGGTCGAGCGCAGCGCCGACCGGGCCGAGTGCGAGAAGCGGCTGCTGGCGTTCGAGGGGATCGGGCCGAAGACCGTGGAGATCTTCATGCGCGAGGCCGGCCCTGCGCTGTTCGGCAGGGCGGCCCGGCACGGTTGAGCCGCTCAGGGCGAGATGGGGTCGCTTGCAGGGAAGGTCTCTTCCACGGCGTTATCGACCTTGGCCTCCAGGGCCCGCTGGCTGCGCAGCGGGTGGTCTTCGATGCGCGGCAGTGCAGCGCGCAAAGCGGCCACGCGCTGGCGCAGGTACTCCAGCTCCGTATCGGGGTCGAACACCAGTCCCTTCATGCTGCAGTGGCCGCTGACCCCGCGCAGCAGCAATGCGGCACCGCTAAGGGCCTTGATCACCCCCGGAGCACCGCCGCGGTAAACACCGGACGCGATGGAAACCAAGCCGGCGGCGACCGAGAAGGCGCGCTCGACGCCATGGACGTTATGGGGTTGTGGGTACATGAGGCTGTCTCCTGAAGGTTGAGGCGGCGCTAGCGCGAGGCGCGCCGCAAGTCATGGGAAAGGTTGCCGTGGCCGTGCCCCTTCTGCGGTGCGGCGCGCACGCCGAAACGCTCCCATACACGCTCGTGGAAATAGAAGGCGATGGTGTTGCAGGCCGGTTCGATCAGGGCGATCAGGCCGCCGGTCAGCAGGCTCCCAGTGAGCAGGTAGGCCACGGTGAAGGCGATGGTGAAGTGCAGCACGGCGAAGCTCAGCGTCTTGGCCAGCGGCTGGCGGCGCTGGGGCGGCGTCGCCCGGGGCGGTGCCGTGTTCGTCGAGCGTTCGTTGCGTATCGCCATGGGCCTTCTCCTGGTTCTGTCGGTCGCTATGGATTGGAAGGGCAAGGGCCCGGTCGAGGTTCAGGGAATCGGGCGGGTGGTGCCCGGTTGGGCACGGGCGCGACGCCCATCCGATTGCTGCAACTTTCCGCCGGGGCGCCGCTTCTACTGCCATGCACCCACGATCCCAGGAGATCGCCATGAGATTCGCCCGACTCGCTCTACCCGCCCTGCTCTGCGCCTCCCTCAGCGCCCCGCTGTTCGCCGCCGACACGATCGACGCGGACGACTTCGTCGACGAAGCCAGTGCCGGCGGCATCGCCGAGATCGAGGGCGGCAAGCTGGCACTGGAGAAATCCTCCTCGGCCAGCGTCAAGACCTTCGCCCAGCAGATGATCGACGACCACGGCGCGGCCAACCGCGAGCTGGCGGTACTGGCCCGCGAGAAGAAGCTGGAGGTGGCCACCGAAGCCGAGCTGATGAGCAAGGCCAAGGCCCTGATCCTCAAGCTGCGTGACGGTGAGAACTTCGACGAGGCCTATGCCAACAACCAGGTGGCGGCCCACGAGAAGACCATCGAGCTGTTCAAGGAAGCCGCCGCTTCGGATGACAAGGAAATCGCCGCCTGGGCCACCAAGACCCTGCCCAAGCTCGAGCATCACCTGCAGATGGCCCGCGACCTCGCCGCCACCCACAAGAAGCCCTGATGCAGCGGCAGCAGCGACCTGGGTGGATGCAGGTAGTGGCGTCCACCTCCGCTGCTCCAACCGGGGCTCCGCTGGTGGACAAAAAGAGCGTTGTCCACCCTTCGAAAAGCCGCTCCGCAGTCATGCAGGCGATAGGGCGTCTCGAGCCTGTAGATCGGGTGCAACCTGACAGGCCCAGCGACCACTCCCTCAGGCATGGATAGACGAGGTAACGGCGTCGGCGGCCATGCCCAGGCAGTCGATCTCGTGGATCATCCCGGTGGCCAGCGCCGCCTCGGCGTCGAGGATGCGCGGCGCGGCCTTGAGGTAGTCGAGGATGTCCAGCGGTTCGGCGCCGGCTGGGGTGCGTTCGGCGACGATGCGCGCATAGAGGTGCAGGTCGTAGTCCAGGCTCATGGCGTATTCCGACATCCGCGCGTGGTCCACCGAGCCGTTGAGGTTCCAGTGAAAGGGGTGGAAGAGGAACTTGCTGTGCTGGCAGGCGCTGCGTCGCTGCCCGGCGAGGAAAATGATGTTGCCCATGGATTCCACCGTGCCCAGGTTGTGGGTGCGCACGGGGATGGGCAGCGAGATGAGGAAGTTGTAGAGGGAGAAGCCGTAGCTGCACTCCCCGCCCATGGTGGCGATCTTGATCACCAGTTCGTCCGCGCCCTGCTGCACGGCCTGGGTGCAGCGCTCGATAAGCTGGCCGCTGGTGGTGGAGTTGATCGGCGCGGTGAAATGCACGATGTGGCTGGCCATGGCTGCCCTCCTCCTTTTTTGTCTGGGTGGTGGCCTCTGTCAGGTCAGCTCGCGCCTGCCTGGCGCGGGCGGTCGGGCGCGTCGCTGCTGCCGGGGCGATCCTCGGTGGAGGGGTTGCGCGGGGCCTGCCACTCCGGGTGCAGTTCGGGCGGAATGCCTTCGCGCTCGCGGGCGGGCGCCTCGCGGTCGCTGCCCGGGCTCGATTCGACGCTCTGGTTATCAGGAGTGCGGGAAAGGTCGTTCATGGTCGTCTCCAGTGGATGGCTCAGGTTCGGTGGAGCCGCTCGCGCCGCTTGTCGTTCCGTCAATCCGTCGGCCGGTGGCGGCCCTCGGCAGCCCCGGCCATCCCATTGCCTGAACTCCGTCGAAGCCGCCGCAGTCACTCCAGCATGACCCTCGGAGGACCGCACCATGCACACCCACTATGAAGGCCAGGCCACCCTCGTCTACGCGCCCGGCCACCAGGGCAGGTCGACCATGCCGACCGCCTGCAGCACCACCGTCGTGCTCGACGAAACCATCCCCGGCATCTTCAGCCTCACCTGCGACCTGGACCTGGGCGATGCCGACTCGCTGCGCATCACCCTGCCCAACGGCCTCAGCGTGGAGGGGCTGATCACCTACCAGGATGGGCGCACGCTCAATATCGTCACCCTGAACTGAGGAGCGGGACATGAACCCAGTGCGGACGGCAGCCCTGCAGGAAGCGTTGTGGATAGCGCTGGAGGCCACCCTGGCGGCCGCGGAAGAAGCCGGTGTGGATCGCGAAGACCTGCTCGCCGCCGCCCGGGGCATCGCCACCTCGGCGCTGAAGAGCGGCTCCGACCAGGCTGCGTCGCTGATCGCCCAGGCCGCCTTGCGCCGGCACATCGGGCAACGCCCCTGAGCCCCTATCGACCAATGTCCCCCTGCGCAATTGACTCGGTGCCAATAAACTCCTTGAGCGCAAGGCCTGGATCGTGGTGTCTATGCGGCTGAAACGGGCACCCGGATGGTGCCCGAGGTGAGGTTGAAGTCAGTAGGCGGAGAGCCGAAGCGTGGTACCTGGATATTTCGAGAAGCTGCTGAGCATCGCCAATGACCCGCAACGGGGCTGGGCCAACCGCCTGGCCGCGACGCGCATGGCGATCCGCAAGGCAGCGCAGCAGCACGACCTGCAGCAGGGCAAGCTGTGGGACCAGCGCCGCCGCATGCGCGAGCACCTGCCCTTCACCCGCCATACCCTCAAGGAACTCGAAGCCGCCCAGCACGCGCACCTGGCCTCCTACCAGGCGCTGCTGCGCTCCACCGGCCAGCTGCTGATCGCCAACGAACCGCAGGTGCTGGACGAGCTGGACACGCCCCGCTTGCTGGACCTGCTCGGGGTCAACCCGACGCACCGCCGGCGCATCCCCCGCAACGTCGAGCGCCTGCTCTGCGTGGTGGTGCTGCAGGGGCTGGAAGACAGCGCCCGGCAGTTCAGCGGCCGCCAGCTCGTCGCGCCCCGGAGTGGGCCGCTGGCCCGGGCCTTCAACGAGGTGATGGTCTGCACCACCCTGCACACACTGCGCAACAGCCCCGGCAAGATCGGCCGCCAGGCCGGCACCCCGCCACAACGGCGCAGCGAGTGCGCCTCCCCGGTGCTGACGGTGTACAACGCCGACGGCAGCAGCCGCGTCTACCCGCTGGGCTGACCGCCCTCCCCACAGGCGCCCCGCACGCACTCGCGCAGCCAGCGGTGTGCGGGGTCGGCATCCATCCGTGGGTGCCAGAGCATGGAGACCTTGATGGGCTCTACATCCAGCGGCAGCGGGAAGCTGAACAGCCCCGCGCGCAGGCTGCCGCTGTGGCGCTCGGGCACGGTGGCGATGAGGTCGGTGGCGCGGGCCAGCGCCAGGGCGGCTGAGAAGCCGCCCACCAGGGTGACGACATCCCGTTCGAGGCCGGCAGCCTTGAGAGCGTCGTCCACCGGGCCCCGGTCCTTGCCACGGCGCGACACCAGCACATGGCGCCCGCCGGCATAGCGTTCGGCGGTGATGGCACCACGGGTCAGCGGGTGACCTTCGCGCACCACGCCGACGAAGCGGTCCTGGAACAACGCACGGGTGCGGATCTCCGGGCCGGCGTCGGCGCCTACCACGCCGGTATCGAGATCGACGCTGCCGTCACGCAGGGGCGCACTGTCCTTGTCGGCCTTGGCCACGAAGCGCAGGCGCACGCCCGGCGCCTCGGCAGCGATGCGCCCGATCAGTGCCGGGCCGAAGTTCTCCACGAAGCCATCACCCACGCGCAGGGTGAAGGTGCGCACCAGGCGCTGCAGGTCGAGGTGCTCCACCGGGCGCAGCACGCCCTCCACCCCCAGCACCAGTTGGCTGACCTGCTCGCGCAGCTCCAGCGCCCGGGGCGTGGGCACCAGACCGCGGCCGGCGCGTACCAGCAGCGGGTCACCGAGGGTTTCCCGCAGCCGCGCCAGGGCCCGGCTCATGGCCGAGGGGCTCAGGTGCAGGCGCTTGGCAGCACGCGCGACGCTGCCTTCGGCGAGCAGCACGTCGAGGGTGATCAGCAGGTTGAAATCGGGATGGCTCATGGACGGAAAAACTAGCACGGCCAGCCTATCTATGGCGTCTGGTGCATGAATAAAGTGCAAATGCTGCGCCTTCCGCCCTATCAGCACCGCGCCCAGACTGTGCTGGCGACCCACCCCACGGAGCCCCGCCATGCAGACCCCCACAGCCAACCCAGCGACCACCGAACAGGCGAGCGGCTCGAAATGGGCATTGGCCAGCCTTGCCCTGGCCACCCTGCTCGCCTCCCTGGGCACCAGCATCGCCAACGTCGGCCTGCCGACCCTGGCCGAAGCCTTCGGCGCCCCCTTCCAGAACGTGCAGTGGGTGGTGCTGGCCTACCTGCTGGCCATCACCACACTGAGCGTGGGTGCGGGCCGCCTCGGCGACCTGCTGGGGCGCCGTCGCCTGCTGCTGGCGGGCCTGCTGCTGTTCAGTGGTGCCTCCACCCTGTGCGGCCTGGCGCCGTCCCTCGGCTGGCTGATCGGCGCCCGCGCGCTGCAGGGCCTGGGCGCGGCGATGATGATGACCCTGGCGATGGCGCTGATCGGCGAGACGGTGCCTCGCGCGAAGACCGGCAGTGCCATGGGCCTGCTCGGCACCCTGTCGGCCATCGGCACCGCGCTGGGCCCCTCCCTCGGCGGGCTGCTGCTGGCCGGGCCCGGCTGGCGGGCGCTGTTCCTGGTCGGCCTGCCCCTGGGCCTGCTGGCCTTCGCCCTCGCCCACCGCCACCTGCCGCGCGACCGGGTGAACGACGGCGGCACCCGCTTCGACATCCCCGGCACCCTGCTGCTGGCCCTGACCCTGGCCGCCTATGCCCTGGGACTGACCCTGGGCCACGGCCACTTCGGCTCGCTCAACGGTGCCCTGCTGCTGGCGGCGTGCCTGGGCCTGGCACTGTTCATCCGCGTGGAACGGCGCGTCGCCTCGCCGCTGCTGCGCCTGGCGATGTTCCGCGACCCGCAGCTGCGCGCCGGGCTGGCCATGGGGGCGCTGGTCACCAGCGTGTTGATGGCGACCCTGGTGCTGGGCCCCTTCTACCTCTCCGGCGCGCTGCATCTGGCGCCGGCCCAGGTGGGGCTGGCCATGTCCTGCGGGCCGCTGGTGTCGGCGCTGATGGGCGTGCCCGCCGGGCGCCTGGTGGATCGCCTCGGCGCTGCGCCCATGGTGCGCATCGGCCTGCTGGGCATGGCGCTGGCCACCCTGGCCCTGCCGCTGCTGCCGACGCACCTGGGCGTGCTCGGCTATATCGTGCCACTGGCGGGGCTGACGGCCGGCTATGCGCTGTTCCAGGCGGCCAACAACACCCGGGTGATGGCGGAGGTGCCGTCGGAGCGGCGCGGCCTGGTCTCCGGCCTGCTCAACCTGTCGCGCAACCTGGGCCTGGTCACCGGTGCCTCGGCCCTGGGCGCGGTGTTCGCCCTGGGCGCGGCGAGCGACGACATCACCCGCGCGGCGCCCGAGGCGATCGCCGCCGGCATGCGCGGCACCTTCTTCGTCGCCCTGGGGCTGGTGCTCATCGCCCTGCTGGTGGCCCTCGCCGATCGCCCGTGTCGCGCGCCTTGATCAGCCCGCCCGCTGGCTGCGCTGCACCAGCGCGACGAGGGTGACGAAGAGTTCTTCCTCGGCCTGGGCGGGGGTGATCTCCTCGGCGGCGGCGGCGTGGGACAGCGCCTCCGCCGCGCCGAGCATGGCCCGCAACCCAGGGGCGCCGAGGCCGCCCTGCCCGGTGAAGGGGCTCAGCACTGCGCGGCATTTGGCGAGGAAGATCGCCTCGTATTCACGCTTGATCCGCTCCAGCTCCGGCGAGCCGGCCAGGGCCGCGGTGACCCCGGGGATCTCGCGCCCCTGCTGCAGCACGCAGGCGACGTAGGACGAGGCGATGACCCGGGCGATGCCCTCGAGCGTTGGCTCGGCGGTGTCCAGTGCCGCATCCATGACCGCCGTCTGCCGCGCGTCGAAATCCTGGTAGAGCACCGCCAGCAAGCCCTGTCGCGTGCCGAAGTGGTCGTACACCACCGGCTTGGTCACACCCGCCAGCTCGGCCAGGCGGCCCAGGGTCAGCGCATCGCTGCCCTCCTCCCGCACCAGGCGCCAGGCCGCTTCCAGCAGTTGTTTCTGCCGTTCCTCGCGGGACAACCGACGGCGCGGCTGCGCGGCGGAATCCTGTTGCTTCTCATCGCTTGACATGGGAAACCTACCAAAAGTAACTTACCAATCGTAACTTACTGAAAGTATATAAGCGTTTTCAGCTCTCCCGCAATCGAGCCACAGGAGCCACCGACATGCACGCCCTTATCGTTGTCGCCCATCACGATCCCGAGTCGCTCACCCATGCCATCGCCGCCGAAGTCGCCCGTGGCGTGGCCGAGTCCGCGCCGGGCCACGGCAGTGAAACCGCCGACCTCTTCCAGGAAGGCTTCGACCCCCGCTTCAACCCCGCCGACCACGCCGTGCACCGCCACCAGGCCACGCCGCCGGCGGATGTGCTCGCCGAGCAGGCACGCATCGACGGCGCCGACGCCCTGGTGCTGGTCTACCCGGTGTACTGGTGGTCAATGCCGGGCCTGCTCAAGGGCTGGATCGACCGGGTGTTCAGCAACGGCTGGGCCTTCGACTTCGTCCTCGACCAGCGCTTCGAGAAGAAGCTCGGCCACCTCAAGGTGCACCTGATCGGGGTCGGCGGCGCTGACGCCGGCACCTATGAACGCCACGGCTACCTGGAGGCGATGAAGGCGCAGATCGACCACGGCATCTTTGACTACTGCGGCGCCCAGGTGCTCAGCTCCGAACTGCTGCTGGAATCGTAAAGCCGCGACCCGGGCGACTACCTTCGGGCAGCCCGCAGCCTCGGCCAATCGCTGTTCGCCCAGGCACCCGCAGCCCGCCCCGTGGAGGCATGAAGCCCTCCCCCAAGGCGGCCCCCACCTGTCGAGGCGACTCTAGGGGCGACTTGTAGGGGCGACTTCAGTCGCCAAGCAGTCCGCAGGGCTGCCCCAGCATCGTGTTCCCAGGCAGCACCGCTCGGTGGATGAAAAGAGCGTCATCCACCCTACCCACCGGTCGGTTTCCTGGCTTGGATTGGGCAAGGTGCCGTAGGTTGGCGCCGAGCGCAGCGAGGCCCAACACCGCCATGTCCGGTCTCGCGGCGGCCTCTCCCTGTGGGAGCGGCTTCAGCCGCGAAAGACTCGCCGCCGGCACCCAGCTGCGAGCGGCCGGGTATTCCATCGCGAATGAATTCGCTCCCACGAGATGGGCTGTGGGGTGGACGTCCGGCTCGGGCCAGCCGACCGGGGCAACTGGCCCGGGCGGGGGAGTTTCCGTAGAATCCGCCGCCCCTTCCCTTGTCCCGCCCTCCCCCGGTAATCCATGAAACCAGCCCGCATTCGCGCCGACGTCCTGGCCGGCCTGACGACTTCTTTCGCCCTGGTGCCCGAGTGCATCGCCTTTGCCCTGGTGGCGCAGCTCAATCCGCTGATGGGTCTGTATGGCGCGATCATCATCTGCACCCTGACGGCGCTGTTCGGCGGGCGGCCGGGCATGGTGTCCGGCGCGGCCGGCTCGATGGCGGTGGTGATCGTGGCGCTGGTGGTTCAGCACGGCGTGCAGTACCTGCTGGCCACGGTGCTGCTGGGCGGGGTGATCATGATGGCCTTCGGGCTGCTGCGCCTGGGCAAGCTGGTGCGCATGGTGCCGCACCCGGTGATGCTGGGCTTCGTCAACGGCCTGGCGATCATCATCGCCCTGGCCCAGCTGGAGCATTTCAAGGCCGGCGAAGCCTGGCTGTCGGGTATGCCCCTGGCGACCATGCTCGGCCTGGTGGCGCTGACCATGGCCATCGTCTACCTGCTGCCGCGCCTGACCCGCGCCATCCCGCCGGCCCTGGCGGCCATCCTTGGCGTCGGCCTGCTGGTGTACTTCATCGGCCTGCCCACCCGTACCCTGGGCGACATGGCGCATATCGCCGGCGGCCTGCCGGCCTTTGCGCTGCCCGAGGTACCGTGGAGCCTGGAGACGCTACGCATCATCGCCCCCTATGCGCTGCTGATGGCGATGGTCGGGCTGCTGGAAACCCTGCTGACCCTGAACCTCACCGACGAGATCACCGAGAGCCGGGGCTACCCGGACCGCGAGTGCGTGGCCCTGGGCGCGGCGAACATGGCCTCGGGCCTGTTCGGCGGCATGGGCGGCTGCGCGATGATCGGCCAGACCGTGATCAACCTCAGCTCCGGCGGCCGTGGCCGCCTCTCCGGCGTGGTGGCCGGGGGCATGATCCTGCTCTTCGTGCTGTTCCTCTCGCCGCTGATCGAGCGCATCCCCCTGGCCGCGCTGGTGGGCGTGATGTTCGTGGTGTCGCAGCAGACCTTCGCCTGGGCCTCGCTGCGGGTCCTGCACAAGGTGCCGGTCAACGACATGCTGGTGATCATCGCGGTGACCGTGATCACCGTGTTCACCGACCTGGCCACCGCGGTGATGCTGGGCATCGTCATCGCCGCCATCAACTTCGCCTGGCAGCACGCCCGCGAGCTCTACGCCGACAGCCACCTGGAAGCCGACGGCAGCAAGCTGTACCAGGTGCACGGCACGCTGTTCTTCGCCTCCACCACGCCCTTCCTCGCCCAGTTCGACCCGGCGGGCGATCCGGCCCAGGTGACCCTGGACTGCCGCCATTTGAGCTTCGTCGACTACTCGGCCCTCACCGCGCTGATGACCCTGCGCGAGCGCTACACCAAGGCCGGCAAGCACCTGCGCGTGGTGCACCTATCCGAGCGTTGCAAGCAGTTGCTCAAGCGGGCAGGTGTGCAGCACTGAGTGGCAGGTTTCTTCCTGGGATAGAGGTGCAAGCATCGACACCGCTTGGTGGATGGGAAGAGCACCATCCACCCTACAGGTGCCGCAGATGGGACCGCGCTGCGTGGGTGGTTCTTGCGTAGGGTGGATGACGCCTTTTTCATCCACCAGCGGAGCCACTGCACCCATGAAAATGCCCGGCCACCGCTGATGCGATGGCCGGGCATTTTTTTGTGCCTTAGCCCTTGCGGGCCGGGCTAGGCGTCGATCAACCCGCCTCGGACAGCGAGGCCATGTCGATCACGAAGCGGTAGCGCACATCGGATTTCTCCATGCGCTCGAAGGCTTCGTTGATCTGGTCCATGCGGATCATTTCGCAGTCCGGGAGGATGTTCTTGCGGGCGCAGAAGTCGAGCATCTCCTGAGTCTCGGCGATGCCGCCGATGGGCGAGCCGGCGAGGCGACGGCGGCCGAGGACGAAGGGGATGGTCAGCTGTTCGTCGATGGGGCCGATCTGCCCGACTATCACCAGGGTGCCGTCGATATCCAGCAGCGACATGTAGGGCGAGACGTCGTGGCGCGAGGGCACGGTGTCGATGATCAGGTCGAAGCTGGACTGCGCGGCGGTCATCGCCTTCTTGTCGGAGGACACCAGCAGGCGGTCGGCGCCCAGGGCCTTGGCGTCGTCGGCCTTGTCGGCGCTACGGCTGAGCACGGTGACTTCGGCACCCAGGCCGACGGCGAGCTTGACTGCCATGTGGCCGAGGCCGCCGAGGCCGATCACGCCCACGCGGCTGCCGGGGCCGACGTTCCAGGTGCGCAGCGGCGAGTAGCTGGTGATGCCGGCGCACAGCAGCGGGGCCGCCTTGGCCAGGTCGAGGCCTTCCGGCACGCGCAGGACGAACTCCTCGCGCACCACCAGGTGCTTGGAGTAGCCGCCCAGGGTGACTTCCTTGGTGATGCGGTCACGGCTGTTGTAGGTCTGGGTGTTGCGCTCGCGGCACAGCTGCTCTTCGCCCTTGCGGCACTGGTCGCACTGCATGCAGGAGTCGACCATGCAACCCACCGCCACGTTGTCGCCGACCTTGTGGCGCGTCACCGCCGAACCCACCTCGATGACCCGGCCGATGATCTCGTGGCCGGGCACGATGGGGTACAGGCTGAAGCCCCAGTCGTTGCGGGCCTGGTGCAGGTCGGAGTGGCAAACGCCGCAGTAGAGGATTTCCATCGCCACGTCGTTGGGGCGCAGTTCGCGGCGCTCGAACTTGAAGGGCGCGAGCGGTGCAGCGGCGGTTTGCGCGGCATAACCGATTGTGAACATGAGCAGTACTCCAGGGGTTGAGGATCAGCCGACGCGTCGGCCTTCGATGGGATAGACGGGCCCGGAATCCGGCCAGGAGCGAAGATTAAGCGTCGGCGGGGTCTGTCCGGTAGCCGACTACTCCGGCGTGATTGCCCATTCCTGCCAATCGTCGAATGCCTTGAAAGGTGCATTCCAGAGCGCTCGACGCATTGCCTGATACTGCAACGGGGCGCTTGGCCATTCGCCGTGTCGATGATGGGGCATTAGCCCGGCGAGGCCTCTGCCAAGCTCTGATACGAGGTTTGTGGAGCGCCGGACCGGCTCTCCGGGGAATCGACCCACCCTGCCCGCCAGGCGGCGAAAAACCTGGCCATGCGGTTAGCTTGTGCGGCGCCATGACGCATAGGGCGGAAGTGAATGAGCAATCAACTGCCCAGACTTATATATGTAAGATGCATTGCACGCGTTTCGCTCGAACCGATATTTAACCAATTGCCCGATAGTCCAACAGTGCAACTTGGCGAGTGCAGCAATCCTCTTCTCGCGCCTATAAATCGCGGCCAAAAAAAAGCCGCTTCAAGAGAAGCGGCAAATAAACCAAAGGATGATGAAATGGAGCAAGGCGCCACTCCGACAACGAACTGGAGCAGCGCCCTGAGGTATTCATCGCCGCCAGAATACGCGCCACACCCAATCGCAAATTATTAATTTCATTGATATTAATCATCAACCCCATCAGTTACGGATTACTTGCGCGCGCGTGTTAACTGTTACCCGCCACTTATTCTGCGGACCTTATAAGCAACAATTAGTTCGCACTGTCACGGTTGGGAATCTACAGTTTCCCGGTCGATCGGCAATTGAATAAGCGGTCTCTTCCTGCCGACTCCAAGCCATCAAAAAAACCAATATCTGGGAGCATCCATGCATAACCGAAACTATATAGCCGCCTGCACGCTGTTGGCCCTGAGCATCGCCCAGGCCCACGCCAGCGAGCAGTCCGACGCCAAGGGCTTCGTCGAAGACGCCAGCCTCAAGGTCCTGCTGCGCAACGCCTATTTCAACCGTGACTACAAGGACAAGACCAACGACGCCAAGGTCTGGGGCCAGGGCTTCATCGGTACCTTCGAGTCCGGTTTCACCCAGGGCACCATCGGTTTCGGCGTGGACGCGTACGGCCTGCTCGGCATCAAGCTGGACAGCGGCCGGGGCCGTAACTACAGCGCCTTCTTCGACACCGACAGCGACGGCCACCCGGTGGATGACCTCTCCGAAGCCGGCGGCGCGGTGAAGCTGCGCTTCTCCAACACCGTGCTCAAGTACGGCAACCAGTTCCCCTCCCTGCCCGTGCTCGCCTATGACGACAGCCGCCTGCTGCCGCAAGCTTTCACCGGCACCCTGGTGACCAGCAAGGAAATCGAAGGCCTGGAACTGAACGTCGGCCGCTTCACCGCCGACAGCCCCATGGGCGACCCGGCACGCGACCCCAATCGCCTGAAGAGCATCGATGTGATCGGCGGCAGCTACGTCGTCAACGATGCGCTGTCCGTGGCCCTGTACCACTCCGATGTCGAAGACACCTTCAAGAAGTACTACGGCAACGTGAACTACACCATTCCGTTCAACGCGGAACAGGCCCTGAACTTCGACTTCAACATCTACCGTACCGACTACGACGACAACTCCGATGCCGCGCTGGACTTCGGCGGTGACGGCAACAACGACAAGAACACACTGTGGAGCCTGGCCGCCAAGTACAGCGTCGGCGCCCACGCGTTCATCATCGCTCACCAGCGCAACACCGGTGACGCCGGCTATGCGTACGACTACGGCGACGGCGGCAGCACCATCTACGTAGCCAACTCCTACTACTCCGACTTCAACCTGAAGAACGAGCGCTCCTGGCAGGCGAGCTACGAGCTGGACTTCGCCACCTACGGCGTACCCGGCCTGAGCTACAAGGTCGCCTACGTGCGCGGCAGCAACATCGAGGCCGGCGGCGAGAGCGACGGCACCGAGCGCGAGCTGTTCAACCAGTTCAAGTACGTGGTGCAGGACGGCCCGGCCAAGGACCTGTCCCTCAAGCTGCGCAACTCGATCTACCGCGCCGACAACAACGTGGGCCCGGACCTGAACGAAATCCGCGCCTTCGTCGAGTACCCGATCAGCATCCTCTGATCACCCGCATGTGCGCCGGGCAATCCGGCGCGCTCAGGCGTTCCCCGTAGGAGCGGCTTCAGCCGCGAAAGACTCGCCGCCGGCACAAGGCTGCGGGTGGCCGGTTATTCCATCGCCAATGAATTCGCTCCTACAGATTCCCGCAAGCGCTTCGCGAGCAGGGCTCGCTCCTACGGGATCGTGCCCCGGTACCCGTAGGTTGGCGCCAAGTGCAGCGAGGCCCAACACAGCGCTGCTTCACCCGGGCATTGCCTAACCCGCTCAGCAGAGCGTCATGGCCGCCAGGCAGGCACGGTTGCGGCCTTCCTGCTTGGCCTGGTAGAGCAGCTGGTCGCAGCGCGCCAGCAGGTCCTGGGCCTGGACCAGGCCCTCGCCGCTGGAGAGCGAGGCGCCCAGGCTGATGGTGTGGTGGCGCAGGCCATCGGGGCGGTGCAGGTGCTCCATGTCCAGGCCCGCCACCTGCACCCGCAGGCGCTCGGTGATGTGCTCCAGCTCGGCCTGGCAGCTCACCTGCAACAGCACGACGAATTCCTCGCCGCCATAGCGGAAGACCTTCGCCTGGCCGTCGCGCAGGGTGTGCACCAGGCTGTCCACCACCTCGCGCAGGCAGCGGTCGCCGGCCAGGTGGCCGTAGTGGTCGTTGTAGGGCTTGAAGTAGTCGATGTCCGCCAGCAGCAGCGCGAAGGGCCGGCCGTGCAGGCTCATCTGGTACCAGTACTCCTCCAGCACGCGATCGAAGGCGCGGCGGTTGCCCACGCCGGTGAGCGCATCGGTGCTGGCCAGTTCGTGCAGGCGGCTGTTCAGCGTGGCCAGTTCGGCGCGCTGGCGGCGGCCCTCCTGGTCGGCGAGGAAGGCCTGGCGCACGCCACGGATATTGGTCCAGCTGATGAACAGGCTGAAGACCAGCACCGGCAGGTAGACCAGGGTGAAGATCAGCAGCGCCTTGGTATCGCCGGGATGGAGCAGCGCGACGTTGTAGAGGATCACCCCGGAGATGACCAGCGAGCAGGCCAGGATGCCTCGGAACGAGTAGCGCACCCCCAGGTTGCCCAGCACGATGAACACCACCGAGGCATAGAGGAAGGTGGCCACATCGGGCGAGTCGCTGCGCTTGAGCAGCTCGAACCAGGCGACGGTGGAGACGATGTCATGCAGCGGCATGAGCATGTCCATCAGCAGCACGCTGCGGCTGTAGCGGAACACCAGGAAGATATTCAGCAGCCCGAGCAGGCTGAGCAGGCCACGGGTGACCAGCGACTCCATGGCCATGTCCGGGATCAGCACCGCGTCGGCCAGCACGTAGGAGTCGTAGGCGATCATCGCGATGAAGTTGATCGCCAGCAGGAAGCCCCGGTGGTGCTCCAGCACATAGGCGCGGAACGCCGGCTGCAACACGTCGGGAATGCGCCCTCGGCGGTGCCGGGCCGGTACTGTCGGGGACTCGGGAAGGGTCATGGGCGCTTAGCCTGGGATGCCGCCGGGGCGGCGGTCATAGCAGTTGGCCAGTCTAAGCAGGCGCGCGGGCCGCGTCTACTGGGACGAGAATCATTCCGCCCTCACCGCGCGCCCTGCCCCACGGCTCACTCGGCCAGGGAGAGCACCACACCCACCTGGGGTTCCAGCTGCCCTTGCAAGGCCGCCAGATAGCGCTCGCGCACCACCTCGGCGCCGTGGCCGTACTCGAAGATCAGCCACGAGCGGGCGAAGCCGTTGAAGGCCTGCCAGCGCTCGGCGAGCGTGCGGGCGAAGGCCTCCGATCCCCACAGCTGGTGCAGGCGCTTGCCCTCGTTGGGGGCGAAGAAGAACACCGGTTTCGGCCCGGGCAGGCCGTTCGGCAGCGCCTGGCGCTGGTCCCAGTGGGAAGCGCCGACCTGGCAGCTGTAGCGCAACGCCGCCTGCAGATGGCCGTGCAGGCGGGCGAGCAGCTGGCTGTTGCCCGCCAGGTCGATGACCATCGACGGCACGTCACCGGCCAGGGATTCCACCTCGCCGTATTCCAGCACCCGGTCATAGCAACCCAGCCCGGCGGCGAAGGCGCGGTTGGCCGTCGAGGACAGGCCGATCACCTCGTAGTCCTGGCCACGCTCGGCACGGTGCCGGCTGAGCAGGTAGGCCAGGCTGATGGCGGTCTTGGACGAGGCACTGGTGATGATCACCTGGCGCGCGCCGAACGCCTGGTTGCCGGCGACGAATTCGTCGAGCAGGAAGGCCGTGGTGAACAGCGGCCGCAGGAGCATCTGCGGGGCCTCGCTGTCGTCGCTGTAGAGCGGGTCGGTGGCGCAGTTCAGGTATTGGTTGTAGATGGCCGGCAGGCCCTGGCGATGGGCGATGGTGTCGGTGAAGCCCTGGGCATCGACGCGCCCCGGCTCCATCACCACATGGCTGGCCATGGGGTAGTAACCGTAGAAGCGCTCACCCTCGGCGACACCCTCGCAGCGCGACTGCAGCACCACGGCGAAGCCCCAGACCGGGATCAGCCCCTGGCCCTCCACCGTGGGGAAGAAGCGCCAGTAGCCCATGGCATCGCCCAGCGCCGCATAGCTGATGTTGTTGGCGGTGAAGGCGAAGCGCTCGACGCCCAGCAGCACCTGCCCCTCATCCAGCTCGACGGCCAGTTCGCGGCGGTGGGACTGGCAATCGTCCAGCTGCGTGCGGTTGATCCGCAGTTCCTGATAGGTGCTCATGGGGCGGTTCCTTGTGGGGTGGGCGGCCAGCGGAAAGCCAGTCTAGAAAGGCGCCGGAAGCGCGTCCAGATGCCGCCATGGATCAATCAGCCGCTGAATGACGTGCACACGGTACAGGTGCATGGGCCACCCCTCGAAAAGGCTCTGGCGTGGGGCTGCCACGGCGATTTAGCATGGCGGCCTCATCTGCAGGAGCACACCACGTGAAGCTTTGCGCCGCGCAACTGTCGTCGATCACGGGCGACATCGAAGGCAATATCGGCAAGCACTGCGCGTTCATCCGGCGGGCGGTGGAACAGGGCGCCGCCTTGATCCTGTTTCCCGAGCTCTCGCTGACCCACTACGCGCCGTCCCTGGCCCAGGGCCTGGCCACCACGCCCGACGACCCACGCCTCGACGCCCTGCAGCACCTCGCCGACGTGCACGGCATCATCATCTGCGCCGGCCTGCCGGTGACCGGCGCGCCGCTGCCGCGCATCGGCATGGTCATCTTCCAGTCCCACCAGCCCCGCGGCCTCTACTGCAAGCAGCGCCTGCACGCCGACGAGCTGCCCTGGTTCAGCCCCGGCGAAGGCCAGGCGCTGATCCGCCTCGGCGAACACAACCTGGCGCCGGCCATCTGCTACGAATCCATGCTCCCCGAGCACGCCGACGAAGCCGTCGCGGCGGGTGCCGACTTCTATCTGGTCAGCGTCGCCAAATCGGCCAACGGCATCGCCGCCGGGCAACAGCACTACCCCGCCATGGCCCGCCGCCATGGCATGCCGCTGCTGATGAGCAACAGCATCGGCCCGGTGGAAGACTTCCTCACCACCGGCCAATCCGCCGCCTGGAACCGCCAGGGCGACTGCCTCGGCACCCTCCCCGACGGACAGGAAGGCCTGATGCTGCTGGACCTGGAAAGCGAGCGCGTCGAGCTGATTCCCGGCCCCTGACGCCCCCGCTGCGGGGCGTGCAACAACCCTCTTTCACGCAAAGGAATTCCCATGGTCATCAGGAAGCTGATGCTTCTCGCCGCCGTTTCACTCTCGCTGCTGCAAACCGCCGTGGCCGAGGAGGACGCGCAGATCGTCGAGCGCATCGACGCCCAGGTCCGCGCCAACGCGCAATGGACCCAGGAGGCCGAACAATGCCCGGCCGACCTGATGCCCACTCGCCGGGCACTGGAAATCAACGTCCATGACTGCAATACCGCCGACCAGCTGGATGGCTGCCTCACGCTCTGCACCGCCGGGGACGCTTACTCCTGCCTGCGCACGGCCGTGACTCTGCAGCAACTCGGCGGCGACCCCGCCGGCTTCGAACCCCTGTACCAGCGCGCCTGCAAGCTGGGCGCCGCCTCCGGCTGCACCAACCACGCCGCCGGGCTGTACCGCGCCGACATGCAGAACAAGCGCGTGCAGGCCTGCGCCGCCCGCAGCTTCACCAAAGCCTGCGACCAGGACGACCCCTGGGCCTGCACCATGCTCGGCATGTACCTGGCTCGCGGTATCGGCGTGAAGAAGGACCTGCCAAAGGCCCTGGAAGTGATGAAGAAATCCTGCAAGCACGGCGAGGAAGACCCCGCCTGCAGCAACGCCCTCCAGCTCGGCGCGAGCATCAGGAAGACGCTGGATGAGGCCAAGCCGGCCGATTGACGACGCGTCCCGCCATGCCTGAGCCCACCGTTCTGGACCCACAGCATGGGTTTCGCTTCGCTCTACACCATCCTACGAAAGTCCGTGCGCACCACGTCGTGATGCGTTGGACGAAGAAAGTTGGAGCAGCCGCCAACGCCCCTTTCAGGAGGCCGAGCGAATCGTCGTGTAGGGGGTTGAGCGACATGGATGTCGCGAGAGCCGCGATGGGCCAGGGATGGCCCTTCGCGGCGTGCCCCTGGAACGATGATGGAGCGAGGGAAGTCTGGCGAAGCCAGACCCGTATGCAGGGGCAAGCCTTTTTGGTTCCTTTTGAGGCGATTGTCAAAAGGGACTCGCCCGGGTGGGCGAAACCAGAAGCATCAGCAGAACTCGGCAATCAACCGAGTTCGAATCTCCCAGCCACATTTAACGCAGACCGCGTCTGCCTTCAGCCCTTACTCGCTGGGCAGATGCCGGCCGTGCTTGGCACCCAGCTTGTCGACGTAGTCCACATCCTCGTCACACAGCATGTAGCCCGCCATGTAGGCGTCCCGGTCGATGTCCGCGCCTTCGCCGGCGGCGTAGCGGGCCTCGTCATAGGCGGGCAGCTGGTAGTGGGCGAGGAATTCGGTGATCAGCGCCTCGCGCTTGGCATCGCCAACGTCATAGCCGCCGTCGTAGAACAGCCGGTCGATGCAGGACACCGCGCCCCGGTAGCGCGACTGGGCCGCGTCGAGGGTGGTCGCTTGCACAGCGACGGGCAGCAGCAGGGAGCCGATCAGCAGCAGGGAACGGAGCGCCATGGGAAATCCTTCTCGGTGGGGTGGGGGGCGGAGTGCCAGCGGCGCCACGTTAGCAAGCGCCGCCCGCCGCTGCCGTGAAGCCGGTCCCCTTCTGCTCAGCGCCCACCCCGCAGGGCATCGGCGAACTTCCAGCAGGCGAACAGCGCCAGCACCAGACCCGTCACGGCGAGCACCGCACCGGCATTGCCCACCTGCTGCAGGGCGATGTGCTGGCTGACCAGGCTGCCCAGCAGCGCGCCACCACCGATGCCGACGTTGTACAGCCCGGAGAACAGCGCCATGGCCACGTCCGTGGCGTCGGACGCCAGGCGCAGCACGCTGGATTGCTGGGCCAGGCCGAAGCACATGATCGCCATGCCCCAGAGCATGCTCATGCCCAGCAGCCAGCCATGGTGCTGGGCCAGCGGCAGGAGCAGCAGCAGGCTCGCCGCCAGGGTACTGACCGCCACCAGCAGCAGCCCCCGGGGGAAGCGGTCGCTGTAGCGACTGAAAAGCACCGAGCCGAAGATGCCGGCGCCGCCGGAGAGCAATAGCAACAGGGTGGTCATCTGCCCGCTCATGCCGGCCACGTCCCGGGAGAAGGGCTCGACGTAGCTGTAGGCGGTGAACTGCGCGGTGATCACCAGCACGGTGAGTACATAGAGCGCCACCAGCGGCGGGCGCTTGAGCAGCATCGGCAGGCTGCGCAGGGAGCCGGAGTTCTGGCTTGGCAACAACGGCAGGGTGCGCGCCAGGCACAGCGCCGTGAGCACCGCCAGCCCGGCGATGGCGAGGAAGGTGGTGCGCCAGCCCAGGGCCTCGCCCACCACGCGACCGAGGGGAATGCCCAGGACCATCGCCATGATGGTGCCGGTGGCCAGCAGCCCCAGGGCCTTGGCCTGCTTGCCCGGCGGCGCCACGCGCACCGCCAGCGACGCGGTGATGGACCAGAACACCGCATGGGCGAAAGCGATGCCGATGCGGCTGAGCATCAGCACGCCGAAGCTCCAGGCCACGCTGGACAGGAGGTGGCTGACGATGAACAGCAGGAAGACGCACACCAGCAGCTTGCGCCGCTCGATGTTACGGGTGAGCAGCATCAGCGGCAGCGAGGCCAGGGTCACCACCCAGGCGTAGAGCGTCAGCATCAGGCCGACCTGGGCGGTGGGCATCTCGAAGCTGCGGCCGATGTCGCTGAGCAGCCCCACCGGAACGAATTCGGTGGTGTTGAAGATGAAGGCGGCCAGGGCCAGGGCGATCACGCTCAGCCAGCTGCCGGCGCGGGGTTCGGGGGTTGGGTCGAGGGTGGGGCGTTCAGGGCTCAAGGGCTGTTCCGGGGCTGAGGCTGGGGTCGGGACAGGGTCGATGCGCCTCCACCGCGCATGCCAGGGGCCACCCGGGGAGCAAGGCACGGGGCGGACGGCTGCGGCAGGGTTTGTTCTTGGAATGGGAGGGGGTACGGCCTGGAAGCGGCGATTCTACGCCTCCAGCGGCCGGGGCACCACGGCGAATGACCGGTGGGTCGCCGGAGTGGGCCGGCGAGTGGTGGGAGCGGTTTCAACCGCGAGGACCGGCACGGCATATTTCGCGAATGAATTCGCTCCCACGGTGAAGTCGCCTGCGGCAACGAGCGGGGCAGACCTGCGGTCTGCTGGGCGAATGAATTGGCTCTGTCTGCGTTAGCTGTTGTGATTTTGATGCAGGCTCTCAAGCACGGTGCTTTCCGGGCACCGAAGTATTTCTGCCACCTCCACCGCATGGGTTTCGCTTCGCTCTACACCATCCTACGAAAGCTCGTGCGCACCACGTGGCGATGCGCTGGACGAAGAAAGTTGGAGCAGCCGCCAACGCCCCTCCAGGAGGCCGAACGCAGTCGTTGCGCCGGG